>NZ_JBVHTY010000014.1:0-240553 GCF_055565615.1 Streptomyces sp. NPDC028368 | reverse complement strand
CAATGCTCCGCGTTGCCTCAATCCTCCGCCTTGCAGCTGCACGCACCAGACCCCGCTCCCTGATCCGACCTGATCCAAACGACAGGCCCTAGGCCAGCGCGCTGAGCCCGGGGATGAAGGCCACCAGCAGCGGTACCGCCGGGACCAGGGCCGCGCAGGCGGTCATCCGCAGCCGGCGGCCGGGGGTGAAGCGGGGCGCGGCCGTAAGCAGCCGGTCCACCCGC
Source organism: Streptomyces sp. NPDC028368 (assembly GCF_055565615.1). NCBI lineage: Bacteria > Bacillati > Actinomycetota > Actinomycetes > Kitasatosporales > Streptomycetaceae > Streptomyces > Streptomyces sp. NPDC028368. The sequence continues at coordinate 240,329 of NZ_JBVHTY010000014.1, read as the reverse complement.
TGCGGGACCTGCGCGAGCTGGGTCGGACAGGGCCCGAACACCCCGCGGTCCTCGTTGAGTTCGACCAGCGCCAGGGCGATCGTCAGCCGGCCGAAGCGGCGCGAGGCCGAGTCGTCGGCGGCCAGCTCGACCAGCCGGTGCACCTGGTCACGGAAGGCGGCGAAGACCGGAATCTGCGGAAAGCCGACGGCCAGCGCGGAAGCGCAGTAGAGGAGGAGATCGTGCCGGGCACGGGCGTGCCCCTGCTCATGGGCGATCAGAGCATCGAGCTGACGGCCCTTCAGCCTGCGCAACGCCGAGGTGGTGATGACCAGTTGGGGCGAGGACTGCTGCAGCCACCAGGCCTCGGGGCGGTCCCCCTCCAGGACGACCAGACGCTCCCTGGAGGGCTGCTCGCCGGGCAGCAGCGGGGAACGGCGCAGCAGGTCGGCCCGGTTCTGCCGGCGGCGGGCGCGTACGGTCCGTACCTCACGGGTCAGGGCGACGGCCGTCCATGCGCCACCGCCCGCCAGGAAGAGGGCCAGAGCCCCCGCCCACGGCCCGTGCGGCTGGAGCGCATACGCCTCGACGACCACCCGTGGCGCGAACCCGAATATCGGGCTGCGGACGGTTTCCCAGGCCGCGGCCGCGCTCAGCGACATCGCGAGCACACAGCACAGCAGCACACCGGCCACCACGCACTGCCACACCCACAGGGCGAGCACCGGCTCGCGGTCGGGCCAGTCGGAACGGGCCATCAGGCGCGGCGCCATCGCCGCGGCCAGCACGCCGAGAACCATCAGCGCGAGGGGGACCATCATGGCGTCAGCCTATGAGCGCGGGCTACCAGTGGGTACGGCCGTGCGGTGTATGTGACGTACGCCACCATCGCGCGGGGTGTGAAACGCATCCGGCCGTGGAACCCGCGAGGGCGCGTCCGTTGCAGGTCAGAGCGTCAGCAGCATGGCGAACATGGCGATCCCCATCGCCACCCGGCAGGCGCCCACCACAGCGGGCCGCCCACCGCCCGCCGCGGCCACCGGGCCATCGGTCACCACGGCCGCGGGTGCGAGACGGATTCCGGCGGCGATGACGAAAACGGTGTAGTAGGCGAGCAACAGCCCGGTCAGCAGCGGCACCCCGCCCGGCATCGAGTGACCCATCTGCCCCATCTGAGCCATCTCGCTCACCTCACCCGTCCGGTTCAGGTGGCCAAGGTGCGCCGCACCGCCGACGTACCCACCGCCGACGTACCCCCCTCCGGCCGGGGGCACGACCATTACCCACGCCATATAGACCATCGCCAGCGCACCCACCGCGTGATGGAGATGACGCCGCGCCAGCGCCCACAGCCCCATCGCCCCGAAAGCGCCGACGAACAGCCAGGGCGACCACGACGGCGGGGCGACGGCCGAGGCGGGCAGCGACATCACCGCCATACCCAGTCCCATCAGCCCCTCGCCGCGCACTTCCACCCGGTGCGCGGCGGTGCCCGCGCGCACCCGTGACAGGCAGTACGCACCCGCCGCGCCACACAGCAGCACCAGCAGCCAGCCGACCCAAGACGGTCCGTGCACGGAGCACCTCCCCACGCCCGGTGTCACGGGCAGCCCGCACCGGTGCGGGGCGTCGGTCCCGCACGACGGCAGGCTGCCCAACTCCGGGCGGGCGTATGGGAGCGCACCGGCGCACCGGGGGAGCGCAGACAGCGCCGAGAGGCGCGAACGTGCGCGTTGGCGTGCGGAGTCGACGCTCAAGGACGATCGCTCGGAACGTGACCGAGGGGCTCCGGTCCCGGGGGAGCCGTCAGGGGCGGTCGTCAGGGGCGGTAGCGGAGCGGATGGTCGGCGGGGACCTCGGTCACCACGATCCGGTGGCCGTCCGGATCCGTCAGCCACATCTCGATCAGCCCCCACGGCTCCCGCACCGGCGGCCGCAGCACCTCCACCCCGCGCGCCACCAGCTCCTCGTGCGCCGCCGCCGCGTCCGCCACCTGGAGCCAGAGCTGAAGCGTGCCCGTGGCGGGCTCCGCGGAGCGCCCGGAGACCTCCAGGAAACCGCCGCCGAGGAAGTACACGGTGCCGCGATCGGGCCCCGTACCGAACTCCCGGTAGATCTCCAGCCCCAGCGTCTCCCCGTAGAACGCCCTCGACCGCGCGGGGTCGGACGGCCGCACCAGCACCCTGCTGCTCAGTACCTGCACCATGGGACGGACCCTACGCCGCCGAGGCGCGCGGGCCCCGGCGGCGGGGCGGTGCCGGGACGAAAGGCCCTGACATCGCGGCCGCACCTCTTGTTAGCCTCGCACCATGTCCTCCACCATCCAGCCGACAACCGGCCAGCTGACCTTCCGTACCGCCGTCGACGCCGACATCCCCGGGCTCGTCGGGCTCATAGAGTCGGCCTACCGCGGGGACGCGAGCCGGGCCGGCTGGACGACCGAGGCGGATCTGCTGGAGGGGCAGCGCACCGACCCGGACGGTGTCGCCGCCGTGGTGCGCAGCGAGAGCAGCCGGCTGCTGATAGCCGAGCGGGACGGTGAACTGATCGCCTGCTGCCAGCTCGAACACCGCGGTGACCACGCCTACTTCGGCATGTTCGCGGTCCGCCCGGCGCTCCAGGGCGGCGGCCTCGGCAAGGTGATCATCGCGGAGGCGGAGCGGACCGCACAGACCGCCTGGGGTGCCTGCGAGATGCGGATGACGGTGATCCGCCAGCGCGAGGAGCTGATCGCCTGGTACGAGCGCCGCGGCTACCGGCGCACCGGCGAGCTCACCCCGTTCCCGTACGGCGACGAGCGGTTCGGTGTCCCGCAGCGCGCTGATCTGGAGTTCGAGCTGCTGGTCAAGGCGCTGGGCTGAGCCGGGCGGCCGGTGGCCGCGCTACAGCCGCCCGGCCGCGATGATCCGTTCCAGGAACTGCCGGGTGCGGCCGTGCTGCGGGTCGCCGAAAACCTGCTCGGGCGCGCCGCGTTCCAGAACGACGCCGCCGTCCAGGAAGCACACCTGATCGGCCACCTCGCGGGCGAAGCTCATCTCATGGGTCGCGATCACCATCGTCATCCCGTCCTCCTTGAGGTCGCGGACGACGCCGAGCACCTCGCCGACCAGCTCCGGGTCGAGCGCCGCGGTGATCTCGTCCAGGAGGAGCAGCCGGGGCCGCCCCGCCAGCGCACGTACGATCGCCACCCGCTGCTGCTGACCGCCGCTGAGCCGGTCCGGGTACTCGCCGGCCCGTCCGCCGAGCCCCAGGCGCTCCAGCAGCTCGCGGGCGCGCGCCTCCGCCTCGGCGCGCGGCACGCCGTGCACCCGGCGCGGCGCCAGCGTGATGTTGTCCAGCACGGTCATGTGCGGGAAGAGGTTGTAGGCCTGGAAGACCACGCCGATCCGGCGCCGTACGGCGTCCGCGTCCGCCCGCGGATCGGTGATCTCCGCACCGTCCAGGAAGATCGCGCCGTCGTCGATCTCCTCCAGCAGGTTCGCGCAGCGCAGCAGCGTGGACTTGCCCGACCCGGAAGCGCCGATCAGCGCCGTCACGGTGTGCGGCGGCACCTCCAGATCCACGTCCCGCAGGACGACCGTGCCCCGCCCGTACGTCTTGCGCACGGACTCCAGCCGCAGCACCGGCCCGCCGTCGCCACCGTCCGTCGTCCTCATACCGTCCCTCCCTGGGCGCGCCGGCGGTCCATCCGCGTGGTGACCCAGTCCGTGAAGCGCGTCATCGGAATGGTCAGCACGACGAACACCAGCCCGGCGACGACATACGGCGTGTAGTTGAAGTCCTTGCCGGCGATGATCTGCGCGGCGTAGACCGCGTCCACCGCGCCCGCGATGGAGACCAGACCGGTGTCCTTCTGCAGCGACACCAGATCGTTCAGCAGCGGCGGCACCACTCGCCGTACGGCCTGCGGCAGCACGACGTAGCGCAGCGCCTGGCCGCTGGAGAGACCCAGGGACCGGGCCGCGGCCCGCTGCGAGGGGTGGACGGACTCGATGCCCGCCCGGAAGACCTCGGCCACATACGCCGAATACGTCAGCACCAGCGCCGAGCCGCCGAGCACCACCGGATCGGAGGTCACACCCTGGAGCCGCAGCGCGGGGACCCCGAAGACCACCATCAGCAGGCAGATGATCAGCGGCAGTCCGCGGAAGAAGTCGGTGTACGCGGTGGCCAGGGCGCGCAGCGGGAAGAACACCGGCCCCCGCAGCGTCCGGGCGATCGCCAGCAGCAGCCCGATCGCCAGCACCGCCGCCCCGCACACCACCAGCAACTGCAGGTTCAGCAGCAGTCCCTCCAGTACCTTCGGCAGCGCCTTGCGGGCGTATTCGGCGCTGAAGAAGGTCTCGCGGGTGCGCGGCCAGCCGGGGGAGGTGGTGACGACGAGGAAGAGCACCACACCGGTGACGAGAGTGCTCAGCGCGGCAATGGCGGTCGCGCGCCGGGCCCGCGCCCGCTTGAACCGCTCCCGCTCGATCCGCCGCCGCGAGGGCACATAGACGTCAGCGCCGCCGGCCACCGGCTCCTTCTCCACCACGCTCTCCAACGCGCCCTGCCCGTACGTCACTTGAGCACCGGCGCGGCCGCGGCATCGGTCAGCCACTTCTTCTCCAGTGCGGCCAGCGTGCCGTCCTTGCGCAGCGCGTCCACCGCGGCCGTGACACACCCGGTGAGCCGGCTCTCCTTGTCCAGGACCAGCCCGAACTGTTCCTTGGCCGTGCCGCCGGTGCGGAACTGCCCCACGACCTTGGCGTCCTTGACCTCGGCCGAGGTGATGTAGAAGGCGGTCGGCAGATCGATCACGATCGCGTCGACCTGCCCGTTCTTCAGCGCGGACTTGGCCAGGTCGTTCTTCTGGAAGACGGCCGGGGACTGGCTCGGCCGGATGGTGTCGTTGATGACATCGAGGCTGGTGGTGCCGACCTGCGCGCCGAGCTTGGCGTCCTTGAGGTCGGCGACGCTCTTCGCCTTCGCGGCCTTGGAGCCCTTGAGTGCGATGACCGCCTGCCGCACGTCGTAGTAGCCGGAGGAGAACGCCACGGCTCGCTTGCGCGAGGCGCTGATGGAGATCTGATTGAGGTCGAAGTCGAACTTCTTCACACCGGGCGCGAACGCGTTGTTGAACGGCACGGTCTGCCAGCGCACCGCGCCCTTGCCGTAGCCCAGTTGCCTGGCCACGGCGTAGGCGACGGCCGATTCGAAGCCCTTGCCGTTGGCCGGGTCGTCGTCGGCGAACCATGGTGCGTATGCGGGGTTGTCGGTGCCCACCGTGAGCCTGCCGGATGCCACGGTGGCCAGCTTGCCGCGCGCACAGCTGTGTTTGCCCCGCCCGGCGGCGGAGCCGCCACCGGAGGACGCGCTCTGCGGGGCACAGCCGACGGCCGCGGTGAGCAGTACGACGCCGGCCGAAGCGGCAAGGCGGAGGGGGCGGTTGACGAGGCGCATGGCGGGAGAGTGGCAGTGCGCACCGGCGTCTGTCGAGATCATCGGGCGAACAGTCCGCATGCTGGAATGACATTGCGCGGCTGTGAACTGCGGATTTCCGCGTACGGCCGCCCCCGGCGCGCTACGCGGTGAAGCGCACCGCCCGCCGGATCTCGGGCTGGTCGGTCACCACACCGTCCAGACCCAGTCCGCGCGCGAGCCGGAGCTGATCGTGGGTGTTGACCGTCCAGCCCAGGACCTTCAGATGCGCGGCGTGCGCCCGCTCGACCAGTTCGAGGGTGAGCCGGCGGATATTGAGCGACAGCATGCTCGCGCCGACGGCCTGGGCGCGGTCGACGACATCGCTGCCGTAACGGCTGCCCACCAGGGCGGTGCGGACGCCCGGCAGCAGCGTGCGGATCGCGGCCAGCGCCTCGTCGTGGAAGGAGATCACATCGATCCGGCCGGTCAGATCGCGCGAGCGCATGACCTCCGCCAGCGCCTGAGCGGCCGCCACGTCCTTGATCTCCGCCTGCAGCGGCGCCTTCACCGCCTCCACGACCTCCTCGAAGACCGGGATCCGCTCGCCCCGCCCGGCGTCCAGCTCACGCAGTTCGGCGAGCGTGCGCTCGGCGATCGGGCCGGTGCCGTCGGTCGTACGGTCCACGTCCGCGTCGTGCATCACCACGAGCGCGCCGTCCTTGCTCAGATGCAGATCCAGTTCGATGACATCGAGGCCCTCGTGCTCGGCGCGCACGAAGGACCGCAGGGTGTTCTCCGGCTCCACGCCCATGACCCCGCGGTGTCCGATGGTGAGAAAGGACAAGGCTGCCTCGCTTCTGTCGGTTCGCTACTGTCGGTGTGAAAGTGTCGACCGGAAAGTGTCGGCCGGAAATGCCGACCGGAAAGTGTCGACCGTCGACAAACTGCTGCCCGAAATGGCGCACAGCCTAATCCGTTCCGAGCCGCAGCGCTGTAGGGACAAGTGCTCCCTAACCCGTACGAGTGCCCCGGCGCCGCGGCATCTACGCACCATCCGGCGTCATCCCCGGGCGCGCCGGTCCGCCGCCGGGCGAGTCGCCCCCGTCCGGCCGCTCCCGCCGGGCCGCGCCGAGCCGGTCCAGGTCTGCCAGCATCGCCCCGGCCAGCTCCAGCTCCGCCAGATGCTGCCGCTCGCTCCAGCCCAGCGCGACCCGCGGGAACTCCCATTCCTCGACCCTCTCGGCGCGCAGCCGGGCGTCCCGTACCTCCTTGAGCTCGCCGCGGGTCCGTTCGATGTGCTGCTCCACCAGGGCGCGCAGGGTGTCGGGGGCGGCGAGATGGCCCAGCCAGACACGCAGCACCAGCGGGTGCTTGAGGACCGGCGCACCGGGGTCGTCGGCGCCGTCGGCCCAGTGGGTGAGCGCACCGCGCCCGGCCTCGGTGATCGTGTAACGGCGGGTGGCCCGCGGCTCCTCCGGGCCCGAGCGGCGCGACGTGGCATACCCCAGCGCCTCCAGCCGGCGCAGCTCCGCGTAGATCTGGCTGATGGCCGGCGACCAGTAGAAGAACCGCAGCGAGGAGTCCGCCCACTTCTTCAGCTCGTAGCCGGTGCGCTCGCCGCGGAAGGAGAGCAGACCGAGTACCGCCCACCCGGTGAGCGGCAGCGGGCCGGGCTCCGTGCGCTGCCGCATCTCTTGCTTCTTCGATATCTGACGGCTAGTCATATAGCTGATTGAAATAAGGAGTTCGCCGGAACGCAACCCCGGGAGACGCCATGAAGTTCTCGGTCATCTTCGAGGCCCAGCTCGCCGATCCGACCGTCGAGCGCGAGCACCAGCTCTTCCACGACAGCGTCGAGCAGGCCGTGCTGGCCGAGCGGATGGGCTTCGACCGGATCTGGGCCGTCGAGCACCACTCGCTGAAGTGGTACGCGCACATGAGCGCCCCGGAGATCTTCCTGACCTGGGTCGCGGCCCGGACCAGCACCATCCGCATCGGGCACGGTGTGGTCTGCATGCCGTTCCGCTTCAACCACCCGGCGCGGGTCGCCGAGCGCGCCGCCACCCTCGACCTGCTCTCCGGCGGCCGGCTCGACCTCGGCGCCGGGCGCGGCGGTACCGAGCAGGAGACCTCGCTGTGCGGCGTCGACCGGGACCGCACGGCTCAGGAGGTCCAGGAGGCGCTGCGCATCATCGGCCGCGCCTGGCAGGACGAGGAGCTGGAGTACCACGGCGAGCTGATCGACATCCCGCCGCACCCGATCCTGCCCCGGCCGCACCAGAGGCCGCACCCGCCGCTGTTCCTGGCCTGCAGCCGCACCGACACCCTGCGGCAGGCGGCCGACATGGGGCTCGGCGCCCTGGTCATGGGCTTCGCCGGGCCGGAGGCCGTGGCCGAGATGCGGGGCGCCTACGACGCCGCGCGCGCGGCGCGTACCGGCGACGGACTGGTCTCCTCGCAGATCAACGACCACTTCGCCGCGCTCTGCCCGACGATCGTGCTCGACGACCGCGACCGGGCCCGCGCCGTCGGGCTGCGCGGCCAGCGGTTCTTCGCCCAGTCGATCGGCTACTGGTACGGCGGCGCCGGACTGCCAGACGAGGCGGTCGTGGCCGGCGCGAGTGCCGCGCAGGCCGAGGCCGAGCTGCGGCAGGCGGCCGAGCAGGTCGTGGCCCGCCTCAGCGAGCAGCGCATCCCCGTCCGCCCCACCTCCACCGCCACCTTCCACGCCGACCACGCCTACGGCACCGCCGAGGACGCGATCGCCTACGTGGAGCGGCTGCGGGCGGCCGGCGCCGACGAGGTCATGTGCCTCATACAGATGGGCACGGTCCCCCAGGAGGTCTGCATGGAGACCATCCGCCAATGGGGTGAAAAGGTCATTCCGCACTTCGCGGCCGACTCGCGGTGAGGTGATCTCCGGGTGGACGGGCGTCCGGGGCGGCGGTGTGGCATATGCCATACCGCCGGAGAGGTTTCGCGGTTCGGCCCCACTGCGACCCCGTTCCGCTCCCCGGAGGAATGCCAGATTCCGTTGCCCGTAAGGGCAGAACGTCTCGCTCCGGTCGCCGCTCGCAGGAAAAAAATGCGTCAGCGCGGGGTCTGCGCGGAAAAATTTTCACCGGCTCCTCTTGAGCGGGCGATCCTTGGCTGGTTACGGTGTCCTGACAAGACGATCTACCGCCGGAGGGCAGTCATGACGGAAATTCTTTCGCCTGTGGGTCCCCCGGGGGCCACCACGACCGCAGAGCGTGTGGTCGAGCACCCGGCGTGGCCCGTCCTCAAGGACGCCGTCGAGACCATCCGCCCGTGGCAGTCCAAGGACGGCTCGATCGACCTGGAGGCGGCGGGTGCGCCGTCCGCCGACGCCGTACGGACCGAGGTCGACCGCGTGATAACGGCCGTCATGGAGCTCGCCCCGCTCCTGCCGCACGACGCCGTCTACCACCAGGCGCTCGTCGCCGATCTGCGCCGCTGGGCCGCCGACGGCTTCGGCGTGCCGGACTTCCTCGACTCGCTGCTCGCCTTCCATCCCGCCCGGCAGCGCGCCGACGGCCTCCAGCACCTGGTCCTGTTCCCGATGTACACGCAGAACGGCAACCCGGACCGTAACTTCGAGGCCGTCGTGCTGCGCATGGTCTGGCCCGACTGGCTCGCCGAGCTGGAGCGCACCCGCTACGACAACGCCCTCTTCTGCGGCATCACCTTCGAGGACTTCACGGCCGGCTACGACACCCACTCCGCCGTGCTCTTCCCCGAGACCATCGCGGTGCGCGAGGCCCCCGAGCGGTTCAGCTGGGGCGGCATCTTCTGCGACCGTGAGGCCGCCCGCTTCCGCCGGGTCAGCGAGGCCGCCATCGAGACGCTCGGTGTCGAACTCCCCGAGGACATCCGCGAGATGCTCACCGACCAGGAGCGCTGCCAGGAGGCGTTCGTCCTGTGGGACATGGTCCACGACCGCACCCACAGCCACGGCGACCTGCCGTTCGACCCGTTCATGATCAAGCAGCGGCAGCCGTTCTGGATGTACGGCCTCGAGGAGCTGCGCTGCGACCTCACCGCCTTCAAGGAGGCCGTGAAGCTGGAGGCCGAGGGCTACCGCCAGGCGCGTGATGTGCAGTTCGCAGTGATCTTCGACCGGATGTTCCGGTTCCCCGTCACCGGCGACCGGGTCCGCAACTACGACGGCCTCGGCGGGCAGCTGCTCTTCGCCTACCTGCACAAGCACGACGTCGTACGCTGGACGGACAACACACTCCACATCGACTGGGAGCGGGCGCCCAAGGTCACCAACCAGCTGTGCGGCGAGATCGAACAGCTCTACCGCGACGGCATCGACCGACCCAAGCTGGTCCACTGGTTCGCCGCGTACGACCTCGTCTCGACCTACCTCGCCCCGCACCCGGGTTCGGTCTGGGCCAAGGGGCCGGACGCCCTCGACCTGGACCAGCCGCCGCGCAAACTCGTGGACGACGTGCTCCCGGACGAGTTCCCGCTCAGCATGTTCTACGAGGCGCTGCGCAAGAAGCTGCGTACGGTGATCGCCTCCACCGAGGGCATCACGGCCGGCAGCGATGCACTGGCGGCGGCGTGAAGACCGAGCGGGACACCCGGCGGGCGGCCGTCCAGGGGCAGGACGAGGAGGCTACGGAGATGGTTACTTCGACGGGCGGCCACGGGCCGCTTGAGGGCGCGGTCATCGCGGTGGCGGGAGCGGCCGGACCGGCCGGGCGCGCCACGCTGCTGCGGCTCGCCGAGGCGGGCGCGGTGGTGGTCGGCGCCGATGCGGACCCCGAGCGCCTGGCGCAGGCCGTCGACGCCGCCCGCTATGCGCACGGCGGCGCCACGGTCATAGGGGACACCGTCGATCTTCTCGACCTGGACCAGACCCGCGAATGGGCGGACCGTACGGAGAAGGAATTCGGCCGCATCGACGGCCTGGTGCACCTCGTCGGCGGCTGGCGCGGTTCGTCGACCTTCGCGGAGACCAATCTGACGGACTGGGAGGTGCTGCACAAGCTGCTGATCCGTACCGTCCAGCACACCTCCCTCGCCTTCCAGGACGCCCTGGAGCGCAGCGGCAACGGCCGCTTTCTGCTCATCAGCGCGGCCGGCGCCAGCAAGCCCACCGGGGGCAACGCCGCCTACGCCGCGTCCAAGGCGGCCGCCGAAGCCTGGACGCTCGCCATGGCGGACGGCCTGCGCAAGTCGGGGGGCGAGCAGGGGCTGCGCGCCGCGGCTGCCATTCTGGTCGTGAAGGCGCTCGTCAACGACCAGATGCGCGCCGAGCGACCGAACGCCAAGTTCGCGGGCTTCACGGATGTCACGGAGCTGGCCGAGGCCATCACCGGGGTCTGGAACCGGCCCGCCCAGGAAGTGAATGGACAGCGTCTGTGGCTGACCCCCGAGCCGTGAGCGGAGCGACAACCGACGCCCGGCAGCACCACGACACCCAGGTACGCGGCTTCGCCAGTGACAACTACGCGGGCGCCCACCCGGAGATCCTCGCCGCGATCGCCCTCGCCAACGGCGGCCACCAGGTCGCCTACGGCGAGGACGACTACACCGCGCACCTCCAGCGTGTCATCCGCAGCCACTTCGGCCAGCGCGCCGAGGCGTTCCCGGTGTTCAACGGCACCGGCGCCAACGTCGTCGCCCTCCAGGCGGTCACCGACCGCTGGGGGGCGGTGATCGCCGCCGAGTCCGCGCACATCCACGTCGACGAGTGCGGCGCGCCCGAGCGGGTCGGCGGACTCAAGCTGCTCACCGTACCGACCGAGGACGGCAAGCTCACCCCCGAGCTGATCGACCGGCAGGCGTTCGGCTGGGACGACGAGCACCGTGCCATGCCGCAGGTCGTCTCGATCGCCCAGAGCACGGAGCTGGGCACGGTCTACACGCCCGACGAGGTCCGGGCGATCTGCGACCACGCCCACGAGCGGGGCATGCTGGTCCATCTGGACGGCGCGCGGATAGCCAACGCCGCGGCGACGCTGGACGTCCCGATGCGGGCCTTCACCAACGCCGTCGGCGTCGACATCCTCTCCTACGGCGGCACCAAGAACGGTGCCGTCTTCGGCGAGGCGGTGATCGTCCTCAACCCCGACGCCGTACGGGCCATGAAGCATCTGCGCAAGCTGTCCATGCAGCTGGCCTCGAAGATGCGCTTCGTCTCCGTCCAGCTGGAGGCTCTGCTCGCCAAGGACCTGTGGCTGCGCAACGCCCGGCACGCCAACACCATGGCGGAGCGGCTGGCGGCCGGGGTGCGGGAGATCGACGGCGTCGAGATTCTCTACCCGGTGCAGTCCAACGCGGTCTTCGCCCGCCTTCCGCACGATGTCAGCGAGCGCCTCCAGAAGCGGTACCGCTTCTACTTCTGGGACGAGCAGGCCGGGGATGTGCGCTGGATGTGCTCGTTCGACACGGCCGAGGAGGACGTGGACGGATTCCTCGAGGCGCTTCGGGGGGAGATCGGGCGCTGATCCGCTGCGCTTGGCTTTTGGCCCCACGTTGTTGTCTGTCCCGCCGTGGTGGTTTCGCGTCGTTGCGCCTGCGGCGGGCGTGGTTTTGTCGGGTGCGGTGCCACGCCTCCGGACTTCGTCCTGCGGCGCGGCCCCTCCCACGGGTGGGTGGAAAACGGGTCGGTGGGGGTGTGCGTTTCGGGTCGGGTGCACTCTGTGATCCGTAGGGTTCAGCTGACCGCATACATGCACTCCCACCGGCCTGTCCCATCCGGTCAGAGTCTAATGGAGTGGACTGTTCGGTGCTATTTGCTGAACTGCATCCCGCTGTGCTCCAATGCCACCGGCAGGCCGTCGGCCGGCCGTGACTCGCTGCTCACCATCGACCTCTGAGGCGGCCACCGATGACCCGTCCCCTGCACATTTCCGACGAGGTGCGCGCCCTCGCTCCCGGTTTCGGGCACCTTGCCATCGAGGCGTACGGGCTGACCAACGGGCCCAGCGACGAGGCCAGTTCGGCCTTGTTGGAGGAGGCCACCCGCCGGCTCGCCGGGCGTCTGGGGGGCCGCGCGCCGCAGGACGACCCGCATATCGCCGCCTGGCGCGCCGCGTACACCGCCTTCGGTACCAAGCCCTCACGGACGCGCAACTCCGCCGAGGCGCTGGCCAAGCGCGCCCTCGCGGACGGCGGGCTGCCCCGGATCAACCGCCTGGTCGATCTCTACAACGCCATCAGCGTCGCCCACCTCATCCCCGTCGGCGGCGAGGACCTGGACCGTATCCAGGGCGATATGCGGCTCGTGCGGGCCACCGGCGAGGAGCCGTTCGCGACCGCGGCGGGCGGCGCCGAGGTCGTCGAGCACCCCGAGCCCGGTGAGGTCGTGTGGTGCGACGACCAGGGCGTCACCTGCCGCCGCTGGAACTGGCGCCAGGGCGTCCGCACCCGCCTGACCGAGGACTCGGTCAGCGCCCTGTTCCTGCTGGAGCGGATGGCCCCGATGTCCCTGGACGAGCTGACGGCCGCGGGCGCCGAGCTGGCCGAGGCGCTGCAGAAGGCCTGCCCGGATGCCCGGATCGAGATCGGTGACGTCTGGTCGCAGTGAACCGGCCGGGCCCGGCCGCCGTTACGCGCCCGGTGCCGCCGGAGCCGTGCCGCCCAGGTGGGCCGGGATCCACCAGGTGTCCTCGGGACCCTTGGGGCGTACGGGGTAGGCGCGCTGGGCCGCCTCCAGGAGGTCCTGGACACGGGCACGCAGGCGGTCGGTGATCTTCTCGGCCTGTTCGGCGGGGTCGGCTTCCACCGGCTCGCCGACCCGGATCGTGATCGGGAAGTGGTTACGCCCCAGATCGCGCTTGTGGCCCTTGGTCCACAGCCGCTGGGTGCCCCACAGCGCCAGCGGGACCAGCGGCACCCCGGCCTCCTGCGCCAGCCGTGCCGCACCCGACTTGAAGTTCTTCAGGGTGAACGACTCGGAGATGGTCGCCTCGGGGAAGACACCGATGATTTCCCCGGAACCCAGGGCGCTCAGCGCGTGCTTGTAGGCGCCCATCCCCTGGGCGCGGTCGACCGGTATGTGCTTCATGGCCCGCATCAGCGGCCCCGACACCTTGTGCCGGAAGACCGACTCCTTCGCCATGAAGCGCACCAGCCGCTTGGCCGGACGCGCCGCCAGGCCGGCGAAGACGAAGTCGAGATATCCGATGTGATTGCTCACCAGCACCGCGCCGCCGCTGCGCGGAATGTTCTCCGCCCCCGCGATGTCGAACTTGAGGTCGAGCGCCTTGAAAACGGTGCGGGCGGCGCCGATCACGGGCGGATAGACGAGCTCGGCCATATCGGGGGACCCCTTCTCTGTGCCTGGGGAGGGTTCTCCCGGCGAAGACTTTGTACAGCTGCAACCTACGCGGCCGTAAGTGTGCGGCTTTTGGGAGATCGTGCCCGATGGCGGCCGTGTCGGCCAGCGTGTCGGCCGCCGTGGCCGGGAGATTCTTGTCACGTGGAGATCGTCGGGCCCGGTTCAGCCGGCCGTTCTCCGTAGGAGAAGGTACATCTCGCAGCCCAGGCAGTACCCGAAGGCCGCGTTCAGAAAGGCGGCCGCGAGCGCGCACCCGGTGGCCGCGAGGCCCAGCCACTGCGGCCCCAGGAAGAAGCCGGCCAGCCCCACCGCGGCGAAGCACAGCCCGACACTCTGGGCGAACCGCGGCGGGCCGGCGGCCTCGAACTCGGCCGGCGGGGACAGCCGGGGCCGCACCGCCACCTTGAACAGCCAGGCATAGGGGGAGCGCTGGACACCGGCCACCGCTCCTATGGCGAACACCAGCGCCTGGAAGGACAGCAGGGCGCCGCTCCCGGTGATCAGCACGGCTGCCAGTACGACCGTGGTGAGCGCCGCGCCGAACCGCGGGCCCCGTACGTCAAGCTTGTCGTTGGGCATGGCTCCACCATCCCGCAGAAAGGTCCGTATCGGATCCCGGGAATCTTTGCGGTCTCGTGAATGCTGAAGGCTGGGATGACTGGACTCATGGTGTGCATCGCGGTGCTCGCGGCGGCGAGCGCCTTCGGCATATGGCACCAACGTCGCAATGGGAGGCTGACGGTGCGAGGGCGGGACGACGGTGAGCGGCTGGGCGCCGCCGAGATCGGCACGGAGCTGGGGGAGCGGGCCACGCTGGTGCAGTTCTCCAGCGCCTTCTGCCAGCCCTGCCGCGCCACCCGGCGGACCCTTGCGGAGGTCGCGGAGATGGTGGACGGGGTGGCGCATGTGGAGATTGACGCCGAGGCCCATCTCGACCTCGTACGGAACCTGAACATTCTGCGCACGCCCACTGTTCTGGTGCTCGACGCGGGCGGTGCGATCGTGCGCCGCGCGGCGGGTCAGCCCCGTAAGGCCGATGTCATAGCCGCGGTGGGCGCGGCCGTCCGTGATTGATCTCCCAGATGGTGGGCGCCACTTGACGGTGCGGGCCGAGCATCGTCAGTCTGACGTTATGCGGCCAGGAACCCTTCTGTACGGACGCGCGCACGTGGACCTTCTGCGGACCGCCAGCGCGTGCTGTCCGAGCGTGTGAGCAGCGACGACATCACTGCTGCCGGCCGCCGCGCCGCTGCCGGCAGCCCTGCCTCGGCTCGTACACCACATCAGAAGGACAACTCCATGACGGCCTCGCCCGACCTCGGCACGCCTCGCACCGCCACCCCCGACCTGCTGCGCTCCGTCTTCCGGCAGCACGCCGCCGGCGTCGCGGTGATCACCGCGCACGGCTCCCGCCCCGTCGGCTTCACCGCCACTTCCCTGACCTCCGTCGCCGCCGAACCCCCGCTCCTCTCGTTCGGTATTGGCACCGGCGCCTCCAGCTGGCCCGCCGTCGCCGAGGCCGAGCACATCGGCGTCCACATACTCGGCGAGCACCAGCAGGAACTGGCCGCCACCTTCGCCCGCAGCGGTGCGGACCGCTTCGGCCCGGCCACCTCCTGGCGCACCGGTCCCGAGGGCGTGCCCCTCCTGGACGGCGTGCTGGCCTGGCTCGTGTGCAAGGTCGTGGCCAGGGTCCCGGCCGGCGACCACCGCATCGTGCTCGCCCAGCCCGTCGTCGGCGATCCGGCCGGACCCGGCCGGCCGCTCGTCTACCACCAGGGCCGCTTCAACGCGTTGCGGGACTGACAGGTTCCCGCGCGGCTTCGTCTTCCCCCGGTCAAGGCCGTTGGCAAGGTCACATTTCCACGGCCTTGATTCGGGGCACGAGACTGTATGTACTGGCGAGTAATATGAGGGTCGGCGCGGGGTTCCGCAACCGACCCGGAGCCGCCCCAACAGGCGCCTATGCTGCCAGCACAAGGCAGTTCTGAAGAGACGAAGCAGGTAGGAGAGCCGGCGTGAGCTTGAGGATCGTTGTCTGTGTGAAGTACGTGCCCGACGCCACCGGCGACCGGCACTTCGCCGAGGACCTGACCGTCGACCGCGACGACGTGGACGGTCTGCTCTCGGAGCTCGACGAGTACGCCGTCGAGCAGGCCCTGCAGATCAAGGAAGCTGCCGACGAGGCGGAGATCACGGTCCTGACCGTCGGTCCCGAGGACGCCAACGACGCGCTGCGCAAGGCGCTGTCGATGGGTGCCGACAAGGCCGTTCACGTCGAGGACGACGACCTGCACGGCACCGACGCGCTGGGCACCTCGCTCGTGCTCGCCAAGGCCATCGAGCACACCGGCTACGACCTGGTCGTCTGCGGTATGGCCTCCACCGACGGCACGATGGGTGTGCTGCCCGCGCTGCTCGCCGAGCGGCTGAACGTCCCGCAGGTGACCCAGCTCTCCGAGGTCGCCGTGGCCGACGGCAAGGTGACCGGCCGCCGTGACGGCGACACGGCCAGCGAGCAGCTGGAGGCTTCGCTGCCGGCCGTCATCTCCGTCACCGACCAGTCGGGCGAGGCGCGTTACCCCTCCTTCAAGGGCATCATGGCGGCCAAGAAGAAGCCGGTGGAGTCCCTGGACCTGGAGGACCTGGAGATCGAGGCGGACGAGGTCGGCCTCGAGGGCGCCTGGACCAAGGTCGACGATGCCACCGAGCGTCCGGCCCGTACGGCGGGCACGGTCGTCAAGGACGAGGGCGAGGGCGGCAAGCAGCTCGCCGAATTCCTCGCGGGCCAGAAGTTCATCTGAGCCGCGCCGGAATCTCCGTCCCCACCCCCGCCCTCATTCTTCCCGCAGGAGATCAATCCCATGGCTGAAGTTCTTGTCTACGTCGACCACGTGGACGGCGCCGTCCGCAAGCCCACCCTCGAACTGCTCACCCTCGCCCGCCGCATCGGCGAGCCGGTAGCCGTCCACCTCGGTGCGAACGCCGAACAGGCCGCGAAGGTCCTCGGCGAGCACGGTGCGGTCAAGGTGCTGGCCGCCGACGCCCCCGAGTTCGCCGAGTACCTCGTCGCCCCCAAGGTCGACGCGCTGCAGGCCGCCTACGACGCCGTCTCCCCGGCCGCCGTGCTGCTGCCGTCCTCCGCGGAGGGCAAGGAGATCGCGGCCCGCCTCGCGGTCCGTATCGGCTCGGGCATCATCACCGACGCGGTCGACCTGGAGGCCGGCGACGAGGGCCCGGTGGCGACGCAGTCCGTCTTCGCGGCGTCCTTCACCACCAAGTCCCGGATCACCAAGGGCACCCCGGTCATCACCGTCAAGCCCAACTCCGCCGCCCCGGAGGCCGCCCCGGCCGCCGGCTCGGTCGAGCAGCTCGCGGTGACCATCGCCGACTCCTCCAAGGGCACCAAGATCGTCTCGCGTACCCCGCGCGAGTCGACGGGCCGCCCGGAGCTGACCGAGGCCGCGATCGTGGTCTCCGGCGGCCGCGGCGTCAACGGCGCCGAGAACTTCCCGGTCATCGAGGCGCTCGCCGACTCGCTCGGCGCGGCCGTCGGCGCCTCCCGCGCCGCGGTGGACGCCGGCTGGTACCCGCACACCAACCAGGTCGGCCAGACCGGTAAGTCGGTCTCGCCGCAGCTGTACATCGCCGCGGGCATCTCCGGCGCGATCCAGCACCGTGCCGGTATGCAGACCTCGAAGACCATCGTCGCGATCAACAAGGACGCCGAGGCGCCCATCTTCGACCTGGTCGACTACGGCGTGGTCGGCGACCTGTTCGACGTCGTCCCGGCGCTCACCGAAGAGGTCAAGACCCGCAAGGGCTGAGGCCCTCGGCCCTGCCGCGCCCGTCCCGCGGCAGGACCACGAGGCCCCGTACGCGCGCTGCGTACGGGGCCTCGGGCGTTTGTGGCGGGGGCGCGGGCCTAGTCGCCCGTCGCGCCGTCGATCCGCTCGCGCAGCAGATCCGCGTGGCCGTTGTGGCGCGCGTACTCCTCGATCATGTGGACGTAGATCCAGCGCAGGTTCAGTTCGTAGCCGGTGCGTTCGTGGCGGAAGGTCTCCTCCAGTCCGCGGCCGGCCACCGCCTTGTCGCAGGCCGCGATCTCGGCGCGGAAGGCCGCGAAGTCCGACTCGGCGCCGGCCGGGTCGGTGTCGTCGAAATCGGCGTCCGGATTTTCCTCGGTGATGTGGTGGTCGGGAAGCTGTTCACCGACGAAGCGCTTGCGGAACCAGGTGCGTTCGACATCGGTCAGATGGCGCACCAGGCCGAGCAGCGTGAGGGTGGAGGGCGGGTTGCTCGCCTCGGCGAGCTGTTCGGGGGTGAGCCCGGCGCATTTGGCGAGCAGGGTGTCGCGGTGGAAGCCGAGCCAGCTCTGGAGCATCTCCCGTTCGCCGACGGCTTTCGGGAGGGCGCTGCGCTCGATGTGGGGTGCGGTCCAGGTCATGACGGCGATTGTGACGGCAGCCGGGGTGGCGCGCCATGAGGTTTCGGGTGCCCGGTCGTGGGCTGTGACCTGCGTTGTCCCGGGCGGGGGGTGTTGACCTCGCTACCCGACACCGTTAACTTCACTATACGGATTGTTGATTCCGTTAAGCGGAAAGCGCTCGAGCATCTGCATCGGGCGTAAGCATCGGGAGGGTGACGAATGGGGCAGCAGGAGACCGTGGCGACGAGCCTTGCGCACACCGTACGCGAGGGAATCGGTGCCTCTCTCGCCGCGGTGGACGCCGAACTGGCACGGCGTTACCCGGGCGATCCCGGCACCCGCCAGCCCGTCCACACGGTCTACGTCCCCGGCGATGTCTTCGCGGCCGACACCCTGCGCTCCTGGGGTGACCAGGCGCTCGCCGCCCTCGACGAGCACGCGCCCGACGCCGGCGCGCTCGCCGCCGTCCTCGGTATCTCCGACGAGCTCGCCGGGCCGGTCTACGAGCGGGTGCGCGCCAAACTGGAGCGCGAGCCCATCGAGGACCTGCGGGTCGACTTCGAGGACGGATACGGCCCCCGCCCGGACGCCGAGGAGGACGCGGACGCCGCCCGCGCGGCCGCGCTCATCGCCGCCGCGTACCGGGACGGCACCGCCGCCCCGTACATGGGCATCCGCATGAAGTGCATGGAAGCGGCCGTCCGCGACCGCGGCATCCGCACCCTCGACATCTTCCTCACCGGCCTCATGGAGGCCGGCGGCCTGCCCGACGGCCTCGTCCTCACGCTCCCCAAGGTGACCTACCCCGAGCAGGTCACCGCCATGGTCCGGCTGCTGGAGGCCTTCGAGAAGGCGCGCGGCCTGGAGAGCGGCCGGATCGGCTTCGAGATCCAGATCGAGACCACCCAGTCGATCCTGGGCGCCGACGGCCGGGCCACCGTCGCCCGGATGATCGAGGCCGCCAAGGGCCGCGCCACCTCCTTGCACTACGGCACCTTCGACTACAGCGCCTCCTGTGGCGTCAGCGCTGCCCACCAGTCGCTCGACCACCCGGTGGCCGACCACGCCAAGGCCGTGATGCAGGTGGCCGCCGCCGGCACCGGCGTCCGCCTCTCGGACGGCTCGACCAATGTGCTCCCGGTCGGCCCGACGGCGCAGGTCCACGATGCCTGGCGGCTCCACCACGGGCTCGTACGGCGCTCGTTGGCGCGTGCGTACTACCAGGGCTGGGACATGCACCCGGGCCACCTTCCGACCCGTTACGCCGCGGTCTACGCCTTCTACCGTGAGGGCCTGGAGCAGGCCGCGGCCCGGCTCGCCGCGTATGTCGCCAAGGCCGGCGGTGACGTGATGGACGAGCCCGCCACCGCCAAGGCGCTCAGCGGCTACCTGCTGCGCGGCCTGGACTGCGGCGCCGTCGACACCGCCGAGGTCGCCCGGCTGACCGGCCTGACCCGCGCCGACCTCGACGCGCTCGCGGGCCGCCCGGCGAAGACGGCCTGAGACGGCGGCCCGGCCGCTACCGACGGTCCGTCGGTAGCGGCCAGGTGCGTAATTCCGTCGATAGCTGCCCCGTGCGTAACGGGCCGTCTGTGATGGCCTGTCCGGGCGCGCACGGCTGAGGCGGCGGGCTCGGGGAGCGAGCGCGGTCGCCGAGCGTTCGGCCGGTCAGCTCTCGTCCGGCCGGATCTCTCCCGAACCGCGGGCGATCAGCCGGGTGGGGATCTCCACCCGGTGCGGCGGCTCGTCGACGCCCTCCAGGCGGCGGAAGAGCAGCCCGGCGGCGGTCCGGCCCAGCCGCGCCGCGTCCTGGGCGACGACCGTGATCGCGGGCCGTATGAGATCGGCCAGTTCGAAGTCGTCGAAGCCCACCAGGGCGACCGGGCGCGGCCGTTCGCCCAGGACGCGTACGGCGGTGACGGTGACCCGGTTGTTGCCCGCGAACAGCGCGGTGACCGGCTCGGGGCCGTCGAGCATGGTGGTCGCCGCGGCCCGAACCCGCTCGGGGGCGGTGGAGCCCAGTGCCACCCAGGACGCGTCGACCGGCAGCCCGGCGGCGGCCATCGCGGTGCGGTAGCCGCGCAGCCGCTCCTTGGCGGTGTGGATCCGCGGCTGGTCGCCGATGAAGCCGATCCGGCGGTGGCCGTGCGCGATGAGATGGGCGACCGCGTCCCGGGAACCGCCGAAGCTGTCGGAGAGCACCGTATCGGCGTCGATCCGGCCGGCCGGGCGGTCCACGAAAACGGTCGCGATGCCCGCCGCGATCTCCGGTTCCAGATAGCGATGGTCGTCACCGGCCGGAATCACGACCAGTCCGTCCACCCGCCGCGCGCACAGCGCGAGCACCAGCTCCTGTTCCCGGGCCGGGTCCTCGGCGCTGGAGCCGTTGATCAGCAGCGCGCCGTGACCGCGCGCCACCTCCTCGACGGCGCGGTTGAGGGGGCCGTAGAAGGGGTCGGCGAGATCCTCCAGGACCAGGCCGATGCTGGCGGTCCGTCCCTTGCGCAGGATCCGGGCCGAGTCGTTACGGCGGAAACCCAGGCCGGTGATGGCTTCCTGGACGCGTCGTTCGGTGTCCGGTGTGACGCCCGGTTCGCCGTTGACCACGCGCGAGACCGTCTTGAGGCCGACCCCGGCGCGCGCCGCGACATCCTTCATCGTGGGCCGGGTGCCGTAGCGACGGGAGGTGCCCCGGGCGGTGTCGGTCACGGTGTGCGGTCCTGATTCTGTAGAGGGCTGCCACAGGCGTCGGCGGGTGCCGCCGAGCATAGCCCCTGGACAACGTTGTCAGCTGCGGTAAGACTGACGTTCTCACGTCGGGCCGACCTACCCCGGCCCCGGGCCCACCAGGAGATTCGACACCGATGCAGACGGACCTCAGCGCAGCGCTCGACATTGGCGGCACCAAGATCGCCGGTGCCCTGGTGGACGCGCGCGGCAGGCTGATCGTACGGGCCGTCCGGCCGACCCCCGCCGACGAGGACGGGGCGAGCGTGATGCGTGCGGTGGCCGAGGTGGTCCAGGAGCTGGCCGCGGGGCCCGACTGGGCGCGGGTGGCGGCCGTGGGGATCGGCAGCGCGGGCCCGGTGGACGCCTCGGCCGGCACCGTCAGCCCCGTCAACATCCCCGGCTGGCGCGACTTCCCGCTGGTCGCCGGGGTACGGGCGCTGGTCGGGGAGCGGCCGGTGGTGCTGGTCGGCGACGGGGTCGCGATGACCGCGGCCGAGCACTGGCAGGGCGCGGCCCGCGGCCATGCCAACGCACTGTGCATGGTGGTCTCCACCGGGGTCGGCGGCGGTCTCGTCCTGGGCGGCCGCCTGCACCCCGGCCCCACCGGCAACGCCGGGCACATCGGCCACATCAGCGTCGACCTCGACGGCGACCGCTGCCCGTGCGGCGCCCGGGGCTGCGTCGAACGGATCGCCAGCGGCCCCAACATCGCCCGCCGGGCGCTGGCGGACGGCTGGCTGCCGGGGCCCGACGGGGACGCCGGAGCGGCCGCCGTCGCCGCCTCGGCGCACGCCGGTGACCCCGTCGCCGTACGTTCCTTCGCGCGCGCCGCCCAGGCGCTGGCCGCCGGCATCGCGGCCACCGCGACGCTGGTCGAGATCGACATCGTGGTCATCGGCGGGGGAGTGGCGGGCGCGGGGGACGTCCTCTTCGTTCCCCTCCGCAAGGCGCTGCGTGACTACGCGACGCTGTCGTTCGTAGCGGACCTGAAGGTCGTACCCGCCCAAATGGGGACGGATGCCGGGCTGGTGGGCGCCGCCGCGGCCGCCGCGCAACAGTCCCGTCTCGATGCCTTCGCCCCCACGCCCTGAGGCCACCACCCGACCCCGCGCGCCCCTTAGTCTGTTGCCGACCGCAACGTACTCCGTGATGTCCGCGGCGTACGACCGCAGACACGGGTGATCGAGGGGATCGGCGACGATGACATCGGGGGAACGTGAGGCACGCGGAGCGGATGAGCCGGGTGAGCCGGGCGGGGGCAGCGGCGACGCGGCCGCCCCGGAGGCAGGCGGCGCTCCCGGAGCCGCCGCCGCGAGCGGACCCGAGCGCGGTACGGACGCCGATCTGACCGGACGGGTGCTCGGCGGCCGCTATCGCGTCACCGGACGGCTCGGCCGCGGCGGCATGGGCGTGGTCTGCCGCGCCGTCGACGAGGTGCTGGGCCGCGAGGTCGCCGTCAAGGTGCTGCGCGCCTACACCGATGCCTCCGCCCCGGAGCTCGCCGATCTGCGCACCCGTATGCAGCGCGAGGCGCGGGCCGCCGCCCGTATCCGGCACTCCGGTGTGGTCACCGTCCATGACGTCATCGACGAGGACGGCCGCCCGGTCATCGTCATGGAGCTGGTGGACGGGCCGTCGCTGGACGACGCCATCCAGCAGCAAGGCGCCCTCGAACCCCGGGAGATCGCCCGTATCGGCGCCCAGGTGATGGACGCGCTGGACGCCGCGCACCAGGTGGGCGTGCTGCACCGCGACGTCAAGCCCGGCAATGTGCTGCTCGACCGCACCGGCCGTGTGGTGCTCACCGACTTCGGCATCGCCAGCATCGAGGCCCCGGGCGACGGCGCCACCACCAACATCACCCGCAGCGGCGAGCTGGTGGGTTCGCTCGACTACCTGCCGCCCGAGCGTGCCCAGGGCCAGGACCCGACGCCGGCCTCGGACATCTGGTCGCTGGGGATGACGCTGTACGCGGCCGTGGAGGGCAGCGGCGCGCCGTTCCGCCGTACGTCGGTGTGGTCCACGCTGACCGCGATCGTCACCGAGCCGCTGCCGGAGCCGCAGCGGGCCGGGCCGCTCGCCCCCGTACTGCACGCCCTGATGGCCAAGAGTCCGGCCGACCGGCCGTCCGCCGCCCAGGCGCGGACCCTGCTGACGGCGGTGGCCGAGGGGCGCGAGCCGGCGGCCGCGCCCGCGCCCGGTTCGCCGTATCTGCCGACCGCGACGGACATCCGGCCGCTCGCGCCGCCGCCTCCGCCGCAGGAGTTTCCGCAGGGGACGCCGCCGCCCGGTCACGCCGGAGCCGCAGCCGCCGGCGCCGCGCCCGGCGGCCCGGCCAACTCCCCTGCCCCGCCCGCCAGTTGGCTGTCCGGCGGGCCGGGGGCGCAGGGCGCTCCGGCGAACCAGGCCGCGGCCGCGACGCCGCCCGAGGCCGCCACGCCCGCCTCGGCCATCAGCCCCGGCTTCGACCCGCCCGGCGTGGTGAGCGGCCCGGCCGTCGGGGCCACGGACACACACCCGCACCTGAGGAACTCTTCCGGGGGCGACACCGAGCGGCTGCCCGCCCGCCGGCGGCGCCGGACGCTGCTCGCGGCGGCGGCGGTGCTCGCCGTTCTCGCCACCGGTGGCGGGGTGACGTATGCGCTGGTCGGCGGGGGGCCGAGCGATACCGCCGCGGATGGTGGACGGCAGTCGGCGGCGCCGGCCGGGAAGCCGACGCCGGTCGCCGACCCGAGCCCTTCCGACGGCAAGGAAGCGGGCAAGGGAGACGGCAAGGGGGGCGGCAAGGGTAAGGAGAACGGCGCCGGTTCGTCGCCGTCCACCTCCCAGGAGCCGTCGGGCGGCGCGACGTCCAAGGCCCCCGAGCCCGGTGGCGCGGGCGGCGCCATGGGCGGGCTGCTCGGCGGCGGGACCGCCGGCGGCGACGGCGGTACGGACGGCGGCTCCTCGGGCGGTTCGCACGGCGGCACGTCCGGTACGTCCGGCGGCGGCAGCGGCAGTGGTGGCAGTG
Source organism: Streptomyces sp. NPDC028368 (assembly GCF_055565615.1). Taxonomy (NCBI): domain Bacteria; kingdom Bacillati; phylum Actinomycetota; class Actinomycetes; order Kitasatosporales; family Streptomycetaceae; genus Streptomyces; species Streptomyces sp. NPDC028368. The sequence continues at coordinate 216,461 of NZ_JBVHTY010000014.1, read as the reverse complement.
GTGGCAGCGGTGGTGGTGAGCCCACGCCGAAGACCTCGTGTGTGGCCGGCGGCGGAGGCAAGACCAACTGCGACGTGTGGCGTACGGCCACGTCGTATACCGCGTCCTTCCAGCAGGCCGGCATCCTCAACATGGGCACCAACTACTTCTACTGCCAGGCGAAGCTGGGCCGCCGCGAGACGTACGGGAAGTGGACGAACGTCTGGTGGGCGAAGACCGATGACGACAGTGGGAACACCGGTGTCTACATCAGCGTCGTCTACCTCACCGGCGGCGCGAACGATCAGCCCATCCCCGGCCTGCCCACCTGCTGACGCTCGGCGGAGACGCGGTAGACGGTGGTGCCGTGGGCCGGGACGTCTGCGCTGATGGCGCCCGTGGTGTGCGCGTCACGGTGCCGCCACAGGTCGCGCAGGCGGTAGCGGTCCGCCTGCGGGAGGCCGGCGTCCTTGGCGGTGGTGGTGATCTTCTGCGTCCGGCCGGTCTCGTTGAAGAGGGCGACGGCGCGGTCACCGTTCGCCAGCTGCTTGACCAACGTCCACCGTCCGGCCTCCGACGTCAGCACCGTGGCCTGCTTGCCCAGTGCGTCCTGGTCGAGGGCGATGACGTCCTTGTTGTCCAGGATGGCCAGGGTCTGCGGGGTCGCCTTGCGCAGGTCGGAACCGATCAGCAGCGGGGCGGACATCATCGACCAGAGGGAGAAGTGGCTGCGGTATTCGGTGTCCGTCATCCCGCCGTTGCCGACCTCCAGCATGTCCGGATCGTTCCAGTGCCCCGGGCCCGCGTACGGGGCCAGCGGCAGATTCTGCTTCAGGATCCCGAGCATGCTCGGCCAGCTGTCGCTGATGTCACCGGTGGTCCGCCATAGATGTCCCACGTCCGACGCCCACTCCCAGGGCCTGTTCTCGCCCCACTCGCAGATGCTGTAGACGATGGGCCGCCCGGTGGCCTCGATCGCGTCGCGCATCGTGCGGTAGCGCTGCTTGGCGTCCACACCCTGGTTGTTGCAGTTGTCGTACTTGAGGTAGTCCACGCCCCAGCCGGCGAACTGCCGGACGTCGGACGTCTCATGTCCGAGGCCGCCGGGGAATCCGTTCTCGTTGCAGGTCTTGGTGCCCGCGCTCGTATAGATGCCGAATTTGAGGCCCTTGGCGTGGACGTAGTCGGCGACGGCCTTGATGCCGTGCGGGAAGCGCTTCGGGTCGGGCACGAGCCGGCCGTTCGCGTCCCGCTCGGGCAGTGCCCAGCAGTCGTCGAGATTGACGTACCGGTACCCCGCGTCCCTGAGGCCTTTGGTGACGAAGAGGTCGGCGATGCCCTTGACCATCTCCTCGTTGAACTCCGCCCGGCAGTTGGTGGAGTTCCAGTTGTTGAATCCCATCGGGGGCGTTGCGGCGAGCCCGCCGGGGAGCCGGGGAGCCGGTGTGTGGGCGGCGGCGGGCGGGGCGACCGGTCCCGCCGTACAGAGCAGCGCGGCGGACAGCGCTCCGACGATTCTCGCGTGACCTTGCCGGGCGGTGGTGCGGAAATGAACGCGCATGCTTCGCGTCCTCCGTCTTCGGGAGAGGTGTGGGGAGTTGTGGTGAGTCGCGGTGAGCTGCAGTGAGCTGCGGTGGGGCATGTACTCGTCACTGGCGAGTGATTACGGTAGACCTTGTTGGAGTCTGTTGGAAGGGGAGCGGTAACGGTTGGTCTTCAGTCCGCCAACTCCCTTGACCGGGACCGCCATTCGGAGTGAGATCCCCTCACTCGCGTTCGGTTCTGTTGGGTTCCCTCCCGTTCCACCCTTAGGGGGGGCATGGTCCAGCCCACACGCGGATCGCCTTCCGGCTCGGCAGTGAGAGGCGGCGCAAGGAGCGGGAGCAAGGGCCGCAGAACGGGCCGTTGACCGCTCGATGGGCCGCCGTCATATGCGACAGAGGCCGGTATGCAGGTGAGGGTTTCGGTACTGGAGGGGCTGGGGAGCGCTTGTTTGCCGGGGGCTTCGCGGCGGGGGATGCGGTGACCGGCATCCGTTTTCCCGAGCGTTTCCGTGGCAGGGTGTTGCGGGCAGCTCACCTGGGTCTAGGGAAGAGGGGAAACCGTGATCGTCTGGCTGAACGGCACGTTCGGTGCGGGCAAGACCACTGCGGCGCATGAATTGCTCGACCTGCTTCCCGGAAGCACGCTCTACGACCCCGAACTCCTCGGCAGCGGACTGCGGTTGATGCTGCCGGCCAAGCGGTTCGAGGAGATCGACGACTATCAGGACCTGCCGTCCTGGCGGCGTATGGTCGTGGACACCGCCGCGGCGCTGCTCACCGAGGTGCCGGGGCCCCTGGTGACACCGATGACGCTGCTGCGCCAGGAGTACCGCGACGAGATCTTCGGCTCCCTCGCGGCCCGCCGGATTCCCGTACGGCATGTTCTGCTGCACGCGGAGGAAACGATCCTGCGAGAGCGAATAGCCCGGCGTACGGACCCCCAGCAGGACCCCGAGGCCGCTGCGTCCCTACGCCGGTGGTGTCGGGAACACCTGGGCCCGTACGCCGATGCGCTGGACTGGATCCGCGGCGACGCGCATATCGTCGACACCACCCGTCTCACACCCCGGCAGACCGCCGAACAGGTCGCCGAGGCGGTCCGTACCGGCGCCGGCGCCTGCGACATCGTCCAGACGCCCGAGCCGACCGCCGAAACCCTCGCGTCCGGCGTACTGCTCTTCGACGACCAGGACCGGGTGCTGCTCGTCGACCCGACCTACAAGCCCGGCTGGGAATTCCCCGGCGGCATCGTCGAATCCGGCGAGGCACCCGCGCACGCCGGAGTGCGCGAGGTCGCCGAGGAACTGGGCCTCCAGCTCTCCCGCGCGCCCCGGCTGCTGGTGGTGGACTGGGAAGCGCCCAAACCGCCGGGGTTCGGCGGCCTGCGGCTGCTCTTCGACGGCGGCACGCTCACCGACGAACGGATACGGGAGCTGCTGCTGCCCGGCGCCGAGTTGCGCGACTGGCGCTTCGTGACCGAGACCGAGGCGGAGACGATGCTGCCGCCGGTCCGCTGGAACCGCCTGCGGTGGGCGCTGCGCGCCCGGGAGAGGGGCTGTCCGCTCCACCTGGAGGCGGGCGTTCCGGTGGGCTGACGGCGGACAGCGGGGCGCCGCCGGCCTGCGGCGCCCCGTCGCCTCAGACCCGGCTCGCCGCGTACTGCCGCAGGAACAGCGCCTCCGCGAGCGACAGCCGCTCCAGCTCCTGCGGCGAGACGCTCTCGTTCACCGCGTGGATCTGCGCCTCCGGCTCGCTCAGCCCGATCAGCAGGATCTCGGCGTCCGGGTAGAGCCCCGCCAGGGTGTTGCACAGCGGGATCGAGCCGCCCATGCCGGACGTCTGCATCTCCTGGCCGTCGTACGCCTCCCGCATCGCGGCCGCCATCGACGCATACGCCGGACTGCCGGTGTCCGCCCGGAACGGCTGCCCCTGCCCGATCTGCTCGACCGAAACCCGCGCGCCCCACGGAGCGGCGCCCTCCAAATGGGCGGCCAGCAGCTTCGTCGCGTCGGCGGCGTCCGTGCCCGGCGGCACCCGCAGGCTCACCAGCGCCCGTGCACCCGCGTGCACGGACGGGGTGGCGCCGATCACCGGCGGGCAGTCGATGCCGAGGACGGTGACGGCGGGGCGCGCCCAGATCCGGTCCGCGACACTGCCGTTGCCGATCAGCCCGACGCCGTCCAGGACCCTGGCGTCCTTACGGAAGTCCTCCTCCGGGTACTGCAGGCCCTCCCAGCTCCCGTCCGCGGCCAGCCCCCGCACGGTCGTCGAACCGTCCTCGGCCCGCAGCGAGTCCAGAATCCGGATCAGCGCGGCCAGCGCATCCGGGGCCGCGCCGCCGAACTGCCCGGAGTGCAGATTGCCCTCCAGCGCATCGACCTGCACGCGTACCAGCGTCATCCCACGCAGCGTCGCGGTCACCGTCGGCAGCCCGACCCGGAAGTTCCCGGTGTCGCCGATGACGATGGCGTCGGCGGTCAGCAGATCCGGGTGCGCCTCGGCGTACCGCTCCAGCCCGCCGGTGCCCTGCTCCTCCGAACCCTCCACGATCACCTTGACGTTGACCGGTATGCCGCCGTGCTCCTTCAGCGCGCGCAGCGCCGTCAGATGCATGATCAGGCCGCCCTTGCAGTCGGCGGCGCCGCGCCCGTACCAGCGGCCGTCGCGCTCGGTCAGCTCGAACGGCGGCGAGAGCCAGGCGGCCTCGTCCAGCGGCGGCTGCACGTCGTAGTGCGCGTACAGCAGCACCGTCGGGGCACCGGCCGGGCCGGGCAGGAAGCCGTACACGGACCGGGTGCCGTCCGGAGTGTCCAGCAGCGTCACATCCTGGAACCCGTCCGCCCGCAGCGCATCGACGATCCAGTTGGCGGCCGCCTCGCACTCGCTCCTGGGGAACTGCGCCGGATCGGCCACCGACTTGAACGCCACCAGCTCGGCCAGCTCGGTGAGCGCACGGGGCTGCAGCGCTGCGACGGTGTGCGCAAGCGGGCTGCCGGACCTGTCAGACATGGAACGCTCCTTGTGGGCGCGACGTTGCGTACGTAGGACGTCCGACCTCGTGAGCCGGACGGGCCGGACGGGCCGGACGGGCCGGACGTACGGGGATGAGTGCTCCCGATCTTCCCACAGGCGGTTCGCGAAACACCGGCCCGTAGGATGCGGGCGGGACCGCAACCATGCATCGAACGGGAGCGAACGCACAGGTGAGCAGCGAGCACGCAGCCGAGGACAACCAGCAGGTGTGGGACGTCGTGGTGGTGGGCGCGGGGCCCGCGGGAGCCGCGGCCGCGCATGCCGCGGCCTGTACAGGACGCCAAGTGCTGCTCCTGGAGAAGGCGGAACTGCCGCGGTACAAAACCTGTGGCGGCGGCATCATCGGCCCCTCGCGGGACTCCCTGCCGCCCGGCTTCGAGCTGCCGCTGCGCGACCGCGTGCATGCGGTGACGTTCTCGATGAACGGCAAGATGACCCGCACCCGCCGCTCCAAGCACATGCTCTTCGGGCTCATCAACCGCCCGGAGTTCGACGCCGGGCTGGTCGAGTCGGCCAAGGACGCGGGCGCCCGGGTCCGTACGGGCGTCACGGTCGCCCGGGTGGAACAGCACGGCGCCGACGTCCCCGACCGCCGGACCGTCGCGGTGGTGCTGGGCGACGGCGAGGTGGTGCTGGCGCGGGCGGTGGTCGGCGCCGACGGCAGCGCGGGCCGGATAGGAGCGCATGTCGGAGTGAAGATGGAGCAGGTCGACCTGGGGCTGGAGTCGGAGATTCCGGTGCCGGAGACGGTCGCCGAGGACTGGGCGGGCCGGGTGCTCATCGACTGGGGCCCGATGCCCGGCAGCTACGGCTGGGTCTTTCCCAAGGGCGACACCCTCACCGTCGGCGTGATCTCCGCGCGCGGCGAGGGCGCGGCGACCAAGCGCTATCTGGAGGACTTCATCGGCCGCCTGGGGCTGGCGGGCTTCGAGCCGAGCATCTCGTCGGGGCATCTGACGCGCTGCCGTGCCGATGACTCGCCGCTCTCCCGCGGCCGGGTGCTGGTGTGCGGTGACGCGGCGGGCCTGCTCGAGCCGTGGACCCGCGAAGGCATCTCCTTCGCGCTGCGCTCGGGCCGGCTCGCCGGGGAGTGGGCGGTGCGGGTGTCGGAGGCCCACGACGCGGTGGACGCCCGCCGGCAGGCCCTCAATTACGCCTTCGCCATCAAGGCGGGGCTGGGTGTGGAGATGGCCGTGGGGCGGCGGATGCTCGGCCTCTTCGCGCGCCGTCCGGGCGTGCTCCATGCGGTGATCACGGGCTTCCGGCCGGCCTGGAATGCGTTCGCGAAGATCACTCGCGGGACGACGACGCTGGGGGAGCTGGTCCGTACGCATCCGATGGCGCGGCGGGCGCTGGACGCGTTCGATCGCGGGTGAGGGGTGCCGCGGCGGGGCCGGCCCGGGGCCGGGTCTGCCTGGTGGGGTCCGCCGTGGGCGGCCTGCTGTGGGCGGGCCGCTGCGGACGCCCCCGCCGCGTTCGGGCCGTGCTCAGGATTCGGTGATGCGGAAGACGGGGTGGCGCCCGGCCGCCGCCAGCAGCTCGTCGTCGCTGGAGTCCGCGGTGATCTCCCCGAAGTAGGACTTCACCTCCCAGCCCCAGCGCCGGAGATAGGCGCGCAGCAGCGCCGGGGTCTCGGCGGGCGGCAGCTCGACGGCGGTGAACGAGCGGGTACGGCGGCCGACGCGCAGTTCGCCGCCGCCCGCCGCGCGCATATTGCGCACCCACTCGGCATTGCCGCGCGCCGAGACGAGGTAGCGCCCGTCCTCGTACGTCATCGGGTTCACCGGGACGCGCCGCCATTCGCCGCTCTTGCGGCCGCGGACGGCGAGGTCGGCCGAGCCGGCGAGGCTGATGCCGCGACGGGCGAGCCAGCCGATGAGGCCGTTGAGGCGGACGCCGAAGCGGCCGGGCTTGAGGTAGTGGGACATGGGGACGGCCTCCGGTGGTCGCGTGGCGGCGCCGGCTGAGGAGTCTGCCGTGAGCGCCTCTCTGATTCGAGAGCAGTGCTCTCGCTTGTGAGTAGTGTGCACGCGCGCCCAGTGACGCGCAAGAGCACTGCTCTCTTTTGTGAGCGGCGGCCCCTTTTAAGTGCACTGCTCGCATCCCCAACTACTGCTCTTGCTTTGGTGCACTGCTCCAGAAGGTGGCAGACTGCCCTCATGACAGCGATCCGAGGAGCCAGGGAACGGGCCCGCAGTGAAATCACCGCGGCCATCAAGGACGAGGCCCGCAGACAGCTCGCCGCCGAGGGCGCCGCCAAGCTCTCGCTGCGCGCCGTGGCCCGCGAACTCGGCATGGTCTCCTCGGCGCTCTACCGCTACTTCCCCAGCCGCGACGACCTGCTGACCGCGCTGATCGTCGACGCCTACAACGCCGTCGGCGAGGCGGCGGAAAGCGCCCGCGACGCCCTGACCGGCGCCGACGCCAAGCGCCCCGTCGCCCGCTGGAGCGCCGTCTGCGCCGCCGTACGCAGCTGGGCGCTGGCCCACCCGCACGAGTACGCGCTGATCTACGGTTCGCCCGTGCCCGGCTACACCGCCCCCCGCACCACCGCGCAGCCCGCCGCCCGGGTCGGGCTGGCGCTGATCGGCGTGGTCCGCGAGGCGCACGCCGCCGGTGCGCTCAAGGAGCCCGCCGAACCGCTGCCCGACGCGGTGGTGGGCGATGCGCTCACCCTCGGCGCGGAGCTCGGCGTGGAGCTGCCGGGCGCGGTGCTGGCACGACTCGTCGGTGCCTGGGCGCAGCTCTTCGGCCTGGTGAGTTTTGAGGTCTTCGGCCAGTTCAACCGGGTGATCGAGGCTCGTACCGAATTCTTCGAGCAGTCGGTCCTCCAGCTGGCCCGCAGCGTCGGCCTCACCACCCCCCGCTAGGGCCTGTCCTCGTCGCCCGCTACTCCCGCGGGAGTAGTGCCGGTCACTGCCCCTGGCGGACGCCGCCGGGCCGGGCAGCGGTCTAGCGTTACGGGCATGGAGAACGCACGGCCGCCGTGGGCGCGGCGCTGCCTGGGGCCGGTGTGGAAGCGGTGGCTGTCGCCCGTGCGCGCGGAGCCGAGGAGCTGGGCGGGCATGCGGCTGCCCTGGGTCTCGACGGTCGCGGTGACGGTCTTCGTCACGGTCGGCTCCGGCTTCGCGGCGCACAATCAGGCCGGACGCGTGCCGCTGGACACCTTCGCACGGGCGCTGCTGGTCTTCGGCGGCGCTCTGCTGCTCTTCCGGCACCGCTATCCGCGTACGGTCGCCGTCGGCACATCCGCCTCCGCGGCGGTCTACTTCGCGGCCGGATACCCGTACGGGCCGATCTATCTCACCCTCGCGCTGGGCGCCTTCGCGGCGATCCTCGCCGGGCACCGCGCTTTCGCCTGGTGCGCGCTCGGCGGTCTGTGGGTGAGTCAAGTCCTCGTCGGCCACTGGCTCTACCGGTGGCTGCCGCCGCACACGGGGCCCACCGGTTGGGGGGACACGCTGTTCATCGCCGTCTGGGTGGTGGCCGTCGTCGCCGTATCGGAGCTGGTGCGGGTGCGGCGGGAACAGCTCGCCAGGGTCCGCGCCGAGCGGGCCGCCGCCGAGCGGCGCAGGGTGGACGAGGAGCGGCTGCGGATCGCCCGTGAGCTGCACGACGTCCTCGCGCACAGCATCTCCGTCATCAACGTCCAGGCGGGCGTGGGCCTGGCGCTGCTGGACAGCGACCCCGAGCAGGCCCGGACAGCGCTGACCACCATCAAGGCCGCGAGCAAGGAAGCGCTCGGCGAGGTGCGTCAGGTCCTGGACACCCTGCGCACGCGTGGGGACGCCCCGCGCTCCCCGGCCCCGGGACTGGACCGGCTGCCCGAACTCACCGAACAGGCCAGGGGCGCGGGGCTCGCCGTGGACGTCACCGCCGAGGGCGCCCGCGCCGCGCTGCCGCCCGGCACCGACCTCGCCGCCTTCCGCATCGTCCAGGAGGCGCTCACCAACATCGTCCGCCACTCCGGCTCGCGCACCGCCCGCGTCCTGCTCCGGCACACCCCCGGCGCGCTCGACATCCAGGTCGACGACGACGGGCCGGCGACCGCCGCCGCGGGGGAGCCGGCCGGCGGCGGCAACGGCCTGGTCGGGATGCGGGAGCGGGCCGCGGCCCTCGGCGGCACCGTAGCGGCGGGCCCGCACGCGGACGGCGGCTTCCGGGTCCGGGCGCACATCCCGCTGGCCGGGCCGGCGGACCGCGTCCCGGGTACGGATACGGTGACCCCGGCTGCCGCCGAGGAGGAGTCGTGATCCGGGTACTGCTCGCCGACGATCAGCTGCTGGTACGGGCGGGGTTCAAGGCGCTGCTGGATGCCCAGCCCGACATCCGGGTGGCCGCCGAGGCGTCCGATGGGCGCGAAGCGCTGGCCGCGGTGCGCGAACACCGCCCGGACGTGGTGCTGATGGACATCCGGATGCCCGTCCTGGACGGTCTGGTGGCGACCCGCAGGATCACCGAGGACCCGCAGCTGTCCGGCGTCAAGGTGGTCATGCTGACCACCTTCGAGCTGGACGAGTACGTCTTCGAGGCGATCCGCTCCGGCGCCTCCGGCTTCCTCGTCAAGGACACCGAACCGGAGGAGCTGCTCCGGGCCGTGCGCGCGGTCGTCGACGGCGACGCGCTCCTCTCGCCCGGCGTCACCCGCCGCCTCATCGCCGAATTCGCGGCCCGCTCCAAGGAACCGGCCGTGGCCGGCGCGCTGTCCGAACTGACCGAGCGGGAACGCGAGGTGATGGCGCTGGTCGGCATCGGCCTCTCCAACGAGGAGATCGCCCGCCGCCTGGTCGTCAGCCCGCTGACCGCCAAGACCCATGTCAGCCGCACCATGGTCAAACTGGGCGCCCGGGACCGTGCCCAACTGGTCGTGCTGGCCTACGAGTCGGGGCTGGTCCGCCCCGGCTGGCTGGGTTGAGCGCGCCGCAGCACCCGTACCACCCAGACGGCGAAGAGCACCGCCCCGACGGCGCCGCTCACCGTCAGCCACGGGCCCGCCCAGGACCGGGGCAGCGGGGCCCACAGGACCGCGCTGCCCATCGCCAGAAAGCCGATGACGGCGACGAACACGCCGCTGACCAGCGCGAAGGTGATCTCGACGGTGATGGCGTCGCGTTCGGCCCGGGTGCGCGTGGGGGACATGCCGCAAGTCTGCCAGGGGCGGGGGCGCTTCGGGCCGCTCGTGCACGACGGTGCCGCGGATAGCCTGGCCGGATGGGAGTGCGCGGGTGGGGACGATGGGGCGGGCAGCCGGGGTGGGCGCGGTGGGCCGGCGCGGTGTACGTGGTCGGGTTTCTCGAAGGGACCGGCGCGCACCTGCTCGATCTCGTGCGGGGCGGGATCCACACCTATGCGGCGTTCGGGCCGCCGGCACTCCAGGCGTTCTTCGTCGCTTTGGTGGTCCTCGATCCGCTTGCCGCGGTGCTGGTGGTGGCCGCCCGGCCGCTGGGTGTGCGGCTGGCGGCCGGGGTGATGACGCTGGACGTCCTGGCGAACTGGACCGCCAACTGGCCGCAACTGCAACGGGATCCGTCGATGCTGCTGCGGCCGGTCGGCCTGCTGCCCATCACACTCTTCGGGCTCTTCGTCGTCGGCTGCGCCATCCCCCTGCGCACCTCACTCAGGTCCCCACGCGGCGCCCCGGAGCTCAGATGCCGCCCCGCTCCCGCCACAGCTGTATCAGCGCATCGTCGCCGCTGACCTTCAAGCCGTCCCACGGCAGGCGGTTCCACAGCGCGAGATAGAGCGCCTCGGCGGGCCCCTCGAGCGTGCAGTCCGCCGGGGCCTCGGGCTCGCGCCGCGCGGCCTCGGGGGCCGGTCCGGACGTACGGACGGTGCGCGGCGGCGCGTCGGAGAGATGCACGGTCCAGTCCGCGTCGGCCGTGTCCGTCGCGCGCACCCGCAAGGTCCTCGGCACGTCCGTACGCAGCCGGCTGCGGTCCATGGAGTGGATAACGAGGAGTTCGTCGATGCCGTCGGCGGCGAAGGCGGACGGGAGGGGCGTGAGCGCGCTGCGCGCGGCCTGCTGGGCGTCCACGCGGTGCACAGACGTCTCATGGGCCTGCCGCCGCGCCCAGAACGCCAGCGGGGACGGCGCGGGCAGGAACGACCAGGTCTGCACGTCCTTCGGGGCGGTGTGCAGGGCCACCACCAGGCGGTGATGGCCTTCGCGCAGCCAGGGCACCAGCTCGTCGTCGGCAAGCTCCGGAGCCGGGGCGGGACCGCCGCCGCGCTGCTCGACGGGGTGTGTCACATACTCCGCGGCCCAGCGGTGCACCCGCCCGACATGGGTGACCAGATCCCGTATCTGCCACTCGCCACAGGACGGAACCGGGGCGTTCGGCCCGGCCACCTCCGCCGCGTCGGCCAGCAGTCCTCCGTCCAGCCGCAGCGTTTCGACGAACTCAGTGATCTCCATGCCCACGAGTGTGCCAGCCGCCTCTGACAACGGCTCGCCGCGGTCCCCGCCGGCCGCCGCCCAGCGCACGGTGGAAGATCCCCAGGAGCAGCGCGTTGACGAGGGCGGCGACGGCGGTCGCGGCCATCAAGTACCCGTCCGGCGCGCCGAATTCACCCCAGAGCGCGTCCCCCGCGAGCCACAGCGGGAAGACCGTCGGGGCGGTGAGCAGCAGCGCCCAGACGCCGGAGAACGAGGCGTCGGGGTGCGGCACGGCCAGTCCGTCGATCACCGCGAACAGGACGGCGGCGACCACCAGGGTCAGATAGCCGAGCGATACGGGGTTGCCGAAGGCCAGGCGCGCGAGCGTGCGCAGCCGTTGCGGCCGCGGTGACCGGGCCGGTTGATCCGGCCCGCCGTTGCCGTTGCCCGTGCCGTCGGTGCCGTCGGTGCCACCCGTGCGGCCCGTGCCATTCATGTCGTCCGCGTCGTCCATGCCGATCCTGATCCCCCATCCGTCGGCCGGCGGTGCTGCCCGAGCAACGCGTACCCGAGGCCCCGCCCGTGAACCGCGCTCCGTGCCTCACACCCGCCCGGCGTGGTGCGCCCCGCGCGTACCGTACGCGATGACCACCGCGACGGCCGCGAGCAGGGCGACCGTGGTCAGCGCGAGGGGCAGGGTGAACGCCTCGGCCAGGAAGCCGATCGCGGGCGGGCCGAGCAGCATGCCGCCGTAGCCGATGGTGGAGGCCGCGGCGACACCGCCCGGACCGCCGGCCTCGCCGGCACGGGCGATGGCGATCGGGAAGATGTTGGCGAGCCCGAGGCCCGCGACCGCGAAGCCGAGGCAGGCCGCCCACGCGGTGGGTGCCAGCGCGCCGAGCAGCATGCCTGCGGTCGCCGTCGTCCCGCCGGTGACCAGGGCGCGGGCCGGTCCGAAGCGCTGCACCACGGTGGTGCCCGACAGCCGCCCGGCGGTCATTGCCAGCGCGAAGACCGCGTATCCGGCGGCGGCGAGGCCGGGGCCCGCGGCCAGGTCCTGGGAGAGGTGCAGCGCGCCCCAGTCGGCCATCGCGCCCTCGCCGTACGCGGTGCACAGCGCGATGAGGCCGAAGACAAAGACCGAGCGGCCCGAGCGGCCCGAGCGGCCGCGGCGGCGCTGCCCGTCCTGCGGTTCGCGGCGCCCGGAGGCGGGCAGCCGCTCCGGTACGACGGGCTGTGGGTGCGCGAGCAGCGAGCGTCCCGCGGCGGCCGCCACCAGCAGGCCGGTCACGGCGAGCAGCACCAGGTGAACGGTGGGGGACAGGCCGCCGGCGATCAGCCCGCCGAGCCCCGCCCCGACCATCCCGCCGAGGCTGAAGGCGGCGTGGAAGCTCGGCATCACCGGGCGCCGCAGCGCGCCGATCAGGTCGACGGCGGCACTGTTCATGGCGACATTGAGCGAGCCGTACGCCGCGCCGAAGACCAGCAGGACCAGGCCCAGCGCGGTCGCCGAGTGGGTGAGCGGCGGCAGCACGATGCTCAGCGCCATCGCGACTGCGGAGGCGACCGTCACGGGATGACTGCCGAACCGGCGGCACAGCCGTCCGGTGATCATCATGAAGGCCACGGCGCCCGCCGACACGCCGAGCAGGGCCAGCCCGAGGGCGCCCGCACCGGCGCCGGTCTGCGCCTTGATCGCGGGGATGCGGACGACCCAGCCGGCGAAGAGAAAGCCGTCCATGGCGAAGAACGCGGTGATCGCGATGCGGAGCCGGACCAGCCGCGGGTCGGTGGGAGAGTGGGGGGTGGGGCGCGTCTTACGGGTCACGGTCCCCGAGAGGGCCGTCCGTATTTTGTTTAGCGTCGGCACAAAGCCAGAATAGGGGTGTGACCCAGACTCGGACAACCAGGCTGGAGCGGGGCCGTGGCGCCCTCGGACCCGCACTGGAGCTCGTACACACCGGACGCGCACCCACCCGCGCCGTCCTGACCTCGGAACTCGGCGTGACCCGCGCAACCGCGGGCGCGGTGGCCGCCGAGCTCGAAGCGCTCGGCCTGATCACCGTCGACTCCCGGCCGACCGCCTCCGCCGGATCCCAGGGGCGCCCCTCCCACCGGCTGTTCGTCGACGAGCGCGGCCCGGTCGTGCTCGCCGCGCAGATCCACGCCGACGGCTACCGCGTCGCCCTGGTCGGCCTCGGCGGCCGCATCGTGGCGACCACCAGCGGCTGCGGCACCATCCCCGCCGACCCGGCGCATGTCCTCGCGGACGCCGTAGCGGCCGGCTCCGCCCTGCTGCGCGAAACCGGCCGCCGCTGCCTGGGCGCGGGCCTCGCGGTGCCCTCCGCCGTGGCGGAGCCGGACGGCGAGGCCCTCAACCCCCTGCACCTCGCCTGGCCCTCGGGCGCCCCCGTACGCGAACTCTTCCTGCGCGCACTCGCCGACGCCGGCATCCCCGGAGTCACCGAAGCGATCGGCTTCACCGGCAACGACGTCAACCTGGGGGCACTCGCCGAACACCGCCACGGCGCCGGCCGCGGCGCCCGCGACCTGCTCTGTGTGGCCTCCGGCCACCGGGGCGTCGGCGGGGCCCTGGTGCTCGACGGCCGCCTGCACAGCGGAAGTTCGGGCCTGGCACTGGAGGTGGGCCATCTGACCGTCAACCCCGAGGGCGCGCCCTGCCACTGCGGCAGCCGCGGCTGTCTGGACGTCGAGGCGGACCCGCTCGCCTTCCTCGGCGCCGCCGGCCGCGAACCGGGCCCCGAGGTCTCCCTGCTCCAGCAGGCCGCCGACCTGCTACGGAACGACTACGCCGACCCGGGTGTGCGCGCCGCGGCCGACCTTCTCATCGACCGCCTCGGCCTGGGCATCGCCGGACTGGTCAACATCCTCAACCCCGACCGCATCATCCTCGGCGGCCTGCACCGCGCCCTGTTGGAGGCCGACCCGGAGCGGCTGCGCGCGGTGGTCGCCGACCGCAGCCTGTGGGGCCGCAGCGGGGGCGTGCCGATCCTCCCGTGCAGCCTCGACCACAACAGCCTCGTCGGCGCGGCGGAACTGGCCTGGCAGCCGGTGCTGGACGACCCCCTGGTGGTCATCGAGCGCTAGGCGGTATTCCCGTCGCTCACGTGGTGAGCGACGGGAATACCCCCCGGCCCCGCCGCGTTGTGGCCCCGCAGGGGGCGCTCACGACCCCTACGGGATCTGTTCGCCCACCCCCTAGGGCCGACCGGCCGCCGCTCCGGGAACAGCTCTAGGCTGCGGCCATGATTCCCGAACCGCTCGCCCGCAGCCCGTACGTCAGCCTCGTCACGCACCGCAAGAACGGCACCCCGGTGGCCACCCCCGTATGGGCGGTGGCCGAGGGGGACGAACTCCTGGTGTGGACCCGGGACGACAGCTGGAAGGTGAAGCGGCTGCGCAACGACTCGCGGGTGACGCTCACCCCGTGCGATGTGCGCGGCCGCCTCACCGAGGGCGCGGCGACCGTCGAGGGCACCGCCCGGCTCCTGGAGGGTGCCGGGGGACTCCTGCGGGTGCGCAAGGCGATGGCGGGCAAATACGGTCTGCGGTTCCGGTTGATGGACACCGGTGGCGCGCTCCTGCGCCGGGGGAAGCGGCCGCATGTGGGGATCTCCGTCACCCTGTAGGCGGCCGGCCTGCCGTGCCTGCCCAGTCGGCGGCGAAGGCGCGGGCAGGGTTGGCCGTCAGGAACTGCGTCACCAGGGCGCTACCCAGGGCGAGTTCGAGCCGTTCCCGGTGGCGGCGCAGCAGATACGGCATGCCGGGGCCGCCGTTGACCGACCGGGCGCCGGCCGTCGTGGTGTCGCCGCCGAGCAGAATCCGGTCGCCGAAGCCCGCGTCGGCGAGTGCGGCCAGCGCATCGGGCAGCCGCCAGTCCGTCGCGTGATGCGCTCGTGACGGCCCGTCAAAGGCCAGATAGGCTCCCGCGTCGGCGGCCATCCGGTGCGCGGCGAGGTCGGGCGCGCGGTTGAGATGGCCGAGGATCACCCGGTCCGGCGCGACCCCCAACTCGCCGCAGAGCAGATCGAGTACGTCCAGCGCACCGGTGCCCAGCTCCAGGTGGATGCCGATGGCCGCTCCGGTGGCGCGCTGGGCCTCGGCGGCCGCGGCCATGGTGTACCGGGCGTGCCGGTCCAGGCCGTGGAAGCCCCCGGCCACCTTGATCATCCCGGCTCGGACACCGGTGTCGCCGATCCCCTCGGTCAGCTCGGCGACAAACACTCCGGCAAGATCGGCCCGGACCCGCTCCAGCACCTCGGGCGCATAGTTCGCCGCCTGGTGCAGGCCGGTGGCGGCGACGATCCGGACCCCCGACTCCCTTGCCAGCCGCGGCAGTTCGGCGGCGCCCCGGCCCATGCCGTACGGCGTCCACTGGATCACCGCCGCGCCGCCCGCCGCGCGAAAGGCCTGCAGCTCGGCGGCCGCGGCCCCGGCGTCGTCCAGCTCCTGGCCCGGCAGCAGCGGGCTGCGCAGGAAGAGGTGGTCATGGGCGTCGCAGACGCCGAGGTCGGCGGGGGCGATATCGCCGAGGACCGTACGGATGGCGGGACCGGCGGGCCGGCCCACCGCGGAAGTGCTCACCACTGCCGACCCGCCCCCAGCTCGCCGATGCCCGGCGCGGACAGATGCAGCACCTGATAGCGGTCGCCCGCGCCCTTGGGCACGGCGTCCGCCCAGAGGGTGAAGTGGACCAGCTCCCAGTGGCGGGGGTCGAGCGCCAGAGACGTGGCGTACACGCCCTCCGTACCTGCCAACTCCTCGTGGTCGGCCAGCGCGTTCGCGATGACGGTCGCTGGATCGGCACCCTCGGGCACCGCCTCGGTCCGCCGCGAGAAGGCGCCCGGGAGGCGGCCGGCAGCCGGGCCCGCCCGATGGAACAGCCCCTGCCAGTGCTGGATCACCGGCCGCCCGAAGTCGCGGATCACCCCGCGGAATCCGTCGCCGAGAAGGAAGCGGTTCATGGCCTCCGGGTCGGCCCAGAGATAGAACGGCGCGTACTGGTTGACCGGCGATCCGCCGACCCCGCGCTCGCGGATGCCGTACGCCTTGAGGCCGAGCCCCGGGAGGCCGTCCAGGAGATGGCCCTTGGTCTTCACGCGGTTTCGGATGATCTGCATGTCGTAGTCGGCGGGGAGAGTGATCGCGTACTGCATGGCCTGCAGGGCGGGCATGGTGGCTCCAAACGGGGGAGGGGCGGGCCTGGCGTGGGCGGTTACGCGCTCGGGTACTCCTGCGCGCCGACGTGTTCCGCCCATTCGGCGGTGGTGCCGTCGGCGGCGGCCTCGACGGCTGCCAGATGAGTCATGAAGGTGCCCGGCGCCGCGCCGTGCCAGTGCCGTTCGCCCGGCGCGATCCAGACGGTGTCCCCGGCGCGGATCGGCTCGACGGGGCCGCCCGCGCGCTGCACCAGGCCGGCGCCCTCGGTGACATGCAGAACCTGGCCGTGCGGATGGGTGTGCCAGGCGGTGTGGGCGCCGGGCGCGAAGTGGACGCTGAACATCCGCAGGCGAGAGGGCGCCGGCGGGGCGGCGATCTCGTCCAGCCAGACGCTGCCGGTGAAGTGCTCGGCGGGGCCTTGCCGACTGGCGGGGCGCTGTCGGGTGATCTCCATGGGGCGCGAACTCCTAGTGGTCGGTGGTGGCGGCCGTGGCGGACGTGACCTGTGCCGCGAGCAGCGACAGCACGCCGCGTACGGCCGCGTCGAACGGTGCGCTGTCATCGGCGGCCCGCGCGAGGACGTATCCGCCCTGGACAACGGCCGCGACGGTCGACGCCGTTGCCGCCGGATCCAGACCGGCGGCCAGCTCGCCGCGCCGCTGTCCGTCGGCGAGCACCTCGGCGATGCGGTCCTGCAGCCAGCCGAACATCTCGTCCAGCGGCCGCCGCAGCTCCGGGTCCTGCACCACATCGCGGTCCTGCGTCATCCGGCCGATCGGGCAGCCGCGCAGCACCTGCCGCTCGCGCTGCAGATAGGCCGCGACCCGGTCGTAGGCCGTACCCGGCCCGGCCAGGCACTCCTGGGCGGTCTCCCGCATGCCCTCCGCGGTGCGCCGGATCGCCGCCAGCGCCAGCTCGGACTTGCCCGCGAAGTGGTGGTACATGCTGCCCTGGCCGACCTCCGCGCGCTCCAGGATCGCCTTGGGGCTGGTGCCGACGTAGCCGCGCTCCCACAGGAGCTCCTGGGTGCTGCGGACCAGTCGTTCCCGGGTGCCGGGGTGTCGTTCCTGAGTGCTGCTCATGATCGTACTGTACATACTAGTAGTTACAGAAGCAAGAGTGATCGAGGGTGGCCGCCATGGATGGACCGTCGCGGAAGGGTCGTTGCGCACGGGTTGTCACGGATGACCGGAGGAGTGCCGCGCGCCCCGCGTACTTCCCCCGTCGTACACGCAAAGCCGCTGGCCGTACGACGATTCGCGGCGCTCGAGAGGCGAGCCTCGAGGGAGACATCGACAACCCGTCCCACCAAGGAGCTGAGTACCGTGTTCGAGTTGGCGAACCCCTGGTCCGGAGGTGGCCCCGGCCCCTGGATCCTCTTTGTTCCGGTCATCTGGGCGCTGGTCGTCCTCGGCGTGGTGACCCTGCTGCGCCGCACCGTGTGGCGGCACGGCGGACCGGGCCGGCCCTTCCGTGGCCCGCAGTCCACCGCCCGTACCGACGCGCCCTCGCCCCTCGCCGTACTGGGCCGCCGCTTCGCGGCCGGTGAGATCGACGAGGAGGAGTACTGGCGCCGGCAGTCCGTCCTGGAGGAGCACTTCGGTACCGGCCCCAAGGGAGGCGCGGCATGAGCGCCACTCGGCGATGACCGCGGCCGGCCTCGCGCCGCTCAGCCGACCTTCGTGCCCCCAGTCCGGGGGCCGGTGTCGGCCGGGGCTCCGGCCGTGGCGGCGGGAGCCGGCGGTACGGGCTCCCAGCGCGCGGACGGCGTGGCGGCCTCCTCGTGAGCGGCGGCCGGGGCGGGGAGGGTGAACCAGACGACCTTCCCCTTGCCGTCCGTGTCCGGCTGCATCCCCCAGCTCCCGCTGAGCGCCGCGATCAGCGCCAGGCCGCGGCCGCAGGTCTCCCAGGAATCGGCGGCCCGGATCCGCGGCAGCCGCGGATCGAGGTCATGCACCGAGACCGTCAACTGATCGAGCAGTGCGTACAGTTCGACCGTGCACTGCTTGCTCGGTCCGGCGTGCCGGTGGACATTGGCGAGCAGTTCCGTCACCCCCAGCGCCGCCGGATCTATCAAGGCGTCCAGATGCCAGTAGCGCAATTGCGCCGAGACGATCCTGCGCACGTGTCCGATACGGGCCGGAAGGGCTTGGAGCTCCACCGTGCAGTGCCTGCTGGGCTGCCTGATCACGACCACGACTCCCTGATGAGGCCGGGCGCCCCTGAAGACGGCAGGGGCGAAGATCGGATCCAGCGATGCCGGCTGCACCACAGCGTCACCGCTGGTGAACCCTCAGTGATACGAGTCCCAGGGTCGGGCAGCCGGTGCGGTCCCGCAACCGCACCCCCTTGGCCGTCTCGGCCGGTCAGGTGCGTGGTGAACGTGCGGCCTGTACGGCCTTCAGGAAGCGCTCCGGTGCCCCGAGGGTGAGTGAATAGCGGTGTCCGTTGAGGGTGGCGAGCGCCCGGTCCCGCGCCGCGAACAGCGGTTTATGGGCCTGTACGGCCTGCAGCGGGGCGCTGTCGATCTCCGTGCCGTAGCTGGTCAGCAGCGCCAGCCGGCCGTCTCTGATCACGATCTGTCCGGCGCGGGTCAGGGACCGCAGCCACCGCTCGATCCGTACGCCGGTCGCGTTGAATTCCGGCTCCGCCATGGCCACCACCTCCTCGGTACCTCGGGCAGGTGCCCTTCACCGCCCCTTGAGGGAAGTTTGCCCGGACCGTGCCCCGTACACCAGTGCCCCTGGTCGCGGGCGGTCCGCAACGGCCGTCTCCCAGGCCCTCCTTGGGGTCTCTCAAAGGGATGTTTATGCAGGTGAGAAGCGTGCGGCGGGTGGCTATAGTCGGAAGTGGCCCGGCGTTGTGCGCGGGCGTCACAACCCCTGAGGAGTGCGCCGGTGACCACCGCACAGCAACCGCAGAACCAGCCGGACCGCGGCATGGCGGCCGCGGCCCCGATAGCGACCATTGACGTCGACCGCACGGATCCGGACTACCGCGACTGGCTGAAAGAGGCCGTCCGCAAGGTCCAGGCGGACGCCAACCGCACCGCCGACACCCATCTCCTGCGCTTCCCGCTGCCCGAGAAATGGGGCATCGACCTCTATCTCAAGGACGAGTCGACGCACCCCACCGGCAGCCTCAAGCACCGGCTGGCCCGCTCGCTGTTCCTCTACGGGCTGTGCAACGGCTGGATCCGTCCCGGCAAGCCCGTCATCGAGTCCTCCAGCGGCTCCACGGCCGTCTCCGAGGCGTACTTCGCCTCCCTCATCGGCGTGCCGTTCATCGCGGTGATGCCGGCCACCACCAGCCCGGAGAAGACCCGGCTGATCGAGTTCCACGGCGGCAGCTGCCATCTGGTCCAGGACCCGCGGACCGTCTACGAGGTCTCCGCCCGGCTCGCCGAGGAGTCCGGCGGCCACTACATGGACCAGTTCACCTACGCCGAACGGGCCACGGACTGGCGCGGCAACAACAACATCGCCGAGTCGATCTACCAGCAGCTGCGGCTGGAGCGCTACCCCGAGCCCGCCTGGATCGTGGCCACGGCGGGCACCGGCGGCACCTCCGCGACCATCGCCCGCTACGTCCACTACATGCAGTACGACACCCGTATCTGCGTCCCCGACCCGGAGAACTCCTGTTTCTTCGACGGCTGGCGCACCGGCGACGCGAAGACCGACTGCGCCACCGCCTCCCGCATCGAGGGCATCGGCCGCCCGCGCATGGAGCCGAGCTTCGTCCCCGGCGCCATAGACCGGATGATGAAGGTCCCGGATGCGGCCAGCGTCGCCGCCGTACGCGCCCTGGAGACGGCGATCGGCCGCAAGGCGGGCGGTTCGACCGGCACCGGGCTGTGGAGCTCCCTGAAGATCGTCTCGGAGATGGTCGCCGAGGGCCGTACGGGATCCGTCGTCACCCTGCTCTGCGACCCCGGCGACCGCTACCTCGACAAGTACTACTCCGACGACTGGCTGGCCGCTCAGGGCCTGGACATCGCGCCCTACGCGCGCACCATCGAGACCTTCCTGGCCGACGGCTCCTGGCCGGCCTGAGCGGGGGGCGTGGGATCGGCGGGCGGGCCGGGCGCCGGCCTGGCTGCTCGTCTCACGCCGTGGCGAGCCGGCGGTCCAGGGCCCGTACGGACTCCCGGAAGGCGCGCCCGAGGCCCGGCCGGGCCAGCGTCATCGCCAGGCGGAACGGCGCCGGGCCGTCGGCCGCGAACGTCCACCGCAGCCGCGTCCCGCCGCCCGCCGGCGTCAGCCGCCAGTCTTCCAACAGGGCCCGCAAGGCAGGGGTGTTGGTGGTGTCGACCCGGTAGGCGTAATGCTCGTCCGGCTCGGCTGCCAGCACCGTCTCGGTGAACCGCGTGCCGCCCGTCAGCCGCACCTCCCGGCCCCTGCCGCCGTCCGTGGACACCGCCCGTGAAACGCCGGTGAACCAGCACGACCACCCCGCCACATCGTCCGCCAGCGCGGCATAGACCGCCTTCGGTGGCGCGGCCACCTCCGCGGCGAACACCAGCCGCAGCGGAGCGGACTCGACGAAGTCGAGCTCGACGGGGCGGAGTCGGCGTGCCATGGGCGAGCACCCCCTACGGGACGGGCCGGCGGTCGGCGGGCCGGGGGCGTCCGGTCCCCGGCGTCGCACACCATAGCTGGCGCCCCGTCAGATGTCTGCGCCCTTCTGCCGCCTGCGTACTTCTGCGTCCTTCTGCGCCTGGGCCCCTCTGCGCCCTGGGCCCTTCTGGGGCTGTGTCCTTCCGTGCGTGCGTCCTGCTGTCAGAACTTTGCGTCGGCGCTGTCAGAACTCCGCGTCGGCCGGCTGCTCGCCCGCCACCAGCAGTTCCGGCGGCAGCTCCGCGAACTCCGCACGCGCCCCGGCGGACAGCCCGGCATCCGTCACCAGCACATCCACCTGCTCCAGCGACGCGAACGAACTCAGCCCGACCGTGCCCCACTTGGTGTGGTCGGCGACCACCACCACCCGCCGCGCGGACCGTACGAAATGCCGGTTGGTCTCCGCCTCCGCCAGATTCGGCGTGGACAGCCCCGCCTCCACCGATATGCCGTGCACCCCGAGGAACAGCACATCGAAGTGCAGCGACCGGATCGCGGCATCCGCCACCGGCCCCACCAGGGTGTCCGACGGCGTCCGCACCCCGCCCGTCAGCACCACCGTCGCGGTTCCCGCACGCGGTGCCGCGCCGCCGCTCGCCGCCGCCCGCTGGGCGTTGTAGAACACATCGGCCACCCGCACCGAATTCGTCACCACCGTCAGATCCGGCACCTCGAGCAGCTGCTGCGCCAGCGCGAACGCGGTCGTCCCGCCCGCCAGCGCGATCGCACTGCCCGGTGCCGCCATCTCCGCCGCGGCCTTGGCGATGTCCTCCTTGGCGCTCAGCTCCAGCCCGGACTTCGCCTCGAAACCGGGCTCATGCGCACTCGGCTCACTGACCGGCACCGCGCCGCCGTGCACCTTCTCCACCATGCCCTGGCGGGCGAGCGCGTCCAGATCGCGGCGGACCGTCATGTCCGACACGCTCAGCTTGCGGGTGAGCTCATTGACCCGCACCCCGCCCCGCCGTCTGACCTCATCGAGAATCAGGGCACGCCGCTGCTCCGCGAGGAGATTCTGGTTGTCACTCACCCCGGCCCGTCCCTTCCGCCCGACCAGCTCACTCGGGTCGTTCTGCGCCTGCTGCCGCCTGCGATCACTCTTCCCACATCCTCGCACGGGGCACTGACAATGCGGGCCGGGACGGCGGCAGCTGTGACCGCGGTTGCCGGTGGTGACGGCGGTGCTCCCCGTCGCCCTCTCGCCGCCTCGTCCCCACAGCCCCCGACGTGGATGGATGCGCTCCCGCGGAAAAGAGAGAATCCTGAGAGCACGGCACCGCACCGCACGAGACCGCGCGGTGCCAACTGACAACGGGGGAAACAGTGGAGATCGCGGAAACACCACCGCAGGACCACCCGAATGGCAAGAAAATCAAGGAAGTTGGGCCGCCGCTCGGCGCGCCGCCCGCCGCACCGCAACTCGCCCTGGAGCTGTTGGTGCACGGCGTCGGCGGCACCACACCCGAGGAGATGCTCGGCGACCCGCGCGTCCAGCGCATCACCGGCGACGACACCGCCGCCTGCTATCGCCGTACCGAGGACGCGGACGCCGAAGCGCGCCCCGACGCCTATCGCGGCGAGCCGGTCCGTGAGGCGTACTGCTGGTCCAACCTCACCTCGGGCAACAGCGCCCGCGCCCTGTGGCTGATCCTGCTGCCCTTCATGGTGGCCAACCTCGCCCACTGGATGCGCCCCGCCGCGCCACCTGAGCACAGGGCACAGCGGATCTACGACGTCCTCGTCCGCATCCTGGCGCTCACCCTCACCGTCCTCCTGGCCGCCGCCGCCTGCGAGGTCGCCCTCGATCTCACCGCCTGGCAGTGCGCGGGCACCACCGTCTGCGTCGACGGCAAATCCTGGCTGGGCTTCCTCAGCCCGGCCACCTCCGGCTGGTGGAGCGCCCCCGGCCGCCGTCTCGCACTCGCCTCCGTGGTGCCGCTGCTCGTCATCGGCTTCCTGTGGTGGCTCTCGCACCGCACCTGGAGCGCCTACGAATCCGCCTCCCCGCCGCCGCGCGACCCCGGCACCTCCCGCGGCACCCCGCCCCACCAGCGCACCGTGCTCAGCCTGCACGGCTTCTGGTACGGCCGCCGGCTGGTCGCCCGGCTGCGCGCGGCGCACACCACGGCGGGCGTGCTCACCATCGCCGCCGCCCTGCGCATCGCCGCCGCCAAGCTCGACCGGCACGGCGCGGACGGCAGCGCCCTCGCTGTCAGCGGCCAGGTGCTGACGGCGCTGGTCGCACTGCTCGGCGCCACCACCCTGGTGATCGTCTGGCGCACCGCCCGCAGCGAGGCCGCCCCCGACGACCAGTCCGACCGCCTCGTCGTACGGGCGCTGCCGTACGTCGCCCTCGGCGTCCTGGCGCTCATCGCCGTCCACACCGCCTGGTCGCGCCCCGGATCCCGCAGTTTCGGCCCGCTGCCCGGCGCATCCGCCTTCGGGGCGATCGCCGTCTTCCAGAGCCTGGTGGTCCTCGCGCTGGCGGTGACCGCCTGGTTCCTCCAGCGCGCCACCAGGGAGGAGGCGCGCAGCGCCCTGAACGGGATGGGCGGGCCCGCCGTCGCCCTGCTGTCCTGCGCGGTCGGCGGCGTGCTGACCGGGGGAGTGGCCCAGCGGTTCGCCGACTGGATGGACGGCGATGCGACCCCCGGCCAGGCGGGCGCCCCGATAGCGGGCCCGCCGGTCCTGCTGTCCTGGCAGGCCTCCGTCATCCCGGTCCTGCTGGTCGTGGTCGCCGCCGTGGTCGTGCTGGCCGCCGTCCGCGTGGTGATCGTCCGGGGCCAGGTCGCCAAGAACGTCCCGGGCCTGTACGACCCCCGGGAGCGCCCCGACGAGCGCCGCACGAAGCGGATCGCGGGGACCATCGCCCGCGCCGGACTGACCGACGCGGCACCCGTCCTGGTGGCGGCCATCGCCGCCGTCACCCTCGTCCTGGGCGCCGGCGCGGTGGCCGGCGCCTGGCTCACCGGCCTCGCGCCCGGCCGCGCCACCGAAGGCGCGCCGCCCGTCGTGCACGCCGCCGCCGAGACCGCCGAGTCCCTCGGCTCCTGGCTGATGAGCGCCGGCGTCATACTGCTGGTCACCATGGGCCGCCGCGCCTACCGCGACCACTCCGCCCGCCGCACCATCGGCATCCTCTGGGACGTCGGCACCTTCTGGCCGCGCGCCGCGCACCCCTTCGCGCCGCCCTGCTACGCCGAGCGCGCGGTGCCCGACCTCACCTGGCGGATGGCCACCTGGACCGAGCGGTTCGACGGCCGCCTGGTGATCTCCGGCCACTCCCAGGGCAGTGTGCTGGCCGCGGCCGCCGTTTGGCAGCTGGATCTGGTCACCCGCAGCCGGGTCGCCCTGCTGACATACGGCAGTCCGCTGGAGCGGCTCTACGGGCGCTGGTTCCCGGCGTACTTCGGCCCGGCCGTCCTCACCGGACTGCACCGCGAGATGGACGACTGGCGCAACCTGTGGCGCTTCACCGATCCCATCGGCGGCCCGATCCGGCTCACCACCGACGACGGCCGCAATGTCGACCAGGGACCGCTGCGCGACCCGCTCGCCTTCGGCCGTACGCTCCAGAACCCGCTGCCCGCCCAGATCCTGGGCCATGGCGACTATCAGGCCGACCCGGTCTTCGACGCCGTACGCGCCGAGCTGATCGCCCGGCTGGGCCCGGAAGTACCGTCCCCGCGGCCGCGGCCGCGGTCGGCTCAGGGCAGCTCCGGCAGATCCTCCGCGTAGAGCAGGGTGAGGTCGTCGGTACTCGGGTCGGCCAGCTGCGCGACCCGGCCCGCGTGCCGCTCGACCATCGACTCGAACGTCTGCCGCGCGGTCCGGCCGTTGCCGAACGCCGGCCCCTTGGGCAGCGCCGTGAAGTACTTCAGCAGCGCCTCGCCGGCCCCGTCGGCGAGGCGGTACTCATGCTCCTCGCCCTGCTGCTCGACGATCCGCAGCAGTTCCTCCGGCGCGTAGTCGCCAAAGGTGATGGTGCGTGAGAAGCGGGACGCCACACCGGGGTTGACCGCCAAAAAGCGCTGCATCTCGGCGGTGTAGCCCGCCACGATCACCACCACCGCGTCCCGGTGGTCCTCCATCAGCTTCACCAGGGTGTCGATCGCCTCCTTGCCGAAGTCCCGGCCGGAGTCCTCGGGCGAGAGGGCGTACGCCTCGTCGATGAACAGCACCCCGCCGCGCGCCCGGTCGAACGCCTCCTGGGTACGGATCGCCGTCGACCCGATGTGCTCGCCCACCAGGTCCACCCGGGAGACCTCGATCAGATGGCCGCGCTGCAACACCCCCAGGGAGTGCAGGATTTCGCCGTAGAGCCGGGCCACCGTCGTCTTGCCGGTGCCGGGGGAGCCGGTGAACACCAGATGGCGGCGCACGGACGCGGCCTTGAGCCCGGCCTCCTGGCGCCGACGGCCCACCTCGATCATGTTGATCAGGCTGCGCACCTCGCGCTTGACGCTGTCCAGCCCTACGAGGGTGTCCAGCTCGCCCAGCACCTCGTCGGAGGGGCGGCCGGCGACGACCGGCGGCTCGGCGGCCGGCGACGTGCGCTGCGCGGGGAGGACGGGGGCGGCGGGAACATTGCCCAGCAGCCCGGCGGTCTGCGTCGCCGGCTGCACCGCGGGCGCCGGCACCGCTCCGCCGCCCGGAGCCTGGGCGGCCCGGCTCTCGTCGCTGGTGCAGTCCTCGACCCTCGGGCCGCCGCCGCTGCCGTCCCCGGGCGCGTCGGCGAACTCGTAGCCGCCGCGCGCACACCGCTCCGTACGGCAGCGTGTCAGCGTCGTACGGCAGCCGTCGATCACATGGAAGCCGAAGCCCGAACTCCCCGTAACCCGGCAGCTGTTGAAGGTGCCGCGGCCCTCCGCCGAGACATAGAACCCGGCCTCGGCCGGTGAACTGACCGTGCAGCCCTCGATGGTGGGGTCCGCGCCCTTGGTGACGATCACGCCGGTCTGCGCGCCGTCGATGGTGCAGTTGGCGAGCGTGCCGCCGCTGCCGTGGTCGCGGAACCAGGCGCCGGTCGCGGCCTCCCGGATCCGGCAGTCGTCCAGCTGAACGGTGGCCCCGTCGCTCACCGACACCGCGGTGTTGCGGACCTGGGAGATATCGCTGTCCACGACGTCGGCGCGGGAGCCCCGGTCCAGGACGAACAGCGCGTCGGGGACGTCATGCACCCGCGTCGCGTCCAGTACGGCGGTCGCACCGTCGCTCACCCACACCGCGGGGTAGTCGCCGGTACTGTCGTGGATCTCGCACTGGTTGGCGTCCACCCGGGTGCCCGGGTCCCATACGGACAGGCCGTTACGGCCGAAGTGCCGCACCGTGCTGCGGGTCAGCGTCAGCACCGAACGCGAGCGCAGATCGATCGCGTTCTCCGGGATGTCGTGGATGTCGCAGTCGGCGAGCGTGAGGACCGCGTCGGTGTCCAGCGTGACGCCGTCGGCCGAGGTGCGGTGCACCGTGCAGTCGGTGAGGTGGCCGGTGGCCCGCGCGGCGACCTGGATGCCGGCGCCCTTGATCTCGTAGATCTCGCAGCCGACCGCCTCGACCGCGCTGCCCTCGCCGTTCACCGCCAGACCGGCGCCGGAGGCATGGTGGATCCGGCAGTTCTCCAGCCGCGGATGGGCCCCGCCGCGCACCGTGACACCGGCCTGCCCGGCGGCCACCACCTCGCACTCCTCGAAGATGCCGCCGGCGCCGTCCAGCACGCTGATGCCCACGCCGCCCGCGTTGTCGACCGTGCACCGGCGGACCGTCGGGCGGGCGCTGCCGCGTACCTCGATGCCCGCCGCGGACCGGGTCACCACCCGCAGACCGGACAGCTCCGGGGCGCCGTCCTCCACCAGAAGCGCGGGGGAGGCGGAATCGGTCGCCTCCAGATGCAGATCGTGGACCGTGGCCGAGGCACGTATGGTGAGCGCCACGCCGTCGGACGGGGCGATCCGCACCGAACCGCGCGCACCGTCCGGGCCGCGCAGCGTGATCGCGCGGGCCAGCACCAGATTCTCCCGGTACGTACCGGCCGGGACGGTGAGCACATCACCGTCCCCAGCAGCCTCCAGGGCGGCGGCGAGCGTGCTGTACTCCCCTGTGCGGCGCCGCCAACGCGACGTTCCGGAGTGCGTCACCTGGACCGAGCCCTGTGCCATGGCGCTGTCGTGCCCCCACTTCGTGTGGCCGTTGTCGGCAAGGCAGCATCCGTCCGCGGATGTCCGCATTCGGGTCTGCGAGGCCCCAGCCGAGAGGCTGGCTGCACCACCGTAGCGCGCCCGGCGAGCGGCAGTTGACATGGTCAGCCACCTCACCGGAGGCCGGTGTCAGCCGCCCGCGCCGGCCCGTCCCCAGTCCTGCCCCGCGCGTTCCCACGCCTGGTCCCAGCGCCGGAACCGATGGACCATCAGCCGCCATACGATCAGCCGGCGGCCGCCCTCGATCAGCCCGCCGACGGCGGCCGCGGTGCCCAGACCGGCCAGTACCGCATGTGTACGTGCCGTGCTCGTGTCCATCGGCCGCGGTACCACCCGGCCGCGGTCGTCGGTCCAGATCCGGAAGCGGTCGCCGGGGTCCACGGGGCGCGGCGTGGAGATCTGCCCGAGGTGCTCGCTGCGGTCCCAGGCCGTCCACCAGGCGATGACCCGGCGGTGGGCGTCGCGCTGCGAGGAGGTCTCCGGATCGGGGTCGAGCGGGGCCCGGGAGACCAGCCGGTCGACCGTGGCCCACACCAGATGCCGCTGCTCGTGCTGTATTCGTACGGTCCCCAGGAGCGCGCCGCCGGCGGCCTGACCGGCGGTCCAGCCCACTGTCGTCGCGCCGAGGGCGATCAGGAGAGCGGCGGTCAGTGCCACCCAGGCCTCGAGCCGGTCGGTCCGGCGCCGCAGCGGATTGTGCCGCCAGCGCCATACGCCTCTGATCGCCCGCATCGTCGCTCCCCCTCTCCGTCTCCGTGAATACCTCATAGGGCGCCGCTCACGCCAGAGTTCCGCGAAGAGAGAGCAACATCACGCCAGGTGCGAGGGCGGTGCCCCGACGGGTCAGCGAAGCCGTACGGCGACTGTCACGACGGCGCCCGCACGGTCCGCATCAGGCGCCCCGGCCACGGCAGTTCCGGAGGCGACCGCGAACCGGTCCGTCACCAGCCGCGCCAGCCACAGCCCGCGCCCTCTCGGGGCCCCGTCGAGCCCCGGCAGCAGCTCGGGAATCACCGTCTCGCTGAACCCGGGCCCGGCGTCGCTGATCCGGCACTCCAGCTCGTCGCCGACCCGCAGCAGCACCAGCCGCCCGCCGCCGCCCGCATGTTCCACGGCGTTTCCGGCTATTTCGTCCACGGCCAGCACGAACTCGCCGCGTCGCGGCTCGCACAGCCCCTCGCGGGCCGCGCACTCCTCCACCAGGAGCCGAAGTTGGGGCAGCAGCCGGGCGGTGAAGCGGCGCTGCAGCAGCCGGCGGCCGGTCTCCGGCGCCGGTGCCGGAACCTCTGGTTTTGGCCTCACCACGGCCGTATCACGTCACTCGCCGGCGGCTGCGGCATCTCGTCGGCGCCGAGCCGGTGGTGCGGGCGGGCCGGGTCGACACCGCGCACCGCGCGCAAGCGGCCCCGCCGCCCCTCCGCGTCCGGCCGGAGCGCCGCCCTCGCAGGCATGGACACGCAGTTCTCGGTCTCCCCCCATGGCCTCGGCCGCCCCTCGCGCCACCCCGGGCGGGGCGGCGTCCGCCCGTCAGTCGAGTATCTCGAACGGGTCGCCTATCCGGATCGTGCCGGCCCCGCGCGGTATCAGATTCTGGCCGAACACCAGACGGTCACCGAAGCGGCGATGCCGGGCGAACGTGCGCAGCGGCTCCTTTCCCCGCTCGGCGGTGTGCTGGTCGGTGGTGGTGACCACGCAGCGTGCGCTGGGTTTGGCCACCTGGAAGACCACCTCGCCGATGCGCACCGTGCGCCAGTCGTCCTCCGCCCAGGGCGCGGTGCCGTCCACGACCACATTGGGCCGGAAACGGTTCATGGGCAGCGGGCCCTCATCGGCGTGGTCGCCCTGTGCGATGAGGGAGTTGAGGGCATCCAGCGATGAGGTGGTCGTCAGCAGCAGGGGGTAGCCGTCGGCGAAGGTCACCGTGTCACCGGGCTCGGAGTACTCCGGCTCGATGGGCCGGCGTATCTCCGGGGCGTCGAGATGCACCAATTCGGCCTCGACGCCAAGAAATTCGCGGAACCAGGCAGCCGCCGCGGGACCCGCGGGTACCGCTTCGATCTTGTCCTGGAAATGCTCGACCGCAATCGTCTCACCGGGCTCGGGCACCTCCACCGTCAGCGGCGGCATCCCGGGAGCGGTCAGCCTGATGACGCCCGCCGCGAGCTCCTCGGCACGGGCCGTCGCCAACTTCGGCTGGGGCCGTTGGGTCAGCAGCTTGCGCCCGGCGTCCACCAGCATCCAGCGACGGTCCCCGGCGAGCCCCCACGGCTCCACAACCGCCTCGCCGGGACCGGACCCCGCAATGGACTTGACCGGATAGAGATGAATCGCTTGGAGTGCTGGCTTGGGCATGGATCCATCTTGCCAGCTGCCTCTGACAGCGGGCCGAATGGCCAGGTCAGCTCCCGTTCAGCGGCCGTTCGGCGGCCGCTTCGGAGCCCGGTCAGTACCCCCGCGGGTACTGACGGCCGCCGTACGGGTCGTCGTACGGCGAGGGCTGGCGCGGCGGCACCGGGCGAGGTGCGACCGGGGCCGCCGGACGCATCGCCTCGTACCCCGTGCCGGTGCCCTGGGCCGGGCGCTGGGGCTGCTGAGGCTGCTGGGAGGGATAGCCACGGGCGCCCGCCTGCTGCGGGATGTACGGAGCCGGAGCCTGCTGGAGAGGGGCGACCGGCTGCGCTGCGGGACCGGGGTATCCGTAGCCCGGTGAGGGGGCTGAGGGTCCTGCCGGAAGTGCCGGCAGCCGGGAGGAGAGCGCCGGCAAATAGGACGAACCCGTGTCGTAAGGGGAGGGGTTCACCTGAATCGGGGCGATCTGCGGCGTGCCGCGCTCGGCCACGAGGCTGTCGTAGATCGGGGTGTCCGGAAAGGAAGGCGAAGCGTAGTAGCCGCCGCCGTAGGTAGAGCGGGGGGAGGTCATGCCTCATAAGTTAAGCCCACGATGTGCCGATTGGGGAGCCTGAAAAGAGGGTTGTTTTACGTGTTGTGAGAGGTCCGCGATCCTCAATGCGAGCGAACTTGCGGAAATCGGTCGCGATCGACCGTAGGAATCGTGTAAAGACCTCGCTTCTCGCAGGTGAACGAGGGGCGTTCGGGACGGCTCGGGCGAAGTAGGTTGGGTCGTGCCACCACTGATGGGGCGCGCAGGACGAGAGGAAGGCGCGGCGATGCCGATGCTCAAGGGCAGCAATGTTGCGGTCCCGGCCCCGGCGGTCCGGGTGGAACTGGGCTGGCAGGCCCCTCCGGGCACTCCGGACGTGGATGCCTCCGCCCTGTTGCTGGCGTCCGGAAAGGTCCGCAGCGACGCGGACTTCGTCTTCTACAACCAGGCCGCGCACGCCTCGGGCGCCGTACGCCACGAGGGCAAACGGCCGGCCGGCGGTGGAATGTCCGACGTCCTGTGTGTCGACCTCGCCGCCGTCGAAGGCGTCGTCGACAAGGTGGTGCTCGCCGCCTCCGCGGACGGCGGGACCTTCGGGAGCGTCCCCGGCCTGCACATCCGGGTGCTGGACGCGGCGACCGGCGCCGAGCTGGCCCGCTTCGACAGCCAGGACGCCACCACCGAGAGCGCCTTCGTGCTCGGCGAGCTCTACCGCCGCCAGGGCGCGTGGAAGTTCCGTGCGGTGGGGCAGGGTTACGACACCGGGCTGGCGGGTCTGGCCACGGACTTCGGCATCAGCGTGGACGAGGAGCCGCAGCCGGCACCGGCCCCGCCGGCCCCCCAGGCTCCGCCGCCCGCGCCTCCCACGGCCCCGCCCGCCCCGGCGATGGCCCCGCCGCCCGCCCCCGTGCCCCCCGCGCCGCCGTTGCCGACCGGTCAACCCAACGCGTCAATCCCGCCGCCGCCGGGTCAGCCCGTACCGCCCCCCGCACCCACTGCCGTTCGTCTGACAAAAGTCACCCTCACGAAGGACACGCCGGCCGTCTCCTTGACGAAACAGGGAGGTACCTCGGGCGCGATGCGGGTGAACCTCAACTGGACCGGCGGCGGCGCCGGCAAGCGGCTGACGAAGAAATTCGGCCGCAAAGCCATGGAGGCCATGGGCGCCCGCGGCGCGCTGCTGCCCCAGTCCGGCGAGCTCGACCTCGATCTGTGCGCGCTGTACGAACTCACCGACGGCGCGGCCGGCGTGGTGCACCCCCTCGGCGGCAATTTCGGTGCCCTGCACGCCCCGCCGTACATCCAGCTCGACGGTGACGACCGCACCGGCGCCGTCGCGGCCGGCGAGAACATGACCATCAACCTCGACCATCAGGCCCGCATCAGGCGCATCCTGATCTTCGTCACCGTCTACGCCGGCGCCCGCAGCTTCGAGGGACTGAACGCCACGGTCACCCTCCAGCCGCAGCACGGCGCCCCCGTCGACTTCTCGCTCGACGAGTGCCGGGTGCCCTCCAACGTCTGCGCGCTGGCCCTGATCACCAACACCGGCAGCGAACTCGTCGTCCAGCGCGAGTCCCGCTACCTCGTCCCCGAGCCCGGCGTCAGCCCCCAGCGCACCATCGACTACGCCTACGGGTGGGGCCTGGACTGGTCCCCGGCCAGGAAATAGCCGGCTGGGGCACAGCCGTACGGGGCGTAGCCGTAAGGGACACAGGCGTACGGGGCGGGTGGCTCACGGCGCCCCGTACGTCCGGCCCTTCCACGCCGCCCCCCGCCCCCGGTGGTGCTGCACCGCCGAGTCGACGGTCATCAGCAGATACAGCAGCGCGGTGAACGGCAGCAGCGGCGCGGTCCACAGCGGCTGCCGGTAGTAGCGCAGCATCGGCAGATACGTCCCGCACATCACCGCCCAGGCCGCGCCGCCCAGCGCCGCCACCGCCGCGCCGCCGCCGGCCAGCCCCGCGGCCAGCGCGACGGGCGGCGCGAGATAGACCAGGGCGAGACCGGCCACCGTGCCCAGTACCAGCAGCGGCTGGTGCCGCAGCTGGGCGTAGGCGCTGCGCGAGACCATCCGCCACAGCTCCGCCAGCCGCGGATACGGCCGCACGCTGTCCACCCGGTCCGCCAGCCCCAGCCAGATCGTGCCCCCGGACCGCTGCACCGCCCGCGCCAGCGCCACGTCGTCGATCACCGCATGCCGGATCGCCTCCGGGACGCCCGCCCGCTCCGCCGCCTCGGCCCGCAGCAGCACACAGCCGCCGGCCGCCGCCGCGGTCCGCGCCCCGGGCCGGTTGATCCGGCGGAACGGATACAGCTGCCCGAAGAAGTACACGAACGCCGGCACGATCAGCCGCTCCCAGAACGTCACCACCCGCAGCCGCGCCATCTGCGACACCAGATCCAGCCCCGCCGACCGGGCCGCCGCCACCAACTCCCGCAGACTGTCCGCATCGTGCGCGATATCGGCATCGGTCAGCAGCAGATACTCCGGCGCCACCCGCTCCCGCGCCAGCGCGATCCCGTGCCGTACGGCCCACAGCTTGCCCGTCCACCCCGGGTCGGGCTCACCGGGCGAGGACACGGTCAGCGGCAGCCCGCCCCGTTCGGCCGCCAGCTGCCGGGCCAGCGTGCCGGTCCCGTCCGTACTGCCGTCGTCGACCAGAAACACCTCGGCGCGCCCCGGATACTTCTGCGCGAGCAGCGAGGGCAGGCTGTCGGGCAGCACCCCGGCCTCGTCCCGCGCCGGGACCACCACCGCCACCGACGGCCAGCGTTCCGGGTCACGGCGGGCCGGCAGCCGTACGTCCGTCCGCCAGAAGAAGCCCTGCCCCAGCAACAGCCACACCCAGGCCAGCAGCGACCCGGCGCCGATCCACTCCATCGCTTCCACGGCCGCAGTCTGCCGCACCGGCCGTGCCGTGAGCGCTCACACCGGCCGGTATGACAAGTCGGGCGCGCGGACCGATAAAGTGTCCGGGTGAAGATCGCGCTCATGGACTCCGGGACCGGGCTGCTTCCCGCGGCCGCCGCCGTGCGTCGACTGCGGCCGGACGCCGACCTCATCCTCTCCTCCGACCCCGACGGCATGCCCTGGGGCCCGCGCACCCCCGACGACGTCACCGCGCACGCGCTCGAGGTCGCCCGCGCCGCCGCCGCGCACGCCCCCGAGGCCCTGATCGTCGCCTGCAACACGGCATCGGTGCACGCCCTGCCGGCCCTGCGAGCCGAGCTCGAACCCGCCGTCCCGGTCATCGGCACCGTCCCCGCCATCAAGCCGGCCGCGGCCGGCGGCGGCCCGGTCGCCATCTGGGCCACGCCCGCCACCACCGGCAGCCCCTACCAGCGCGAGCTGATCGAACGCTTCGCCCGCGGCGTGGACGTCACCGGGGTGCCCTGTCCCGGCCTCGCCGACGCGGTCCAGGAGGCGGACGACGCCGCCATCGACGCCGCCATCGCCACCGCCGCCCGCCTGACCCCCCGCGACATCCGTACCGTCGTCCTGGGCTGCACCCACTACGAGCTGGTCGCCGAACGCATCCGCGCCGCCCTGCAGCGGCCCGGCGCCCCCGCCCTCGCCCTGCACGGCTCCGCCGAGGCCGTCGCCGCCCAGGCGCTGCGCCGCATCGGCGCCGAGCCCGCACCCGCGGCCGCCCCGACCGGCAGCCTGCGGGTGATCCTCAGCGGCCGTCCGGCGGGCCTGCCGGCCGCGGCACTGGCGTACGCGGAGGGCCGGCTGCTCGCGGAGAGCGGTACGGCCACGGCTGCGGACGCCTCTCTGGTGGGCGACGGGGCCCTGCGCCGCTGACGTGGGCCTGGCGCCGGCCGGGCCGCAACCCCGGCCGGGAAAGACGCGCCCGACGCACTGCCGTAGCGTGCGAAGGCGCGTACGCTGCGTCCCATGAGGGACCACCCCCACGAGGGGGCAGCAGCCCCCGAGGACCACGCCCGTACCGACGGCTCCGGCAGCGGCGCGCGCCCCACAGGCGGTGCCCATGCGGACATTCCCGAGGTCTGGCACGGCAGCGCCACCAACCGCATCCAGTGGCTCCTGGCCGCCGTCGGCGCCGGGTGTCTGGCACTGGGTATCGAGCTGGCCGTCGACAGCTCCTGGACCTCGAGCCTCACGCCCCTGGTGATGTCGGTGGTCGGCTGCGTCGCGGCCGGCCTGCTGGTGCTGTTCGGCACGCTCGCCTTCGTCCATGTCGCGGTGCGCGTCGAGAAGGACTACCTGGAGGTCCGGTGCGGCCATATAGGAGTGCCGCGCCGCCGGATCCCCCTCGACCTGGTGGTCGGCGCCGATTTCGCGCCGCGGGTCACGCCCCGCCACTGGGGCGGCTGGGGCTACCGCTGGCGCCCCGAACAGGGCACCGCCGTCGTCGTACGCCGCGGTGAGGCGCTGGTCCTCCGGCTCGGCGACGGCCGTACCTTCACCGTCACGGTCGACGACGCCGAGGCCGCCGTCCGCTGTATCCGCGGCCGCCTGGGCCTGCGCAAGGGCACCCCGGCCGGCGCCTGAGCCGCCGGACGCGGGCGTACTGCCGGCGCACCGCCCACGTCCCGTAGGGTCGAGGCATGCCAATCCCCGACTTCATCCGTGACCTGCGCACCGCCATCGGCCGGCAGCTCCTGTGGCTGCCGGGCGTGAGCGCGGTGGTCTTCGACGACGAGGGCCGCGTCCTGCTGGGCAAGCGGGCGGACACCGGCGGCTGGTCGGTGATCGGCGGCATCCCCGAGCCCGGCGAGCAGCCGGCCGAGACCGCGGTCCGCGAGGTCTACGAGGAGACGGCGGTCCGGGTGGTGGCCGAGAGCGTCGTCCTGGTGGAGACCATGCCGCCGACGCGGTATCCCAACGGCGATGTATGCCAGTTCATGGACGTCACGCTGCGGTGCCGCGCGGTCGGCGGCGAGGCGAAGGTCAATGACGAGGAGTCGCTGGAGGTGGGCTGGTTCGCCCTGGATGCCCTGCCGGCGATCGACGACTACTCCCTGACCCGTATCAAGCGTGCGGTGGAGTCCGGGCCGACGTGGTTCCAGGGGATGGGGGAGGAGCTCTAGAGCTCCTCGTTCGACGGCTCGCCCATCGGGTCGCCCGGCTCGTCGGGAGGGCTCGGGAGCTGGGACTCGTCCGGCGCACCCGGCTCATCCGTACCGTCGGACCCGGCGGACGAACCGGGCCCGGTGTCCGCACCGGACGGCTCCTCCGTGTGCATCTCCAGCTGCTCCTTGCCGCAGGTGCTGATCCAGGTCCCGGTCGGTCCGCTCTCGTACTGGCACAACCAGCCGCGCACGGCCACAGACCCCGGTGTCCGGCCGTCCTGCTGCGGCGCCTGCAGGAAGAACTCAGCCATCACGTCGTGGGCCTCCTCGCAGCCGACCGTGCCGTCGGCGCCCGGGTCCGCGAACAGCGCGACGCTCCTGGCCTTGCCCAGCGCATCGGGAATCTCACCGCAGCTCACCGGCTGGCCCGGGACACCGGCGGACGGTCCGGACGAAGGAGGACTGGCCTGGGGGCTGCTGCCGTCACCGTGGCTGCCGGTGGGCCCGGCCTCGCCGGCCGGCCTCTCCCGGCCTTCGTCACCGCTTCCACATCCCGCGGCGGCGAGAGCGAGCAGCACGGTCGGCACGGCGATGAGCCTGCGCATGATCGGCCTCCCTTGATCGGACTCCCTGGCCGGACTCCCTTGGTGGCGGCGGCCGCAGGCGATGCGCTGCGTCGTTTGACGCTAGGAGCCCGAGGGGGGAGCGGCGATCCGGGGCGACTGTTCGGGTGACGGGTTCCTGCGGGGTACGGCCCCGCCTAGGGTGCGGCCATGACCATGCCCGGCACCCCCTCAGACCCGGTGTCCCTTGACCTCGCCGGCCGCACCGCCCTCGTCACCGGCGCCGCCGGAGGCATCGGCCGTGCCTGCGCCCTGCGCCTGGCGGCGGCGGGCGCCACCGTACGAGCCGTCGACCGGGACGAGCCCGGCCTGGCGGCCCTGACCGCCGCCCTCCCCGACGACAGCCCCGGCACCCTCGAGCCCCGCCTCCTGGACCTCACCGACCTGCCCGCCGCGGAGCGCGCCGCGGCGGGCACCGACGTACTGGTCAACAACGCCGGTATCCAACTCGTCCGCCCCATCGAGGAGTTTCCGCCCGAGGTGTTCCACCGGGTGCTGACCGTCATGCTGGAGGCACCCTTCCGGCTGCTGCGCGGCGCGCTGCCGCATATGTACGAAAGCGGCTGGGGCCGGATCGTCAACATCTCCTCCGTGCACGGCCTGCGCGCATCGCCCTTCAAGTCCGCGTATGTCGCCGCCAAGCACGGTCTGGAGGGTCTGTCGAAGACCGCCGCCCTGGAGGGCGCACCCCACGGCGTGACCTCCAACTGCATCAACCCCGGCTACGTCCGCACGCCCCTGGTCGAACGCCAGCTGGCCGACCAGGCCGCCGCACACCACATCCCCGAGGAACGCGTCCTGAGCGACATCCTCCTGGCCGACTCCGCCGTCAAGCGCCTCCTGGAACCGGAGGAGGTGGCGGAGGCCGTCGCGTACCTGTGCACGCCGCAGGCGTCGTTCGTCACGGGGGCGTCGTTGGTGCTCGATGGGGGGTGGACGGCGCACTGAGGGGGCCGCGGGGCTTACGGTCCGGCCGAAGTGATGGGCCGTCAGGGAATGCGTGCCGGGTATCGGTCCGCGGGCCGAGGGCCAGGGATGACCGGGGCTCACCTGTCCGGTCGGCGGCCGGGCGGGTGAAAACGAGCCTCAGGCTGTGATCCGCGGGGGCCGGGCGCCTTTAACACACCGACGGCATCTGCGACCCGCCTCGCCGTCAGAGCGGCAGGGGCGGGGCAGCCGATGTCCGCTCATGCGCCGCACTTCAACAGGAGTCTCCCGTATGCCCCACGCCCCGCACGGCGTTCCCCGCACCCTTCGGCGCCCGCGCCCGCGCAGGACGCTCCGGCGCCGGGCCGCCGGCGCCGCGGCCGCACCCCGGCCGGCGGCCGCGGCGCGGTGAGCTGACCGGCCGGGCCGCAGCCCCGCTTCCCCCCAGACCCGCACCGCGCCCTCCCCTCCAGAACAGAGCAGTATGACCTCCTCCTCCACCCCCTCGGCCCCTACCCCCGCGCAGCTCTGCGCGGACCTCCCCGACCCCACGGCGCTCGGCCTGATCACG
Organism: Streptomyces sp. NPDC028368; assembly: GCF_055565615.1. Taxonomy (NCBI): domain Bacteria; kingdom Bacillati; phylum Actinomycetota; class Actinomycetes; order Kitasatosporales; family Streptomycetaceae; genus Streptomyces; species Streptomyces sp. NPDC028368. Next base: position 179,493 of record NZ_JBVHTY010000014.1, on the reverse strand, counting down.
TCGGGAGACGATGCCTGCGTCCAAGTGGCCGGCGCCTTCACCGGGCGGTATCTCGCCACCATCCCGGCGTCCGTCCCCGCCGACGTACACCGTGCCGCAGCACGGGCCCGAGCCGCCCAACAGCAGTGGGACACCGTCCCGTTGTCGAGGAGGATCGGCGTTCTGCGGGAGCTGCGTTCCCGGTTCCGGGCGGAGCGGGCCCTCCTGTTCCCCGCTCTGGTGCACGGTTGCGGACTCGGCGTCGTGGACACGGTGGCCGAACTGCACGCGGCCGACCGCTACTTCCCGGCCTGCGAGGCGGCCGCCCGCGCGCATGTGCGCCGCTACCGCTTGCCCCGGCCGCAGCCGAGCGGCCGCGACACCGCACCGCGGGCGGCGACGGGACACCCGGTGGTGATGTCCTGCACCGATGACGCCCGCCCCCTGACGTCCCTGCTGGAGGGGGCCCTGCCCGCCCTGCTGTGCAAGAGCGCCGTCATCACCCGGCTGAGCGCCCGCACCGCCGTCGCCGCGCTACGGCTGGCACAGCACGCCCGCGCCGCCGGTCTCCCGGACGGGCTCTGGCAATTCGCCCTGCCGCGGAGTCCGGCCGCCACCTGGGCCCTGCACGCCGTTCTCGCCGAGCACACCGATGCCCGCGCCCCGCAGTGCTGCCCGGCGCCGCCCCGCCCACAGGACGAAGTCCTCGCCCCTCCGGGTCTGTTGGTGGTACGGCATGACGCCTCCGTCCCCGCGGCCGTCCGGGCGGCCGTACCGTCCTGCTTCGGGCGTGCCGGCCGGCCGTGCGCGTCCACCTCGCTCATCGCCGTACACCAGAGCATCTGGGCGCACTTCGAGAGCACCTTCACCCGGGCCGCACTCCACTACGCGGCCCACCCCGCCAGCCGCACCGCCCTCCCCGCCGTCAACGCCGAACGCGGCGCCGCATGGGCGCGGGCCGCTCACGCCTGCGGGGCGCGCCCGGTGCTCGGCACGCCCCAGCGGTTCGCGCCGCGCCCGGACGCGCTCTGGCACCCCGTGGTCCTGGCCGCCTCCTCGTGGGACGGCGCCCCGATCCCCGCCGTACCGCGTGCCCCGCTCGCGCTGCTGGTGCGCTACTCGGACTGGTCCGAGGTTCTGGACCTGACCCGCCACACCAGCCATCACCTGGGGATCTTCACCCGTACCCGGTTCTCCCCTCTCCCGCCGCAGTTCGGTGGGCTCCCCGCCGAGCACATCGCCCTCAATGCCGCCCCCCGCGCGGGACTGCCACCCCGGCGTGCGCTGCACGCCCTGCACCGGCCGCCCGGTATGGACGACTGAGGCCCCAGCGCCTCGGGCGTACCCGCGACCGCGCCTCCCTCTTCCGCGTCCGGTCGGCGCAACGTCGGCAGCGGGTACCGGGCGTCATCGTCTACAGTTCCGTAGACGGTCTACATTGCTGTAGACGGTCCGGTTGTGAGCGGAGGACGACACACCAGTGACGACCGCAGCATCACCCGCCCGCGGGGGACCGCGCCTCCTTGCCCGGGCCCAGCGGCATCTCACCTGGGCCATGCCCGCCGCCTACGGCGCCGCGGCGTTCCTGCCGCAAGCCGGGCTGTGGGCGCGTCAGATGCCGTGCGCGGTGGTGTGGCTGCCGGGCGGCCGGGCGGTGGTGACGGCGCAGATGCTGCTGCTGGCCTATGTGCTGTTCACCGCGGCGGTCCAGGTACGCGTCCGGGAACTGGCGGTGCTGCTGCGCCGGCCGGCGTTATTGGCGGCCGGAACCGCGGCCAACACCGCCCTTCCCCTGCTGATCCTGCTGCTTCTCGCCGGGACCTTCCTGCTCCTGCCGGACGCCGACGGCGGGAGCGGGCTGCTCACCGGGCTCGCGCTGATCGCGGCCATGCCGGTCGCCGGCGGCGCCACCGTCTGGGGGAGCCGGGCCGGCGGCAATCAGACGCTGGTCGTGGGACTGGTGATGTCCTCCACCCTGCTCAGCCCGCTCACCATCCCGCTCACCCTGGCCGGCGCCTCCGTCGTGACCAGCGGCGACTACTCGCTGTCCCTCGCCCGCATGGCGCATCCAGCCGGCGGGGCGTGCGCGGCGGCCGGTGTGGTGGCGCCGTGCGTGGCGGGACTGGCCGTACGCGGCGTCCTCCCCGAACGCCTCATCGCGCCCGCCCTGCCCTGGCTCAAGCTGCTCGCCCTCGCGGCCGCCCTCACCCTCACCTACCTCAACGCCTCCGGCGCCTTCACCGACCTCATCGCCCGCCCCCGCCCGGCGCTGCTCGCCCTGGCCACCCTGGCAGCGGCCGCGATGTGCGCGGCATCCTTCGTGCTCGGCTGGTGCCTGGCCCGTGCGCTCAAGGCCGCCCCCGCGGACACCGTCGCCCTCACCTTCACCTCGGGCATGAACAACAGCAGCGCCGGCGCGGTCCTGGCCACCACCGGATTCCCCGGCCACCCCCATGTCCTGCTGCCGATCCTCGCCTACAGCGTGCTGCAGAAACTGCTCGCCGGGCTGGCCGACAGCACCCTGGCCGCGCGCCGCCGCACCCCCTCGGAACCTGGTCAGGATGCGTTCAGGTAGTCCCTGACAACGTCCTGCGCCATGACCACCGAAACCGAATCCCACGTCCCCGGGGCGTCCACCCGGCACCGGCAGCAGATGCTGAACAAGGTCCCCGAGGTCACCGTCTTCTTCTGGGTGATCAAGGTCTTGTGCACCACCGTGGGGGAGACCGCAGCCGATCTGCTCAACGACAACCTCGGCATGGGTCTGACCAACGTCTCGTACCTGATGAGCGGCCTGCTGGCCGTCACGCTGGTCTTCCAGTTCCGGGCCCGGCGCTATGTGCCGGGGCTGTACTGGCTGTCCGTGGTCCTGATCAGCGTGGTCGGCACGCTGGTCAGCGACAACCTCACCGACAACCTCGGCGTTCCGCTGGAGACGACGACGGCGGTCTTCGCCGTGCTCCTCGCCCTGACCTTCGGCACCTGGTACGCGAGCGAGCGGACCCTGTCGATCCACACCATCCGCACCCCGCGCAGGGAAGCCTTCTACTGGCTCGCGATCCTGTTCACCTTCGCCCTGGGCACCTCGGCGGGCGATCTGACCGCCGAACGCCTCGACCTGGGGTACTGGTTCTCCGCCGTCGCCTTCGCCGTACTCATCGGCGCCGTGGCCCTCGCGCGCTTCACCCTGGACTTCAACGCCATCTGGTCGTTCTGGATCGCCTACGTCCTGACCCGGCCGCTCGGCGCCTCGATGGGCGACTACCTCTCCCAGCCGGTTCCGGACGGCGGGCTGGGGCTGGGCACCGTCGGCACCAGTGTCCTGTTCCTGACGGTCATCCTCGCGCTGGTCGTTTACCTCACCCGTACCAAGCGGGACGTGGCGCAGGCCGGGGCGGCGGGACCGCAGGAAGCCGAGGTCAGCCCGCGGGAAGCGTGACGGCGAAGCGTGCCCCGGGGCCGGCGCCGGCCAGTGTGATGTCGCCGCCGGCCGCGCGGGCCAGCCGCCGGGCCAGCGCCAGACCCAGGCCCGCACCGTCGTGCCCGTCCTCGGGACGGGCACGACGGCCGGGCTCGAAGAGCGAGGCGACGAACTCCTCGGGCACCCCGGGCCCGTCGTCGCTGACGTACACCGTGACCGCCCCGGCCTCCGCCGTCCAGGCGAGGCCGATCGTGTGCACGGCATACCGGCGGGCGTTGTCCAGCAGCGGCATCAAGATCCGCTCCGCGACCGCCGGTGCGACACCCACACTCACCTCCCCGCCCTCGACCGTCACCGCGGGGACGCCGGGGTGCTCGGCCGCGCTGCGCCGCGCCAGGATGTCCGCGAGGTCGGGCAGCCGGCAGCTCCCAGGGGCCTGTGAGCTGCGGGTACGAGCCTCGGAGAGCAGCGAGTCACAGATCTGCTGCATCGTCGCGGCGGCGCCGGCGATGGCCTCGTGGGAGGCGGCCTGCTCCGCCGCGGCACGCGGGCGGCGCGTCAGCCAGTCCGTCTCCGCGGTGATCCGGGCCAGCGGGGTGCGCAGTTCATGGGACAGTTCCGCGGCCTGCTGCTGTTCGTGGCGCAGCACCGCGGCCAGCCGGTCCAGCAGCGCATCGAGACTGGCGGCGAACGTGGCGAGCTCGGCGGGCCGGCCGGCCGCGCCGAACCGCTCCGGGGCGCCGGCCGCGCTCCACCGGGCGGCCTGCTCGCTCATTGCCGCGACCGGCCGCAGGGCCCGGCGTACCACCAGGCGGGTCAGGAGGTAGACGGTGCCCAGCAGGAGCACGGCCAGCGTGAGGGAGCCGGCCAGCGCGATGTCGGCCGTGCTGCGGTAGGGATCGAGGCTTACGGACGTGACCACGGTGCCCGCCTGACCGTGCCCGGAGGCGGCGGCGACGGGCGAGGCGTAGAGCCGGGTCGCGCCGGGCCCCGCGACATCGGCGAACTCGTGGCGGTGCCCGGCGAGCTGCTGGGCCTGCCGCTGCAGGGCCGGCGGCGCGCTGGGCGGCTTGTCGACCACATGACGGCCCTGGAAGATCCATACGCCGGTGTCCAGAGCCTGGTCCTCCGGGGGTTCGTGGACGGTCAGCCGCCCGTCCGGCCGGGCCTCCACGGTGGCCGCCACGGCCTCCGCCCGGGTCCGCAGCACATCGTTCGCCTCCTCATGGAGCCGCTTGTCCAGCGCCAGATTGAAGCCCGTGGTGAGGACGGCGACCCACAGTGCACCGGTGGCGAGCGCCAACAGGGCGAGCCGGCCGCGCAGCGTGCGCGGGACGAGGAAGCGTTTCCCACGAAGCCCCGTGCGCCGTCCCGTGCGCCGTGCCATGTCCCGTGCCAGGTGCCGTGTCATGCGAAGCGGTAGCCGATCCCGCGGACCGTACCGATGACGTGCGGGCTGTCCGCCTCCCGCAGCTTGCGGCGCAGGCGCGCCAGGTACTGGTCCAGGGTGTTGTCACTGACCTGCGCACCCTCCGGCCAGCCGGCCCGCAGCAAGGCCCGGCGGCGGATCACCGCCCCCGGCTCCGCCATCAGGCACGCCAGGAGCCGGAACTCGGTGGGCGTCAGCGGAACCGCCTGATCGCGCACGGTCAGCTCATGGCGCACCGGATCCAGCCGCAACGCACCCGCGCTGTCGACGATCGCGCCGTCATTGCCCCCGCGCCGCAGTACGGCCCGGATACGCGCCGCCAGCTCGCTCAGATGGAAGGGCTTGGCCAGGTAGTCATCACCTCCGGAAGCGAAACCTGCGAGCCGGTCGGTGAGATTGCCGCGGGCGGTCAGAAAGATCACCGGGACATCGATCCCCGCACCGCGCATCGCCTGGCACACATCCCGCCCGTCGGAATCCGGCAGCCCGACATCGAGCACCACCGCGTCCACGGCCTTGTCGACGGTCCGCAGCGCCGCGGCCCCGTCGGCGGCCGTGACGACGTCGAATTCCTCCTCGCGCAGCCCCCGTGCGAGAACGTCGCGCAGGCCGTGGTCGTCCTCGACAACAAGAATCCGGGCGGTACTCACCTCGCCAGTATTACCTGGCCTGCGGTGATCTCTTCGGGAATGTGATGAGGGGGAAGGCCGGTGTTCAGGTTCCGTTCAGGCTGCGCCCGCCGGGCGGGCCAGGATGGGCACTCGGTACCCGGTCCCGCGGCACTGTCGTCTACAGTGATGTAGACCGTCGAGGCGCTGGACGTGCTGGGGGCCGCCGTCACTTCACAGCGATACGATCCTGCGGCCATCGCCGCACCCACGGCCACCGCCCACACCCTCCCCAGAAGTGGACCCCATGAGCGCGATCACCATCGGCCAAGCCCTCGTTCTCGGAGCCGTCGAGGGGGTGACGGAATTCCTGCCCGTGTCCTCCACCGGGCATCTCAAGATCGCCGAGGGCCTGATGGGTATCCCCGTCGATGACAAGACCGTCGTGGGTTTCTCCGCCGTCATCCAGGTCGGCGCGATCGCCGCGGCGCTCGTCTACTTCTTCAAGGACATCGTGCGCATCGTGGGCGCGTGGTTCCGCGGCCTGCGCAATCGCGAGGAGCGCTACCACCACGACTACAAGTTCGCCTGGTGGGTCATCTATGCCACCATCCCGATCGTCGTCGTCGGCCTGGCCGCCAAGCCCCTGATCGAAGGGCCGCTCGCCTCCCTGTGGGTGGTGGCCGGCTCACTGATCGTCGGCAGCGGCGTGATGTGGGCGGCGGACCAGATGGGCCGTCACAAGCGCGGTGAGGACGACACCTCCCTCAAGGACGCCATGTGGGTGGGCTGTTCACAGATCCTCGCCCTCCTCTTCCCCGGCTTCTCCCGCTCCGGCGCGACCATGTCCACCGCCCTCATCCTCGACCTGGAACGCGTCGCGGCCACCCGCCTGTCCTTCTTCCTCGGCATCCCCGCCCTCACCGGGGCGGGCATCTACGAGCTGAAGGATGCCGTCGGGTCCGGCGCCGCCATCGCACCGCTGGCCATCGGCACCGTCGTCTCCTTCGGCGTCGCCTATGCCTCGATCTCCTGGCTGCTGAAGTTCGTGGCCAAGCACTCCTTCAACTCGTTCGTCATCTACCGGATCGTCATCGGCGTGTTCCTGTTCGGGCTGCTGAGCATGGGGATCGTGGGCTGACGCCGCCCCCGCTCCTCGCGGCGGCGGGTGCTGCCCTCCGGGCCGGACGGGCACGGGTGGCAGCACCGTCGTTCCCGTGCGTTACGCAGGAACCGCCGCCGTCGCCGCCCACGCGGCCGGCAGCCCGCTGAGGCTCTGGGTGCGCAGCCGGGCGTAGCCGGGGCGGATGCTCTGGTGGATCAGGGCGAGGCGTTCGTCGAAGGGGATGAAGGCGGACTTCATCGCGTTCACGGTGAACCACTCCATCTCGTCCAGGCCGTAACCGAAGGTGTCGGCGAGGTGCTGGAACTCCTGCGTCATCGTGGTGCCGCTGACCAGGCGGTTGTCGGTGTTGACGCAGACGCGGAACTTCAGCCGGCGCAGCAGGTCGACGGGGTGCTCGGCATACGAAGCGGCCGCGCCGGTCTGGAGGTTGGACGTCGGACATACCTCCAGCGCGATGCGGTTGTCGCGTACGTAGGAGGCGAGCCGGCCGAGCGTGACCGAGCCGTCGGCGGCGACGGTGATGTCATCGGTGATCCGGACGCCATGGCCCAGCCGGTGGGCCCCGCAGCGGTGCACCGCCTCCTGGATGGAGGGCAGGCCGACGACCTCGCCGGCGTGGATGGTGACGTGGCCGCCGGCGTCCCGGAGGTGGTCGAAGGCGTCGACGTGGCGCTCGGGCGGGTTGCCCGCCTCGGCTCCGGCGATGTCGAAGCCGACGACACCGCGGTCGCGGTAGGCGAGGGCCAGTTCGGCGATCTCGCGGGACCGGCCGGCGTGCCGCATGGCGGTCAGCAGGGTGCCGACGCGGATCGTCCGCCCGTCGGCCGCCGCCCGCCGCTCGCCGTCGCGGAAGCCGTCGTTGACTGCCTCGATGACCGCTTCCAGGCCGAGGCCACGCTCCAGGTGCTGCTCGGGGGCGTAGCGGATCTCGGCATAGACGACCCCGTCCGCGGCCAGGTCCTCGGTGGCCTCGGCGGCGACCCGGTGCAGTGCCTCACGGGTCTGCATCACGGCGCAGGTGTGCGCGAAGGTCTCCAGGTAGCGCTCCAGGGACCCGGAGTCCGCGGCATCGCGGAACCAGCCGCCGAGCTGTGCGGGGTCGGTGGTGGGCAGGCCGTCGTATCCCGCGTCGTGGGCGAGTTCGACGATGGTGGCGGGGCGCAGGCCGCCGTCGAGATGGTCGTGCAGCAGGACCTTCGGCGCCCGCCGGATCTGCTCCTGGTCGAGGGTGCCGGCGCTGACGGTGCTGGGGGAGACCTTGTCTGACAAGTGCATGGGGTGGGAGTGTAGCGGCGGGTTTCCGAAACGGGAACGGGGCCCTCCTGGCCCCCGCGCCGCCCCGTTTCCCGCCCGGCGCGGTCAGCGTGACTGCCAGACCGGGAGGGCCGGCGCCCCGGTGGGCAGCATGTACTTGGCCGCCAGTACGGGGGTCCGCCCGGCGTGGACGACCTGGGTCACCAGGACGGCCGGGGTGTCCGCGGGCCGGTCGAACTGTGCGCCGCGGCGGCGGCCGAGCATGGTGGCGACCATGGTGGAAGACCCCTTCAGCGGCATCCCGCGGCCCGCTTCCAGCAGCAGCCCGAGCATGGTCGAGGGCGCGCCCCGCGGGGCGTCGAGCGCCTGCGCGGGCGCGAGACCGAGCCCGGCGAGCGTCTCGTCGGTGGCCGACCACTCGTGCGCCAGACAGGACGGCAGGGCGTTGACCTCGATCATGCTCTCCCAGAACCGGACCTCGCCGTGGGCGGGAAGCAGCAGGTGCTGCGCGGAGAAGTCGGTCGGCTCCTCCGTGGTCCGCGCCAGCCGGACCGTACGGACCGCCTGTCCCGCGCCGAGCAGTTCCTCCATCGGCTTCAGGGTCTCGAAGCCGCGCTGCGGCGGGTGGTGGTTCACGGTGCGGCCCACCCCGCGCCGTACCGTGATGACCCCGTCCTCCTGGAGCAGGATCAGCGCCTCGCGCAGCGCGGGCCGGCTGACGCCCAGGTCGGCGGCGAGGCGGGGTTCGGTCGGAAGCTGAGACCCGGGCGGGTAGACGCCTTGATGGATCGCTTCCGCGATCCGCTCGTACAGCACGACGACCGGGCGCCGCTGCTGCTGTCTGTCAGCCATTGCCATCTCCTGCGAGTCCCGTCGGACCGCCTCCGACCGGCCGCCCAGCCTACGCATTCGGGGTCGCGTGCGGGGTCCGGGCCGGGGCATCGCCGCCGGTATGAGGGAGCCGGTGCGGCACGCCGGGTGGGGTACGCCGGGTGGGGTACGGGACCTCTTGGCGGCCCTTTCGACTCAGGGGTGGACCAGTTCCCTCTCAAGCCTTGTCAGACAAGTAGTCGTCTCGGGGCTGTCCCGCCGCCCATGGGCGGCGGGACGGTCGGTGGGGACACGACGGCCGCGGGGAACGCGACGGCCGGCCAGGAGCCGGTGCGGACGGCTGCCGAGCGCGCAGCCGTCCGCACCGCTCCTCGGGCATTACAGCCGCAGCGGAAGGGAGTTCAGCCGCCAGCTGCCCGGCAGGGCCGCGCGCTCGAGGCGGTCGGGCTGGACGGCCAGCGATACGTGCGGATAGTGCGCGAGCAGCTTGCCGAAGGCGACCTCGCCCTCCTGGCGGGCCAGGCCGGCACCGAGGCAGTAGTGCATGCCATGGCCGAACCCGACGTGGTTCTCGGCACGCCCGGCCGGCCGGCGGGTCAGGTCCAGGCGGTCGGGGTCGTCGTAGTGGCGAGGGTCGTAGTTGGCCGACACCAGGATGAGCTGGACGGCGTCGCCCTTGCCGATGGTGGTGCCGGCGAAGTCGATGTCCTCGGAGGCGAAGCGCAGCTGGGTCATCTGGACCGGGCCGCACCAGCGCATCAGCTCGTGGACGGCGCGCGGGAGCAGGGCCGGGTCCGATTGCAGCAGCTGCCGTTGGTCGGGGTGGGTGAGCAGGGCGGCCGTGCCGTTGCCGATGAGGTGGGCGGTGGTTTCGTGCCCGGCGACGACCAGGGTGAGGACCATGGTGACCATCTCGACGTCGCTGAGCCGGCTGCCGTCGTCATCGTGCGTACGGATCAGCTCGCTGAGCAGGTCGTCGGTCAGCGCGCCGCGGCGTATCCGGATCAGCTCATGGATGTGGGCGATCAGTGCCGGGAGTGCCCTGCTCAGGCGCTCCGGATCGAACGAGACGAGGTCGGCGCCCCACGCCCGCCACTGCGGGCGGTCCTCCTCCGGGATGCCGACCAGTTCGCAGATGACGGTGATCGGGAGGGGATAGGCGAAGTGCTTGATGAGGTCGACGACGCCGTCCTCGGCGTGCTCGGGGAGCCGGGCCAGCAAATCGTCGGCTATCTGTTCCACGCGCGGGCGCAGATCGGTGATCTTGCGTGCGGTGAAGGCGCGCGACACCAGGCGGCGGAGGCGGGTGTGGTCGGGGGCGTCGTGGTTGAGGATCGATCCGAGCAGGTAGGGACGGAATTCCTCGGGGAGCCCCATGGTGTCCATCAGGCGGGACAGCGGGTTGTCGTCCGTATCGCCGGCGGAGGCGGACAGGTTGTTCACGAAGCGCTGATCGCGTAACACCTCGCGGACGTCGTCGAAGCGGGTGATGAACCACACCGGTGAGTCGTCCAGAAAGCGGCCGCGGACCACTCGGCCCTGCTCGCGGAGGGCGCCGTAGCCCTTGACCGGGTCGGTGAGCAGGGCCGGGTCCATCACATTGGGCTCGCCCGGGTGCTTGCCGACGTGTTCGGTGAAGGCGAGTGGGGCGGTGGGTGAGGGTGATGCGGACATCGGGTGTTCTCCTCCGGGTTGGGGGTCGGTCTCAGTCACGCAGCTGCCGACGCATCTCCTGTGCGCTGAGCTCTTCGACATGCTCGTAGAGGGCGATGACCTCGGGGGCGGCTGCGGTTGCCGCCGTGAGCGTGTGGCGGGCGGCGGGGCCGGGCTCCGGGGCGGCCGGGGTCTCCAGTGCGCCGCGGAGCGTGTGGGCCAGGATGCCAAGGCGTACCTCCGGGGCGACGGGGGCGCCGGCGCCGAGTGCTTCGGTCATGAAGAAGCCGGCGGTCACCGCCAGCACGGCGTAGTGCTGGTGGGCGACCTCGGCGTCGTCTCTTACCAGGCCGTGCTCACGCAGCACTTCGAGATGGCGGCACAGGGCGCGGTTGCTGTGTGCCATCAGGTCGGCGAGCTCCTGCTTGGCGGTGTCATTGAGGCGGCCGAGGACATCGGAGTCGTCGGTCTGGACGGCGCGCAGTACCGGGTCGCTCAGGTAGTCCTGGTAGAGCCCGCACATCATCCGGCTCGGCAGGACCTCCAGCGGATCGGCACGCATGCGTGCCAACTGGCGGCGCAGGCTCTGCGACTTGGCGTGCAGCACGACGGCCAGGAAGAGCGCGTCCTTGGTCTTCCAGTGGAGGTAGACCGTGCCCTTGCCGACCTTGGCCCGGCGGGCGATCTCGTCGATCGTCACGCGCCGGTAGCCCCAGGCGAGCAGCAGCTCACCGGCCACTTCGAGGATGCGTTCACCGCGCTGTGTCTGTTCCACGACCTGCGTCTTTCTGGTATCGGCCTCGATTTCGTGACCAGATTTCATATCTGGTCACGGAGTCAAAGCTAGGCAGCTCCGGCCCGGCCGGTAAGGCGGATTCCGGCCAGGTACGGGCGCGGGGGAGGCGGGAGCTCCCTGCGCCCGGCAGCCGCTTCGGGCGCTACCCGGCCCAGCCGGTGGTCCGGTGGGCCGATGTGTCGCAGAGGGCGTCAACTGGTGCCTGTAGCAAGGGAATTCGGGTGAGTTCAGGCGCCAGGGCCCTCTGGACCGCCGCGGCGGGCTGCCCTAGCGTCGAACGGCACCGCAACGCACGTAAGGTGCCGCAAGGCAGGTATGGCACCGCAAGGCAGGTATGGCACCGCAACGCACGTAAGGCACCGAAAGGTAGGCAAGGCCAAGGCGCCGCAAGGCACCGTCGCCCGAGTCCGATCTCGCCAGTGAAGCCGAGGACGCGCCGTGACCACCATCCCGCAGCCGCCCGACATCCTCTCCCCGGAATTCGAAGCGGACCCCTACGCCGCATACCGCGTCCTGCGGGAGCACTACCCGCTGTTTCACGACCCAGGCACCGGCAGTTATCTGATCTCGCGGTACGAGGACGTCCAACGGGCCTTCCGTGAACCGGTGTTCACCAGCGACAACTACGACTGGCAGCTGGAACCGGTGCACGGCGGCCGGACCCTGCCCCAGATGAGCGGCCGTGAACACGCCGTGCGCCGTGCCCTGGTGGCGCCCGCCTTCCGGGGCCGCGAGCTGCGCGAGAGGTTCCTGCCGGTGATCGAACGCAACGCCCGGGAGCTGATCGACGCATTCCGTGCGGCCGACACAGCCGATCTCGTGTCGCAGTTCGCCACCCGCTTCCCGATCAATGTCATCGTCGACATGCTCGGTCTGGACCGGGCCGACCACGACCGCTTCCACGCCTGGTACGGGGCGGTCGTCGCGTTCCTGGCCAACCTCGCCCAGGACCCGGACGTCACGGCCACCGGCCTGCGGACCAGCGAGGAGCTGGCCGCGTACCTGCGCCCCATCATTCGGGAACGGCGCGCCGCCCCCGGTGACGACCTGCTCTCCGGCCTGTGCACCGCCGAGATCGACGGCACGCGGATGACCGACCAGGACATCACCGCGTTCGTCAGCCTGCTGCTCGCGGCAGGCGGCGAGACCACCGACAAGGCCATCGCGGGCGTGTTCCGCAACCTGTTGGCGCACCCCGACCAGCTCGCCGCCGTACGGGCCGACCGCAGCCTCGTCCCGATGGCCTTCGCCGAGACCCTGCGCTACAGCCCACCGGTCCAGATGATCATGCGGCAGCCCGCCGCGGACGTCACCCTCAGCGGCGGCACCGTGCCAGCGGGCTCCACCGTCACCTGTCTGATCGGCGCCGCCAACCGCGACGACCGGCGCTACGCCCACCCCGAGACGTTCGACCTCTTCCGTACGGAGATCGCGGCGGCCGGCGCCTTCACCGCCGCCGCCGACCATGTGGCCTTCGGGCTCGGGCGGCACTTCTGTGTCGGCGCACTGCTGGCCAGGGCCGAGCTGGAGGTCGGCGTGAACCAGCTGCTGGACGCCTTCCCCGCCATGGCCTTCGCGGGCGGCGCCGCGCCCGCCGAGGCGGGGGTGTTCACCCGCGGGCCGAGGGAACTGGCCGTACGGCTGACGCCCGGTGACGGCCGCGGATAACGGTGCGTAGCCGTGAGTGCGGCGCGCCGCAGCGGACCGCTCCGTTCCGGGCCACCCGGCCGATGCGCTGCGCCGATGCCCGTCCGATGTCAGACTTGAAGGATCGCACCGGCTGCCGGCGGCCGGTGCCCCCTGCCACCAAGGGGGAGAGTCATGACCTGGGCATCTTGGACCACGATCGGGATCTACGCGCGGCCCGGTGCGGTGCGCACCGTGGAGGCCGGAGTGATCGACGGCGACCTGAGCGTCCATACGACGTGGTCGGAGGGGGAGGCTCATGTGGCGGTGCAATACACCGGCGCCACGGATTGGTTCACCATGGCCGGCAGTCCCGTCCCCTGTGGCTCGGAAGAGGAGAGCCGCAGCTTCCATCAGGCCGTGGTCGAAGCGATGCGCGACGGCGAGGAGGCCCAGCCCTCGCTGAAGGAGCTCTTCCAGCAGCAGGAGCGTTAGCGCTGCAGCCGTGGCCTGCAGGGCAACGGCCGTGACATCGCCCCTACTTCACCTCGGCTGCTTCACCCCGCCTTCGCCCTGACACCGGGGTCCGTACACCCGGGGTCGGTACACCGGGGTCGGTCGCTCCGCTACTCCGCCTGCGGAATCAGGTGTCTGGCGAACCAGTCCCGGGCCAGATCGGCGACCGTGTCCAGCGCCCCCGGTTCCTCGAAGAGATGGGTCGCGTTCGGGACGACTTCGAGCTGGTTCTCGCAGCGCAGCTCCTCCAGGGCCTGCCGGTTGAGATCGAGGACGAGGGTGTCGCTGCCGCCCACGATCAGCAGCGTGGGCGCCCGTACGTCGGCGAGATGCGGCCCGGCGAGGTCGGGGCGGCCGCCGCGGGAGACGACGGCCCCGATGTCGATTTCGGAGGCCGCGGCGGCTCGTAGCGCGGCCGCGGCTCCGGTGCTCGCACCGAAATAGCCGATCGGGAACGGGGCCCGGCCGTGCAGCCACCGGGTGGCGTCGGCCAGTCTTCCGGCCAGGGTCTCGATGTCGAAGACATTCGCCCGGTCGGCCTCCTCGGCGGGTGTGAGCAGGTCGAAGAGGAGGGTGCCCAGGCCGGCCCGGTTCAGCTCCGCGGCCACTTTCCGGTTACGGGGACTGTGGCGGCTGCTCCCCGAGCCGTGGGCGAACATCACCACCGCTTCGGCGCCCTCCGGGAGGGTGAGGTCCCCGGCCAGCCGTACCCCGCCCGCGTCCACCTCCACCGGCTCCTCGACCCTCGCCCCCGGGGTGGGCCGGCCGGCCGCCGGGCGGGCCGCCGCCTCGGCCAGCAGGGCGATGACCTCCTCATCGGGGGTCTGGGAGAAGTCCTCGTACCACTCGCCGACGGCGGAGAACGACGCCGGCGTGGACAGACACACCACGTCGTCCGCCTTGGTACGCAGCCAGGCGGCCGCATCCGGCGGCGCCACCGGGACGGCCAGCACCACCCGGGCCGCGCCCTGCGCCCGTACGACTTCGCAGGCGGCCGCGGCCGTGGCCCCGGTCGCGATCCCGTCGTCCACCAGGATCGCCGTCCGGCCCTCGAGGGACAGCCGTGGCCGGTCGGCGCGGAAGCGGCGCGCCTGCCGCAGGAGCTCCGCCTCTTCGGTGCGCTCGACGGCCTGCAGGTCCGCCTGCCGGATCCGGCCGCGGCGGACGATGTCCTCGCTGATCACCCGTACCCCGCCCTCGCCGATCGCGCCGAAGCCCAGCTCACGGTGGTACGGGACGCCCAGCTTGCGGACGACGATCACATCGAGGGGGGCGCCGAGGGCCTGTGCCACCTGGAAGCCCACCGGGACTCCGCCGCGGGGCAGCCCCAGGACGATGGGATCCTCCCCGGCAAACCGGCCCAGCGCCTCCGCAAGACGGTGCCCGGCATCCGTGCGATCGGTGAACAGCACAGTTGTGCACCCCCTACCCAGGGGAGACAGAAGCCACGTCCACACCTAATTCGAAACAACCCCATGCGGGGGTGTTTCGCAAGTCGGGGGGCGGGCCCGTTCCCCGACCTCGATGAGTGTGGTTACGGTCGGTGTATGGCAGGCAGCGGTACGGAACGCAACGGTGCGGAACGCAGCGGCAGGGAACCGAGCGGGCGCATCAGGGCGGCGCTGATCGATATCGACGGTGTGCTCACGGTGTCCTGGGAACCGCTGCCCGGTGCCGTCGAGGCCATGGCGCGGCTGCGTGCCGCCGGGCTCCCGCTGGCGCTGGTCACCAACAACACCTCGCGGACCCGCGCCGTGATCGCCGGAAGGCTGGCCGAGGCGGGGTTCCCGGTCGACGCCGGCGACATCCTCACCGCGCCCGCCGTCACCGCCGGGTATCTGCGCGAGCATCACCCGGGCGCCCGCTGTCTGCTGATCAACTCCGGTGAGGTGCGCGACGACCTCGAGGGCGTGACGCTTCTCGACGAGGAGGCGGAGGCCACCCCGGACGTGGTCGTCTTCGGCGGGGCGGGAAGCGAGTTCGACTACGCGGCCCTCAACGCCGCCTTCCACCATCTGCAGGACGGGGCCCGGCTGGTGGCCATGCACCGCAATCTGTACTGGCGTACCGCGGACGGGCTCGACCTCGACACCGGGGCCTTCCTGCTGGGGCTGGAGCGGGCCGCCCGGATCGAGGCGGTGGTCACCGGCAAGCCGGCCGAAGCGTTCTTCGCCACGGCCCTGGCGCACCTCGGTGCCGCGCCGGGCGAGACGCTGATGGTCGGCGATGACATCGACTCCGATGTGCTGGCCGCCCAGCGCAGCGGGATCACCGGGGTCCTCGTCAAGACCGGGAAGTACCTGCCCGAGACGCACCGGGCGGCCGACGGCACCCCCGATCACGTCATCGATTCCTTCGCCGATCTGCCGGATCTTCTGGAGCTTCCCGACCTGCCGACGGCACCGGACGGCCACTCCCGGTGACCAATGCCTCGATTTCCGCGACCGGCCACCGCCCCGCCGCCCCCGGACACCCCGCCAGATACTCGGCCGCCTGCCACGCGCTCCAGCCGTGGGCGGCGACGATGCCCGCCGCGATGTGGCGGAGATAGGCGGCGGAGGGGGCGCGGAGCGGAACATCGGCGCTGCGCCACGGGGCCGTGAACGTCAGTACGGGCAATCCGTCCAGCCCACCTGTGTGCACCAGCGTCTCGTAGCGGCCGGGGCCCAACTGCGCCCGCCCCAGGCGCAGAACCTCCGTCAGGTCGAGGTCTTCGCCCGGCTCGCGGTACATCTCCTGGGCCGCGATGTCGGAGAACTGGCCGATCGTCAGAAGGTGGGCACTGGCCGGTAGTTGGCCGTCGCCGTCCGGGTCGTAGAAGGCCCGGCCGCCGGTCCATACCTGGGATTCGGTGGCGAAGTAGAGCAGGCCCGGCAGCATGACCGGCTCGGAACGCGCGGGTGCGCGCGGGTCCCGGCAGCCGGGGTAGCCGCGCCGCCCACCGGGTGGCCGGCCGCCCTCCAGATAGGCGGTCAGCCGGTCGAGGTGCATGTTGGAGCCGTAGGCGGCGTACCAGACGCGGTCGGCGGGCTCGTGGTGCCCGCCGGGGGGTTCGAGGTGACGGGGGTTGGTCAACGGACTCACCGCTTCACACTCAGGCCGCTTCGGTGGCGGAAATACGGTACTTCGACACTTCGGCGGCGAGGATTTTCGCCGTCTGTTCCGCATCCGGCCCCGCGCCGCGGAATGTCATCAAGTGGTCGTCCGACTCCCATCGCTCATACACATTGATACGGCCCGGCTCGATCAGATCCGCCGAGAGGGCGAAATCCAGACAGCCGTCCGCGGCCCGCGCCTCCTCGACGACCCCGCGGCATCCGGCCAGATACTGTTCGCGCCCATTCGGTTCGACCTGCAGCCATCCGGAAACGATGATCACGTAGCCAATCCCCGCATTCTCTGCATTCTCAGTGCCTTCTTGGTTGTTCGGGCCATTGTGAGCGAACTTGACGGGCGGACGCATGAATTGACGGGCATTCGGTGATGTTGCGGGGAGGTTTTGCGGGGTGCGGTCTGGAGAGGCGCGTTGTGCGGGGGTGGTGCGACAGCGGACGGAGGCGGCGTGGCGACGACACCGGGCGGGGCGGACGGGCCGGACAGGGCGGGCAGCGCGAGCGGGGCGAGCGGGGCGAGCGGGGCGAGCGGGGCGAGCGAGATGAACGGGGCGAACAGCGCGAGCGGGGCGAGCGGGGCGAGCCGCCGTGGGGTGCTCGCCGCTGCCGCGGCGGCGGGCCTCGGTCTCCTCACGGCATGCGGCAAACCCGCTGCTCAGGACGATTCCGCGAACGGTGCGCCGCCGCCCGAGCGGCAGCCGGAGCGGCCGCCTCGCTCCCCGTCCCGCCGTCCGGCCCGGCATCACCCTCGGCCTCGGCCCGAACTCCCGCGTGGCGGGCGGCAGCTGTTTCCCCGGCACCGGCTGGTGGGGTTCTGCGGGCTGCCCGGTGCCGCGGCGCTCGGGCGGCTCGGCACGGGTGATCCCCGCACCCGGGCCGTCGAGATCGAGAAAGTGGCGCATGCGTACGCCGACGGGCGCGAGCCCTTGCCCGTTCTGGAACTGCTGGCGGTGGTCGCCAATGCCACGGCGGGGCCCGACGGAAAATACCGTTCGCGCACGCCGGACGCCACGATCCGCCGTTTTCACGAACTGGCGCGGGCGCGCCAGGCACTGCTGCTGCTGAATATCCAGCCGGGCCGCGCGGCCGTGCTCGACGAGGTGAAGGCGCTGCGCGAGTGGCTGGTCCGTCCCGATGTCGGCATCGCGCTCGATCCGGAATGGGAGATGGGGCCGGGGGAGGTGCCGGGCCACACCTTCGGTCACACGAGCGGGCGGGAATTGACCGGTGTCGCCCGTTATCTTTCCGGCCTGGTGGAGCACCACGACCTGCCGGAGAAGCCGCTTGTCTTCCATCAGGTCGCCCCGTCCGTACTGCACGAGGAAGCGGCGCTGCGGCCGCAGCCCGGCGTGGCGCTGGTCAAGAGCGCCGACGGGATCGGCTCGCCGGACCTGAAGCGGGGCACCTGGAAGAAGCTCGTTTCCCGGATACCGGAGGGGGTGCACACCGGCTTCAAGCTGTTCTACGAGGAGGACGCGGAGGGCGGCCGGCTGATGACCCCGAAGGAGGTCCTGGCGCTCACTCCGCGGCCGGAGTACGTGATGTACGAGTGAGCCGTTACGAGCCTGCCCTGGCGATCAGCCGTTCCGTCGCCGAACGGGCGACGGCCAGCGCCTGCCCGCGATCGGTGCCGCGCTGGCCGAGGACCACCCGGGTACTCAACCCGTCCAGCAGCGCCAGGAGTTCGCAGGCGCGGGCCGCTACGTCCATCGGTGCGAACCGGCCGCGTTCCACGCCCCTGTTGAGCAGCGTTATCAGGTCGTCCTGCCAGACCTGATCCATCTCCTCCTGGGCCTCGTGCAGTGACGCGTTCGAGGGCGTACGGGCCCAGAGCTCGATCCACAGCATCCAGCGCGCGTCCCGGGGGCCGCGCGGCAGATACAGCTCCAGGAACAGGTCGAGTTTGCGCTCCGCGCTCAGCCGGCGGCCCAGCAGCGCGCGCCGGTCCTCGGCGAGGGCGGCCTCGCTCCAGCGCAGGGCCTCCAGGAGCAGCAGGTCCTTGCTGCCGAAGTAGTACAGGATGTGGCCGCCGCTGGTGCCCAGCCGCTCGGCGAGGGCGGACATGGTGAGCGCGGCCAGGCCTTCCTCGGCGATCGCCGTCATGGCCTCCTCGAGCATCCGTTCCTGGGCGAGGTGCCCATCGCGCCGTCGTGCCGCCCGTACCACCCGTATCGCCTCTGCTCTTCGCTCGTGTCGCTCGTGCGCTGCGTCGTCACCGTCCTCGCCGACCCTATCCGCGAATGTGCGCCGGGGGCTTGACGGGCGGGGGAGCGGTCGCACATCTTGAATGCCGTTCTAAGAGTTAGAACGACATTCAAGGTATGGGCGTGGAAGGGCGGTGCGCGGATGGCGCGGCAACAGCCGGACACCCGGATCCCGGAGGCACGGATCCCGGAGGCACGGATCCGGGATGCGGAGACCGCCGGCCGGGGCAATCCGGACAGTGACGAGGTGTTCCGGGTCGAGACCCATGGCATCGACCCGATCCCCGATGACGAGCGGCACGGCGGCGCCAGGGACCTGTTCTGGCTCTGGTTCGGCTCCAACCTCACCTTCACCTATGTGATCAACGGCGCCCTCGCGGTCGGCTTCGGGCTGTCCTTCTGGCAGGCGACCGCGGTCGTCGTCCTCGGCGGGCTGTCGTTCTTCGCGATCAGTGCGGCCGGCCTGAGCGGTATCCGTACCGGAACCGCCACCCTCGTGATCTCCCGCGCCGCCTTCGGCGTCCGCGGCAACTGGCCCGCCGGACTGCTCAACTGGGTGGTCAGCATCGGCTACACCATCGTGAACACGGTGGTCGGCACTCTCGCCCTCGAGGCGTTCTTCACCGACCTCGGCTGGCACGGCGGCAACCTCGCCCGCGCCCTCGCGCTGCTGGTCACCCTCGCGCTCACCTTCGCGGTGGCGATGTGGGGCCATGCCACGGTGCAGTTCGCCGAGCGCTGGATGGCGTACATCCTGGCCGTCGGCTTCGCCGCGCTGCTGGTCTTCGTCCTGCCCGGTGCGCACACCACCGGGCACGCCGCCGCCCCCGGCGCCGCGGGCTGGAGCCTGGCGTTCGTCGTGATGCTGGCCGGACCGTTCTCGTACGTGCCGATGCCCGCCGATTACACCCGCTATCTGCCGAAGTCGACCTCCCTGCGTGCCATCACCTGGAGCGGCGCGCTCGGCGGGTTCCTCTCGTCCGTCGCGCTCGGCGTCATCGGTGTGGCCGCCGCGAGCCGTACGGACATGACCGACGCGGTGGCCGGGACGGAGAAGCTGCTGCCGGGCTGGTTCCAGCCGGTCTTCCTGGCACTGGTCCTCGGCGGTTCGGTCACCAACTCGATCATCACGCTCTACTCGTCCTCGCTGAATCTCCAGGTTCTCGGCATCCCCTGGAGCCGCTCCAAGGCCATCATCATCAGCGCCGCGGTCACCGCCCTCGGCTCGCTCGGCGCGCTCTTCTTCACCGACTTCACCGAGTCGCTGCTGTCCTTCCTGTCCCTGCTGATCATCGTTTTCGCCCCCTGGGGCGGCGTCTTCCTCGCCGACATGCTGCTGCGGCGCTGCCGGTACGACACCGAGGCCCTGCATTCCGGGCGCTCGGGCGCGTACTGGTACCGCTCCGGCTACCACCCGGCGGGCATGACCGCACTGGTGGCCGGCATGCTCTTCGCCGCCCTGACCTGCGAATCCGAGCTATGGACCGGCCCCCTGGTCGCGCCGCTCGGCGGCGCCGATCTCACGCTGCTCGGCTCGGTCGTCTCCGGCCTCGTCTACTGGGCGCTCGCGCGGCGCGGGGTGGCTGCCGCGACGCCGCGGGCCTGACGTCCGCCCCTCCCCGTACGGGACATCCGACGTCCCACGTCCTACCTCCACCCCCGTACCGCCGGCATCCCCTTCCCCATCCCACGTCCTGCCTCCGTACACCCAGGAGCTGCCCCTCATGACCCGCACCACCTCGCCCGCCCCCGCTGACCTGGTCCTCACCGGCGCCCGTATCCACACCGTCGACCCCGGCCTGCCCGAGGCGCAGGCGCTCGCCGTCCGTGACGGCCGGATCGCCTGGCTCGGCGCGGACGCCGACGCCGGGCGGTGGACCGGGCCGGAAACCAAGGTGCTCGACGCCGGCGGCCGGCTGGTGCTGCCCGGATTCATCGACGCCCACAACCACGTCCGGCTCGGCTCCGACGACGCCTGCGTCCAGCTCGCGGGCGTCCGCAGCCTCGAGGCGATTCACGAGCGCATCCGTACCTGGCACGACGCCCACCCGGACGCCGAATGGATCGAGGCCGAGGCCTTCGACTACTCCGCGATCCCCGGCGGCCGGATGCCCCGGGCGAGCGACCTCGACCCGGTCACCGGCGACACCCCGGCCTTCGTCCTCAGCTACGACGTCCACACCGCCTGGCTGAACACCGCAGCCCTGCGCCGCCTGGGCATCGACCGGGACCGTACGAGCCTGCCCTTCGGTGAGGCGGAGACCGACCCGGAGACCGGCGAACCCACCGGATTCATCAAGGACTTCGCGGTCAAGGGCCTCTCCCGCGACGGGCACCGCGCCCTGCAGCGGCTGGGCGTGCCCTGGGCCTCGGCCGACCGCCAGTACGGGCGGCTCGCCAAGAGCCTGGACGATGCGATCCGCTTCGGCATCACCACGGTCGTCGAACCGCAGAACTCCCTCGACGACCTGGCTCTCTTCGAGCGCGCGCGCTCCGAGGGCCGGCTGCGCTCGCGTATCGTCGCGGCGCTCTTCCACCCGCGCGGCACCACCGACGCCGACCTCGACGACTTCGCGGCGGCCGCGCGGCGCTACGCCGACGACCGGCTGCGGGTGGGCCCGCTCAAGCTGTACATCGACGATGTCGTCGAGCCGCGGACGGCCGCGCTGCTGGAGCCGTACGCGGGCTGTGGCCACCACCGGGGCGAGACCTTCTACCCCGCGGCGGACTTCGGTGATCTGCTCGCCAAGCTGGACGCCCGCGGCTTCCAGTGCTTTGTGCACGCCACCGGTGACCGCGGCATCCGTACCGTCCTCGACGCGGTGGAGCAGGCCCGTACGGTCAACGGCCCGCGCGACGCCCGCCACCAGGTCGTCCATGTCGAATGCCTCGACCCGCGCGACACTTCGCGCTTCGCCGAACTCGGGGTGGTGGCCTGCATGCAGCCGCGGCACTGCGCCCCGGAGATCGCCGGACCCGGCCAGGACTGGGCGGAGAACGTCGGCCCCGACCGCTGGCACAAGGCCTGGCCGATGCGCAGCCTGCACGCCGCGGGCGCCGTACTGGCCTTCTCCAGCGACTGGAACGTCGCCGAGATGGACCCGATGATCGGCATCTACACCGCCCTCACCCGCCGCCCGCTCGGCGGCGGCGAGGCCTGGCAGCCGGCGGAGACGGTGAGCGTGCAGACCGCCGTGCACGCGTACACGATGGGCTCCGCGTACGCCAACTTCCTTGAGGAGGAACGCGGTTCACTGACCGTCGGCAAGCTCGCCGACTTCGTGGTGCTCTCCCGGGACATCCTGCGGGCCGCGCCCGAGGACATCCCCGGCACCGTCGCCGAGACGGTCGTCGTGGGCGGCCGGATCGTGCACGAGAGCTGACAGCCCGTTCGCGGCCCCGTCGGGACGGCGGCTGCTCGGCGGAACCGGACGCCGAGCGGCTGTCAGTACGGATGCTGGTCCGCCCGGTTCGTCCATGCGTCGTATGCATGGACGCCCAGTTCGGGGTGGATCTGCTCGACCGTGATCCGGCGCTGCTCGAGCGGCCGCTTGAAGTCCTCGTACTGGAACGAGTCGTCGAACCCGATCCGCGCGGTGTCGTCCAGGTCGCAGCTGTAGTACACCGCGTCGATGCGCGCCCAGTAGATGGCGCTCATGCACATCGGGCAGGGGGCACCGCTGATGTAGATCGAACAGCCCTGGAGCATACGGGCGCGTTCGGGGAGCGGGTCCGGTGACCCGTCGGCTCGGGGCACGTATTCCAGAGTGCTGTCGTTCTGGTGCTCCACGGAGATTGTCGGAGCCTCAGGGTTGAGGATCTGCACGGCTTTGCGGATCGTCTCCACCTCGGCGTGGGCGGTGGGGTCGCCGGTCAGCAGAACGCGGTTCTGCCCGCGGGCGATGATGTCGCCGTTGCGGGTGAGCACTGCGCCGAAGGGGCCGCCCCAGCCGTTCTCCACGGACTCCGTGGCGAGCCGTACGGCCTCTGCGAGAAGTTCTTTCTGTTCCATGGCGAGGTCTCCTGCTGAGTCTCCGATCGGGATGGATCGGTGGGGAACGGTCGCGCGAGCACCATTTGCCCTATAAATCCCTTATGTATTACGCTACTCCAGGTGAGTGCCCGTGCAAGCCGCGGCTCCGCGGCTGACAACGCCACCGTGGTGACGTCGCAGAAGGTGCGCGAAGGCCGGACCGACGAGTACCAGCGCTGGCAGGACAGGACGAACCAGGCAGCTCGCGAATTCGAAGGATTCGTGGGCGCCGAGGTATACCCGCCCAGTGCCGGTGAGGCGAATGAATGGGTGGCCGTCTTCCGCTTTTCCGGGATGGACCACCTGACCGCTTGGCTGGACTCGGGCCGGCGGCAGGAACTGCTCGACGAGGGGCGGGCACTCTTCGACGGGGCTCCCACGCAGGAGGTGCTCCAGGGTGGCAGCCCCGCTCAGATGGCCCCGGATGTGGTCACGGCCGTCATCTCCCATGCGGTGAAGCCGGGTTGCGAAGGGGCATTTGTGAACTGGCAGCAGAAGACGCTCAAAGCGCAGGAGAAGGCGCCGGGCTCCATGGGGTCCGAGCTGTTCAAGCCGGTCAAGGACGTCCAGGAGCGCTGGGTCGTCGTCTTCCGGTTCGACTCCCGCGAACATCTCGAGGACTGGCTCGCATCCGACGTGCGCAGGGCGCTGTTGGAGGAGGGGCGCAACTACTTCAGCACCTATGACGTACGCAAGGTCGACTCGGCGTTCAGCGGCTGGTTCCAGTTCGACCACGGCAAGGGTGGTGGCGCTCCGCCCAACTGGAAACAGGCGATGTCCGTGCTCCTGGCGCTCTATCCGACCGTCATGGTGCTCAACCTGACCGTGGGGTACGAGCTGGACAAGCTCAAGGTTCACGAGTACCTCGGCCTGTTCCTTTCCAATGTGCTGAGCGTCAGCGCGCTGACCTGGCTGCTGATGCCGCTGGTGAACAGGGCGCTCGCCTTCTGGCTGGTGCCCGCTCGGCCCGTCGGCCGCCGGGTGCAGGTGGCGGGTGCCGCGGTGGTGGCGCTCTGCTACCTCGTGAGCATCGGTGTCTTCGGCCTGATCACCCACCAGATCTGGTGAGGAGGCCACGATGCGCCAACGGACACCGGCACCCGCGGCGGACATCGAGGGAACGCTGATCCGGCGGGGCGACCTTGGCTACGAGAACACCTGGTCGGACGCGGTGTGGAACGCGCGCATGCCCCAGCGGTTCCCGGATGCCGTCGTGCGGGCCGCCTCGGAAGCGGACGTCGCACAGGCCGTCGGGTACGCCCGCGCCCAGGGGCTGCGCGTCGCGCTGCGTTCCGGCGGCCACAACTGGTCCGGCTCACCCCTCCGCGACGGCGGTCTGCTGCTCGATCTCTCCGGGCTCCGGCAGTGCGTCATCACGCCCGCCACCGGCATGGCCCCGGCGACGGCCACGGTGGGCCCCGCCGTCACCGGCGAGGACCTGGTCGCCGCCCTCACCCCGCACCAACTGGCCTTCCCCGTCGGCCACTGCCCCTCCGTCGCGGTGGGCGGCTTTCTGCTCAGCGGCGGCCTCGGCTGGAACTCCCGCGCGTGGGGGGCCTCCTGCGCGGATGTCGCGGAGATCCGGGCCGTCACCGCCGAGGGGAAAACGGTCATCTGCAGCGACACACAGCACCCCGACCTCTTCTGGGCCGCGCGGGGCGCCGGGCCGGGGTTCTGCGCCGTCGCCACCGGCTTCCGCCTCACCCTGCACCCCCACCCCGCGTCGATCATGACAGCCGGCCTCACCTTCCCGCTGGCGGAGGTGGCCCGGGTGACGGGCTGGGCGGAGCCGATCGCCCGCCGGCTCCCGCCGTACGTCGAAACGGCCTTCGTCCTCACCCCCGCCGGCCCACCCGCGGACACCGCTCCGCCGGGCCCCCGGATCACCCTCGCCGCCACCGCATTCGCCGCGACACCGGCCGACGCCCGGAAGGCCCTCCAGCCGTATGCCGACTGCCCCTTCGCCGACCTCGCCGTCGCCCGGAAGCCGCCCGGGCCGACGTCCTACGCCGCCCTGCACGAGGGCGCGGCGTCGCTCTGGCCACCGGCACACCGGTACGCGGCGGACACCCTGTGGTCGCCGGAGAGCTACGCAACCCAGCTGACCCGTATGGCCGATGCGGTGGCCCGTGCCCCCTCCGGCAGGTCCCTGGTGCTCGCCCCCGTACAGCCGGTCTCCGAAAACCCCGCCCTGCTGCGGAACATGGCCTTCGCCCCGCTCGGAGCGTCCTATCTCGTCTGCTACGCGATCTGGGACGACCCGGCCGCGGACGCCACCCACGCACACTGGCTGCGGGAGGCGATGGCCGCCGGGAACCCGCAGGGCGACGGCTGCCACTACATCGGCGAGGTGGACCTGGAGGCCGGCCCCGCACGGGCCCGGCGCTCGTATCCGCCCGCCACCTGGGACCGCCTGCAGGAGATCAAGGCACAGTGGGACCCGGAGAACCTCTTCCACTCCTACCTCGCCCCCTGAGGGATACCTCGCCCCGCGACCGACCCTCCGCGGCTGCCCGAGCGGCGACGCCGCCGCGGGGGCACGATGAGCGTATGTTGCTGGCCGATCTGGCCCAGGTCTCCGCGGACGTCTCGGCGGCCTCGGCCCGTACGCGGAAGGTCGCGCTGCTGGCCGGGCTGTTCCGGGCCGCCGAGCCGCCGGACGTACCGGTCGTCATCCCGTACCTGGCCGGGCGGCTGCCGCAGGGGCGGATCGGGGTCGGCTGGAGCGTGCTGCGCGAGCCGGTGCCGCCCGCGGAGCGCGCCACGCTCACCGTGCGCGAGGTGGACGCGGCGCTTACCGGCCTGTCCCGGGTCGGCGGCCCCGGGGCGCAGGGCGAGCGCCGGCGGCTGGTGCGGGAGCTGATGGCCGCGGCGACCGGGCAGGAGCAGCGGTTCCTGTTCGGCCTGCTGACCGGGGAGGTACGCCAGGGCGCGCTGGACGCCGTCGCCGTCGAGGGGCTCGCCGCGGCGACGCAGGTGCCCGCGGCGGACGTACGGCGGGCCGTGATGCTGGCCGGATCGCTGCCGGACGTCGCGCGGGCGCTGCTCGCCGAGGGGCCGCCGGCGCTCGCGGACTTCCACCTCACGGTCGGCCGGCCCGTCGGCCCGATGCTCGCGCAGAGCGCCCGGACGGTGTCCGAGGCCATCGACAGGCTCGGCCCCTGCGCCGTGGAGCAGAAGCTGGACGGCATCCGGGTCCAGGTGCACCGGGACGGCGACGACGTACGGATCTACACCCGCACCCTGGACGAGGTCACCGACCGTCTGCCGGAGGTCGGCGCCCTCGCGCGGGACCTGCCCTCCGCGCGGTTCATCCTGGACGGTGAAGTGATCGCGCTGGGCCGGGACGGGCGGCCGGTGCCGTTCCAGCGGGTCGCGGGACGGTTCGGCTCGCGGGTCGACGTCGCCGCCGCGCAGGCCGCGCTGCCGCTGTCACCGGTGTTCTTCGACGTGCTCTCGCGCGACGGTCGTGACCTGCTGGAACTGTCCGCCGCCGACCGGCACGCGGAGCTGGCCGGGCTGGTTCCGCAGGAGCTGCGGGTACGGCGGCGGGCAGTGCCCGACCCGGGCGATGCGCAGGCCCGGACCGCAGCCGAGGACTTCTGGTCCCAGACCCTGCGCGACGGCCACGAGGGCGTCGTCGTCAAGGCCCTGAACGCCCCGTACAGCGCCGGCCGCCGGGGCGCCTCGTGGCTGAAGGTGAAGCCGGTGCACACCCTCGACCTGGTGGTGCTGGCGGCGGAATGGGGGCACGGCCGGCGCACCGGAAAGCTCTCCAACCTCCACCTCGGGGCGCGCGGTCCGGACGGCGGGTTCGTCATGCTCGGCAAGACGTTCAAGGGCCTCACCGATGCCACCTTGACCTGGCAGACCGAACGGCTGCGGGAGCTGGCCGTGGAGGAACGCGGCCAGGTCGTCACCGTACGGCCCGAGCTGGTGGTCGAGGTCGCCTACGACGGCCTGCAGACGTCCACGCGCTACCCGGCGGGCGTGACGCTGCGCTTCGCCCGCGTGGTGCGCTACCGGGACGACAAGACGGCGGCGGAGGCGGACACGGTGGAGACCGTCCTGGCCGCGCACGACGGCGGGGAGACCCGGGCCCCATGACGGGAAAGCGAAGCGCCGGACTGCTCCTGTACCGGCGGCGCGCGAACGGCATCGAGGTGCTGCTGGCGCATATGGGCGGCCCGCTGTGGGCGCGGCGGGATGCGGGCGCCTGGTCGGTGCCCAAGGGGGAGTACGTACCGCCGGAGGAAGCCCGGGACGCGGCCCGGCGGGAATTCGAGGAGGAGCTGGGAATGCCGCCGCCGGACGGGCCGTACCTGCCGCTCGGGGAGGCCCGCCAGTCGAGCGGCAAGGTCGTGACCGTCTGGGCCGTCGCGAGCGACCTCGACCCGGAGCGCATCGTGCCCGGCACCTTCGAGATGGAGTGGCCGAGAGGGTCGGGCGTGATGCGCGGCTTTCCGGAGATCGACCGGGTGGCGTGGTGCACCCCGCAGGCGGCGGCGGAGCGGATGGTGAAGGGGCAGCAGGTGTTCCTGGAGCGGCTGGCCGAGCGGCTTGCGGAAGCCGGCTGAGGGTCCACCGCCGCTGGTCGCCGGCCGCCGGCCGCTCGCCGACGAGGTGCCGCGTACGAGGACACCCGCCGTACAACGGATTCCCTCCCCGCGTGCGTACAACCTGTTCCGCCCCTCGACGGTCCAGAAGATCACTGACCTCAGTTGTGTGAATAAGCGGGGAAAATGTCAATGTTGTGCACGGACTGCCGGATGGCCGGGCCGGCCGTCGGAGCCCTCGTACTGCTCGGCGTCACCCTGGCGGTGGACATCTTCGCCTGATGCAGGGCGCCAAGGCCCGGCAGGGACGGCCGCCGGTGCTGGTCCACGGCCCGGTGTGATCTCCGTGGGGCGCGCCCGGTGAGGCCGCTCCGGTGAGTGGGCGGGGCGAGGGGAAGGCGGGCAGCACCGCCGGCCGGGGAGCGCACCCACCCCGACCTCTGGGCACAGCTCGCCCTGGACACCCCCGCCCCCACCGGGCAATCTGTGGGCGGGGAACGACGGGGGGCTCTGGGGACGGGGTCATGAGCATGCCGCGGGGGCCGCATGTTGCGTATCCATTTCGATGAGCGGGACATCGCGCGCGTACAGATCGCGGCCGAACCGGATCCGCTGTGGGAAACGGTGCTGGCGATGCATCAGCTGACGGCGCCGGGGAACGGCGTGCCCCTCTACGCCGCCTGGCGGGCCCGCGCCCGGACCGAACTGGCCGAGCGCGGGCTGACCCGGGCCG
Organism: Streptomyces sp. NPDC028368; assembly: GCF_055565615.1. Lineage (NCBI taxonomy): Bacteria > Bacillati > Actinomycetota > Actinomycetes > Kitasatosporales > Streptomycetaceae > Streptomyces > Streptomyces sp. NPDC028368. The sequence continues at coordinate 151,615 of NZ_JBVHTY010000014.1, read as the reverse complement.
CCCGGCTGATCACCGCGCTGGCGCCGGGCAACGCCCGCTACTTCCCGGACTTCCTGACGCCCGATGCGGGACGCGACGGCCTGGCGGCGGGGCTGGCGGCGCTGCGGGAGACGCCCGGGGACCGGCTGACCGCGGAGGTGCGCAGGGCCGCGCTCCCGGCCCGGCTGCCGCACTGGGCGGGCGCGGTGGCCAAGGGCAGCCGGCAGCCGCTGGACGAACTGGCCGACGCAATCCGGGAGGTGCACCGCGCGGTGGTCGCCCCCGACTGGACGGAGGCGGCCGCCACGGCCGGCCGGGACCGGGCCGCCCGCGCCCGCACGCTGTGCCACGACGGGGTCGACGGCATGCTCAACTCCTTCCGCCCGCTGCTGCGCTGGGCCCCTCCGGTGCTGTACGTCGACTACCCGCGCGAGGGCGATCTGCGCCTGCGGGGGCGGGGACTGCGGCTGATCCCCTCCCACTTCTGCCGGCGCCGGCCCATCGCGCTCGCCGACCCGGACCTCCCGCCGGTCCTGGTCTACCCCGTCGAGCACACCACCGCCTGGGCTCCCGCCGCGACCCGCGCCTGCCACCCGCAGGCGCTGTCCGCGCTGCTCGGCCGCACCCGCGCCCGGATCCTCACCGCCCTCGACGCGCCCGCCACCACCGGCGAACTGGCCCGCAGGCTACGGGTCTCCGCGCCCTCGGCCAGCGAGCATGTGAGCGCGCTGCGCGAGGCCAACCTGGCCCACAGCCGCCGCGACGGCGGGTGCGTCGTCCATGCCCTCACCCCGCTCGGCGCGGCCCTGCTGCACGGTGAGCTGGCGCCCGTACGGCTGCCGAACTGACCGTGACCGCTCACGGCCGGACCTGGATCTTCCTGCCCTGCCCCGCCTTGAAGCGCTCCAGCGCCGCCGCGTACCCCTCCAGCGGCAGCCGGTCGCTGATGAACACCTCCGGGTCCAGGGCGCCCGCCGCGAACAGCTCGGCGGCGCGTTCATAGCTGTGCAGTACGGCCATCGAGCCGGTGATGGTGATCTCCTGGTTGTAGATGCGGTACGGCTCGATGGTGGCGCGGGCGGCGTAGTCGGCGACCCCGAACTGGAGGAAGGTGCCGCCCTTGCCGACCCGGCCCAGCGCGTCCTGGATCGCGCGTTCGTTGCCGGTGGCGTCGATGACCACGTCCCAGCCGCGCGGGCGGTCCAGCTCGTCGGCGGACCCGGCCGCGTTGCTGCAGCCCAGGGTGCGGGCGGTGGCCAGCCGGTCCGGGTTGATGTCGATGACGTCCACGCCCGCCGCGCCGGTCCGCTTGGCGAGTTCGAGCATCATCAGGCCCATGGTGCCGGAGCCGTAGATCAGCACCTGGGTGCCCAGCTGCTGCGAGCGCAGGATGTCGTAGCCACGTACGGCGCAGGAGAGCGGTTCGATCAGGGCCGCGTCCTCGGTACGGACGTGATCGGGCAGCCGGACGCAGTTGCCGACGGGCGCGACGGCGAACTCGGCGGCGCCGCCGGCCGTGGTCACCCCGATCGCCGCCCAGCGCTCACAGAGGTTGTTGCGGCCGATGCGGCAGTAGTGGCACTCGTGGCAGTAGAGGGACGGGTCGACGGCGACCCGGTCGCCCTCGGCGAGTTCGGTGACCGCGCTGCCGGTGGCGACGACCGTACCGGCGAATTCATGCCCGGGAACGACGGGCAAAGTGGGCGCGAACTCGCCCTGGAGGATGTGCAGATCGGTGCCGCACAGCCCGCAGGCGGCGACGGAGACCACGACGTCGCGGGGGCCGGGCGTGGGGTCCTCGACGGTGGTGACCTCGACCTTGCCGGGGGCGCTGATCACTGCGGCTTTCATTTCACTGCTCCTAGGGAGAGGCCCTGGACGAGCTTGTCCTGGGCGGCGAATCCGGCGATGAGGACCGGGAGGGAGATGACGGTGGCGGCGGCGCACACCTTGGCCAGGAACAGGCCCTGGCTGGTGACCAGCCCGGTCAGGAACACCGGCGCGGTACCGGCCACGATCCCGGTCAGGACCCGGGCGAACAGCAGCTCGTTCCAGCTGAAGATGAAGGAGATGAGGGCGGTTGCGGCGATGCCGGGCATGGCGACCGGCGCGACGATCCGCGTCAGGGTGGTGGTCAGACCCGCGCCGTCGATGGACGCCGCCTCCAGCATCTCCACCGGGACCTCGTTGAGAAAGGAGCGCATCATCCACACCGCGATCGGCAGGTTCATCGAGGTGTAGAGGATGACCAGCAGCCAGATGCTGTCGAGCAGATGCGTGTTCTGGGCGACGAGATAGATCGGCAGCAGCCCGGCCACCAGCGGCAGCATCTTCGTGGAGAGGAAGAAGAACATCACATCGCTCCACTTGCGCACCGGCTTGATCGACAGCGCGTACGCCGCCGGCACGGCCAGCAGCAGGACGAGGAGAGTGGAGACGAGGGATGCGGTGAGGGAGTTGATCAGGGGCGGCCAGGGGGAGACACCGCTGTCCGCGCCGAAGAACTCGCGGTAGCCGTGCAGGCTGAGCGGGGCGGCGACGCTCGGCGGGTTGGCCGCCGCGTCCGTCTCGCTGTGGAAGGACGTCAGCACCATCCACGCGACGGGCAGGAAGAAGGCGGTCCCGCACAGCCAGGCCACCAGGGCCAGCAGGCCGTTGGTGCGCCGCCGGCGCCGCAGGATCAGGGGTGCGCTGCTCATCGGACGCTCTCCTCGCGCAGCAGGGACGAGACGGCGCGCAGCGCGAAGGTCGCCACCAGCAGCGAGCACAGCACGACGACGACGCCCTGCGCGGACGCCCGTCCGTAGTCATGGGCCTGGTAGAAGGTCTGGTAGATGGTGTACGGGAGGTTGGCGGTGCCCAGCCCTCCGGAGGTGATGGTGAACACCGCGTCGAAGTTCTGGACGACGTAGACGGTGCCCAGCAGCGCGGCCAGTTCGAGGTAGCGGCGCAGGTGGGGGAGGGTGAGATAGCGGAAGATGTCGAAGGCCGACGCGCCGTCCATCCGGGCGGCCTCGATGGCGTCGGTCGCCCGGCTCTGCAGCCCGGCCAGCAGGATCAGCATCATGAACGGCGTCCACTGCCAGATCAGCGACACCTCCACGGCGGCCAGCGGTGAGGTGGTCATCCAGTCCGGCTGCGGGGGGTCGTCGCTGCCGAACAGCCGCCAGATCCAGGTCAGCGAGCCGTTGATCAGCCCGTACGAGGCGTTGTACAGCGCGTGCTTCCACAGCAGCGCGGAGGCGACGGGCACGACGAGGAACGGCGTGATCAGCAGGGTCCGGACGATTCCGCGGCCGCGGAAGCTGCGGTCCAGCAACAGCGCGAGGCCCAGCCCCAGCAGCAGGCTGACCAGCACCACGGTCACGGTCAGCAGCACCGTCGTGCCCACCGACGCCCGCATCGCCGGGTCGGTGAAGACGGCCCGGTAGTTGTCGAACGCGGCGAAGCCGCGGTTGTCGGGGGCCAGCGCGTTCCAGCGGGTGAAGGAAATCAACACCGTTGCAAGGAACGGGAGTTGAGTGACGATGATCAGGAAGACAAGGGCGGGAAGGAGGGGGGCGCGGCGGGCCCAGTCCGTCGCGCGCCGGGCGCGGCGGACGGGGGCGGGGGCCGCCGGGCCGCTTCCGGGTGCGGCGGCTTCGGCCGGCCCGGCCGGGTCAGTGGTCTGCGTACGCATCGGACACCTCCTGCGCGAGCCGCTGGCTCTTCCTGAGTGCCTCGGTCACGCTCTGCTTGCCGGCGATCGCCGAGCTGACCTCGTTGGAGACCTTGGTGCCCAGATCGGAGAACTCGGGGATGTCCACGAACTGGATGCCCGGTGCCGGGCGCGGCTGTACGCCGGGGGCGTCGGGCCGGGCCGAGGCGATCGCCTGCTCGGTCGCCCTGGCGAAGGCCCCCGACTCCTTGAGGTACGCCGGGTCCCGGTAGATCGACGCCCGCTTGCCCGCGGGCACCTTCGACCAGCCCAGTTCGCGGCCCACCAGCCGCTCGTACCCCTTGCCCGAGGCCCAGCGGATGAACTGCCAGGCCGCGTCCTGATGGGTACTGGCCTTCTGTACGCCCCACGCCCAGGTGTACAGCCAGCCCGCGCTGCGGGTCCGCTCCACCGGCGCGGGCACATAGCCGATCCTGCCCTTGACCTTGGAGTCGGCGCTCTCCAGCGATCCGGCGCCGGCCGTGGCGTCGTACCACATGGCGACCTTGCCCTGCTGCATGTCGTTGAGGCACTCGGTGTACCCGGCTTGCGGGGCGCCCGCCTGGCCGTGCTTGCGCAGCAGATCGACGTAGAACTGCGTGGCCCGGGTGAATTCCGGGCTGTCGAGCCTCGCCTGCCAGTCCTTGGTGAACCAGGTGCCGCCGAAGGTGTTGACGACGGTGGTCAGCGGGGCGGCCAGCTGACCCCAGCCGGGCTGGCCGCGGAGGCAGATGCCCTTCGTGCCGTGCCGGGACCCGTTGCCGGAACCGTCCAACTTGGCTGCCATCGCTGCGACTTGGTGCCAGGTCGGATGGGCGGGCATGGTCAGGCCGGCGGCCTTGAGGAGGTCCTTGCGGTACATCAGGAAGGACGATTCGCCGTAGAAGGGCTCCGCGTAGATCTTGCCGTCGGCGGCGGTGAGGGAGGAGCGGACCGGCGCGAGGATGTCGCCCTGGTCGAACTCCCGGTCCTTGGCGGCGCGTTCGCCCAGCGGCGAGAGCCAGCCGTTGCGGGCGTAGATCGGCGTCTCGTAATTGCTGAGGCTGGCCACGTCGTACTGCCCGGCCTGGCTGGAGAAGTCCTGGCTCATCTTGTCGCGCAGATCGTCCTCCGGCAGCACGGTGAAATTGACCTTGATGCCGGTCTCCTTGGTGAAGTGCTCGGCGGTGAGCCGCTGCAGATCCACCATCTGCGGGTTGTTCACCATCAGGACGTTGATGGTGTGCGTGGCGCCGTTGCCCGCGTCACCGGCGCCGCGATAGCAGCCGGTGGTGGACAGCGACAGGGCCAGGGCGACCGAGGTCAGCCATACGGCGCGCCCTGCGCGGCGCTGTTGGGGGGATCCTGCTCTCACGGCTCGTACCTTTCCGGGGACGTGTGGCGGGTGCCGCACCGGGCGTGGGGAGCCGCGCTGCGGGCATGCTGGGCGGACCGTCCGGCGGCCAGGGGGAAGCGGGCCTTCGGCGGTGTGCTGTGGGGGATGTCCGTATGGGGCCGGTCGTCCGGGCGGCCCCCGCCCGGGTCAGACCCGGAGCACCTGTGGCCCCAGGAGGGAATAGCGATGGGCCTCCGGCGCGGAGAGCCCGGTGTCGGTGACGATCGTGTCGAAGTCGCGCACCTCGGCGAACCGGCAGAAGCTGCCGGCCCCGAACTTGCTGTGCACCCCGACCAGCACCCGGCGCCGCGACGACCGGACGGCCTGCGCCTTCACCTCGGCGACCGCCGGATCGGGGGTGGTCAGGCCGTACTCCCGGGAGATCCCGTTCGCGCCCATGAACGCCAGGTCGATCACGAACCGGGCGAGCATGTCCCGGGCCCAGGAACCCACCGTCGCCTGCGTCCCGGCGCGGACCCGGCCGCCGGCCAGCAGGACGGTGGTGGAGTCGGACGCGGAGACCAGGGACGCGGTGCGCAGCGAGGCGGTCAGCACGGTCAGCGGGCGGTCGGTGGGCAGCAGCGTGGCGACCAGCTCGGGCGTGTACCCCTCGTCCACGAACACCGTCTCCGCCTCGCCCACCAGCTGTGCCGCGGCCGCCGCGATCCGGCGTTTCTCCGCCACCTGCAGGGTCTCCCGCCGTGCCAGCGTGGTCTCGAAACCGGCGCTCTCGACGGGATACGCCGCGCCGTGGGTGCGCCGGATCAGGCCACGCCGCTCCAGTTCGCTCAAATCGCGCCGTACGGTCTCCCGCGCGACCCCGAACTCCGTCGCGGCATCGGCGACCTCGACCCGGCCCGACTGCCGGGCGAGTACGAGGAGGCGGTGCTGACGTTCCTCGGCCCTCATGGCGGTCTCCTGCCGGTAGCGGCGGTGCGGTTCGATGACGGGCCCGGATGGTGATCCGTTCGGTCACGGACCTGCCCGTTTCTGCCCGCCTGAGGTTTATAGCAACGGTAGGGCGGGGGACATCGGCCCGTCACGAGGGGAAACCTGCCCGTTTCTGCCCGCACCGCAGCGCCCCCGGCCTGGCCGAATGCCTGGTCGAGGTGCCCGCGGGCGCCCGCGGAACGCTCCGTGCGGCTGCCCGCCGTCCGGCAGGCGAACCGCGCACGGCCCGACCACTCGGGCGGGCCGTGCCGGTGATGCGGTCGAAAAGGGCGCTTAGTCTGGACGGCATGAGTGCGGAGATGCGGTCCTTGGCGGTCACGGCGATCGTCGAGGCGGAGGAGTGCGCGGTGCTGCGGGTCAGCGGGGAACTGGATCTCCGTACCGAGCAGGCCTTTCTCGCGGAGGCACGGTCGATCGTCTCGGCCGGCCACCGCTTCCTCGTGCTCGATCTGACCGCCCTGCGTTTCTGTGACTCCCGGGGGCTGAGCTGTCTGCTCGCCCTGGAGTGGCTGTGCCGGCGGCTGGAGGGACGGCTGTTCCTGGCCTCGCTGGGCGTACGGATGCTGCGGCTGCTGGTCGGCACCCAGTCGCTGAGCGTCTTCTCCTGTTTCCCGACCGTCGGACATGCGCTGGCGGCCGTCCCCGACGCCAGCCGTCCGGCGTGGCCGCCCGCGGTGGAAGAGCCGCCGCTGCCGACCGATGACCCGTTCGTGTGAGGTGACGCGGCATCGGGGTGACGGCCGTGGCGAGGGTCAGGCGGCCGGACAGGCCGCCCCCAGCCAGGCGCCGTCGAACCGCGCGAAAGTGATCTTCTGGTACGGGCCCGACTCGTAGAGCAGTCCGAACGTGCCGTCCTCGAGCCGGGTCAGGGTGGAATACGCCGCCGGGCCGGGCGTGACGACCCGGGAGAACGGCCAGCTCCGGCCGTCGTCGCAGGACACCCGCACGGTGAGGTTCTGCCGGGCGGTGGCACTGGCCGTATTGCTGAACAGCAGCCAGTGCGCGCGGGCCTGGTCCGGCCGCGCGGCGGGGTCGTAGCGCAGGATCGAGGCGTTGTTGACCGGGTCGACCAGCGTGTCGTCCGCGACCGGGGAGCTGTAGGTCAGCCCGCCGTCGCGGGAGTAGGCGACCAGCCGACGCGTGGTGCTGCCGGTGCGGCTGTTGAGCATGATCCGGCCATCGGCCAGTTCGACGGTCTTGTTCTCGTCCATCAGCGGCCCGACCGGCGTCCCCAGACGCCAGGTCGCCCCGTCGTCGTCGCTGTACGCGCTCGCCGCCCACATGCTGCCATCGGCCTTACGGAACGCGTACTGCTGCAGCAGCCGCCCGGTGGAGAGCTGGATGCCGGTGCCGGACGAGGCGAAGATGCCGAGCCAGGACGAGTCCTTGAGGTCATGGGTCAGACGCCGGGCCCGCCAGCTGCGGCCGCCGTCGTCGGAGTAGTGGTAGTCGGTGTGCAGGGTCGTGGTGCTGTCGTGGTCGTTGCCCGCGCCCGCGTTGCGGAAGCCGATGCCCTTGGGGCCGTAGGCGTGGAAGAGGAAGAGCCGGCCGGTCCGCCGGTCGGCGAGCAGGCTGGGGTCGCCGGCGCCCGCCCCGCCGTCGTAGTCGGCGACCGGCTGCGGGGGGCTCCAGGTCCGCCCGTTGTCGGTGCTGCGCCGCACCACCACGTCGACGTTGCCGGGCAGGTCGGCGGCGCTGTCGTTGCGCCGGTCGTAGGCGGCGACGAGGGTGCCGTCGGACAGCGTCTCCAGGGCCGGGATGCGGTAGGTGTGCGCCCCCTGGCCGGAGACCGCCAGATCGGTGGACTCGTACAGCGGGGTGGGCCCGTGCCGGGGCGGCGGTTCGGCGGCGGGCGCAGTGGGGGCGGCCTGCAGACCGGCGGCGGCGAGCAGGGCGGCCAGCGAGAAGGAGCGGGCGGACTTGACCGGACGTGCGGCCTTCACCGGTACCTCCAGGGCGGGACATGACGCGACGGGGCCAGGCGGCGAACGGGAGGTACCGGACATGGGACGTCCGACGTCCCCTGTCCAAGGGGCCTCGACGTCAAGGTAATCCGAGCCGGTCCGGTCCACGCGCCGGCTGCGGCGCCGCTGTCTCGAGCTACGGCGCGGTCTCCCGGGCCACGGCGGCGGCGCCCTCGCGCAGCGCGGCGATCAGCGCCTCGACCGACGGCCGCCGCCGCGCGGCAGCCGCGACCGCGACCACGATGTGCCGCTCGACCACATCCTCCAGCGGCACCGGCACAATGCCCTCGGACCGCAGCCGCAGCATCAGCTCGGTCAGCGGCGCGACCCCCAGCCCCGCCCCCACCATCGCCAGCGACGTGGCGGTATCGGTCACCTCATGCACCACCCGCGGCTCGAACCCGGCCCGGCGGCAGGCCGCCCGCATCGCCCGTCCGTAGTACGAGCCCGGCGGGGGCAGGATCCAGTCGAAGGCGGCGGCGTCCGCCAGCCGCAGCGGCCGCCGCACCGGTGCCCGCCCCTCGGCCACGGCCAGCCCGAACCGCTCGGACCGCAGCCGCACCAACTCCACCGCACCGTCCAGCGCGAGCGGCGCATCCGGATGGTCCAGCCCGAGCGCCAGATCCACCCGACCGGCGCAGACCTCCGTATACGCCTGGTCCACGTCCACCTCGCGGCTCGCCACGCACACCCCCGGATGCCGCGCCCGCAGCCGTTCCAGGGCCGGCGGCAGCAGCACGGCCGCCGCGGTGCCGAAGACGCCCAGCCGCAGCCGCGCCGAGACCTCGCCGCGGCCGCGCTCCAGGGCCGCCACGGCCTCGGCCTCCGCGGCCAGGATCCGTTCGGCGTGCGCGGCGAGGAGGTGACCGGCGTCGGTCAGCTCCACCCGCCGCCCCAGCCGCCGGACCAGCTCCGTCCCGGTGGCCCGCTCCAGCGCCGCGATCTGCTGGGACACCGCGCCCGGCGTATAGCCCAGGGCGGCGGCCGCCGCGGTCATCGTGCCGCTACGGGTCAGTTCCAGCAGCGCCCTGAGCTGGACCCCCGGCAATTCCATGCCAAAACCCTACCCAGAGCTTCTGATAGATCGCGTCCAGCAACGGTGCATGGACGTGGGACGTCCCGCCCGTCACCATCAAAAGTGACCCGCCCGACGACGCGCGGGCCCCGCTCGAAGCAGACGGGAAGGCGGCCTCGATGGCTCCTGCTGCAGCTTCTGTCCCCCTCCCCGAACAGGCCGACGGCCCCGGACCTGCGGACGGCCCCGGACCCGCGGACGGTCCCGAACCCGCGGACGTCGCCGACCGGGCCGGCCTCCCCGAACAGGCCGATGTCGTGATCATCGGCGGCGGCGTCATCGGTGCGAGCATCGCCTTCCACCTGGCCGAGGCGGGCGTCCGCCGCGTGCTGCTGCTGGAGCGCGACCGGCCCGCCTCCGGATCGTCCGGCAAGCCCATCGGCGGCGTCCGCGCCCAGTTCTCCGACCCGCTCAACATCCAGCTCGGCCGGCGCAGCCTGGACGCCTGGCGCGCCTTCGCCCGCCGCCCCGGTGCCGACATCGGGCTGGCATCCGTCGGCTACCTCTTCCTCCTCGGCGACGACCGCGAACTGGCCGCCTTCACAAGGGGAGTGGAGACCCAGAACGCCCTCGGCCTGCCCAGCCGGATCCTCACCCCGCAGGCGGCCGCCGAACTCTGCCCGTACCTCGACCCACGCGGCATCGTCGCGGCCGCCTACTCACCCACCGACGGCCACGCCCTCCCCAAGGCCGCCGTCACCGGCTATCTCCGCGCCGCCCGCCGGCTCGGCGTCACCCTCCGCACCCGCTGCCCGGTCACCGCGATCGACACCGCGGACGGCACCCTCCAGGCCGTCCGAACCCCGTACGGCACCGTGCGCACGCCGGCCGTGATCTGCTGCGCGGGGGCCTGGTCCGGCGCCGTCGGCGCGCTGGCCGGTGTCGACCTCCCCGTCACTCCGCTGCGCCGCCAGATCGCCTTCACCGGCCCGCTGTGCCCCGCCCCGCCGCGCATCCCCTTCACCATCGATTTCGACTCCACCCTCTACTTCCACAACGACTCCGCGGACGGCCTCCTCCTGGGACTGTCCGACCCGGACCAACAGCCGGGATTCGGGCGGCGGTTCACCCGTGAGTGGCTGCGCCCGTTCCGTACCGCGGCGGCCCGCCGGGCACCGGAACTCGCCCGGCTGCCGGTCACCGGCGGCTGGGCCGGCCTGTACGAAATGACCCCGGACCGCAACGCACTGATCGGCGAGGCCGCTCACCTCGGCCGCTTCCTCTACGCCACCGGCTTCTCCGGCCACGGCTTCCTCCAGGCCCCGGCCGTCGGCGAGATCATCCGCGACCTCTACCTCGGCCGCGAACCGTTCCTCGACATCTCCCCGCTCACCGCCGCCCGCTTCGACGGCCGCGCCGACCACACCGTCCGCCCCGAGGCCCACATCATCTGAGATCCCATGTCCCACGTCCTACGTCCCGGAGCCCCGCATGGTCCCCACCTGGCGGCTACGCGCCGCATTCGCCCGCCGGCTATCCGATATGTACGGCGCCGAAGTGCCCGCCTACACCACGCTCCTGGAGGTCGCCGGGCAGGTCAACGACGAGGTCGCGGGCCGGGATCCGGACGCGGAACGGCTGGGCAGCATCTCCCGGGTCACCGCAGAACGCCACGGCGCCATCCGCGTCGGCACCGAGGAGGAACTGCGCCAGGCCGCCCAGATCTTCGCCGCCCTCGGGATGAGCCCGGTGGGCTTCTACGACCTGCGCGACGGCGAGGCCGGCGCCGTACCGGTCGTCTCCACCGCCTTCCGGCCCACCGACACCGAAGAACTCGACCGCAACCCGTTCCGCGTCTTCACCTCGCTCCTGACCACCTCCGACCGCCGTTTCTTCGACGCCGACCTGGAATCCCGCCTCGACGCCTTCCTCGCCCGCCGCACCCTCTTCCCGCCGGAGCTCCTCCAACTGGCCGAACAGGCCGAGGAGTTGGCCGGGCTCGCGGAGCCCGACGCGGAGCGCTTCCTCACCCTCGCCGTAGCCGCCTTCGCACTCTCCCCCGAGCCCGTCGACCGCGCCTGGTACGCCGAACTCGAGCGGGTCTCCGCCGTCGCCGCCGACATCGGCGGGGTGGCCGCCACCCATATCAACCACCTCACGCCCCGCGTCCTGGACATCGACGCCCTCTACCGCCGCATGGAGGAGCGCGGCATCACCATGATCGACCGGATCCAGGGGCCACCGCGCTGGGGCGGCCCGGACGTCCTCCTGCGTCAGACGTCCTTCCGGGCCCTGGCCGAACCGCGGCGGTTCCGCGAGCCCGACGGCAGCGTCACCGGCGGTTCGCTGCGGGTCCGGTTCGGCGAGGTCGAGGCCCGCGGCATCGCCCTGACCCGCGCGGGCCGGGCCCGCTACGACGAGCTGATGGCTGAAACCGACCGCCGGATGACCCTCCGGCCGGACGCCGACCGACAGGAGACCGCCCGCGCGCTCTGGCAGCGCACCTTCCCCGCCACCGAACGCCAACTCGCCCTGCGACACGAGGCGTTCTTCACCTACCACCCGGTGACCGGACGGCCGCGCGACGGACAGCACCCGCCCGCCGACCTGGCGGGCCTCCTCGACGGCGGCTGGCTCACCGCCCGCCCCCTCGTCTACGAGGACTTCCTGCCCCGCTCCGCCGCCGGCATCTTCCGCTCCAACCTCACCGGCGAAGGCACCCGGGACGCGGCCCTGGCCGGCACCCCCTTCGACGCCCACCGCCTCTCCGAAGCCCTCGGCCGCCCGGTGCTCGACCCGTTCACCCGCTATGCGGCACAGCAGGACCACTCACTGCGCCAGGCGCTGTTCACCCTGCGGGCCGGCGCGGCCCTCCGCGCCCTGGACGCGGGCGAGGAGGCCCCGGCCTCCGGCCTCTGACGCTCCGCCACCCGACCCCGGCCCCCGACTCCTCAAGGAGCCCGCCATGACCGCCACCCCGCCCACCGCCCCCCGCTTCCCCTCCGCCGACGCCCTGCGCGCCCGCGCGGCAACGGCCCTGCGCCACTGCGGCGTGGACCTCGACGCAGCCGAGCGGCCCGGCGCGGCCTCGGCCGTCATCCCCGCCCGTACCCCCTTGACCGGCGCCACCCTCGCCCGGCTTCCCGCCACCACCGCCGAACGGACCGCTGCCGCCATCGACGAGTCCCACCGCACCTTCCAGCAGTGGCGGACCGTCCCGGCGCCCCGCCGCGGTGCCCTGGTCAAGCGACTCGGCGAACTCCTCACCACCCACAAGGACGACCTCGCCGACCTGGTCACCCTCGAAGCGGGGAAGATCCGCTCCGAGGCGCTCGGCGAAGTGCAGGAAATGATCGACATCTGCGACTTCGCGGTAGGCCTGTCCCGCCAGCTCTACGGACGCACCATCGCGAGCGAACGCCCCGGCCACCGCCTGGCCGAGACCTGGCACCCGCTCGGCGTCGTAGGCGTCATCTCCGCCTTCAACTTCCCCGTCGCGGTCTGGTCCTGGAACACCGCCGTCGCCCTGGTCTGCGGCGACACCGTCGTATGGAAACCGTCCGAACTGACCCCGCTCACCGCGCTCGCCTGCGACGGCCTGCTCGCCAGGGCCGCCGCCGATGCCGGAGCGCCGCCCGGCGTGCACCGGCTGCTGCTGGGGGCCCGCGAATGCGGTGAGCGGCTGGTCGACGACCCGCGGGTGGCGCTGGTCAGCGCGACCGGATCGGTGCGGATGGGACGGCAGGTCGGCCCGCGGGTCGCCGCCCGCTTCGGCCGCTGCCTCCTGGAACTCGGCGGCAACAACGCCGCCGTCGTCACCCCCTCCGCCGACCTCGACCTCACCGTCCGCGGCATCGTCTTCTCCGCCGCCGGCACCGCGGGCCAGCGCTGTACGACGCTGCGCCGGCTGATCGTCCACGAAGACCTCGCCGACCCGCTCACCGAGCGCATGGTGCATGCCTACGGCCAACTGCCGCTCGGCGACCCCTTCGACCCCGCGACGCTCGTCGGCCCCCTCATCACCACGGCCGCCCATACGGCGATGGCCGAGGCCCTGGCCACCGCGCAACGCGACGGCGGCAAGCTGCTGACCGGCGGAGACCGCTGCTTCACCGCCGAGGCCCCGGACGCCGCCTACGTCCGTCCCGCCCTCGTCCGGATGCCGGAACAGACCGAGATCGTCCGCACCGAGACCTTCGCCCCGATCCTCTACGTCCTGACCTACCGCACCCTCGACGAGGCCATCGCCCTGCACAACGGCGTCCCCCAGGGCCTGTCGTCGAGCATCTTCACCCGGGACCAGCGGGAGGCCGAGCGCTTCCTCGCCGCCGACGGTTCCGACTGCGGCATCGCCAACGTCAACATCGGCACGTCGGGGGCGGAGATCGGCGGCGCGTTCGGCGGCGAGAAGGAGACCGGCGGCGGCCGCGAATCCGGCTCCGACGCCTGGCGGGCCTATATGCGCCGGGCCACCAACACGGTGAACCACTCCGCGGACCTCCCCCTCGCCCAAGGCGTCAACTTCCTGTGAACCAGGGCGGGTTGAGGGCCGCGGTCAACCGGCCCCGCCGAGGTCCCGGACCAGGGTGGGGGACGGCCGCGGAATCTCACCGAAATCCTCGTCATCGCCGTCCACGACGAGGCGGTTGATCACGTTCTCCAGGGCGGTCGGCAGGGTCGGCGCGAGCCCGCTGTGCCACTGGACGAGGAGATTGTGCCGGGCCGAGTCCGGCAGCAGCTGCTTCTCGTCGAATGCGGCCGCCGGCGGGCGCTCCTCGTCCGGCGTATGCGCGGCCTGCCCGCGCCAGTAGTCGGCATCGCGGTATTCCCCGTGGCGCCGGTGGGAGAGGTAGAGGCAGTACGCGGCGGTCCGGCTGCCCGCGCCCGCGCCGAAGTGCCACCAGAAATGCGCCGCGTCGAAGCGCCCGGTGATGTGCAGCAGACAGGCGAAGACCAGCGCGCCCTCGGGATCGATGCGGTGGTCGTCGACCAGCCGCTCCAGGCTGGCCGCGGCGGCCGCCGCATTGACCACCAGCGCGCAGGCCAGCTCCAGTTCATGGGTGGCCTCGTCGCGGGCGCTGGGGTAGGCGCTGGGCGCGCCGCGGTCGCCGCGGGCCGGCCGCGGGCCGTCGCCGCAACCCGCCGCCGCGGCCCCCGTACAGCACTCCGCCTCCGTGAACGCCTCGAAGCAGCCAAGCCCGTCGAGAGCACCCGCGTCATCGAGACCGCAGAAGCCGGCGAGGCCGTCGATTCCGGCCACCGCCGCGGCGGCGCTCAGCAGCGTTTCGACGGTGTCCCGGCGACCGGCGTGATCGGTGGGACGGGCGTGATCCGTGGACGACATGGTCAGTTCCCCCCTGCTGATTCATTGTGGTGGGTCCTTGCCGCGGTGCCCTGGCCGATGCCGAGCGCGGCGGCGAGCTTGCGTTTGCCGCGGCTCGCGTAGGAGCGGACGGTGACTTCGTCGATGCCCAGCAGCGCGGCGATCTGCGCGTCGTTGTACCCGATGACATGCCGCAGCACGATCACGTCGCACTGCCGCTCCGGCAGCCGCGAGATCGCCGCATACAGCCCCAACTGGCTCTCCAGCAGGGCGAACCGTTGCTGGCACTCGCGCAACAGGGCATGGGTGACCACGGCGAAGGCGGCGGTCTCGGTGAGCGCGGTGGGCTGGTGGTGGTCGTAGAGCCACTCCACCACGCACTCCTTGAGGACCGACCACGCGAACGCCTCCACCGACGCCTGCCGCAGCGCATGCGGCCACAGCCGGCCCAGCCGCCGGAACGGGTCACCTCGCGGGCCGCGGCCTCGCTGCCGGTGTGCAGATAGGCGTACGTCAGCCACTTGCGGGCGTGCGTGGCATGGAACGCCTCCAGGGCTATGGACAGCCGGCGAGCCGAGTGGTCCCACGGTCCGGAGCGACCGGACGGATCAGCCGCAGCGGTCGGACCGGTTGGATCGGAGGGACTGCCTGGACCGGCCGGGAGACGGCGGGGGAGCGCGGCTAAGTCCGCGTGATCCCCGTGCGCCTCCGCGCACGCCGGCAGAAGTCGGTCCCGGTTTGCGCCCACGAGCCGTCCTCGTTCCGTTCGCCGTGCACCGCTGCCGCCGCACCGAGGATGCCGGCGGTTGCGGAAGGACTGTCTGCCCTCACCTCTAATGAACAGGAAAGTGCGCCCGTTTGTGGCACCGGGGCGCAAGAAATCTTCCGCTGCGTATTCATATGACTACGCGTGCCACGGGCATGTTCATCCGGCACGCCGCCGCGCCGGGCGTACGCCGGGGCGCACGGCCCGCCCTTCCGCATGATCCGGACCGTACGGGGCAGTGCTCCAACAGCTGGACCGGCGGCGGCAATTCGGGGCGCGCCGTGGGGGCGCGGCGACCGTACCGGGGAGGCAGCGCACAATGAACGACCGCAAGGAGTCCGTGGTGGATCTCCAGCTCGACCGCGCCCACTCCTCCCGTATCTACGACTACTTCCTCGGCGGCAAGACCAACTTCCTCGCCGACCGGATGGCGGCCGGCAGCGTACTGGGCGTCTTCCCCGCAGCGCTGGTCGCCGCCCGCATCAACCGCGAGTTCATGCACCGCGCCACGCGCTTCCTCGCGGAGTCGGGCCTGCGCCAGTTCCTCGACATCGGCACCGGCATCCCCACCCCGCCGAACCTGCACGACATCGCCCAGGGCGTCGCCCCCGATGCCCGCGTGGTCTACACGGACAACGACCCCATCGTCCTCGCGCACGCCGCGGCCCTCCTCCTCAGCACCCCCGAGGGACGCACGGCGTACGTACAGGCCGATGTGAACGACCCCGAGGGCATCCTCACCGCGCCGCAACTCCTCGACGCCCTCGATCTGCGCGAACCGGTCGCCCTCAGCCTGAACGCCCTGATGCACTTCGTCACCGACGACGGCCGGCACCGCGCCCACACCATCGTCGAGACCCTCAAGTCCGCCCTGCCCAGCGGCAGCACCCTCGCGATGACCCATGCGACACCGGACTTCAACCCCGAGGCGATGCACAAGATCATCGATATCTACCGTGGCGCGGGCACCACTCTCCAGTTCCGCTCCCGCGCCGAATTCCTGCGGTTCTTCGACGGCTGGGAGCTGCTCGAGCCGGGCGTCACCCTCTCCCACCAGTGGCGCCCCGACCATCCCGAGGACGCCACCCACGTCACCGACGCCGAGGCGGCGTGCTACGCGGCCATCGCCCGCAAGCCCTGAGCAAGCCCCCGGCCCCTACTCCTTGCGATAGCCGTACGCCTCCCTGGCGGCTGCCGCCACCGCGTCCAGATCCGCGCCGGCCGAGGCGGTGACCACGGCGGCCACCGCACCCTCCACGAACGGGGCGTCGACCAGCCGTGCCCCCTCGGGGAGTTCGTCCCCCTCGGCGACCATGGCCTTGACGGTCAGTACGGCGCTGCCCAGGTCGACCAGGACCGCCACTCCCGCGCCCCGGTCCACCTCCCGCGCCGCCTCGCCGATCAGCTCCGCACTCGTACCGAGCCCCCCGTCCGGCGTACCACCCGCCGCGGCGACCGGCGCCGTGGCCCCGCCCCCGGCCAGCCCGGCCGCCATCGCCGCGACCGACTCGGCGACGGGCCCGCTGTGCGACACCAGCACAATCCCCACCAGCGCGGCGTCCTCGGTCACTTCGCCACCTCCGCGAGGGCCGCGAACAGCAGCGCCGACGAGGTCGCCCCCGGATCCTGATGCCCGATGCTGCGTTCCCCCAGATAGCTCGCCCGCCCCTTCTTGGCCAGCATCGGTACGGTCGCCAGCGCACCCTCCGCCGCCGCGGCGGCCGCCGCCTCGAACGACGTCCCCAGCGCCGCCACCGCCGGCACCAGCGCATCCAGCATCGTCTTGTCGCCGGGCGCCGCACCGCCCAGCTGCGCCACCGCGGTCACCCCCGCCTGCAGTCCCGCCTGCAGCTCCGCCATCGTCACCTGCGGCGCGTCCCCCAGCGCCTTGCCGCTACGGCGCAGCAGCGAGCCGTACAGCGGCCCGGACGCACCCCCCACGGTCGAGATCAACTGCCGTCCCGCGGTCACCAGCACGGCCCCGGGCGCGGCAGGCTTGTCGGTCTCGAGCACCTTCGCCACGGCAACGAACCCCCGCTGCATATTGCTCCCGTGATCGGCATCCCCGATGGCCGAATCCAATTCGGTCAGCCGGTCGGCCTCCCGCTCCACGGAGGCGGCCGCCGCCGTCATCCACCGGACGAAGAACGCGGCATCCAAGACGGTGTCGGACACGAACTACTCCTCTGTTAGGCACTGGCTGATGCGTGGGGACCGGGTGTGCTTGCGGGCGGGGGCTCACCGGCCCCAGCGCAGCCCCGCCGTCTCGACCGGGGCGTCCCACAGCCGCAGCAGCTCGCCGTCCACCTGACACAGCGATACCGAGCAGCCCGCCATGTCCAGCGACGTCACGTAGTTGCCGACGAGCGTACGAGCCACCGGCACCTTGCGCTCGTCCAGCACCCGCCGCACCTCCGCGTTGAATCCGTACAGCTCCAGCAACGGCGTCGCGCCCATCCCATTGACCAACACCAGCACCGGCAGTCTCGGTTGCAGGTCTTCCAGAATCGCGTCCACCGTGAAGTCCGCGATCTCGCGCGAGGTCATCATCGGGCGCCGCTCCCGTCCCGGCTCGCCGTGAATGCCGACGCCCAACTCCAGCTCCCCGGCCGGAAGGTCGAACGTCGGGCTGCCCTTGGCCGGCGTCGTACAGGCGCTCAGTGCCACGCCGAAACTCCGCGAGGACTCCACCACCTGCCGGGCCAGCGCCTCGACCCGCTCCAGCGGCGCCCCCTCCTCGGCCGCCGCCCCCGCGATCTTCTCCACGAAGAGCGTCGCCCCGGTCCCGCGCCGCCCGGCCGTGAAGGTCGAGTCGGTCACCGCCACATCGTCATTGACGAGCACGCTGGCGACCTGCACCCCCTCGTCCTCGGCCAGCTCCGCCGCCATCTGGAAATTGAGCACGTCGCCGGTGTAGTTCTTCACCACGAACAGGACGCCGTTCCCGCTGTCCACGGCCGCGGCGGCGCGCACCATCTGATCGGGCACCGGCGAGGTGAACACCTCTCCGGGACACGCGGCATCCAGCATCCCGGGTCCGACAAACCCCCCGTGCAGCGGCTCATGCCCGCTCCCGCCCCCGGACAGCAACGCCACCTTCCCCGCCACCGGGGCGTCCCGCCGCACGATCACCCGATTCTCCGCATCCACCACCAGTTCGGGGTGCGCCGCCGCCATCCCGTGCAGCGCGTCCGCCACGACGTTCTCGGCGACGTTGATCAGCATCTTCATGGGTACCTCCTGGTGAGCTGGGCGGGCGGGTCCGTGGTCCCGACGGGGTGAGGCTCCGGCGCGTCGGGGTGCGGCGGGTCAAGTATCTGACCGCGACCGCGCCGGCGGGGCGCTACGCGGGGAGTGTCGTTGCTTCGGTGTGGCGTCCGCGTTCCTCTCGTCGCAAGGGCCGCTCTCCCGATGTCAGCGGCCCCTTCGGGGGCGCCGCTGCTGCGGATCCCCTCCCGCTTTCTTCGCTACCCAAAGCAAGACCGTGCTGCTCATGTGTCTCCCGTTTATCGGGATCTCACGCCGTGCACATGACAGCCACATGTGCCGGGCTGGACGGTGTTCAGCGGCGCGATTCCCGGGCCGTTCACCGTTCGCGGGGTTCACCCGCGGGGCGGCGCCCGGCCGCGTCAGGCAGGGCCGACTCCGACGATCACGATCCGAGGGCGGCGTCGCGGGTGATTCATGCTGACGGGGGCGGTTCCCCGGCGGCACGCTGCCGTTGGGGGATGACGGTGTTGGCGGGATCCTGCGCGGAGGTGCCTGCTACTTCCGGGGCTGATGCCCGTTGTGCAGGAGCTCGTCGAACAGAGCGCGGTAGTGGACCATCGCGCCCCGCAGTTCCTCCGTGCTCGCCTCATGACGGCTGCTCCGGTCGGTGACCGCGTGGGCGGCGCGGTAGTGGTCCAGGGTGCGCCCGTGTTCGACCGACAGGTCCTTGACCTGCTGCTCGTACCCCTTCGTCGGGTAGCCGCGGTCGCTCATGAGCGAGGTCACCAGCCGGTCCGCTTCATGGACCGCGTCGTCGGGCTGGTCGACGAAATGCTCCTGCGCCCGGCTCCAGCCCGCGGCGTACCGTTCGCGGGCCTCCGCCGGCAGGGGTGTGATCTCCAGCATGTCGTGGCGCTCTTCGCGCTCGCGCAGCTCGCGCTCGGCCGCCATACGGCTGTCCTTGGTCTCCACCGTCCGCTCGTACTCCGGCCCGAACCGCGCTTTGAGATGGCGGCGGCGCCACGTCATCCATGCCCCCGGCGCACACGCCAGCAGCACCACAGCCGCCACAACGATGATCGCTACAAGGGTCCCCGTCGACATCGGACCTCCGCCTGCACTCTCCACCGTGCGGAGACGGCTGTGCCCGCTGCCGTTCCCGCTCCGGGCAATACCAAGGGCCGTTGGAGCCCGGAATCGGTGACGCTACGAATAGCGCCTTCGCCCGAAAACGGCGTGCCCCAACGAGCGACTCCGAGAACGACACCATGCGCCCCGTTCTCGTATGTATGTTCCCTTCTTACTGTGATCCCTGCCTGCCGCGACAGCAACTGCAGGCCCGGCCGGGCGGCGGGCGGGCGCGGCCCGACTTCCGTGGCGGCAACGTCGCGGAGTGCCTACCGTGAGCACACGATCCCGGGCTCTGCGTGGCCTGCCCGAATCCAGCCGGCCACGGGCGTGCGCGGCGAAGTCCCTCCTCGTGCTTACGGGTGAAGCCTGCGGCGTGGTGGGCGTGCTGGAGGTTAGGCGCCGACGCTCCAACACACCTATAGAGCTGTGACAGACCCTTTTGACGTGGCGATGCTGATGCCCGCCCGCTCAGAGCCTGTGTCTGACCCGGAGCGCGACGGTGCGGGAGCCGGCCGCCCGGCCGGGCACCTGTGCCTCGAGGTCTGTCTTCTCTCTCCGGAGATGACCCGGCGTCAGGGCGCGGACTTTCAACACGTTCACGCATCTCGCCCCTGACGGGCGTTCCCACTGGACACGATTCATGGTTCCGTTAATGGGTGGACAATGGCCATGCCTCAGTGGCCGGAGGGCGGTTTTCCGGCCACCGGCCGGATTGTGTGCGGGGGAATTCCACCGGTCTCGTTCGCGCAGGGATTCACCACGCACAACAACAGCATCAGGCGCGGCACATGGCACTTCAAGAACCTCTCTTGGCGCGGAACGAGTGGACCGTCGCGATGGCACGGCTCGGGCAGCCGGATGCCGGCCGGTCGGCAGACTCTCCTGCCCGTGGCAGTCCGCGATGCGGCGGAGCGCCGCGGGCGGCCCCCGGTGAGCCGGAGCCGGACGTCACAGATTCCCGCCGGGAGCGGTAAGTGCCGCCGTCACGCCGTCGCAACGAAAAGCTCCGGGCCCTGCTGGCGGAGGCCCGATGGACGCAAGCCGCGCTCGCCCGGTCGGTGAATGCTCTGGCCGCGGAAATCGACCTGGATCTGAATTATGACCGTACGGCCGTCGCCCATTGGCTGAGCGGTACGCAACCGGCGCCGCCGGTGCCCGAACTGATAGCGGAAGCGCTGACCCGTCGTCTTGGCAGGTCCGTTTCCCCGAGTGCCGCGGGACTCGAGGACAAAGCACCCGCGCAGCCGGGCGGGCGGTTACCCGAAAACGGTTCTCCGGCCCAAAAGGCTCTCAGTCATGTGTGCGGTATGGAAAGCGACCCCGCGCGCCGGGTGTCCGCACGGCTCCAGCCCTATCGGGAATCGGACCTCGCGGAAGTGCGCGCCGACCCGCGGGCCTGGGTCCCGAATCCCGTGATGCGGCATTCTCAGGGCGAGGGCGAGCTCGCCGTCGTCCGGCTCGCGGTGCGTTTTTATTCGGCCTCCTTCAATGCATATGGTGGCCGGAGAGCCTGCACGGCCCTGGCCGCATATCTCGGGGACGACATCGCTCCACGGCTGCGGGAAGTGGGGGACAAGGACGTGCGCCGCGGCCTCTTGGTCGAGGCCTCACGGCTTTCCTTTCTGCTCGCGCGCATGCACCAGGACGCCTGTGTCCACGGACTGGCCCAGCGCCACTTCTCCACCGCCCTGCAGCTCGCCGCCGAGTCCGGCGACGCCACCGCCTGGTCGGTCGTCCTGCGGGGACTGAGCGCCCAAGGGCTCGAGCTGGGGCACCGGCAGACCGCCCTGCACGCCGCCGAGGCCGCCGAGGCGTCCGCCCGCATGCCGGACCGGGCCACCCAGGCCTTTCTCCTGTCCCAACTCGCGGTCTCCCAGGCCGCCTGCGGTCTGCGCCGGGAAGCCGTCGCCACCCTCGGCCGTGCCGAGCGCGCCGTCGAGACGGGCGAACAGGGCGCCCGCATGCCGGGGCCTTTCCACGCCTACTCACGTGCCGCCTTCGAGTTCCAGAGTGCCGAGGTGCTCAGACATCTGGGAAATCTCCCGGCGGCGCGCACGGCATTGAACCGTTCTTTGGTACGACGGCCGGGCGACGACCACCGGGGGCTGGCGCTGAGTTATGCGCAGTACGCCGAAATCCTCGTCGGCCTGGGGCATGTGGAGGAGTCCTGCGCCGCCTGGAGTTCCTTTCTTGATCACTACGGCAACTTGAGATCGGGTGCGGCCGATCTCGCGGTGAGCCGGCTACGGCAGCTCCTCGCACCTTTTCGTCAACTTCCCGTGGTGACCGCAGTTCTGCGCCGTGCCTTCGCGATGACATCCACCGTTCCGCGCCGCTGAACCGGTGCGGCCGCCGGCGGCATTTCACCGGCGGCTGTCTTTCACGCCTTTCAACAGCCTCGCGCACTCTGCGCAGGCCCACCGGCACGGCAGCCGTTGTTCAATCGGTGAAGACGCCCACAGGAAAGGAGCAGCGGTGGAAACGAGTAACGCTTCGGCGGTTTCCCATGGCGACCGTGAATTGTCGCCGCGCCTGATTGTCCATCTCTTTCCGGGCCAGGGGGATTTCGCCGTCAGCCCCCTCGTCCGGGCGGCCCGCGCGCATGCCTGCGTACGCCAGGCGGTCACCGAGGTATTCGGGCAGGCGGAAGAGACCGGCCGCGAGTTCGGCATCGCGCCCATGGCGAAGGCCCTGCTGGGCGACTCGCCCCCCAGCGGCCGAGACCTCGCCGCCGCACCCATCGGTACGCCCCAACTCGCCCTGTTCTGCTCCTCGGTGGCCGTACACCGCGCGCTGTGTGCGATCGGCCTGGCGCCCGACCGGGTGCTCGGGGTCAGTTTCGGCGAGATCGCGGCGCTCACCGCGGCCGGCGTCTTCGAGGTCGCCGAGGGAGCCCGGATCGCCTGCCTGCTGGCGCGGCAGCTGGCCCACTGCGCGGGCGGTATGACGCTGATCGGGGCGGCGGAGTGCCGGACGCGCGCCCTGCTGCGCGAGGTCAACTCGCCGGATCTGGCGCTGGCCTGTGTGAACGACCCCGGAGAGACGGTCCTCAGCGGCCCCTGCGCCGACCTGCGCGAGGTGGAGGAACTGGCCCGGCGGCAGGGCCTGCCGGCCTCCCGGCTGAGGCTGCCGTTCTCCTCCCACCATCCCTCGCTGACCGGCCCGGCGGAGGCGTTCGCGGCCTCGATCCGTCCTGTCGCCGCACGCCCCGCCCGGATCCCGGTGATCTCCGCCGTTCACGGCGGCCCCTACCTGCCGGGCGACGATGTGCACCGGGGACTGGCGAACTGCCTGGTCAGGCCCGCGCGTCTGCCCAAGGTGCTGCACCGGTTGACCCACCGGCGCGGCGCGCTGCTGCTCGAGGCGGGTACCGGCCGCGCGCTGACCCGCAACGTGCAGCACACCCTCCCGCCCGCCGCGGCCGGTGCCTACGCGCCCCTCGCCGATCCCGGATTCCCCTGGCCGCACGCCGGTGCCCCGGCCACCTCGCGCACCGCCGGTCCGCCTTCCGCCCCCTGGAGCCGTCCCGATGACCACGCACCTGCCGTCCACCGGTGAACTGAACGAGATCGTCAACGGAACCTGCCCGGACGCCCTGCGCAGCCGTCTCATGAGCCTCCTGACGGCCGAGGACGACCCCGCGGCGGACGACCCTGCGGCGGACGACCCCGCGGCGCGCGGGGCCGCGGACGACGCCCACCGCATTCACCGACGGCTGCGCCAACTCGCCGAAACCCTGCCACCGCCCCGCGAGCTGTTCCGCGACCCGCAACGGCTCACCCTGCTCAGCGAGTGCGTCGCGGTCGCCGACCCGCCGCTGTACATGGCCGTCCTCTCCCATTACACGCTCTGCCTGGGATCGGTCATCGAGCTGACGGCCGACCCGGCCCGCCTCGGCCGCCAATGGGACGCGCTGGCGAGCGCCCGGTCCAAGGGCGTCTTCATGGTGACGGAGATCGGGGACGCCGGCAGCCACCTGGGGATCCGTACCACCGCGGAATTCGACCCGCACACCAGGGAGTTCGTGCTCCGCACCCCCGATGCCGGGGCGGCCAAATTCTCCGCCGTCGGCTCCCGCCGGATGCCGCAGACGGCCGTGGTCTGCGCACGCGTGCTGGCCGACGGGGCGGACCGGGGCGTGTTCTCCTTCGCCGTGGACCTCACCGACGAGCGCGGCCCGCTGCCCGGGGTGGAGATCTCCAGTCGCATCGAGGTCCCGGCGCTTCCGCTGGACTATGCGCTGGTGCGCTTCAAGGGCGTACGGCTGCACTACGAGCAGTGGCTCCGTGACCGTGCGCGTATCGACGACGGGGGTGCGTTCCACGATCCGCTCGGCACCCCGGACGCACGGTTGCCGCGGACCCTGTGCGTGGGGCAGGCCCTGTGGGCGACGCTGCCCTCGGCGATGGCCGCCATGGCGCGGGAGTGCTCGGTACGGGCACTGCGCTTCTCCGCACGCCGACGGGCCCACGGCCGGCTGGCCCCGGGGAAACCGGTGCTGGCCTACCGCAGCCAGCAGCACGCGCTGCTCGGATGCCTGGCCGAGTCCTTCGCCCTCACCTGCGCCGGCCGGACGGCACGGGAGATCTGGACCAGATCACGCGCTGCGGCCGGCCACCCACCGACGGCGCGCCGCGCGGACGGGATGACGTTCGCCCCGTGGACCGCCGTCGACCGTCCCCTCGCGGTGCTCAAGGCGCACGCGGTACGCGGCACCGCACGGGTGGCTGCCGAGTGCCAGCACCGGTGCGGCGTCGCGGGCTTCCTGCACCCCAACCTGCTGGCGGGGTACCACGGATTCGCCCACGCCTTCGACAGCGCCGGCGGCGACAGCCAGCTGATCCTGCTGGACGCCGGCCGGGCCCTCGCGGAGGAAACCGGCCGCGGCCGGGGCGCCGACGAGCCGCCGCCCGGCGTACCCGTGGACCATCCCGCTTGGTGGCCCGCCCTCGCCAGGGCCCAGGAGAGCCGGCTGACGGCGCAGCTGCGGCGAGCCCTGGCACACCGCACCCAGGCCGGCTCGGCAGGCCTGGAGCGCTGGAATCCGCTGCTGGACGCGGCACGCGAACTCGGCGAGGCGTATGGCAGCCGACTCGTGGCGGAGAGCCTGGCCGGCGCCCTCGCGACGGTCGGCGATCCCGGGCTCCAGGCGGTTTTGCGTCCCCTGGCGGCGCTGTACGGGGCGGTCGAGGCGCGCCGTCTCTCCGGCCGCCTCCTGGCCACCGGGGTGCTGAGCGCCTCCACCGTACGCGCGCTCCCCGCGGTGATGGACGGCCTGTGCGACCGCCTACTGCCGCATCTCCCCCTGCTGGACGAGGTCATGAGCGCGCCGGGCGGTGCGGCGGCCGCCCCGCTGGGCGCCCGCGACTACGCCACGGCGTTGACCGAATCCCTCAACTGGCTACCGGAAAGGCCGTCATGAGCCACCCTCCCCCCGCGATGCCCCGTATCGGCGTACTGGGCATGGGCACCTACCTCCCCCGTGCCACCCGCACCAACCAGGACGTCGCGGGTGCGGCGGGCGTCACGCCGGAGTGGATCACCGAGCGCACCGGCGTGCACACCCGGCATATGGCCGAGGCGGAAGAGGCCGCCTCCGATCTCGCGGCGGCCGCCGTACGGGCCGCGGTGGCCGCCGCGGGCATCGACATCGACCAGCTCGACGTTCTGATCGCCGCCACCTCCACCCCCGACGAGCTGGGCCCCTCCACCGCCTGCCGGGTCCAGGCGCTGACCGGCGCGCGTCACGCGGTGGCGCTGGACGTCAGCGCGGCCTGCGCCGGCTGGCTGTTCGCTGCCAAAGTCGCCCACGACTGGCTGCGTTCGGGATCCGGCACACGGTATGCGGCGGTCGTCGGCGTCGAGGCGTACTCCAAGTTCGTCGACCCCACCGACCGGGGCACCGCCGTCCTCTTCGCCGACGGCGCGGCCGCCGCGATCCTGGGCCCGGTGCCGGACGGCCGCGGATTCGCCGACTTCCGCCTCGGCTCCGATGGCACCGGCGCCCACCACGTCCTCATCCCGGCCGGCGGCAGCCGCGCGCCGGCGAGCCCCGCCACGCTGGGGGAACACCGCCACCACATCCACATGGACGGCCGAGCGGTCCGCGACTTCATCGCCCGGATCTTTCCGCAGCTCGTCAGCGAGAGCCTGACCCGCAACCGGCTCCGCCTCGAGGACATCGACGCGTTCATCACCCACCAGCCCAACCCCGTGCTGCTGCGCGGCCTCGGCGAGCGCATCGGCATTCCGGCGGAGCGTCTGGTCATCGTCGGGGACGAGGTCGGCAACATCGGCGCGGCCAGCGCCCCGTACGCGCTGGCCACCGCCGCCGCACGCGGCCTGCTGCCCCGCGACGGCCGGATTCTCCTCGCCGTCTTCGGAGCGGGCGTGACCTGGGGCAGCGCGCTGCTGACCTGGACCGGGGCACCCGCCATCCGGATCGCTCCGGCCCGCAGACCGCACACCGCCCCGCCGCCCGCCAATGCCCCCGCTGTGCAAAGGAGTTCCTCATGACCGCTCTCGCCTCGTTCCGGCTGGACGGAGCGCGCGTCCTGGTGACGGGCGCCTCCCGCGGCATCGGCAAGGCGGTGGCCGTGGCGGTCGCCCAGGCCGGCGCCGATCTGGCACTGTCCGCGCGGACCTCGGACGCCCTCAAGGCAACCGCCGCACTCGTGGCGGAAGAAGGGCGCACCGCGGTCCTCGTACCGGGCGACCTCGCGCAGCCGGGGGCCGCGGAGACCGTGGTGGACGACGCCGCGGCGAGTCTCGGCGGCCTCGACACCGTGATCCACATCGCCGGCACGCTCCCCGCCCGGCCCGACGGCAGCCCCACCCTGGACCCCCTGCAGGACTCCACCCAGGAGGACTGGAACCAGGTCCTGTCGGTCAACCTCAACGCCACCGCGGCCCTGTGCCGACGGGCGCACCGTCACCTCGCCGCCTCGTCCCGGGCCGCCGTGGTGCTGATGTCCTCCCTCGCCGGCGTGGCCGGCACACCCAGGATGGAGGCCTACGCGGCATCCAAGGCGGCGCAGATCTCCCTCGCCCGCAGCCTCGCGGTCGGCTGGGCACGCGACGGCATCCGGGTCAATGCGCTGTGCCCGGGGTGGACCCGTACGGACATGACCGCCTTCGCCCACTCCACGGGGCCGCTGTCCGACTGGCTGATGGCCCATGTCCCCCTGGGCCGTTGGGCCGAGCCGGACGAGGTCGCCTGCGCCGCGCTCTACCTCGCGTCCCCTGCCGCGGCCTACCTCACCGGACAGGCACTGGTTCTCGACGGCGGCGCTTCGGTACCCGACGGCGGGCTCGCCGGAATCCCCAAACCGCCCTCCCCGTTCGCCGCCTGACCCACCCCCGAGAGGCGAGGACCGCCGACCATGACAAACCGGACTCCTACCGCCGTGCTCTGCGGCATCGGCACCTGTCTGCCCCCACGCGTGCTGTCCAACGAGGACGTGAAACGCCGCGGTGTGCTGGACACCACCGACGAGTGGATCCGCTCCCGCACCGGCATCGCCCACCGCCGCGCTGCCGAGGACGGTACGAGCACGAGCGACCTCGCGGTGGCCGCGGGGCGCGCCGCCCAGGCCTCCGCACGCATCCGCGCGGACCTGGTCCTGGTCGCGACCACCACCCCGGACCGCCGCTGCCCGGGAACCGCCCCCGAGGTCGCCCACCGGCTGGGCCTGGGGACCGTCCCCGCCTTCGACCTGGCGGCGGTGTGTTCCGGCTTCCTCTACGGCCTCACGGTCGCCACCGCGCTGCTGAGGACCGGAATCTGTGACCGGCCGCTGGTGATCGGCGCCGAGAAGTACTCCAGCATCATCGATCCGCTGGACCGCGACACCGCGGTGATCTTCGGCGACGGAGCCGGGGCGGTCCTGCTGCGCCCCGGGGATCCCTCCGAGCCGGGGGCGATCGCCGCCGTCGACTGGGGATCCGACGGCGCGGGCAGCGACCTCATCGCCATCTCCGCCGGCGGCTCCCGCCGGCCCGACACCTCCCGCCATCTGTGCCGCGAGGACCGCTACTTCCGGATGAGCGGCCGCGAGGTGTACGGGCACGCCGTACGCCGGATGACGGAATCCTCGCTGGCCGTGCTGGACCGGGTCGGCTGGCAGCCCGAGACCGTCGGCGCCTTCATCGGCCACCAGGCCAACCAGCGCATCCTCGACTCGGTCGCCGACCGGGTGGGCATCACACCGCGGTGCCGCTACGGCAACATCCGCGACGTCGGCAACACCGCCGCCGCCTCCATCCCGCTGGCCCTGGCCGATACGGCGCACCGCAAACTCGTCCGCCCCGGAACCCGCACGCTGCTCACCGCCTTCGGCGGCGGACTGACCTGGGGCTCGGCGGCGCTGAACTGGCCCGCCGCCCTGCCCTGGGCCCACGACCCCGAACCCCGCACCACCGGCAACACCCGCCCCACGAACAGGAAGAAGCAACCATGGAAACTGTCTACGACCACCTGGTGACCGTGCTGACCGACAAATTCGAGGTCGACGCCGAGGAGATCCACCCCGAAGCGTCACTGGCCGGACTGGAACTCGACTCGCTCGCCGTCGTCGAGCTCTACGTCACCCTTCAGGAACACTTCGACGTCCCGCTCCAAGAGGACGACTCCGCCGCCGAACTGACGCTGAAACAACTCGCCCAGGGCGTGGCGGCACAGCTGTCCGCGGAACGCACCCCGTCCGATCGCGGAGCCCCCCGGTGAACGGTCCCCTGCGGAACGAGGACATCGCCGTCACCGGCATCGGACTGGTCACGCCGGCCGGCACCGGGACCGCGCAGACCTGGGCGCGGGTCTGCGCGGGGCAGGGCACCGCGGCGGCGGACCCCGCGCTCACCGGTCTTCCGGTCTCCCTCTCCTGCCGCGTGCCGGACTTCGATCCGCGTACGCAGGTGCCCGGACCCAGGCCCTGGCGGCACGACCGGTTCACCCAGTTCGCGCTGGCTGCCGCTCATGAAGCCGTCGCCGATGCCGGACTGGACCCGGCCGGATGGGACGGCTCCCGGGTCGCGGTCGTCCTCGGATCGGCGGCCGGGGGAGTGGACACCTACGAGGACCAGTTCCGCAAGCTCCTGCACACCGGCCCCCGGGCGGTCTCCCCGCTCACCCTCCCCGCCTTCCTGCCCAACATGGCCTCGGGACAACTGGCCATCGCGCTGCGGGCCAACGGCCCGGTGCTGCACACCGCCACGGCCTGCGCGTCGGGCGCCACCGCCCTCGCCCTCGCGGCGCTGATGCTGGACACCGACGTGTGTGACATCGCCGTCGCCGGCGGGGCCGACGCCATGATCACGCCCCTGTGCGCGGCCGCCTTCGCGCGTATGGGGGCGCTCTCCCGCCGCCACGGCTCCCCGGCCGCCGCCTCCCGGCCGTTCGACGCCGCCCGCGACGGGTTCGTGCTGGCCGAGGGGGCGGGCGTCCTCGTGCTGGAGCGGGGCGCCGACGCGGCCGCCCGCCACGCACCGGTCCACGCCCGGCTCGTCGGATACGGCATGTCCGCCGACGCCCACCATCCAGTGGCCCCCGACCCCGCCGGACGCGGCCTCCACCGCGCCATGGCACAGGCGCTGCGCACGGCCGGCGCGGCCCCGCGCGACGTCGGGCACATCAACGCGCACGGGACCAGCACCCCGCTCAACGACCGCACCGAAGCCGCCGCTGTGCACCGCATGTTCGGCGCCGATCCCC
The DNA here is from genome assembly GCF_055565615.1 of Streptomyces sp. NPDC028368. NCBI lineage: Bacteria > Bacillati > Actinomycetota > Actinomycetes > Kitasatosporales > Streptomycetaceae > Streptomyces > Streptomyces sp. NPDC028368. The sequence continues at coordinate 122,495 of NZ_JBVHTY010000014.1, read as the reverse complement.
CCTCGGTGACCGCCACCAAGGGCGTCATCGGCCACACCATGGGGGCGGCCGGCGCCATCGAGGCCGCCCTCACCGCTCTGACGGTCGAGCACCGGCTCGTCCCGCCCACCGCCAACTTCCACCGCCCCGACCCGGAAGCCGACCCACTGAACCTGGTGACCGGCACCCCCCGCCGCCAGGAAATCGACCTGGCACTCAGCAATTCCGCGGGCTTCGGCGGCCACAACACCGTCCTTGCCTTCCGGCCTGCCGCGGCCCCTTGCAGGTGATGACGGGGACCGGGGCCGGCCTCGGTGACGCATTGAGCCCCGTGCGTGAATACCGCGAAGTGGTGTCCGACGAAACGGACATGCCCACCGCATTCCGAGTCCGGGCGGCAGAACTCTCCACATGACGCCCGGAGTTTCTCTCTCATGGCGGAGATCTCGCCGCCGCAAATGCCCAGGCCTACGGGACAGCCCTTGGATGCGGCCCGGCCAGGAATCGGTGCGGGAGTTGAGCACCTCGCTGTCCGGCATAACCGGCATGACCGGCGGGGCGGTGGGAGCCGACGGGAACGGAATAACCCGGACAGTTACGAACCACCCCACGACACCACCGCAATACCACCATGTGACGTATATGAGTCAGCGTCAGCCCTGGGCAGGCCTGCGATTACCGCACTTGTAAAGTACGCGTCAGCAGTAACGGGGAAGCGGTCTCGACTTGTCGTCATGAGTCGTGGCCGGCGGAGTGCGCGGCATTGGGACGTGGCACTCATCGAAAGGGCCGGCGTCTGCCGGTCATCACCTCCCGCGCGGCGCCCGGCCCGGCCGGGAGGTGTGCGGGAGGCGTCTCCAGGACTGCCCGCGAGCGCAGCAGTTCGGCGCCGTGCCACCAATCCGTGTCCGAAAGGAAGTCTATGTCGTACCCTCCGCAGCCCGGAGGGCCAGGCGGCAACAACGCGTACGGACAGGCGCCTCCGCCTTCCCAGCCCGCCGGCTACCCTCCGGCAGCCCCAGGCCCCGCCCCCTCGTCGCCCTACCCGCCGATGGGCCAGGGCCCGGCGCCTCAGGGCGGCCCCTACGCCGCACAGCCCTGGCCGCCGCAGGCCGGCGGCCCGCTGTCGCCGCCGCCCTCGCCCCCGCCGTCCGGTGATGACAACAAGGGGCTGAAGCGGGCGGTCATCGGCGTGCTCGTCCTTGCCGTGCTGGCCGTCCTCGGGATCGGCGGGGTGGCGCTGGTCAAGGGCATGGGCGGCAACGACCTGCCCCAGGCCGCCGGCGGAGACGGGTCGGGAGAGCAGTTGCTCAGCGCGTCCGACATCACCAGCCTGCTGGACGGGCGGACCAAGGCGCTCAAGAGCGGCGACGAGGACACCTTCCTCTCCCCGTTCTCGGGCGAGGCGCGGACGCGCCAGAAGAAGATCTACGAGAATCTGCGCAAGGTGCCGTTCGCGCAGGCCAATTACCGCGTCCTGAAGCAGACCGGCACGGGCGACAACGACTACGGCGACGGCGCGACCGTCGCGCTCGACGTGGCGTTCGTCCACAAGATAGAGAACGTGGATGTCCAGCCGGTCGCCGAGTGGTACCGGTGGGTCATCAAGCGGGCCTCGAAAGCCGACAAGCCCTCCATCACGAAGGTGGGCGGGTCACCGTCCGCCTACGGCGCGAAGGGGTACGTCTATTACCCCGCGCCGTGGGACGTCTATGACGACATGTTCGTCAAAAAGCAGCCGCACAGCCTCGTCATCGCCGACAAGAAGAACGCGGCGCAGGCCGGCCGCTTCGCGCCGGCCATCGAAAAGGGCGCCGCGGACGACGTCTCCTTCTGGGCCGCGAACGCACCGACCGATACACCGACGCCCAAGTCGTTCGTGGTGAACCTCGAGCCCAACCGGAAGACCTACGCGACGCTGTACACGAGCTCGGAGAAGGACGTCGGCTGGGACGCGGGGATGAGCGTGGGAATGCCAGCGTTCACCGAGACGTACGAGGATGTCGAGGGCAAGCCGCAGTTCGGTGGCTCCCGGATCAAGATGGACCTCGGCGCGGGCTATTTCACCGGTAGTTCCTGGCAGCGCGGGGTATCGGAGATCACCCACCATGAGGTCGCGCACGCCCTCACACAGCCGCTGGACAAGGGCAATTACAGCATGCTGGTGATGGACGGCGGCCCGCGTTCGTGGGTGGTGGAGGGATTCGCCGACTACGTGGCCTTCCACTTCGACCCCCAGCGGGCCCAGAGCAAAATTCGTTCGGGCTTCTCCGACGGCGAGTTCGACGGCAAGCTGCCGGAGAGCGAACTCGGCTCCTATCCGCACAGCGTCGGCATGGACTACTCCCTCGGCTATCTCGCCATCAAGTACATCGAGAAGAAGAGCGGCCAGGCCGCGGCCCTGAAATTCGTCGTGGACCATTACCAGAACCCGAAGAAGCTGGACCAGCAGCTGCAGCAGGCCGTGGGCCAGAACACCGCCGCTTTCCAGGCCGGCTGGGCCCACTACGTCAGGAGCGTGGCCCGATGACCAACGCCAGTCCTCCCGGTCCGGCGGGCCCCACCGGCGGCCCGCCCCAGAATCCGCCCCCCGCGCCCGGGGGAGTGTCATGGCAGAAGGCCGCCCCGCAGCAGCAACAGCAGCCGCCTCAGCAGCCGTACCCGCAGCAACAGCAGCCTCAGCAACAGCACCCCCAGCAGCCGCAGCAGGGATACGGCTTCCCGCAGCAGACGCCGCATCCTCAGGCGCCCCCTCTGCCGCCCCAGGGTCACGGTGCCGTGCCGCCCGGCCGGCAGCCGTACGGCGGCGGCCAGCAGCCGCCGCCCCCGCCCGTCATGAACGGCGCGCCGCCCTATGGCGGCCCGCCCGCACCCCCCGCCGCGCAGACCCCGTACGCGTCCCATACGCCCTACGGCGCTCCCACCCCGCCCCCGGCGAAGAAGAGCAAGGCCGGCTTGATCATTCTGCTGGTCGTGGCTCTGGTGGTGCTGGGCGGAGCCGGCGTCGGAGGCTGGTTCCTGCTGTCCGGGTCCGACGAGGGCACCACCGTGATGTGGTCGCAGCCCGCCTACAAGGGCAAGCTGCCGCCTGGCGAGATGGCCCAGGAGGTACAGGGCACCTGGATCACCGGTAAGAACGTCATCCAGACCCTTCCGGACGGTGTGAAGGCCTACAACCTCACCAGCGGCAAACGCGTCTGGGCGACGCCGCTGCCCGGCGACAGCAACACCGCCTGCTCGGCCTCGCCCGAGTCGGACGGCGGCATCGGCCTGGTCGCGTTCGGCGACAACAAGGCCTGTGACCATCTCGCCGCATTCGATCTCAGCAGCGGCAAGCAGCTGTGGACGAAGAAGTTCACCAAACCCAAGCCCGTGAAGAAGAAAAACGGCGACAAGAGATTCACCCCGGGCGATGCCACCCCCGACGAAAAGGTCGGTAGTTACCGCCGCTCCGGCGACATCGTGGTCGCGAGCATGTACGGAGTCACGCAGGCGTTGAAGGTCTCCGACGGTTCTCCGGCATGGACGGCGGACCGCCCCGAAAAGTGCGACGGCGCCGGTACGTACACCGGAGGCAAGGCCCTGATCCGCGTACGCACCTGCAAGACCAAGCTGGTGGGCGGGGTGGATTACGACGAGGTCTCCAAGATCGACACCGCGACCGGCAAGCCCAAGTGGACTTACACCTTCCACCCTGAGAAGGGGGAGTTCGAGGCGGGCATGACCGTGGGCGGCAAGGTCATCAGCACCGACCCGGTCGTGCTGTACACGGGCCGGACAGACATGGGTCTGGTCTCCCTGGACGACGAGACGGGCAAGATCCGCAGTACCTTCTCCCCCCACACGCCGTCCAAATACCTGCAGACGCAAGACCCCGACGGCACCTCCTGGACGGTAGCCGGCGCTTTCGGGAACACCTTCGTCATCCGCGCCGCGGAAGGCGACAGTGACATGCTGTTGGCCGCCTACAACCTCGACAGCGGAAAGCTGCTGTGGAAGACCAAGGCGCAAAAGTTCTGGGACTACTTCCCGTTGCCGGGCGCGATCGGCAACAAGATCGTGGCCTTTGTGCGCACCGACGACAAGGAAAAGGGCCCGGAAATCGTCGAATACGACCCGAAGACCGGTACGCCGCACACCCTCGTCCAATACCCGAAGGAAGTCGACACGGGACTGGACAGCTCCGCCCGTCCCTATTGGAGCGACGGCCGGCTCTACATGACGGCAATCGGCAAAGCATGGACGCTGGACGTTAAGCCGTACTCCATAGTGGCCCTCAAGCTGCATCAGTAGCCCCGCGCCGCATCAGCAGCCACGGCTCCCGCTCCGGGGGCACCACGCGCCGCCCCGCTCGCCGCATTCATTCGGTGGGCGGGGCGGCGTTGCCGTTCCGGGCCCGCCGAAGGGGGTGCGGGGCGGTCAAACGCCGCGCCCGTGAGAGTTGTCCGGATCTTCGGGCACGCCTCATCCGCAGCCCGCGCACATTACGTAAGTACCAAGCAGGTGCTGCCCTGATGGGGCGCCCAAGAAGTGAGCTGATCCGCGGTGGGGCAGGCATGGCCGTGCTGGACGGTGGCCGGCACTGTCCGGCCGGTACACAAAACCGGGGGAGGAAAAGCGCTCATGCGCCACGACGGTCGCTCCTGCGGCCCTGGCCCGCTGCATCGGAAGAAGACGTCAACCGGGCGCGCGGCAGCGATAATTGGCGCCTTCCTCCTTGCGCTCTCCCTTGCCCTCGCCGACGGCGCCACCACGGCGGGTGCCACCGCTGCATCGCGTACGGAATCCGCCAAGGGGCGCCACGCCGCGACGAGAAGTGCTCGCGTCGTGACGATGCTTCGCGAAGGACATCACGCAGTCCAGGACACCAACCGCGCCCGGAGCACAGCCCATTGCCCGGCCGTCAGCGAGAACGCACAACTCGACCGGGCCGCGCGACAGCACGCCGTCTACATGGCCCGCACCGGCCGGCTCACCCACCGCGGCGCCGGGGGCACCTCCACGGGGCAGCGGGCACGCCGTCACGGATACCGCTGGTCGGCCGTGGGGGAGGCCATCGCCCAGGGCTACCGCGACGCCGACGCCGTGGTCGACGCCTGGATGGACAGCCCACCCCATCGGCGACTCCTCGTCACCTGCCGCTACCGCGACACAGGAGTGGGCGTCGCCCAACGCGACGGCAGGAACTGGTGGGTCCAGGTCCTGGCCGGCCCATAGACGCACCCGTCAGCGACCGAGCGACGCCGGGTCGGTTGCCAGGTCATCACCGGCCCTCTCATGGCCTGGCGAACGTCTGGACCTCGCGCGACGCAGCGTGATCAAATAGGGGATGGCATCGTTCTGGACCGGCAAACGGGTACGCCTGCGCGGCATCGAGCCTGACGACTGGAGCGCGTTCATGCGCTTCGCCGCGGACGAGGAGCGGTTCGGAGACCTGCTGCACCCACCTCGTTCCGCCGAGGGCCACCGCGCATGGGCGAAGGAACAAGCCGTTGCCACGCCCGATGGCGACTGCTTCCAGTTGGCAATCGAAGCCGCCGACACGGGGGAAACAGTCGGTGCTGTCGGCTCACATCACGCTGACCCCCGCGCGGGCTGGTTCGAATACGGCGTCACGATCGGCGCCGACCACCGGCGCAAGGGCTACGCGGCGGAGGCCGTAGTGCTGCTGCTGCGCTTCATGTTCGCCGAGCGGCGTTATCACAAGTGCCAAGCGCGGATCTTCGCGCACAACGAGATATCGCTGGCACTTCACCGTCGGCTCGGATTCATCGAGGAGGGACGCCTCCGCGATCAGGTGTTCTTCGCCGGCCGACACCACGATCTCGTCATGATGGGCATACTCGCCGACGAGTTCGCCCAACTGCACGGCGGACGAGCCGAGAGGCCAGGCCAGACGCCCTGAGGCCGCGAGGCGACCGCATCGATCCCCGCCGCCCGCACCCCACAGCCTCACCCCCTCACCAGAGACGAGGCTGAACGGCAAGCCGAGTGCCCGTTACCGCCTCCGTTCTCCTGTGGACCCGGAGGGCTCCACGGAGGGTGAGGCTAGATCTTGCGGTGGGCGAATGCCGAGCGTATCTGCTTGCTGTTCGCGATCAGGACGACGCCGAGCAGAAGGACTCCGCACACGGCCTGCTCGATCTTCAGCCATGCCGGAAAGGCACCGGGCACCGCAATGATGACGGCAATCGCCACCACCATGATCCCTGAGGCCAGCCGAAGCCGCAGATACGACCGGCTGTGGCCGCGGGCCGTCCGGGCAGCGAAAGAAGCCATGAGCAGGGACGTGGCGACGACGATGCTCGCCCGGACCCAGACGGCGTCGGTCACCATGTCGTGGTGGTCGCGCAGCAGGATGATGGCGAGGAGTGTGCACACGCTGAGGCCGACATAGCAGCCGACAAGCAGCTTGGTGCTGCGTAACGCCCGCCGGGTACGCGGGTGGCTCAGCCGTTCCCCGGAAGCTGTGGCGGGCTGCGGCGTACGCGTTGCCATGATGATCCTGATCCTCTCTCTTCCTTGCACCGCCGCCGGCGGCGAGGCTATTACCAGGATCCGGTGCGCTCGTCGCCTGGTCATCGTTCACTCGGACGAGCCGCGGGCCCCCGGCCTCAGGGACCCGCTCGGGGTTGCCCCGTAAGGGATTTGCGCGCGTGCTGCCAGGCCCGCCGGGCCCGCAAGCCGGTGCGGCTCGGACAGCGACAGCCGCTCGCCCCTCGCGCTATAGGCGCTCTTCCGGAGCCGGCACTCGTGAATCGTGCCGGTGGTGTGAGGCAGGGCCTCAACGACGGTTGTCCTCGACGTCGACCACCCGGGCGCCAGGGGAAGGAGGTTGGGTGCGCCGCCGCTTGAGGATGTTCACGTACGCGGCCAGGCCGATGACGCCGACGACCATCAAGATGACGCCGACCAGGTCGAGATTGACTCCGGCCATGTGCCAGTCCACCGCGAAGGTGAGGATCGCCCCCACCGCGAGCAGAGCAATACACCCGCCGATACCCATGATTTCCGCCTCCATAACTGTCGGGAGAGGGAGGAAGGCGTGCTGAAAGGCGGGTACCCGGGGGCGGGGCGTTCATGTCCGCGCGAGTGGGCGGGGGGCGGGAGTTCCGGGGTCAGCCGGCCCGGCGGGGAGCCTTGCCTGCCGTCTTCTTGGCCGTGGTCGTCTTCGCGGCGGCGGACTTGCCTTTGCTGCCGGCGGACTTCTGCGCGGTGCCGGCGGACTTCCTGGCGCGGCTCGCCTTGGGCGTACCGGCGGCCGTCTTCTTGGCCGCGGAGCCGGTGGATTTCTTCGTGTCCGCCGACCGGGTGCCCGTCCGCTCGGCGGCCGTCTTCTTCGTGGCGCTCTTCGTCGCCGGGCGGCCGGCCAGCGACATGACGGTGGCCGACTCGGTGTCCTCGTCCTCGCCGCGTGACCTCTTCGCGGCGCGCACGCTGTCCTGCAGGGCCGCCATCAGGTCCATCACCTGCGCGGCGGGCTGCTCCTCGGCGGTCTCGAAAGCCGGCTCGCGATGCGCCAGCTTCGCCGCCACGATCTCTTCGAGTGCCTCGCGGTAATGATCGTGTACGTCGCCCTCCGACAGCTCGCCATAGGAGTCCATCAGGCTCTCGGCGGCCGCCACCTCCTTGGTGGCCGCCTCCACCTCGCTGTCGGGCAGCACTCCGTCCATCGGGCGGATCTGGTCCGGCCACAGCAGGACCTGCATCACGAGGGTGTCCTCCACCGGACGGATCATGGCCAGTGTCTCCCGGCCGTGCAGCGCGACCTTCCCGAGCCCGACCCGTTGATGGCGTTCCATGGCGTCGCGCAGCAGGACGTACGGCTTGGTCGCGGCGGCGCCGTCGGCGCTGAGGTAGTAGCCCTTGTCCATCTGGAGGGGATCGATGTCGTCACCGGCGACGAAGGCGAGGATCGTCAGCGTCTTGGCGGTCGGCAGCGGCAGCGCCTCCAGATCCTGATCGGTCAGCGGTACGACCGTGCCGTCGTCCGTCCTGTAGCCCCGGCCGATCTCGTCCTGCATGACCTCGGCGCCCTCGAGCGAGCACACCGGCTGGTTGCGTACCCGGCCGCCGTCCGCCGTGTGGATGCGTACGAAACTGACCGACGCGGTCGTGTCCGTGGCGGAGTAGGCGGCCACCGGAATGGTGACCAGGCCGAAGCTGATGGAGAACTTCGCCGTGGGGCGCATGAGGCCCGCTTTCCTCGGTGCCTGCCGACGGGCCGGCGGATGGGTGTGTCGGCGCTGAAAGCCATGGTAGGTGGGTTGGCTGGGGTGTACATCTCAGGCGGTGGGAGGTGGAGAGGGACGGGTGGCTGCGCGCGACAGGCGTACGGCTCGTCATCGGACGTAACGGGACCGCGCACCACCTGGCGCATGGCGCCTGCCCAGGTCTCTCGATGCGGCACTGACAAGATGACGCAATGTTCGATTTTGGCATCGAAGGCTATCGGCCGCAGTGGTTGAACGGCCGTCGTGGAGTGGTGCGGGAGCATCAGCATCGGCTGCGTGCTCTCGCCGGTCGAACTCTGACGAGGGTCTGGATGGTCTGGGACCTACGGGATGACGAGTGGTTCTGTGACTGTCCCGTGCTGTTCGACTTCGATGGCGAGCAGATCGAAGTCAACCATCACAAGTTCGACGATCTCTCCCTCACGTGGAACACGATCGACCCCAGCCGTCCCGTCCAGTGGCCCGGCTTCGACCTGGAGTGGCGTCCTGAGCCGCTTGCCGCATTGCGCGCTCTGCGAGGGCTTTCCCTCCAGGGCGTCGAACTGCTCGAATGGACGGGCAACGATGCGGCTCGCGGGAACGTGGACGTCAGCTTTGTCTTCGAGACGAACCGGGCGATCGTCTTCAACGCCCTCGACGAGAACGGGCTGGAATTCGGACCGCCTGGTCGTCATCGGCGTTCGTACGCCCTCTACTGAGAAACGGGAGCGTGATGGAGCAGATGCGGTCCCGGCCGTGGTCCCAGGTGCCGGGGCGTGGACGCGCGGTGCGCGCGCTGCCCGCAAGCGGCTGACTGATCTTCGCTGAGAGCGGTGAGTTGATCCTGGCGTCTTCGCTCTCACCCTTCTCATCCGTGCGGGACAAGCGTCGCCTCCCTGGGGAGCAGTAACCGTTTCCGTATCCCCGGCTCGGGGGTAAACGGAAACGGAAGCTGATACGGAAGCTGAAGCGGAAGCACATACCGGTGCCGATACCAGTGCCGATACCGATACCGACACTGGCACAGTCGATCGACGGGGGATATCGCGTGGCCGCCACGGAATTCAGGGATGCGGGTCAGCGGGCCATCGTCCGGGAGCTGTTGGACCGGTATGGCGAGACCTACGCCGAACAATGTGGCATCAAGGTGCGCGACACTCCGCAGCCGCTGTACCAGGTCCTGGTGCTGGCCGATCTGCTCAGCACGCGGATCCGGGCCTCGGTGGCGGTCGCGGCGGCGCGGGCCCTGTTCGACGCGGGAATGAGCACCCCGCGCCGCATGCTGGACGCCGCATGGCAGCAACGCGTCGACGCGCTCGTCGCAGGGGGCTACCGGCGCTATGACGAGAGCACCGCCACCAGGCTCGGCGAGGGGGCCACGCTGCTGCTGGACGAGTACGGCGGTGATCTGCGGCGGATGCGGGAGGCGGCCGACGGCGATGCCGGCAAGCTCCGCCGGGCGCTTCAGGAGCTGCCGGGTGTCGGGCCTACGGGTTCCGCCATCTTTCTGCGTGAGGTGCAAGGGGTCTGGACGGAGTTCGCCCCGTTTCTCGACCCGAAGGCCGTACAGGGCGCGGAGCGGCTGGGGTTGCCGGGTGACGCGACGAAGCTGGCGCGGCTGGTCGAGGCGGAGGAGTTGGCCGCATTCGCCTCGGCGCTGGTGCGGGCGGCGCTGGACCGGGGGATCGCCGAACAGGTGCGGGAGGCCGCGGCGGGCTGACGGAACGCCGACATCAGCGGACCTCGCAAGGCCTCGCCAGGCCTCGTAGGCTCACCCCGCCCATGTCCAGTCCGCCACCTCCGGCAGATCCGTGCCGTGCTCGCGGATCCAGGCGTGATGGCGGGTGCGGACATCCGCCATCGCCTGGCGCAGCCCGACGGCGCGGACGCCGAGCCCGGGGACGCGGTCCACGACGTCCATGACCAGCCGATAGCGGTCGAGGTCGTTGCGTACGACCATGTCGAAGGGCGTGGTGGTGGTGCCCTCCTCCCGGTAGCCGCGGACGTGCAGATTGGCGTGGCCGGTGCGGCGGTAGCTGAGGCGGTGGATCAGCCAGGGGTAGCCGTGGTAGGCGAAGATGACCGGTTTGTCGGAGGTGAACAGGGCGTCGTACTCGGAGTCCGGCATCCCGTGCGGGTGTACTTCCGGGGGCAGGAGCCGGGCCATGTCGACGACGTTGACGACCCGTACGGCAAGTTCCGGCAGATGGCGGCGGAGCAGGCCGGCGGCGGCCAGGGTCTCCAGGGTGGGGACGTCGCCGGCGCAGGCCAGGACGACGTCCGGGGCGCAGCTGCCGTCCTCGGTGCCCGCCCAGGCCCAGGCGCCGGCGCCCCGGGCGCAGTGGGCACGGGCCTCGTCGAGGGTCAGCCAGTCGAAGCTCGGCTGCTTCCCGGCCACGATGACGTTGACGTAGTCGCGGCTGCGCAGCGCATGATCGGCCACCGAGAGCAGGGTGTTGGCGTCCGGCGGCAGATAGACGCGGACGACCTCGGGGCTCTTGTTGAGGATGTGATCGACGAAGCCGGGGTCCTGGTGGGAGAAGCCGTTGTGGTCCTGGCGCCAGACGTGTGAGGTCAGCAGGTAGTTGAGGGAGGCGATGGGACGGCGCCAGGGAATGCGGCGGGCGGTCCGCAGCCATTTGATGTGCTGGTTGACCATCGAGTCGACGATATGGGCGAACGCCTCGTAGCTGGCGAAGAGGCCGTGCCGCCCGGTGAGGAGATAGCCCTCCAGCCAGCCCTGGCACAGATGCTCCGAGAGGACCTCCATGACCCGGCCGTCGCGCGCCAGATGCTCGTCGGTGCCCAGCGTTTCGGCCTGCCAGTCCTTGCCGGTGGCCTCGTACAGGGCCTCCAGGCGGTTGGAAGCGGTCTCGTCGGGGCCGACGACGCGGAAGTCACGGCGCTCCGCGGTGGCCGCCATGACGTCACGCAGCAGGCCGCCGAGCACCCGGGTCGGCTCGTGCAGTGCGCTGCCGGGCTTGCCGACGTCCACCGCGTGGCGTTCCAGGGGCGGGATCGGCAGGTCGCGCAGGAGGAGCCCGCCGTTGGCGCGCGGATTGGCGCCCAGCCGCCGGGAGCCCTCGGGCACGCAGGCGAGTACGTCCGGCCGGGGCGCGCCCGAGGCGTCGAAGAGCTCCTCCGGGCGGTACGAACGCAGCCAGGCCTCCAGCTGATGGCGGTGGTCGGCATGGTCGCGTACGCCGGACAGCGGGACCTGGTGCGCGCGCCAGGTGCCCTCGACGAGCCGGCCGTCGACCTCGTGCGGGCCGGTCCAGCCCTTGGGGGTGCGCAGCACGATCACCGGCCAGTGCGGCCGCTCCGTCTCGCCTCCGGTACGGGCCCGGCGCTGGATGTCGCCGATCCGGTCCAGCGCCCGGTCCATGGCGGCGGCCAGCGCGTCGTGGACCCTCGCGGGGTCGTTGCCGACGACGTACAGCGGGTCGTGGCCGTAGCCGCGCAGCAGGGCGTCCAGCTCGTCGTGCGGGATCCGGGCGAGCACCGCCGGATTGGCGATCTTGTAGCCGTTGAGGTGGAGGATCGGCAGGACGGCGCCGTCCTGCACCGGATTGAGGAATTTGGTGGCGTGCCAGGACGCGGCGAGCGGCCCCGTCTCCGCCTCGCCGTCCCCGATCACGCAGGCGACCAGCAGTCCCGGGTTGTCGAACGCCGCTCCGTAGGCATGCGTGAGGGAGTAGCCGAGTTCGCCGCCCTCGTGGAGGGAGCCGGGCGTCTCCGGGGCGACATGGCTGGGCACGCCGCCGGGGAAGGAGAACTGCCGGAACAGCCGCGCCATGCCCGCGCGGTCCCGGCTCACATCGGGATAGGTCTCGCTGTACGTACCGTCGAGCCAGGAATTGGCCAGTACGGCGGGACCTCCGTGGCCCGGACCCCATACGCACAGCGCGTCCAGATCGCGGGCCTTGATGACGCGGTTGAGGTGGGTGTGCACCAGGTTCAGGCCCGGTGAGGTGCCCCAGTGGCCGAGCAGCCGCGGTTTGATGTGCTCGGGGCGCAGGGGCTCGGTCAGCAGGGGATTGGCCATCAGGTAGATCTGCCCGGCGGCCAGATAGTTGGCCGCTCGCCAGTGGGCGTCCAGGGTCCGCGCTTCGGCGGCGTCGAGGTGGCTCGGCGCGGGCGGCGGCGGTGCGTCGCGCATGCTCATCTCCTCGCGAGATAGCTCTCCGCCGCGATGATCGCCTCGCGGGCGGTGCGGCGGCCCGTCAGTACGCACAGGGTGTAGGCGACGTCCTCCAGCCGGCGGCGCCGGGCCCGATCGTGCGGCTCGGCCTGCACCAGGCGCTCCCACATGCGGTAGCGCCGCAGATGCGAAGCGAGCACAGTCTTGTCCGGCAGCAGCATGCTGTCTTCTCCCGCGTGGCGCTCGCATCCCGAATCGCTTCCCGAAACAGGAGGTGGGATGTCCCACCCTGCGTCCGTCACCGTGTGCGCGCAAGCGGAGGCAGCCCGTACGCAGGCCCGTGCGGGCCGTGCGGGCGGGCCGGCCGGAGGCGGTCGCGGGTATCGGCTAGTCGGGCGGTTCCGGGGCCGGGTGTTCGCCCGGTCCGGTGCCCGGCGGCTCCTTCGGGTGCGGGCCCGGTTCGTCCGGTTCCGGTTCGGCCGGACGGGGGTCGCGCGGCACGGGATCCGGTTCGCTCGGTACCGGGCCCGGTCCGTCGGGAAGCGGCTCAGTGGTCATGGCGACCCTCCTTCTTCTCCATGGTGCGCGCACGGCTCCCGGTGCGCGCGGTCCCCGGTGCCTAACCGACGGCCCGGGGCGTAAACGTGCGGCCGACCCGCGGTCGGTTCGCCGGGAAAACCCAGAAGTCCGATCGGCGCGCTGCTACGTTCGGGGCATGGGCGAACGTACGATCGACGGCAGCGCCGGGGACGTGGACTACGGCGCGGTGGGCGGCGGCTACATCGACTACCGCCGGCCCGATGAGCGCATCGCGGCCCGCATAGGGGACGCGCTCGGCAGCGCCCGTACGGTGGTCAACGTGGGCGCCGGCGCCGGTTCGTACGAGTCGGCCACGCTCGGGGTGACCCCCGTCGAGCCCTCGGCGGCGATGCGCGCCCAGCGGCCCGCCCATCTGGCCCCGGCAGTTGACGCCGTGGCCGAACAACTCCCCTTCTCCGACGGCTCGTTCGACGCGGCGATGGCGACGTTCAGCGTGCACCAGTGGAGCGACACCGCCGCCGGGCTGCGCGAGATGCGACGGGTGGCCCGCGGGCCGGTCGTGGTGCTGACCTGTGACCCGGATCTGGTGCGGGACTTCTGGCTGTACGAGTACGCGCCCGAGGTGCTGGACACCGAGGCGCGGCGCTACCCGCCGGTCGCCGAACTGGCCGACGCGCTGGGCGGACGCACCACCGTGCGGCCGGTCCCCGTCCCACTCGACTGCTCGGACGGCTTCAACGAGGCGTACTACGGCCGCCCGGAACGCCTCCTCGAGCCCGGTGCGCGGCAGGCGTGTTCGGCGTGGAGCTTCGTGGACGAGGGGGTGCGGGCACGGTTCGCCGCGGACCTGCGGCGCGACCTGGACAGCGGCGCATGGGACCGGCGCTTCGGCACACTGCGCCAACAGCCCTTCTTCGAAGGCTCGTTGGTGATCGTACGGTCGGTACCGGACTGACCGCCACCGGACGGACCGCACGCCCCGCGGCGCGCCTACCGCCGCAACGGCCGGACCGGCCGGACCGGCCGCTTCGGTACACGTCCCGCCCGTAGCGTTCGTCGGCCGCGAGCTGCGTGACGACCACAGCTGCGCCCCGTGTTCGCGCATCAGGTCCTGGACGTGGACCGTGGCGCGCCGGTCACGGGAGAAGGCGCCGTCACCTCCCCGCCCGGCACGTCATACGAGGTCCGCCAACGGCACCCCGGGGTCCGCGAGCCGCGCCGGATCGACCGTCCGCCCACTGGACACCAGCGCCCGGATCGGCTCCACCACATCCCAGACATTGACGTTCATCCCGGCCAGCACCCGGCCACCGGAGAGCCAGAAAGCGATGAACTCACGGCGCGCCGTATCACCACGGAAGACCACGCGGTCGTAGCCACCGGGCGCCACATACCCCGTGTACTCCATCCCCAGGTCGTACTGATCGGTGAAGAAGTACGGCAGGCGGTCGAAAGCCACGTCCTGGCCGAGCATCGCCTTGGCCGCGGCCTGCGGCTGGTGGAGCGCGTTGGCCCAGTGCTCGACCCGCAGGTGCGTGCCCAGTACGGGATGGAAGGCGTTCGCGACATCACCGGCGGCGTGGATGTCCGGATGGGAGGAGCGCAGCTGCGCGTCCACCAGGACGCCGTTGTCCACCTCGAGCCCGGCGTCCTGGGCCAGCCGGCTGTTGGGCGTGACGCCGATGCCGATGATCACCGCGTCCGCCGGGACCGCGGTGCCGTCCGCCAGCAGTACTCCGTCCGTGTGGCCGAGCGTGCCGGTGATCTCCGCGACCTCCACGCCGCAGCGGAGGTCGACCCCGTGATCGGTGTGCAGATCCGCGAAGACCCGCGCGACCTCGGGGCCCAGCACCTGGAGCAGCGGCAGCTCCGCCGCCTCCAGCACGGTCACCTCGACGCCCGCGGCACGGGCGGCGGCCGTGGTCTCCAGCCCGATCCAGCCGGCGCCGATCACCGCGATACGGGTGGCGTGCCGGAACTCCTCCCGGAGCCGGTCACTGTCCCCCAGCCGCCGCAGAGAGTGCACCCCGTCGAGCTCCGCACCCGGCACCACCAGCGGACGCGGCTCCGCCCCGGTGGCCAGCAGCAGCTTCGCGTAGCCCTGCCGGCTGCCGTCGGCGAGGGTCAGCTCGTGGGCCGCCGGATCGATCGCGCCGACCGCCGTCCCCAGCCGCAGGTCGACGTCGTGGTCGTCGTACCACCGGGACGGATGCACATACACCTTCTCCAGCCCCGACGTGCCCATGAGATACCCCTTGGACAGCGGCGGCCGCTCATACGGACGCTCACTCTCGTCCCCCAGCAGCACAAGAGGCCCGTCGAACCCCTCCTCGCGCAGCGTCTCCGCCGCCTTCGCCCCGGCCAGCCCCGCTCCGGCGATCACCAACGCATTGCTCGTGGACATTCCCGCTCAGCTCCCTGTGTCCGGCGCTCCAGGGCCACAGGTACCCGCTGAGCGGGCGTACGGATCCCGCCGATGGTGTTGCCGGACCGGCGGGGAAGCCCGCGCCGGTCCGGCACCGCTCACCCGCTCCGGTGCTCCCGCAGCGCCCGCGCCGCCAGATCGCGGTCCTCGCCGAGGACGAAGGCGGTGACGCCGTCGGCGCGCCACTGCGCGCGGCGCTCCGGGGTGCTGGACATGGCGCAGAACGGGATGGAGTAGCGGGTGCAGGATGCGTGGAGGGTGCGGACGGCCTCCTGGACGCGGGGGTGGCGGACCTGCCAGGGGACCCCGTAGGACTGGGAGAGGTCGCCGGGGCCGGGCAGGACGAGGTCGACGCCGCCGGGGGCGAGGATCTCGTCGATGGCGGCGACGCCCTCGGCGTCCTCGATCAGGGCGATGAGCATGATCTCGGCGTTGGCCCGCCGGATGTACTCGCTGAGGTCGATCCGCCCGAAGCCGGGTCCGCGGCCGCCGTTGAGGGAGCGCATGCCCTCGGGGGCGTAGCGGGCGGCGCGGATCGTGGCATCCACGTCCGCGCGGGTGCGCACATGCGGGACGACGATGCCCATGGCGCCGGCGTCCAGGGCGCGCAGTACGCCACCGGGGTCGGCCTCGGGGACGCGGACGAACGGGGTGAGGCCGGTGGCTTCGGCGGCCCGGATCAGGTTTTCCAGCTGCTGCGGGTCCACCAGGGTGTGTTCGGTGTCCAGGATCACGAAGTCGTAGCCCGCGCAGCCGATCATTTCGATCATGGTGGGCTCGGGGAGCGTGCTGAACAGGCCGTGGACCTCCTCACCCGCGGCGAGTCTGCGCCGGACCTGGTTGGGGCGGAGCACCTCAGGCCTCGTCTTCCGTGGTGCCGTCGGCCGCCGTGCCGCCCAGGAAGTGGAATCCGGGACGCGGGTGCATCAGGAAGTCATGGTGCGAGATGTTCCAGGCGTACGCCCCGGCCACGCCGAACACCACCCGGTCCCCGGCCCGCAGCCCCGGCGCCGGGACATTGCGCGAGAGGACGTCCTTGGGCGTGCAGAGCTGGCCGGTCAGCGTGACACGGTCACCCGTCGCGGCCGAGCGGGGCCAGGCGTGCGGCCACGGCGCCTCGGACGGCAGGACCGTGCAGGGCTGGTCGTGTCCCTTGGTCGCCGGGGTGCGCAGATGGTGGGTGCCGCCGCGGACCACGGCGAACTCCTCGCCGTGACTGTGCTTCACATCCAGCACCTCGGTGGCGTACCAGCCGCAGTACGCGGTGAGCGCGCGGCCCGGCTCGATGCGCAGCGTGAGGCCGGGGTGGGCGGCGGCGAGGCGGGCGAGCCCCGCGCCGTAGGCCGGCCAGTCGAAGCGGGCATCGGGGTCGGCGTAGTCGACGGCCATACCGCCGCCGATGGTCACCTCGCGGAGGTCGATGCCGTGGCGTCCGGCGAGACGCGCGGCCCACGTCACGATGGCCTCCGCGACGGCGAGCTGCTCCGGAGCCTCCAGGCCGCTCGCCAAGTGGGCGTGGACACCGCGGAGTTCGAGGTGCGGGTAGGTGCCGTCGGTGAGCAGCGCGACGGCCTCGTCGGCCCGGCCGGGGTCCATGCCGAAGGGTGTGGGGCGGCCGCCCATGGCCAGCGAACTGCCGTCCAGGGCGCCGTCGCCCACGGGGAGGTTGAAGCGCGGCAGTACGGCGATGCGGCGGTCCGAGGGGTGC
The DNA here is from genome assembly GCF_055565615.1 of Streptomyces sp. NPDC028368. Classification (NCBI taxonomy): domain Bacteria; kingdom Bacillati; phylum Actinomycetota; class Actinomycetes; order Kitasatosporales; family Streptomycetaceae; genus Streptomyces; species Streptomyces sp. NPDC028368. The sequence continues at coordinate 105,489 of NZ_JBVHTY010000014.1, read as the reverse complement.
CGGGCGGCGAGCTCGGCCAGCATATGGAGCTCGTACACGCTCTCCACGTGGAAGCGCTCGACGCCCAGGTCCAGCGCCTGGGTGACCTCGGCGGGCGTCTTGCCGGGGCCGCCGAACGCCAGCGGGGAGCCGGGGACGGCCTTGGAGACGTGAGCCAGCTCGCCGCCCGAGGAGACCTCGTAGCCGTCGACGTACGGGCGCAGCGCGGTCAGGATCTCCGGTTCCGGGTTGGCCTTGGCGGCGTAGTACAGCTCGACGGGGGCGGGAAGGGCGGCCCGGATCCCGGCAAGGTGTTCCCCAAGAGCCGTCAAGTCATAGACATAGGCCGGGAGTTCCGCGGACGGCAGGGTGCGGGCGCGGGCGCGGACGCGGTGGGTGGGGGCGGTCATCGGGCGCTCCAGGGGGCGGTGTCGTCGGTGCGTGCGGCGCCGGTCAGGACGGACTCGGCGAGCGGCGAGGGCAGCAGGACGTAACCGGCCTCGCGGTCGGCCTTGCGTTCCCAGCGGGTCAGCAGATTGGCCTTGGCGGGCAGCGGCACACCGGCGAGCAGCGCGGCCAGCCGGGGCGGGCAGCCGTACCGGTCGGCGTGCGCCTGGAGCGTGCGCCGGACCTCGGCCCACAGCTCCGCCTCGGTGCCCGGGTGCAGATCGGCGAGCGCGGCGAGCATCTCGGCGACATGGTTGACCAGCAGGCAGTAGACCACCCGGTCCCAGCCGCGCTGGGCGTCGTAGGTCATCGGCGCCGCGACCGCGTCGGGCAGCGCGGCGAGCAGCTCGGTGTGCTGCTCGGGGACGAGCTTGGTGCCCTCCAGGTCACGGAAGAGGACCTGGGCGGGCATGCCGTCGCCGTCGACGCAGACCACGACGTTCTGCAGGTGCGGCTCCAGTACCACGCCGTGGTCGAAGTAGGCGGCGAGCACCGGCGGGAGCAGCAGCTTGAGGTAGGCCGCCCACCAGTCGAGCGCGGCCCGCGGGCCCGCGCCGTCCAGGAGGCGGGAGATGTGGGCTGCGCTGTTGGGGTACTCGTCGGCGACCGCGGCGGCCAGCAGCGGGGTGGTGCCGGGGAGCAGCCGCTGGGCGAGGCCCTCGCGGATGATGACGCCGAACCCTTCGAGCAGCTCGGTGTCCGGGCGGCCGTCCGGGCCCGGCAGCGCGAGGCTGCGGTAGGCGGGCTCACGGAGCACCGCACTGCCCGGGAAGCGGGCGGCCAGGTCGGCGAGGACCGGCTCCAGCAGCCGGGTCAGGGCGACCGCCCCCGACAGCTCATAACTGGCGTTCTTCCGGAGGCAGTTGGTGATCCGGACGTTCAGGCTGAACTTGAGGAAGGACGCGCCGTCGTAGAGCGTACGGACGGACGCCGTGGCCGCGAACGGGGTACGGCCGGCACCCAGGACGAGGATGTCCTCGCGGTCCAGGGCCTCCTTCAGCACGGGGTGGTCGCGCAGCATCTCGTACTGCCAGGGGTGGACGGGCAGCAGCCGGTAGCCGTCCGGGACGTCATGGTGCAGCGCGTCCAGGGGTGCGGTGTCGCCGGGTGCGGCGGACTCCTCGGCGATCAGCTCGTCGCGTACGGCGAGCAGCAGCAGCGGGAAGGACGCCCCGCTCTCCGGCGCGTACGACCGCCAGGAGGCGGCGTCCCCGGTGCGGGCCTTGGGGGTGGGGTGGAAGCGGTGGCCGAGGATCAGGGACTGTTCCGAGGCGAGGTAGGCGGCCGGCCCGTCGTCGGTGCCGGCGGCCGGGCGCGGCACCGTACGGCTTTCGAGCGCGGCGGAGACGGCCTCGTGGCTGGAGGCGATCTGCGTCAGGAACTCGTCGTTGTGCACACCGGTCCGCAGCGACAGCTCGGCGTGCACGTACTCGGCCAGCCGGCGCCAGCCGACCTCGGCCCAGCCGCCGTCGCGCTCCTCGGACACCGGGCCGGTGAACCGGTGCGCGCCGAGCAGCGAGGTGCGGCGCAGCGCGACGCGCAGCAGCACACCGCGGCGCGGCAGCCGGAGCAGCAGATGGCCGGTGTCGACGGCGGTCTGGTGCTCGGGCCCGGAGACCTCGCGCAGCAGACAGTTCAGCAGGGTGTGCGCGACAGCCTGGTCGGCGGTGGGCGGACCGGCGGGCGCGCCGACGGGGGCGGCGGGGGCCGGGGCGGTACCGGGGGAATTGGTCAGCGGGGGCATCGAGGGCTCCTGCGGGTGCGGGGGAGACGGGGCAGCAGAGCGGGGATGGCGGTCACGAGCACTGTGACCAGGGCTATCGCGGTACCGATCAAGAGGGGCGCGGCGGGGCCGAACACGTCGTTACCGGCCGCCGCGGCCAGGCCGGCGGCGACGGCGCCGGCCTTGGAGAAGAATTCGATGGAGCCGAACAGCCCGCCGGGGGACCGGCCCTTGGCGCAGTCGGCGGCCAGCACGGACAGACAGACCAGGCCCATGGTGAGCCCGGCGCCGAGCACCAGGCGGACCGCGATGAACGAGGTGAGCGAGTCGGCGAAGCCGTGACCTGCCAGCCCGAGCGCTATACAGCCGAAGCCGAGCGCGATGCCGAGCCGGGGGCGGGTGCGCAGCAGCGAATGCGCCGCCATCGCCGCGACCAGGTAACACATATGCGGCAGGGCGAACAGCACACCGGACAGCATCGGTCCGGTACCCGGTATGCGCTCCTTGATGAGCGAGATCAGGTACGGGAAGGAGATCACGGTCGAGAAGACGAAGGCGAACTCCAGCGCGTAGAGGGTACGCAGGGAAGCGGCCGAGGCGCGTCCGGACGGCTCGGCGGCGGCCTCCACGGCCGTGGTGCCCTCCGCCTCGGTCCCGGTCCCGGTCCCGGTCCCGGTGGCGGCCTGCGGCCGCGCGGCCGAGGACGCCCGCGGCGGTTCCGGCAGGGCCGCCAGCATCAGGGCGGCGGCCAGCGGCAGCACGGCCAGCAGGGCGTACTGCCGGTGCGGCGAGAGCCAGGGCGTCAGCGCGCCCACGACAATCGGTGCGAAGACCAGCGCCGCGCGGGCGCTGCCCTGCATCACCGTCAGCGCCCGGGACAGCGCATGGCCCTCGAGTGACGCCCCCAGATAGCCATTTGACGCGGCGAAGGTACCGCCCAGCACACCCTGGACGACCAGCGCCGCGGCGAACGTGCCGAGGGAGTCCGCCCAGCCGGCCAGCAGGAACGCGGCGGCGAGCCCCAACTGCGCACGCAGCAGCAGCCGTTTACGTCCGTAGCGGTCGGCGAGGCGGCCCCACAGCGGGGCCCCGATGGCGCCGAAGATGGTCGGGACGATATAGAGCAGTCCGGCCCAGCGGGCGGCGCCGTCGCCCAGCTCGGGCAGGATCTCGGTGAGGTACGGCGGCAGGCCCAGGGCGGCGAACGACGCCACGAAGTAGCAGCCGGCCACCGCATGCACCTGACGGCGCGCGAGCCCCGGCCGGACCTTGGTCTCGACGGCGTCCGCCGCGGTCCGGTGTGACGTGCCTGCCGTACGTGCGGTGTCTGACGTGGATGATGTGTCCGACGTCCGTGACATGTCCGACGCACGTGACGCGTTCGATGTGTGTGACGTTGCGGAATTCATCGGGAACTCCTCGTCGGCAGCAGATAGTTGGGGCCGCTGGTGTAGTGCTTGTTGATATCGGCGGCGCCCGAGCGCTCCTTGGACAGCAGACTCCCGGCGCTGACCATGGCCTTTATCGGAAGTTCGGGCGCCTCCAGGACGGCGGCGCGCAGCGCGGCGCCCGGCTCGCCCGGAGCGGTGCCCAGCCGCTCGACGGCCTCGGTGAGCCGGCCGCGGACCAGCTCCAGCAGCCGCCCGAGCGGTGCCCGCCCGTGCCGGGCCAGCCCGAAGGCGTACGAGCCCGCGCACAGATGGAGGGTGATGGTCGTGAACAGGTCCAGCACCGGCCGGTCGTCATCGGCGAATATCCGCGGGTCGGCGAAGTCCGCGAGGTCCGGGGCGTCCGCGCCCAGGGTGTCCCGCAGCCGGAGCGTGTTGATGCGCGGCGCGTCATTGTCCTTGAACAGCAGCCGCAGCCGGGTACCGCCGGCCGCCCGGTCCAGCACCAGCGAAATGTTCTGCTGGTGGGATTCGAGCGCGATGCCGTAACCGAAGAGCGTGGTCTGCCAGTCGAACAGCAGAGTGAGGCAGGCGTCCAGCAGGGCCAGCGGGTCGCCGCCGTAGAAGCGGTCGGCGAGGTGGTCGATCACCAGCCGCCCGCCCGGCGCCCGGCTCAGCAGCGCGGCCATCGGCACCACGGCGCTGCCTTCGAGACCGGCCGGATAGCGGCGGCACAGCACGGCCAGCAGTTCGTGGCCGGCGTGCGCGTAGACGGTCTCGTCGGCCTGCAGGACCGAAGCCGCGAACCGCGGCTCGCGGGCGATCACCTTCTCCAGCAGCCGCTGGCCCTCGGCACCGTCGATGAGCGTACGGGGCTTGATGGTGCGCCGGTTGCGCAGGCCCAGCGTCGCGGTGGCCAGCGGCAGCTTGAGGTGCAGCCGCGGGTCGGCGGGCAGGGCCACGGTGCGCATCGACAGCGTGGGGACGGCGGCGAGCGGGGCGTGCGCGGACAGCACCGCCTCGCCTTCCAGCCCCCTCTCGCGCAGCGCTTCGCGCAGCGGGTCGCCGAGCGTCAACGGGTGAACGGGGAAGGGGAGATGACTGCCGTCGAGGTGCGGCAGACCCAGTTCCGCAGGCGTCGGCCAGCAGGCGGGCAGGGCCGCCTCGCCGCCGGCCACGGTGACCGCGGCGCGCGGCAGGGCGAGCCAGCGCAGCGCGAAGTCCGGCCGGAACTCCGGTGCGTACGCGCGCAGCTGTGCCTCGTCCAGGCCGGACCGGCCCCGGGAGGCCGGATAGACGGGATGGTCGAGGCGGGCGGCCAGCGCGTCGTACGCCAGTCCGCCGTCCAGCCCCGACCAGGCCGCCGGATCGTCCCCATGACGCTTCGTCAGCTCGACCTCGGCCTCGTTCCGCGTACGGGCGTGCAGCCGCATCGTCGCCAGGGTCTGCCGGCACTCCTCGGCGAAGGCGTCGAAGCCCTCGTGATCCTCGGGGTCGGCGAGGGCCCGCAGCGCGCCCAGCACACCGTCGACCGTGGTCAGCCGGATGCCGTCGGACTCGCGGACCAGCAGCGGCAGCCGGGCGGCGTACGCGCTCTGGTAGCCGTCCGCGCCGAGCGGCAGCAGCAGGGCGCCGGCCGCTTCGTCCGCGGGCAGCCGCAGCCAGGGGCCGTCCGGCCGCTCCAGTACGGTGCCGCGGGTGCGCAGCCCGACGACGTCCTCGCGCAGTAGCGCGCCCAGGACCCGTATCAGCAGTTCGGACTCCTCGGCTTCCCCCGAGGCGTCCCCGGCCCGGCTGCCGGTGGTCTCCAGTGCCACGCTCACGACGAGATCTCCCAGCGCTCGGCGGCGAAGAAGGCGGCCACGGCCCGGTCCACGGCGCCCTGGTCGGTGCCGATGGCCCGCACCACGCCGAGGTAGTCGCGGTTGGTGCGGTAGTGCGGGTGCCCGGTGCCGACCGCACGCAGGGGCCGGTAGGTCAGCCGTATGCCGTCCACCGTCCGGTCCGCGGCTTCCGGGGCCGCGGTGAGCGTCCCGGCCCGGTCGGCGAGGGCGTACTCCACCCGGGCGGCGCCGTCCCCGCGGGCGCCGAGGTCCGCGGGCAGCGGCTCGCCCAGATGCGTCCGCAGGACGTGCTCGAACAGCGGGATGTCCAGGACCTGCGCGAGCAGCAGATCGCACTGGTCGCCGATGACCCGGTAGTTCACCTCGATGAGCCGCGCCCGGCCCTCGTGCACCACGAACTCCGTGTGGCAGGCGCCGAACCCGACACCCAGCGCGTCGAGCTGGGCCAGCACCTGGGCGGTCACGGACTCCGGATGGGCGGCGATGAAGGCGTGCCGCTCCTCGATGAAGGTCGGCGGCGCGGAGATGACGGAGTGGAATCCGCCCAGGGCGTGGCGCACCATGCCGTCGCCGAGCGTTTCCAGCGTGTACAGCTCGCCGGCCAGGAACTCCTCGGCGACCAGCGCCGCTTCCGGCCGCCGCGCCCGGATCTCCTTGGCCCGCAGCACCAGTTCCTCGGGCCCCTCCGCCAGCACGACGTCCTCGCTGGCCACGCCCTCGCGGGGCTTGATGACACAGGGGTAGGGCAGGCCGGCGGCGGCCAGTGCGGCCGGGTCCTGGCCGGGGGCGAGCTCCACGGACCGTACGGTGTCGGCTCCGACGGCGGCGAGATGACGCCGCATCTCGGCCTTGTTCTTGGCGCGCAGCGTGGCCCGCCAGTCCTTGCCGGGCAGGCCGAAGTACGCGGCGGCCAGCGCCGCCTGGGTCTGCAGATGGTCGCTGTTGGTGAAGATCGCGTCGGCCGGGCGGTGGCCGGCTACGCGGGTGATGACGGCGCGGAAGTCATGGACGTCGCACTCCAGGACCTCGGTCTGGGGGGAGCGGCGCCGGTGCGCTTCGGGCTGGTCGGTCAGGACCGTGACGTCGAGACCGAGGCGGGCGGCGGCGGGCAGAAAACCCTCGGTGACCGAGTCGGTGGGGTTGAGGGCGAGCAGATACATCCGCATGAGCGGGACCCCTTCGGGATCATGGGGGGTGCGGGGGACGGGCGGGCGCGGGCCGGAAGAGGTCAGGTACCCTACGAAAGGAACTGATTACTCTCCGTAATCGTTGCCGGGTTGGGAAGGGAGGCGCCGCGGAGCAGCGGGTGCAGGGCGTACAGGGCATACAGGGCGTACGGGGCGTACGTCCAAGGCCCGCGGGCACCTCGTCTTCCTGACGGCCGCTTCTCGCCGCCGATCAGGCCTTCGGTGACGGCTGATCAGGCCGACGACGGCAGCCGGTCAGGCCGGCGGTGAGGCCGGCGGTGAGGCCGGTCGTTCGGCGATGACGGCCGATTGTTCGGCGATGACGGCCGGTCAGGCCTTCGGCAGCGGCACGCCGGTGGCCTTCGCCACGTCGGCGAGCATGTGCTCGGCGGCCTGGATGCCGATGCCGGACATCCACGTCTCGTCCGGCACGTCGAAGACCTTGTGGTTCTTGACGGCGGGCAGCGCCTTCCAGACCGGGTTGGACGTGACGTCCTTCTGCTGGGTCTTGTCCGGCAGATCCGCGACGGTGACGAAGACCAGGTCGGCCTCGGCCTTGTCGATCTCCTCCGGACTGACGTCGAGCATGGTCTTGGCCGGGTCCGTGGAGCTCTGGGACTTCGGGCGGGCCAGCCCGATGTCGTTCAGGACGACGCCGCTGTAGGAGGACTTCTGGTAGAGGCGGGTCGGCCCGGCGACAAAGCGCACCACGGAGGCCGATGGCATCTTGCCGTGGTACTTCTTCTTGATCTCCGCGCCCAGTGCCTTGGCCCGCTCCTCGTACTCCTTGAGCTTCTGGCCGGCCTCCTTCTCCAGGCCCAGGGCCTGGGCGTGGACCTTCAGATTGGCCTTCCAGGGACCGCCGGTGGTCTCGGTGAAGACGGTCGGCGCGATGTCCTTGAGCTTGTCGTAGATCTTCCCGTGCCGGACCTTGGAGGACAGGATCAGATCGGGCTTCAGCGCGATGATCTTCTCGAGGTTCGGCTCCAGCAGCGGGCCGACGTCCTTGACGCCGTTGATCTCGCCCTTGAGGTACGTGGGGAAGCCGCCCTCGGTCTTCATGTGCGGGGAGACCGCGCCGACCGGCTTGATGCCGAGCGTGGTGACGTCGTCGAGCTCACCGGTGTCCAGCACGACGACGCGCTTCGGCTTCGCGGGGATCGGCACGTCGCCCATCGCGGTCTTGACGGTGCGCGGGAAGGCGCCGCCGCCCTTCTTGGCCGCGTCGTCGCCGGCGGGGGAACCGGCGCCACAGGCGGTGAGGGCGGCGGTGCCCATGACGACGGCGAGCAGCGCGGCGGGCAGCCGGCGGATGCCGCGGAAGGTGGTTCTGGTGACCATCAGGGTTCGACTTCCTTCGGGGGAGGGGAGAGAGGGAGGGGAGAGAGGGAGGGGAGAGCGCGCTCGTGGGGGAGAGCGGCAGGGTCAGACGGTCGCGGCGGTGTGCCGTTTCGCGCTGCCCTTGGGGACGACCAGCGGGGTGCCGGTCTCGGGGTCGGGGATCACCCGGCAGTCCACGTCGAACACGGACTTGACCAGCTCCGCGTCGAGGACGTCCGCCGGGGCACCGGCCGCCGCCAGCTGCCCGTCCTTGAGGACCACGAGATGGTCCGCGTAACGGGCCGCCTGCCCGAGGTCGTGCAGCACCATCACCACGGTGCGGCCCGCCTCGGAGTGCAACTCGGCGACCAGGTCGAGGACATCGATCTGGTGCCGCAGGTCGAGGAAGGTGGTGGGCTCGTCGAGCAGCAGCAGATCGGTGTCCTGTGCCAGTGCCAGGGCGATCCAGGCCCGCTGCCGCTGTCCGCCGGAGAGCTGGTCGACGGGCTGGTCGCGCAGTACTGCGGTCCCGGTGCGCTCCAGGGCCTCGTCCACGGCCCGCTGATCGGTCGCCGACCAGGGGCTGAGCAGCTTCTGGTGGGGGTAGCGGCCGAGCCGTACCAGCGCCTCGACGGTGATCGCGTCGGGGGTGACGGGCTGCTGGGGGAGCAGGCCCATCCGCAGCGCGAGCGCCTTCGCGGGCATCCGGTGGATATCGGCGCCGTCCAGGGCGACGGTGCCCGCGGCGGGCGGCAGCAGCCGGGTCAGACCGCGCAGCAGGGTCGACTTGCCGCAGGCGTTGGGGCCGACGACGGCGGTGACGGCGCCGCCGGGCAGCACCAGATCGAGGCCGCCGACGATCAGCCGGTCGCCGTAGCGCAGATCGAGTCCGTGCGTGGAGAGCTGGTTGGCGGTCATCAAACACTCCTGTTCACGGAACTGCTCTGACGGATCATCAGCACCAGCAGCCAGGGCGCGCCCAGGGTGGCGGTGACCACCCCGACCGGCAGCCCGCTGACCGGTAGCAGATGCTGCGCCACCAGGTCGGAGGCGAGCAGCAGTACGGCACCGGCGAGGCCGGTCAGCGCCAGCGTTCCGGCGGTCGGCGGTCCGGCGAGGAACCGCACCATGTGCGGGACGGCCAGCGCGACGAAGGCGACCGGGCCGGTGAGCGCGGCGGCCAGGGAGGCCAGCACGATGGCGGTCACCAGGATCTGGAGGCGGGCGGCATCGGTGTTCAGCCCGAGCGCGCCGGCCGAATCGTCGCCCAGGTCGAGTACGGCCAGCCGGCGGTGCAGCGCGAAGGCGACGGCGAGTGCCACGGCCACCGCGCCGCCCGCGGCCCACACTTCGGTCCAGGTCCGTCCGTAGACCGAACCGGTCGTCCACTGGAGGGCGGAGCCCGCCAGCTCGGTGGGGAAGCGGACCACCATGAAGTTCACCGCGGCGGTGAGCCCGGCCTGTACGGCGAGGCCCACCAGCACCAGCCGGGTCACGCCGGCGCCGGAGCGCCGGCCCAGCACGCCCAGCAGCACCGCGGCGAGCAGCCCGCCGCCGAGCGCGGCCACCGGCATCAGCGCCTGCGAGGCACCGGCGGCCAGCATCACCACCGCACCGAACGAGGCGCCGCCGGTCACCCCCATCACATCGGGAGACGCGAGCGGATTACGGAACAGCCGCTGCAGCAGCGCACCGGCCACCGCCAGCCCGGCCCCCGCAACGATCGCGGCGGCCATCCGCGGCGCCCGGAACTCCTGGACGATCAGCACCGTGGCCGTATCGCCCAGCCCGAACAGCCCCTTGAGGGCATCGAGAGGCGGCAGCGGCATATCGCCGGTGGACACCGACACAGTGACGAGCGCGACCAGCACCACGAGCGTGCCGAGGGCGACCAGCGGGATGCGGCGAACCGGCCGGCGGCGGGCGGCGGTTGGCGCGGCGGGAGAGGTAGGACGTAGAACGTCGGTCATCGGGCCACCTTCCGGGCGAGCAGCGCCAGCAGCGGGGCGCCGAGGAACGCGCTGATGATGCCGACCTGCAGCTCCGACGGCCGGATGACGATCCGTCCGAGAACATCGGCGGCGAGCAACAGCAGCGGTCCGGCGATCAGGCAGCCGGGGATCAGGACCCGGTGGTCGGAGGTGCGCAGCAGCTGCCGTACGAGATGCGGCGCGGCCAGCCCGATGAAGGCGAGCGGACCGCACACCGCGACGGCCGAGGCGGCGAGCAGCACCACCGCGAGGCCGCCGGCCAGCCGGATCCGGGTCACCGGCACACCGAGTGCCTGTGCCGAATCGTCGCCCAGGGCCAGCGCGTTGAGCGCCGGAGTGAGGGCCAGCGCGATGACCAGGCCGGCCACCAGGGTCGGCAGTACCGGCCAGAGCACCGCCAGCGGGCGCTCCGCCAGCGAGCCGGCCAGCCAGAACCGGGCCTCGTCCAGCGACCGCTTGCTGGCCAGCATCACCGTCGACGTCCAGGACAGCAGGACGAGTTGGAGGACCGTACCGCCCAGCGCGAGCCGCGCCGGGTCGAGATCGCCGGCCCGCCGGGCCAGCGCCTGGGCGAAGACCGCGGCGGCCGCGGCGCCCGCGAAGGCGAACCAGAGGTATTCGGCGGGGCGGGTCAGATGCAGCGCGTAGATCGCGGTGACCACGGCGAAGCCGGCGCCCGCGTTGATGCCGAGCGTGGTCGGGGAGGCGAGCGGGTTACGGGTGATGCCCTGGACGACCGCCCCGGCGACGCCGAGCGCGGCGCCGACCGCGAGGCCGATGATGGTCCGCGGCAGCCGAAGTCCCGTCACCACAAGGGCGTTGCGCCCGTGCGCGGTGCCGGTCAGGGCGTCGAGAACGGTGGAGAGCGGTACGGAGCGGGCACCCAGCGCGAGGCTCAGCGCCACGCAGACCGCCAGCGCGCAGAGCCCGGCCAGGAACAGCGGGATGCGCCGCCGGGTCTGCGCGGCGGGGCGCGGACCCGGCACGGGGGGCGCGGTGGCAGGTGGTTTGGTCGTCGGCACGCGTCGTTACATTAGGTTAGGCATACCTAAATGCGCAAGTGGGGGGAGCGGAAGCGGTCAACTGTCTTTTTCGTCGGCGGAATCGGGATGGAACCCCACCTTTCGAAGGCTCCGTCGAAAGGTGGGGTGATGCGACCCCACGCGGTTGACTCGCTTAAAAAGTGTATCGATTGCACTTTCTTAGTCACTGTGCTTTTCTTGGGTCATGACCACCATCCCCCGTATCGCGATCATCGGCGGCGGCCCCGGCGGGCTGATCTGTGCCCGGGTTCTCCAGCGGCAGGGCATCCCCGTCACCGTCTTCGACCGCGATGCGTACGCCGAAGACCGCCCGCAAGGCGGCACGCTCGACATGCAGGAAGGCACCGGACAGGAGGCCCTGCGCGCGGCGGGCCTGGACAAGGAATTCTTCGCCGTCGCCCGCCCCGAGGGCCAGGAGATGCGGCTGCTGGACCACACCGGCACCGTCCTCTTCCGGCACGCGCCCGCCGCCGGCGAGCAGCGCAAACCCGAGATCGACCGCGGCGAACTGCGCCGCCTGCTGCTGGATTCCCTCGCCCCCGGCACCGTTCACTGGGGCCGCTATCTGCACACCCTCCACCCGCGCGGCGACGGCACCCACACGGCGGAATTCGACGGCGGCCATACCGAGACCTTCGACCTGGTCATCGGCGCCGACGGGGCCTGGTCCCGGGTGCGGCCGCTGCTCTCGGACGACGCACCCCACTACTCGGGCGTCACCTTCGTCGAGACCCTTTTCGACGACGTCGACACCCGGCACCCGGCCGTCGCCCAACTCGTCGGCGACGGCGGCATGATGGCCGCGCACGACAACAAAGGCCTGATCGCCCAGCGCAACAGCCGCGCCCGTGTCCGCGTGTACGCCGCCTTCCGGGACTCCCGGGACTGGGCACTGGAAGGCGGCGTGAACGTGGCCGACCCGGAGGCCGTACGGGCCGCCCTGCTGGAGCGCTTCGCCGGCTGGGACGACCGGCTGCTGGCACTGCTGCGGGACAGCGACGGCGGGTTCGTCAACCGGCCGCTGTACGCGCTGCCGGTGCCCCACACCTGGACGCACACCCCGGGGCTGACGCTGCTCGGCGACGCCGCGCATCTGATGACGCCGTTCTCCGGTATGGGCGCCAACCTGGCCATGCTCGACGGCTGTGAACTCGCCCAGTCCCTCGCCCGGCACGCCGAGTTGGACGAGGCGGTGCGCGCGTACGAGGCCACCATGCTGCCCCGCGCCGCACAAGCGGCCGAGGGCGCCGCCCGCGGCCTGGCCAACGCCATCGCCCCGGACGCCCCGCAGGGCTCCCTGCGCCATCTGCGCCGCTACTCCTGACCGGCCGCCCCGGGCCGGCCGCTTCCGGGTCCGGCCACGGCGCAATGGCCTCCACTGTCCGTAGCGACTCCACTTTCCGAGCCGCTCAACCCTGAGAGTTGGTCTGACGTGATGACTGAGCCGACAGCCGGCCGCCGGGAACGCAAGAAGGCCCAGACCCGCAAGGCGCTGGCGGACGCCGCCCTTCGGCTGTTCCTGGAGCGGGGATACGACCAGGTGAGCGTCAAGGACGTGGCCGAGGCCGCCGATGTGTCGGTGACCACCCTGTTCAAGCACTTCAGCGGCAAAGAGGCGTTGGTGTTCGACCAGGACACCGAGCGGGGTGCGGCGCTGGTCGCGGCGGTACGCGACCGCGAGCCCGGCCGGACGGTCCTGGACGGACTGCACGGGCATCTGCGGGACATGGTGCTCAAGGTTCATCAGGTGCCGGAGTTCCGGACGTTCCGGGAGCTGATCGAGGGCACGCCGGCGCTCAGTGAGTACGCGCACCGCATGTGGATGCGGCACGAGACGGCCCTGGCCGCGGCGATCGCCGCGGAGGTGGGCGCCGACGAGGACGATGTGGCGGTCCGTGCGCTGGCCCACTACGCGCTGGCCGCGCCCCGGCTGGCCGGCGGCCGCGCGGACCCCGGGGCGGCGGTGGACCGGATCTTCGCGCTGCTGCGGCACGGCTGGGGGGATCCGGGGGGCCGACAGGGCTAATTGTGAGTTCGTCACACGAATAGCTCCTCGGCCGTCGTTGCGTCGCTGGATTCTTCTGATTTACGCGTAATGTCCGCTTCGCGCCAATGGTGGCATTGCGCGTCAAGAACAGGAGATCCATATGTCCACGACCGACTTCTTCGGGGGCCGAGGTAAGCAGCTGGCGGCCGGTGCAGGTGCCCTGACCGCGGCCCTCACCCTCGGTGCGACGCTGCTCGCCGCGGCGCCCGCTCAGGCCGCACCCCCCTCGCCGCCCCAGGGTGCGGCCGCGAAGCCGTACGGCACCATCACCGCCAGCCACGGCCTGGCCCTGCGTCAGGACCCGAGCACGGACGCCATGGTGCGCGGCTACGTCCGCCACCAGGCCCGGATCGGACTGCAGTGCAAGGTTCGCGCGCAGAACATCGACGGGAACAACATCTGGTACCTGATCCGTGAATCCCGTGACAGCTGGATCTCGGCGAAGCATGTGAACAACAGCGGATCCGTCAAGTTCTGCAAGGATCTGTCGCGCAAGGTCATGCCGAGCGTACCGAGCAGGTCGAACAAGCCGAACAAGCCGAACAAGCCGAACATGCCGAGCAAGCCCGGCAAGTCGTCGAAGCACGCCGTGGGCTGACCGGTCCCGGCGAGGCCCGGCCCGGTACCTCTGGGTGCCGGACCGGGCCTTCCGTATGTCCGGCGGACCCTTCCGTATTACTGGAACAAGTTCTACTGTGCCCCTCGATCCGGTATCCGACGGACCGTCAGCACCGCGGCACCCGTCGGGCCGGCGACCGGACCGGACGAACTGGAGGGGCCGTGCACCTCGAATACTCCCCCGAGCAGCAGCAGTTGCGCGCCGAGCTGCGGACGTACTTCGCCGAACGGGTGCCGGACAACGCCTACGCCCGGTATGCCGACCCCGCCGCGCAGAAGCGGTTCTACCGGGAGACGGTGCGTCGTCTGGGCGCCGACGGCTGGCTCGGCGTCGGCTGGCCCAAGGAATTCGGCGGCCGCGGGATGACCCCGCTGGAACAGTTCATCTTTTTCGACGAGGCCGCGCAGGCGGGGGTGCCGCTGCCGCTGATGGCGCTGAACACCGTAGGCCCGACGATCATGCAGTTCGGCACCGACGAGCAGAAGGCGTACTTCCTGCCCCGGATCCTCTCCGGCGAGATCGACTTCGCCATCGGCTACAGCGAACCGGACGCTGGCACCGACCTGGCGGCCCTCAAGACCCGGGCCGTACGCGAAGGCGACGAGGAGAGCGGCCACTACACCGTCAACGGGCAGAAGATCTGGACGACCAACGGCGACACCGCGGACTGGGTCTGGCTCGCCGTCCGCACCGATCCCGATGCGCCGCCCCACAAGGGCATCACCATGCTCCTGGTCCCCACCAGCGACCCTGGCTACTCCTGCACCCTGATCAACACCCTCGCCTCGCACGACACCACCGCCAGCTACTACGAGAACATCACCGTCCCCGCCTCCCGCCGCGTCGGCCAGGAGAACAAGGGATGGCGGATCATCACCAACCAGCTCAACCACGAGCGGGTCACCCTCGCCGCGCACGGCACCATGGCCATCCGCGCGATGTCGGACGTCCAACGTTGGGCCTCCGCGACCAAACTTGCCGACGGCCGCCGGGTCATCGACCTCGGCTGGGTCCGTGGACGGCTGGCCCGTACCCACACCAAACTGGAGGCGATGAAGCTGCTGAACTGGCAGATGGTCGACGCGCTCCAGCACGGCACGCTCACCCCGCAGGACGCCTCCGCGGTCAAGGTCTACGGCTCCGAGGCCCGGCGGGACGCGTACGCCTGGCTGATGGAGATCGTCGGCTCCGCGGGGCCGCTCAAGGAGGGCTCGGCGGGCGCGGTGCTGCACGGCGAACTCGAACGCGGCTACCGCTCCGCCGTCATCTTCACCTTCGGCGGCGGCAACAATGAGATCCAGCGCGAGATCATCTCGTGGATAGGCCTCGGGATGCCCCGCGTACGGCGCTGATCCGGCAGCGGAAGACGCGGAAGACGCGGGAGGTGCGGTGATGGCAGGCGATCCCGGGCTCTTCGGGCCCCGCTCGGTGACCTGGCAGATGCACGCTGACCCCATGATGTGGATCGCGGGCGTCCGCGCCCTCTATCTCCAGGCGCTGCACCCGCGCGCGGTGGCCGGCGTCATGCAGAATTCCGCTGCTTTCCAAAAGAACAAGAGGGGCCGGCGCGACGCCTGGGGCCGGCTGATGCGTACGGCGAACTTCGTCGGCACCCTCACCTACGGCACGACCGAGGCCGCCGAGCGGGCCGGCGCCACGGTCCGCGGCATCCACCGCCGGCTGTCCGCTCTCGACCCGGACACCGGTGAGCGTTACGGCATCGACGAGCCAGACCTGCTGCTGTGGGTGCACTGCGCCGAGGTGGACTCCTACCTCCACGTACTGCGCCGCTCCGGCTTCCCGCTCACCGATGCCCAGGCCGACGCCTATCTGGCGGAGCACCGGGTCAGCGCCCGGCTCGTCGGCCTCGACCCGGCCGGGGTCCCCGGCGACCGTGCCGCGCTCGCCGCCTACTTCGCGGCCGTACGGCCCCGGCTCGCGCTCACCCCCGGGGCCCGGCAGGTCGACGACTTCCTCCGCCGGCCGCCGACCCCCGCCCCGCTCGTCCCCGCCCGCGCACTGCTGTGGCACCGGGTGGCAGGCCTCGCCTACGGCGCACTGCCCCCCTACGCCCACGAGCTGTACGGGCGCCCGGCGCCCTCCCCCGCCACCGTCACCCGCCGACTGCGCGCCACCGGCCGCATCCTGCGCGCCATTCCCCCCACGCTGCGCTGGCAACTCCCGCCCCGGCACATCCTGCGCGCCGTCGAGCGACTCGGCCCCGGCACCCGCCCAGCGCCCTACAAGCTGCGCCGGTCGGCCGCCATACTGGACGCCCAGGAGGACCCGCAGGGGGAGCTGCACGACTGAACGCGGGGACGTGGACGGGGGCGGCGATACAAGATGGCGGAAAACAGGCTGATCCAGGGGCGGTACCGGCTGCTCGGCACCATCGGGCGCGGCGGTATGGGCGAGGTCTGGCGGGCCCGGGACGAATCGCTGGGCCGCCAGGTCGCCGTCAAGTGCCTCAAGCCCACGGGGCCGCGGCACGAACCGGGGTTTTTGACGGTGCTGCGCGAGCGCTTCCGGCGCGAGGCGCGGGCCGCGGCCGGCCTCCAGCACCGCGGGATCACCGTCGTCCATGACTTCGGCGAGGACGACGGCACCCTCTTCCTCGTCATGGAGCTGCTCAACGGACGCAATCTCAGCCAGCTGCTGGACGACAACCGGCGCCGGCCGCTGCCCGTCCCGGACGTCATCGACATCGCCGAGCAGGTCGGCGCCGCGCTCGCGTACACCCACGCCCAGGCCATCGTGCACCGCGACCTGAAGCCGGCGAACATCGTGCGCACGGTCGACGGCACGGTCAAGATCTGCGACTTCGGCATCGCCCGGCTCGGTCACGACATCGGATTCACCGCCCGGCTGACCGGCACCGGCGTCGCCATGGGCAGCCCGCACTACATGTCGCCCGAGCAGATCGGCGCGGACGCCGTCGACCACCGCAGCGATCTGTACTCGCTGGGCTGTGTGCTGTACGAGATCGCCACCGGCGCCCCGCCGTTCGGCACCGGCGACGCCTGGGCGGTACTGGTCGGCCACCGCGATACCGCCCCGCGGCCCCCGCGGCAGCACCGCCCCGACCTCCCCGAGGCGTATGAACGGATCGTCCTCGACCTGCTGGCCAAAGATCCGGACGACCGCCCCCAGGACGCCGATGAGCTGGTCAAACGCCTTGCCGACGCGCGCCATGGACGGACCGGGCGCCCCTTCCCGGCGGGGCACGACGACACCGAGCCCACCCGGCGCCAACCGTCGTGGACCCGCGGTATGACCACCGGCTCCCCGGCGGGTACGGCCCACCGGCGGCACCCGCACCCGGCCGACCAGGCCACCGCCGTCCTCACCGACACCTGGACCAGCGGCAGCGGCGACCGGCGCCGCGAGGCGTCCCCGGCCGCCGTCACCGCCCGGCCGTCACCGCCCGAGGATGCCCCCGAGGCCCTCACCGCGCGCCTGGAGGCCGGCTTCGCGCTGGGCAGGCTCGGCCGCCACTTCGAGGCGCACCAGATCTGTGCCGAAGTGCTGGCCGGGCGCGAGCGCGTCCTGGGCCCCGATCACCCCGACACCCTCAGCTGCCGCCATCACCTGGCGTTCGGCCTGGCCCGCCTGGGCCGGCTGGAGGACTGCTACGCGGTGGCCCGCGAGGTGGCCGACGCACGCGCCAGGGTGCTCGGCGCACGGCACCCCGACACCCTCGTCACCCGCTACGAAACCGCCTATGTCATGGGGCAGTTGGGGAAATGGGAGGAGGCGCTGCGGACGTACCAGGAGGTGGCGGCGGCGCGTGCCGCCACACTCGGCCCCACCCACCCCGACACCCTCGCCGCCCGCTACGAGACCGGCATCAGCTTCGGCCGGCTGGGCCGCAGCGCCGAGGCCCTGGCGCTCTACCGCGACCTGGTGGCGGCCCGTAACCGCGGACAGGGCGCCGACGACCCGGAGACCCTGCGTGCCCGGCACGGCCTGAGCGTTAACCTCGGGCGGCTGGGCCGCTGGGAGGAGGCGCTCGCCGAGGCCCGCGACGTGGCGGCGGCGCGCGGACGGGTGCTCGGCGCAGACCACCCCGACACCCTGGTCAGCAGCCGGGAGATCGCGGTGGCGCTCGGCTGGCTCGGCCGCTGGTCCGAAGCGCTCAGCGGCTACCGCCAGGTGGCCGACGCCCGCGAACGGGTCCTGGGCGCCGGCCATCTCGACGCGCTGGCCAGCCGTACGGACCAGGCCCAGTGCCTGGAACAGCTCGGCCGCACGGACGAGGCGGCCGCCCTCCACCGCCGCGTCGCGGCACTGCGCCGGCAGCGCGCCGCGCGGCGGTAGCGGTGCGGATCCCGGGTCAGCGCGCGGCGACCCGGTAGAGCACGGTGCCGTGCGCCGGCACCTCCTTCGCGACGATGTCCCCGTCGCTGTCCGTGACACGCCCGGTGACCAGATCACGCATCCCGTACGAGGACGCCTTCGGCAGCCCCGCCGCCCTGGCCGAGGTGGACACCGTCCGCGGCGTATCGCCCGAGTTGAACAGCGCCACGGCCCGGTCGCCGTTCTTCAGCGGTTTGGACATCACCGTGAAGGCGTCGTTCTGCTCGATGACCCTGCCCTGTACGCCGAGCGGGTCCTGGTCGACGGCGACGATGTGCCGGTTGCCCAGCACCCGGCGCGCCTCTGGGGACAGCTTGGCCAGATCCGTACTGGAGATCAGGGGCGCGGCCATCATCGCCCACAGCGACATCTGACTCTGCACCTCGTGCCGGTTCAGCCCCGAGTCGCCCGCGAGCAGGAAGTCCGGATCGTTCCAGCGTCCGGGCCGCTGGAGCGGCGCCAGCGCCGCGTTGTAGCGGAAGTTGTAGACGATGGACGACCACTTCGTGGCCGGGGACTGCTGCTCCAGCGCGATGTCCCGGCCGCCCCGCCACAGGTTGCCGACCTCACCGGACCAGCCGATGACCCGATGCCAGACGCTGTCGCCGTCGTACTGGAAATAGGCCGGCGCGGACACCGAGAAGGTGATGGGCCGCCCGGTGGCCTCCAGCGCCCGGCTCTGCTGCTCGTACACGTCGCGGTAGATCTGCTCCTTGGTGCGGCCGGCCGGGCGCGGCACGTTGCAGCCGTCCGCCTTGAGGTAGTCGACCCCCCAACGGGCGAACTGCCGCGCGTCGTCCGCGAAATGCCCATAGCTCCCCGGATATTTCCCGCAGGTCAGGGTGCCGACGTCCTCGTAGATGCCGAATTTCAGGCCCAGCCGGTGCAGTTGCTGTCCGACGTACGCCATGCCGTGCGGGAACTTCGCCGTGTCCGGCACCAGCTCGCCCTGGGGGCCGCGTTGCTTGGCCATCCAGCAGTCGTCGACGGTGACGGTGTCATAGCCCTTGTCGGCCAGCCCGGTCCGCACCAGCGCTCGCGCGTTGTCCAGGACGACCTTCTCGTTGATGTCGCACATGTAGTACGACCAGTTGTTCCAGCCCATCGGCGGTGTCGGGGCCAGATTCGGATACGGCGCGGCGGCGCGCGGGCGGGCGGCGGTACGGCTCGGGTCGGGGGCGGCGGAGGCGGGCGCGGTGGCCGCGAGCAGCCCGGCCGAGCAGGCGGCGACGGCGGTCAGTGCGGCGAAGGTGCGGCCGGTGCGGGGTACCTGACGGTGGGACACGGGTCACCTCACGGGGTGGGCGGGACGGCCGGAGCGCACACCGTTGGCGGAAGCGGTGCGGCGCACGGCCGGACGCTAAAAGTCGCCCACCGCCCGGTCAAGAAGCCGCACCGACCCGCCCGAAGGTTTCAGCCGCCTGCGCCTGGCGACCGAGATCGCCGCGTGCTATTCCAAGGACATGCCGGAACGGACTTCGTATGACGCGGTCATCGTCGGCGGCGGGCACAACGGACTGGTGGCCGCCGCCTATCTCGCACGCGCCGGGCGCAGCGTGCTGGTGCTGGAGCGGCTGGACCACACCGGTGGTGCGGCCGTGTCGACCCGGGCCTTCGCCGGGGTCGACGCCCGGCTGTCCCGTTACTCCTATCTCGTCAGCCTGCTGCCGCCGAAGATCGTGCGGGACCTCGGCCTGCGCTTCGCGGTCCGCAAACGCACCGTCTCCTCCTACACCCCCACGGTCCGCGACGGCCGCCCCACCGGCCTCCTGGTGGGCGGCGGCGAGGCCCGTAGCCGTGACTCCTTCTCCCAACTCACCGGCTCCGACCGGGAGTTCGCCGCCTGGCAGCGCTTCTACGGCACCACCCACCGCCTCGCCGGCCGCGTCTTCCCCACCCTCACCGAGCCGCTGCCCACCCGCGCCGCGCTCCGCGCCAGGATCGACGACGACGCCACCTGGCAGGCCCTCTTCGAACGCCCCCTGGGCGAGCTGGTCGAGCGGACCTTCACCGACGACCTGGTCCGCGGCGTCGTCCTGACCGACGCCCTGATCGGCACCTTCGCCACCGCCCACGACCCCTCTCTGCGCCAGAACCGCTGCTTCCTCTACCACGTCATCGGCGGCGGCACCGGCGACTGGGACGTCCCCATTGGCGGCATGGGCGCGCTCACCGACGCGCTGGCCGACGCCGCCCGGCGCGCCGGCGCGGAGATCCTCACCGACTGCCCGGTCACCGCCATCGCGACGGACGGCCACAGCGCGGAGGTGACCTCCCCGCTGGGCACCGTCGGTGCCCGCCGGGTCCTGGTCAACGCCTCCCCGCGCGAACTGGCCCACCTCCTGGGCGAGACCCCGCCGCCGCCCGCCGAAGGCGCCCAGCTCAAGGTGAACATGCTGCTCACCCGGCTGCCGCGGCTACGGGACACCGGCGTGGATCCACGGGAGGCCTTCTCCGGCACGTTCCATATCGCCGAGGGCTACGGCCAACTGGAGCGCTCCTATCAGCAGGCCGCATCCGGCGAACTCCCCTCCTCGCCGCCCTCCGAGATCTACTGCCATTCCCTGACCGACCCCTCCATCCTCGGCGCCGACCTGGTCCGCCGGGGCTACCAGACGCTCACCCTCTTCGGCCTGCACGCCCCGGCGAGGCTGTTCACCGCCGACAACGACACCACCCGCGAACGGCTGCTGGCCGCCACCCTCGCGGAACTCGACACCCACCTGGCGGAGCCTCTCGCCGACTGCCTGGCCCGCGACGCCGACGGCCGCCCGTGTATCGAGGCCCGCAGCCCGCTCGATCTCGACCGCGAGCTGGGCCTGCCGGGCGGCAACATCTTCCACCGCGATCTGGCATTTCCGTACGCGGATCCCAAGGACGGGCACACCGCGGGAGCGCCGGCCCGCTGGGGCGTGGCCACCGGCCACCCCAATGTCCTGCTGTGCGGCGCGGGCGCGGTGCGCGGCGGGGGAGTGAGCGGCATCCCGGGGCACAACGCGGCGATGGCCGTGCTGGAGGAGGAGTGAGCCGCCCGTGTCCGCCGGGGAGGGAGTCCGGGCTTTCGGTGCCGGCCGCCGAGGGCCCGTCCTCCGTCCGCCGCGCACCAGGTTTCTGACGCAGCATCAGAAAATCTCTTCCCTCGGACGCCCCGCTGCGGCATCCTGCGCCCATGCAGACGGAGCTGAGCAACACGCTGGGCGTCGAGCACGCCGTCTTCGGATTCACGCCCTTCCCGGCGGTCGCCGCGGCGATCACGAGGGCGGGCGGCTTCGGGGTGCTCGGCGCGGTCCGCTACACCGCGCCGGACGAGCTGGCCCGCGATCTCGACTGGATGCAGGAACACACCGACGGGCTGCCCTACGGCCTCGATGTGGTGATGCCCGCCAAGAAGGTGGAGGGCGTCACCGAGGCCGAGGTCGAGGCGATGATCCCCGAGGGGCACCGCCAGTTCGTCGACGCCCTCCTCGACAAACACCAGGTGCCGCGGCTCGCCGAGGGGGAGTCGTCCGGCTGGCGGATCACCGGCTGGATGGAGCAGGTCGCGCGCACCCAGCTCGATGTGGCCTTCGACTACCCGATCAAGCTGCTCGCCAACGCCCTCGGCTCACCGCCCCCC
This sequence comes from Streptomyces sp. NPDC028368, assembly GCF_055565615.1. Taxonomy (NCBI): domain Bacteria; kingdom Bacillati; phylum Actinomycetota; class Actinomycetes; order Kitasatosporales; family Streptomycetaceae; genus Streptomyces; species Streptomyces sp. NPDC028368. The sequence goes on along the minus strand of NZ_JBVHTY010000014.1, from coordinate 83,929 downwards.
GACGTCGTGCGGCGCGCCCACGACCACGGCGTACTCGTCGCCGCACTGGCCGGCAGCCCCCGCCACGCCCGGCACCACAAGGCGGCCGGCATCGACATCGTCGTCGCCCAGGGGTACGAGGCCGGCGGGCACACCGGCGAGATCGCCACCATGGTCCTGACCCCCGAAGTGGTCGCCGCCGTCGACCCGTTGCCCGTACTCGCCGCCGGCGGCATCGGCACCGGTGAGCAGATAGCCGCCGGCCTCGCCCTCGGCGCACAGGGCGTCTGGCTCGGCTCGCTGTGGCTGACCACCGAGGAGGCCGAGCTGCACTCCCGCCGGCTGACCGCGAAACTGCTCGCCGCGGGCCCCGGCGACACCGTCCGCTCCCGCGCCCTGACCGGAAAGCCCGCCCGCCAGCTGCGCACCGACTGGACCGACGCCTGGGATGACCCCAGCGGTCCCGGCCCGCTCCCCATGCCGCTGCAAGGACTGCTGGTCGCCGAGGCCAACTCCCGTATCCAGCGGCACGAGGTGGAGCCGCTGCTGGGCACGCCGGTCGGGCAGATCGTCGGCCGGATGAACAGCGAACGCAGCGTGCAGGCGGTCTTCGACGACCTCACCCGCGGCTTCGAGCGGGCCATCGACCGCATCAACCGCATCGCCGGAAGGAGCCAGCAGTGAGCCCGGCAGTGAGCCCGGCGGAGAGCCGGCCCCCCAACGGCTTCTGGGCGCAGGCCACCGCCGACCCGGACCGCACCGTCCTGATCGCCCCGGACGGCGAGGAGTGGTCCGCGGGCCGCCTGCACGCCGCCACCAACCAACTCGTCCACGGCCTGCGCGCGGCGGGCCTGCGGCGCGGCGACGCCTTCGCCGTCGTCCTCCCCAACGGCGTCGAATTCCTCACCGCCTACCTCGCCGCGTCCCAGGCCGGGTTCTACCTCGTCCCCGTCAACCACCACCTGGTCGGCCCCGAGGTCGCCTGGATCGTCGCCGACTCCGGGGCGAAGGTGCTTCTCGCCCACGAGCGCTTCGGCGACGCGGCCCGCCAGGCCGCCGACGAGGCGAACCTGCCGCCCGGACAGCGGTACGCCGTCGGCACGATCGGAGGTTTCCGGCCCTACGCCCGGCTCCTGGCCGGCCAACCGGAGTCCGAGCCCGCCGACCGCACCCTGGGCTGGGTCATGAACTACACCTCGGGCACCACCGGACGCCCCCGCGGCATCCGCCGCCCGCTGCCCGGCAAGCCCCCCGAGGAGACCTACCTCGGCGGCTTCCTCGGCATCTTCGGCATCAAGCCGTTCGACGACAACGTCCACCTCGTCTGCTCGCCGCTCTACCACACCGCCGTGCTGCAATTCGCCGGCGCGTCCTTGCACATCGGGCACCGTCTCGTCCTGATGGACAAATGGACGCCCCAGGACATGCTGGCCCTGATCGACGCGCACCGCTGCACCCACACCCACATGGTCCCCACCCAGTTCCACCGCCTCCTCGCCCTCCCCGAAGACGTACGGGCGTCCTACGACGTGACGTCCATGCGGCACGCCATCCACGGCGCAGCGCCCTGCCCCGACCACGTCAAACGCGCGATGATCGACTGGTGGGGCGGCTGCGTCGAGGAGTACTACGCGGCGAGCGAGGGCGGCGGCGCCTTCGCCACCGCCGAGGACTGGCTCAAGAAGCCCGGTACGGTCGGAAAGCCCTGGCCGATCAGCGAACTCGCGGTCTTCGACGACGACGGCAAACGCCTGCCGCCCGGCGAACTGGGCACCGTCTACATGAAGATGAGCACCGGCGGGTTCAGCTATCACAAGGACGAGGGCAAGACGAAGAAGAACCGGATCGGCGACTTCTTCACCGTCGGCGATCTCGGCTATCTGGACGAGGACGGCTATCTCTTCCTCCGTGACCGCAAGATCGACATGATCATCTCGGGCGGGGTCAACATCTACCCCGCCGAGATCGAGTCCGCCCTGCTCGGCCACCCCGCCGTCGCCGACGCCGCCGCCTTCGGCATCCCGCACGACGACTGGGGCGAGCAGGTCAAGGCCGTCGTCGAGCCCGCCGAGGGGTACGAGGCGGGGCCCGCGCTCGCCGACGAGATCCTCGCGCACTGCGCACGCCGGCTGGCGGGCTACAAGCGCCCCCGCTCCGTCGACTTCGTCAAGGCCCTGCCCCGCGACCCCAATGGCAAGCTCTACAAGCGGCGGCTCCGCGACCCGTACTGGGCGGGCCGGGAGCGCGCCGTGTAGCCGCCGCCCCGGACGGTGCCGCGGTCAGTGTCCGCGGATGTGGACGATCCGCAGCGCCGGCGACGCCAGGATGTCCCTCTCACAGAACCGCGCCCGCACCATCCGGCCGGCCGAGTACCGCTCGGTCTGGTCGCTGTAGTGCGGCGACCGGGGGTTGGCGGACTGGGAATAGGTCAGCAGAAGGCGCGCGTCGGGACAGCGGCCGCCGCCGTTGAACCCGACCGCCTGGATATAGCTGGACCCCGTGCTCACCTCGTCATATCCACCGTGCGCCGGATCCCATATCCCCTCGGTCTTGTTCCAGATGCCGAGCCCTTCCGTGCCACCGGCGATCGGGATCCGTTTGCCGTTCCGTGCGACGAACTGGTGCTGCCCCAGCGGCGCGTCCAGCGCGATCCCGGCCGCGCGCAGCTCGGCGACGGCGTCGGCGAGCGCGGTGGCGAAGCCGGTGGCGGCGGTGTTGAGGGTGCGCGGGGTGCGCACCGGATCGGCCGGGTCGAAGGGCGTTTGCCACAGCTCGGCGGCCGGGACCTTCGCGGTCAGCCCCCGCCAGAAGCGCTCGAAGAGCAGCGCGCCCCTGCTGTCGGTCCGGACGGTGCGATCCCAGCCACGGATCACCCGGCACGCCCGCGACACATCAACGGGCGTGCCCTTGCTGCTGGTTGCGGTGCCCCTGGGCAGGGCCGAGCAGGCGCGTGCGGTGTCGGCGGCGGCCAGATCACCGGCCGGCGCCCGGTTGGTGAACTGCTGCCGCTGGAGAGCGTCGAGGGTCAGCCCGCCCCGGGACGCCATGGCGGAGACGTCCTGGAGGGCGCCGCGGGTACGGAGCGTGCGGGGCGTCGCGGTCGGTCCGAAGACCCGCGGATAGCCGGTGACCGGCCGGTCCGCGTTGGCGAGCCAGGCGCTGTCGTTGGAGTTCTCGACGTACGGGGCGTCCTTGAGGGTGGGCATCGCGGACGGCCCGAAGATGCCCGGCTGCACCGCGTCGGCGTCCCGCCCCGGCACGCAGTCCGAGCGGGAACCGTCCAGTACGGCCAGGCCGGTGGCCGGGTAGGTGGTGCGGCCGAGCGCGGTGGAGCAGCGCCGGTCGAGGCCGTCGGTGATCCGGGGGAGCACCTGCGACTGGCTGAAGAGGGTGTGCCCGGCGGCGTCCGCGGCGACGGTGTTCGTCCAGGGCAGCCCCTGGGTGCGCCGCAGCGACCGCGCGATGCCGTCCACCCCGGTGGCCTTGCTGAAGCTGAGGGCGGTGTCCGAGGCCCGCAGATTGACCGCGTTGGGGTCGTTCAGCGCGTACGCCGTCGAGCGGTTCCACGAGAGCGGCAGCTGCCCGAGCGAGGTGATGACGGGGCCGTAGCCCCCGGGCGCGTGGCTTGACCCGGCATCGGGCGCCCCCGAGGATCGCGCCATGACGCAAGCGCGGAGCAACACCGTCGACTCAGTCCTGCGGCGCAGCGCCCGCCGGGTGCCCGAGCGGACGGCCGTCCGGTATGCGGACCGGTCGTGGACCTACCGCGAGCTGGACGACGCGGTGAGCGCCGCGGCCCGGGTACTGCTGGCGGAGGGGCTGCGCCCCGGCGACCGGGTTGCCTCCTACGGGCACAACTCCGACGCGTATCTGATCGGGTTTCTGGCCTGCGCCCGCGCCGGGCTGGTGCATGTGCCGGTCAACCACGGCCTGACCGGCGACGATCTGCGCTACATCCTGGAGCAGTCGGGCAGCACGCTGGCGCTCACCGACCCCGCCCTCGCGCACCGGCTGCCGGAATCCGTACGCGCCATGCCGTTGCACGACGCGCCCGACGGACTGCTGGAGCGGCTCGCCGCAGCGCCGGAGACGGGGGCCGCCCCGCCCGTGGACGGCGTGGAGCCGGCGGGCGGGCCGCCCGGCGACGACACCCTCGTTCAGCTCCTCTACACCTCGGGAACCACCGCGCTGCCCAAGGGCGCGATGATGACCCACCGTGCGCTGGTGCACGAATACACCAGCGCCGTAGTCGCCCTGGACCTCAAGGAGAGCGACCGGCCGCTGCACTCCCTGCCGCTGTACCACTCCGCGCAGATGCACGTCTTCCTGCTGCCCTACCTGGCGGTGGGCGCGGAGAACATCATCCTGGACGGTCCGGACCCGGGGCGGATCTTCGATCTGGTCGAAGCGGGCCTGGCCGACAGCCTGTTCGCGCCGCCGACCGTATGGATCGCGCTGTCCAACCACCCGGACTTCACCGTCCGCGAGCTGAGCGGGCTGCGCAAGGCCTACTACGGCGCCTCGATCATGCCGGTGCCCGTCCTGGAACGGCTGCGCGCCCGGCTGCCCTCGCTCGCGTTCTACAACTGCTTCGGGCAGAGCGAGATCGGACCGCTGGCCACCGTCCTCGGCCCGGACGAACACGAAGGCCGGATGGAGTCCTGCGGCCGCCCGGTGCTGTTCGTGGAGGCGCGGGTGGTCGACGAAGCGGGCCAGGAGGCGCCGGACGGCAGCCGCGGCGAGATCGTCTACCGCTCCCCGCAGCTGTGCACCGGCTACTGGGACAAGCCCGAGGAGACCGCCGAGGCCTTCCGGGACGGCTGGTTCCACTCCGGGGACCTCGCCGTACGGGACGCGGAGGGCTATTTCACGGTGGTCGACCGGGTCAAGGACGTCATCAACTCCGGCGGCGTACTGGTCGCTTCCCGCCAGGTCGAGGATGTGCTCTACGCCCATCCGCAGGTGGCCGAGGTCGCGGTCATCGGGCTGCCGGACGAGCGGTGGATCGAGGCGGTGACCGCCGTGGTCGTACGGCGCGCGGAGGGTGCCGGCGGTGCGGGGGGTGAGGACGCTGAGGTCGGCGAGCAGGAGCTGATCGACGCCGCCCGCGACCGCCTCGCGCCGTTCAAGGCGCCCAAGCGGGTGATGTTCGTGGACGCCCTGCCGCGCAACGCCAGCGGCAAGGTCCTCAAGCGGGAGCTGCGGGACCGGTTCGGCGCGCCCTGACCCTCGCGCGCAGGGGCGCTGTCAGTGGTGCCTGCCATGCTGAGAGTGACCGGAAAACAGGTCGTGAACGCCACGGCCGCGAGCCAACTCGACAAGCGCCGCACTCAGCAGTCACACGCTCGGCAACCACCACGCTCGGCAATCACCGCATCGAAGGAGCACCCATGCTGACGACCCGTTACGTCCCCGGCACACCGAACTGGCTCGACCTCGGGGCCCCCGACATCGACGCCGCCGTCGACTTCTACTCCGCCGTCTTCGGCTGGACCTTCCAGTCCGCGGGCCCCGAGGCCGGCGGCTACGGCTTCTTCCAGCTCGACGGCAAGACCGTCGGCGCCGTCGGCCCCCTGATGGAGGAGGGCGCGAGCTCCGCCTGGACGCTGTACTTCCAGACTTCCGACGCGGACGCCACGCTCAAGGGCGTGCAGCAGGCGGGCGGCTCGGTCCGGGTCCCGCCGATGGATGTCTTCACCGCCGGCCGGCTGGCAGCCTTCACCGATCCCAAGGGCGCCGATTTCGCTGTGTGGCAGCCCGGCGACACCAAGGGGCTGGAGAAGGTCATGGAGGCGAACACCCTCTGTTGGACCGAGCTGTACACCACCGACGCGGCCGCCGCGAAGGACTTCTACGCCTCGGTCTTCTCCTGGGACTACCAGGACATGCCGATGGGCGGCGACATGGTGTACTCCGTCGTCTCCTCGCCCGGGGGCGGCAAGGAGGGCGACACCGGGCAGGGCGGCATTATGCAGTTGCCGAAGGAGAACCTGCAGGCCGGTTCCACCCCGGAGTGGCACCCGTACTTCGGCGTGACCGACTGCGACGCCACCTTCGGCGCGGCCACCTCCCGCGGTGCCACGGTATTGATCCCGCCGAGCGACGCACCCGGCGTCGGCCGGCTGGCCATGCTCAAGGACCCGGCGGGCGCCCCCTTCGCCCTGATCAAGGGCGACCCGACCACGTCGTGAGCCTCCGTGACGTCCGCCTCCGTGACGTCCGCCGCTCTGACGCCCCGGCGTCCCCTGGGAGAGACCCCCGGCCTCTGCTAGGGGTTGCCCCGCGGCCGCGTGTCCACGATGCGCTTGATCTTGCCGACCGAGCGCTCCAGCGTCTCCGGATCGACGATCTCGACCGCGACCGAGACCCCGATGCCCTCCTTGACGCCCCGCGCGATCCGTTCGACGGCCGCCGTGCGCGCCTCGGGCGTCGCCTCCGGCCGGGCCTCGGCGCGTACGGTCAGATGGTCCATCCGGCCCTCGCGCGTCAGCCGCAGCTGGAAGTGCGGGGCGACGCCCGGCGTGCGCAGCACGATCTCCTCGACCTGCGCGGGGAAGAGGTTGACCCCGCGCAGAATGATCATGTCGTCGCTGCGCCCGGTGATCTTCTCCATCCGGCGGAAGGCGGGACGCGCGGTGCCGGGCAGCAGCCGGGTCAGATCGCGCGTGCGGTAGCGGATGACGGGCATCGCTTCCTTGGTGAGCGAGGTGAAGACCAGCTCGCCGTGCTCGCCGTCCGGCAGCACCTCGCCGGTGATCGGGTCGACCACCTCCGGATAGAAGTGGTCCTCCCAGATGTGCAGCCCGTCCTTGGTCTCCCGGCACTCCTGCGCGACACCGGGGCCCATGACCTCCGACAGGCCGTAGATGTCCACGGCGTCGATCGCGAACCGTTCCTCGATCTCGCGGCGCATTTCCTGCGTCCATGGCTCGGCACCGAAGATGCCCACCTTGAGCGAGGTGGCACGGGGATCGATGCCCTGCCGCTCGAACTCGTCCAGGAGGGTGAGCATGTACGACGGCGTCACCATGATGATCTCGGGGCGGAAGTCCTGGATGATCTGCACCTGCCGGCTGGTCATCCCGCCGGAGGCCGGCACGACCGTACAGCCGAGCCGCTCCGCGCCGTAATGCGCGCCGAGGCCGCCCGTGAACAGCCCGTATCCGTAGGCGATATGGACGGTGTGGCCGGGGCGCCCGCCCGCGGCGTGGATCGACCGGGCGACGATATCGGCCCACTGCGAGAGGTCCCGTTCGGTGTACCCGACGACGGTCGGGCGACCGGTGGTGCCGCTGGAGGCGTGCAGGCGGCGCACCCGCTCCTTCGGGACGGCGAACATCCCGAAGGGATACTGGGCCCGCAGATCGTCCTTGACGGTGAACGGAAAGCGGTCCAGATCGCCGAGCGAGCGGCAGTCCTGCGGGCGCACCCCCGCCCGGTCGAACGACTCACGGTAGAACGGCACGTGGTCGTACACATGCTGCAACGAGGCGCGCAGCCGGGACAGCTGCAGCTCGCGCAGCGCGTCCCTGGAGAGCCGCTCCGCAGCGTCGAACGTCTCGCTCGCCTCGCCCGACTCGCTGCCCGTCGCGCCCGTAGCCGTTTCCGGCATGGAGAGTCACCGCCTCATTTCTCCCTACCGATCATTCGGTAGCTGGATGCGGATCCAAGTAATCAGCGCGCGGCGAACACGTCAAGAGGCGTGCCGGGAACTGCTCCCGGGTAGCGTCCAGCGCAGGAGTGACGTCCAGAAAGTGCAGGTCGGTGAGGTCCAGCCGGCATAGCGGGTGTGGGGGGAGGAGGATGCGCCCCCGGCCGTGCTGCTTCCTGGCGCCGTGGCCCCAAGGGCTGTCGGCGTGCCGGCCCAGGCCGCTGCAGCCGTACGCCGGCTGCCGGGAGGTGACCGGACCGTAGCGCGCGGGGCCGTGCGGGCGCCGTCCATGAGGAGGGCCGCCAAGTGCCCCCTGCCAGGTGCAGTACGGTGACGTGCTCAGTCAACTCCCCTCATCCCTCGTCCGAATCTCTCCTCCGAGAAAGGCCGAATGTGCAGCTGACCAGCCGGATGCGCCGGGCGCTGACCGCCGGTGCCACCGCGACCCTCCTGTTCACCGGAGCCGGCGGGGCCGCAGCGGCGCCGGCCGCCCCGGCCGAGGTCGTCATCCCGGCCGCGCACGCCGCCCCCTCCCCGTACGCCCAGCTCCGTCCCCTGGCCGCGCTGTCCGCCGAGCGGCTGGCCACCGGCGACCTGGTGGCCGCGGCGAAATGGGGCACCGGGAGCCCGATCGACGATCCCGCCCGTGAGCGCGTGGTGCTGGACTCGGTGGCGGAGCAGGCGCGGAAGCTGGGCGCCGATCCCGAGGTGACGGTGCGGATCTTCCGGGATCAGATCGAGGCGAGCAAGGTCGTTCAGCGTGGGCTGCACCGTCGGTGGGACGCGGATCCCGCGCAGGCGCCGGCCGAGCGCCCGGACCTGAACACGGTGCGGGAGGAGATCAATCGCCTCAACGGTGAGCTGGTGCGGGCCATCGCCGATACGCCGCGCGCCCGCTCCGCGCCGTACTGCGGGCCGCTGGTGGCGGGGGCCGCCGTCCAGGTGCGGTACGAGCGGCACCTGGACGCGCTGCACACGGTGGCGCTGGCCCGCTCACTGCGGTCGGTCTGCGGCGGCAGCTGACCCGACCTACGGGCAGGTGCCCCGGCCGGCGGGCAGCCCCTCACCCCTGCCGCTCGCCCGCCACCACAGCCTTCGCCCAGCGGTAGTCCGCCTTTCCGCTGGGCGAGCGCTGGATGCGGTCGGTGAAGACGACGGCCCGCGGGATCTTGTACCCGGCAAGCCGGGTACGGCAGTGGTCCTGCACACCCGCGAGGTCCAACGGCCCCGATCCGTCCCGGAGTTGGACGACCGCCGCGACGCGGTTGCCCCATCGCTCGTCCGGTACGCCCGCCACCAGCGCGTCATACACATCCGGATGGGCCTTGAGTGCCTGCTCGACCTCCTCCGGATAGATCTTCTCGCCGCCGGAGTTGATGCACTGCGACCCCCGGCCGAGAACGGTGACAATGCCCTCCGCGTCGACGGTCGCCATATCGCCCAGCAGCACCCACCGGTCCCCGCCCGCCTCGAAGAATGTCTCGGCGGTCTTCTTCGGGTCGTTGTAGTAGCCCAGCGGTACGTGCCCGCGCAGCGCGAGCCGGCCCTCCTCGCCGACCGTGACCGGCTCATGCGTGCCCGGATCCACCACTGCGATACGGGAGTTGACCCGCAGCCGGAACCCGGACTCGGGCCCGGAGTCGTCCGTCGCGGTGCCGTTGAAGCCGGACTCCGAGGAGCCGAAGTTGTTGAGCAGCATGGCGTTCGGGACCAGCGCGCTGAACTGGGCCCGTACGGTCTCGGAGAGGATCGCGCCGGAGCTGCTGACGCTGAACAGGGATGAGCAGTCGGTGCCCTGGAGCGGACCGCTGAGCGCGTCGACGAGCGGGCGCAGCATCGCATCCCCGACCAGGGAAACGCTGGTGACCTTCTCCCGCTCGATGGTCCGCAGCACCTCCTCCGGCACGTACTTGCGGTGGATGACCACCTTCTGGCCGAAGTGGAAGGCGATGAACGCGGTGAGGGTGGAGGTGCCGTGCATCAGCGGGGGCGTGGGGAAGAAGACGAGACCTTCGCCGCCGGCCGCGACCCGTTCGGCCAGTTCCTGGGGCCGTTTGACCGGCTCGCCGGTCGGTGCCCCGCCGCCCATTCCGGAGAAGAAGATGTCTTCGTGGCGCCACATCACGCCCTTGGGCATCCCAGTGGTGCCGCCGGTGTAGATGACGATCTGGTCGTCGGCGGAGCGCGGTCCGAAGCCGCGCGCGGGCGATCCGGCGGCCTCCGCGTCCGCGAGCTCCGCGGGCGCGATCGCGGGCTCGGGGGCACCGGCGGGCGGCGTGCCGACCCGTACGAGATGCCGAAGCCCGGGTGCCTGGGGGAGGGCGGCGGCCACCCGCTCGGTGAACTCCGCGTCGAAGACCAGGCCCGTCAGGTCCGCATCGCGGTAGAGATAGACCAACTCCTCTTCCACGTAGCGGTAGTTGACGTTGACCGGTACGGCGCGGATCTTCAGGCACGCGTACACGGCCTGGAGATAGGCGATGCCGTTGTACAGATGCAGCCCGACATGCTGCCCGGGGCCGATGCCGTGGTCGCTCAGATGGTGGGCGAGGCGGTTGGCGGCGCTGTCGAGTTCCGCGTAGGTCAGCCGGCGCTCGGCGCCGGTTCCCGGATGGTCGACGTACACCAGCGCCTCGCGGTCGGGAACCGTGTCGACGATCGACTCGAAGAGGTCGGCAAGGTTGTACTCCACGTCTCCTCCAGACCGGGCGGGCATCGGCCGGTGCCGGTCTGCGGACCGGACCTTGGCGGTCATTAGAGCGCCGGAGGGAGGAGCAGGGAAGGGCCACGGCCAAGAAATCTGACTACCTGTCAGAAAAGCCTTGAAGTCGCCGTGCGCCTACTGCAACCTGTTCTACGTCTTGAGACGGGAGGACGGAATGGGTGGAACCGAGGGAACAGCCGGTACGGACGGAAAGGGCGGTACGGAGCACCTGACCGTGACGCGCGTCGGCGCGACACTGGTGCTCACCCTCAACCGGCCGGAGGCGAAGAACGCCCTCTCGCTGCCGATGCTGGTGGGCCTGTACGACGGCTGGATGGCGGCCGACGCGGACGACGACATCCGCTCCATCGTCCTCACCGGTGCCGGCGGCGCCTTCTGCGCCGGTATGGACCTCAAGGCGCTGGCCGGCGGCGGGATGGCCGGCGAGCGGTACCGCGACCGGCTGAGCGCCGACCCGGACCTGCACTGGAAGGCGATGCTGCGGCACCACCGCCCCCGCAAACCGGTGATCGCCGCCGTCGAGGGGTACTGCGTCGCCGGCGGTACGGAGATCCTCCAGGGCACCGACATCCGCGTCGCCGGGGAGAGCGCCACCTTCGGCCTGTTCGAGGTCAGGCGCGGGCTGTTCCCCATCGGCGGCTCCACCGTCCGCCTCGCCCGCCAGATCCCCCGCACCCATGCCCTCGAAATGCTGCTCACCGGCCGCCCGTACCCGGCGCACGAGGCCGAACGCATCGGCCTGATCGGCCATGTCGTGCCCGACGGCACCGCACTGGAGAAGGCCCTGGAGATCGCCGAGCAGATCAACGCCTGCGGCCCGCTCGCCGTCGAGGCCGTCAAGGCATCCGTCTACGAGACCGCCGAGCTGGCCGAGACCGACGGGCTCAAGGCCGAACTCGCCCGTGGCTGGCCCATTTTCGACACCGCCGACGCCAAAGAGGGCTCCCGGGCCTTCGCGGAGAAGCGCCCGCCCGTCTACCGGCGCGCCTGACACCCTACGGAGCCCCGCATGCCAGAAGTCCTCACGGCACCCCTCGTCGTCGAATTCCCCTTCACCCGCTCGCTCGGCCCCGTGCAGAGCGCCTTCCTCACCGGCCTGCGCGAACGCGTCGTGCTGGGGGTCAGGGCGAGCGACGGGCGGATCGTCGTCCCGCCCACCGAATACGACCCGGTCACCGCCGAGGAGATCCGCGATCTGGTCGAGGTCGGCACCGGCGGCACTGTCACCACCTGGGCCTGGAACCCGGCCCCACGCCGCGGCCAGCCCCTGGACACCCCCTTCGCCTGGGTCCTGGTCCGCCTCGACGGAGCCGACACCGCCCTGCTGCACGCCCTGGACGCACCCGGCCCCGACGCCGTACGCACCGGCATGCGGGTCACGGTCCGCTGGGCCGCCGAACGCACCGGCGCGATCACCGACATCGCCTGCTTCGAGCCGGAACGGACCGCGGGCGACGGTGCGCAACGCCCTCAACCGGCGGCCCATGACGGGCAGTTCGCCGACCCCGTCACCGGCATCACCACCCCCGCCCGCCTCGACTACACCTACTCACCCGGCGGCGCCCAGTCCCGCTACATCGAGGCGCTCGCCGGCCGCAGGACCGTCGGCGAACGCTGCCCCTCCTGCCGCAAGGTGTACGTCCCGCCCCGCGGCGCCTGCCCCACCTGCGGCGTCGCCACCGACACCCGGGTCGAGGTCGGCCCCCGCGGCACCGTCACCACCTTCTGCATCGTCAACATCAAGGCCAGGAACCTGGACATCGAGGTCCCCTACGTCTACGCCCATATCGCCCTCGACGGCGCCGACCTGGCCCTGCACGCCCGCATCGGCGGCATCCCCTACGACCAGGTCCGCATGGGGCTGCGCGTGGAGCCCGTATGGACCGAGGGCGGCCGGTTCCCCGACCACTACCGCCCCACCGGCGAGCCCGACGCCGACTACGACAGCTACAAGGAGCTGATCTGATGCCCGAGCCAGTGCGCGACCTGGTGCGCGAGGTCGCCATCGTCGCCTTCGGGCAGAGCGATCACGTCCGCGACAGCGCGGAGACCTCCGAGGTCGAAATGCTGATGCCGGTGCTGCACGACGTCCTGGCACAGACCGGCCTCAAGGCAAGCGACATCGGCTTCACCTGCTCCGGCTCCAGCGACTACCTCGCCGGCCGCGCCTTCTCCTTCACCATGGCGCTGGACGGCGTCGGTGCCTGGCCGCCGATCTCCGAGTCCCATGTCGAGATGGACGGCGCCTGGGCGCTGTACGAGGCCTGGGTCAAGCTCCTCACCGGCGAGGCCGAGACCGCACTGGTCTACGCGTACGGCAAGTCCTCGCCCGGCGACGTCCGCGAGGTCCTCACCCGCCAGCTCGACCCGTATTACGTGGCCCCCCTGTGGCCCGACTCCGTGGCGCTCGCCGCCCTCCAGGCGCAGGCCCTGATCGACGCGGGCCTGACCGACGAACACGCACTGGCCGGCATCGCGGCCCGCAGCCGCACCGCCGCGGAGTCCAACCCACACGCCCAGCTGCGCGGCGCCACCGCTCCCGGGAACCACCTTGTGGCCCCCCTGCGCACCGGCGACTGCCCGCCCATCGGCGACGGCGCGGCCGCCGTCATCCTCGCCGCCGGCGACACCGCCCGCAGGCTCTGCGACCGGCCCGCCTGGATCCGCGGCCTCGACCACCGCATCGAGGCGCACAGCCTGGGCGTCCGCGACCTCACCGACTCCCCCTCCACACGCCTGGCCGCCGAACGCGCCGGAGCCTTCGCACGGCCCGTCGACACGGCCGAGCTGCACGCCCCCTTCACCTCCCAGGAGGTCGTCCTCCGCCGCGCCCTGAAACTCGATTCCCCGGACAGTGCGGGCGTCCGGATCAACCCGTCCGGCGGTGCCCTGGCCGCCAACCCCGTCATGGCCGCCGGGCTGATCCGCCTCGGCGAGGCCGCCGCCCGCATCCAGCGCGGCGCATCCGACCGCGCCCTCGCGCACGCCACCTCGGGGCCGTGCCTGCAGCAGAACCTGGTCGCCGTCCTGGAGGGTGAGTGATGAGCGTCATGAGCAAGGCCGCTACATCGAAAGAGCCCGTGGCCGTCGTCGGCATCGGCCAGACCGCACACGTCGCCGCCCGCCGCGATGTCTCCCTCGCCGGACTCGTCCGCGAGGCCGCCCGACGCGCCCTGGAAGACGCCCAGTTGACCTGGGCCGACATCGACGCCGTGGTCATCGGCAAGGCCCCCGACTTCTTCGAGGGCGTGATGATGCCGGAGCTCTACCTCGCCGATGCGCTCGGCGCCGTGGGCAAACCCATGCTGCGCGTGCACACCGCCGGCTCCGTCGGCGGCTCCACCGCCCTGGTCGCCGCCAACCTCGTCGCCGCCCGCGTCCACCGTACGGTCCTCACCCTCGCCTTCGAGAAGCAGTCCGAGTCCAACGCCATGTGGGGGCTGTCCCTGCCGATCCCCTTCCAGCAGCCGCTGCTGGCCGGCGCCGGCGGCTTCTTCGCCCCGCATGTGCGCGCGTACATGCGCCGCACCGGCGCGCCCGACACCGTCGGCTCCCTCGTCGCCTACAAGGACCGGCGCAACGCCCTCAAGAACCCCTACGCCCACCTCCACGAAACCGACATCACCCTGGAAAAGGTCCAGGCCTCCCCGATGCTCTGGGACCCGATCCGCTACTCCGAGACCTGCCCGTCCTCCGACGGCGCCTGCGCGATGGTCCTCACCGACCGGGCCGGGGCAGCGCGCTCGCCGCACCGCCCCGCCTGGGTGCACGGCGGGGCGATGCGCAGCGAGCCGACCCTCTTCGCCGGCAAGGACTTCGTCTCCCCGCAGGCGGGCAAGGACTGCGCCGCCGACGTCTACCGGCAGGCCGGCATCACCGACCCGCGCCGCGAGATCGACGCGGTCGAGATGTACGTCCCGTTCTCCTGGTACGAGCCGATGTGGCTGGAGAACCTGGGCTTCGCCGACGAGGGCGAGGGCTGGAAACTCACCGAATCCGGCGTCACCGAACTGGACGGCGACCTCCCGGTCAACCCCTCCGGCGGTGTTCTGTCCACCAACCCCATCGGCGCCTCCGGAATGATCCGCTTCGCCGAGGCCGCCCTCCAGGTACGCGGCCAGGCCGGCGAGCATCAAGTCGACGGCGCCCGGCGGGCGTTGGGGCATGCGTACGGCGGTGGCGCGCAGTTCTTCTCCATGTGGCTGGTCGGCGCCGAACCCCCGGCCGGCTAGCCCGGCCCGGCCGCCGGTCGCACCCTGTCCGTCCCTGCGCCCGGTGACTACGCTGGCGGTCGGACGACCAACCGGGAGGAGCGGCAACGTGGCCAACAGCATCACCGAGCAGCGGCTGAGGGGCGAGACCACGCCCGAACTCGACCTGACCCATGCCGAGTGGCAGTCGAGCAGCCAGGGCGTGGGCGACGTCCAGATCGCCTTCGTCGAGGGCTATATCGCGATGCGCAACGGCCGTAGCCCGGAGATCCCGGCGCTGATCTTCACGCCTGCGGAGTGGCGGGCGTTCGTGCTCGGGGCCCGGGAGGGGGAGTTCGACCTGACGTAGGCCGCCGCCCGGGAGCGGCGGCCGGGCCGGGTGCCCTGACGGCAACGGCGTCCCGGGCAGGGGCGGGGTATTCATGGCGTCCTGGTGTCCCGGGTGTCCCTCACGGCCAGTCGCGTAGTTCCGGCAGCGGACGGGCCTGGGCCTCCGCCCCGCGGCAGTCCAGCGGCGTGTGGGGTGCCCGGCCCGCCAGCCAGGCCGTGAGAGCGGTGAGCGGCCCCCGTACGGTCACCGTCGGTGCCGCCTCGGGCCCGTAGCGCGGCGACAGCTCCTCGTCCGTGGCCTCCAGGACGAGGTGTACGTCCTGCGGTGCGCGCGGCGCCAGATGGTCCAGGAGGTGGAGGCACAGTTCTCGGGGCCAGTCGCCCGGACCGTGGCCGATCCGGGCGTCCCCCGTGTGCAGCTCCAACTCCCGCCACCAGCACAGCAATACGGTACGGAGCGTGCCGTCGCGGTAGCGCACCGGCCGGGACCAGTCGGCCGGGCCGGGTGCCGCCCAGGCCGCGGAGGCCTCGGCCAGCGCGGCCCGTACGGCGTCCCGTAGCGCCGCCGCACCGCGCACCGCACCCGCCTCGATCGCGGCGGCGCGGGCCGGGCGGCCGCCGTCGTACATCTCGATCAGCTCGCCCCGCAGCGCATGGCGCGCCTGGCGCGCCGTCGCCAGGGCGATCCCCTCGAGGTGCGAGAGGACATGAGCGCGGGACCAGCCCGGCAGCTCGCTGGACGCACGGACGTCGGCGTCGGTCAGACCTGGCAGCAGCGCGGCCAGCCTCGCCTGCCCCGCCTCGATCCCGGCCAGGACCGCCTCGGCCGGGAGCGCGTCCTGGGTGGTCACGGCCACAGCAGCCCCTTCGTCCAGGTGCCGCCCGTGCGGCGGTATTCCAGGCGGGTGTGCTTGCGCTCCCGGTCGCCCTGCCAGAACTCCACGGACTCGGCGTGGACGGTGTGCAGCTGCCACCGGGGAGTGACCAGACCGGGATCGCCGGCCAGGCGGGCCGCCGACTCCGCCACCGCGGCATCCCGTTCGGCCAGGCCGCCCAGCGGCCGGCTCTGCCGGCCGAGCAGCGCCTCGGCGCGTGCGCCCGCGCCCCGCGCCAGGAAGTCCTGCGCCGCCCGCCCGGCGCTCTCCCGCACCACCGGTCCGCGGACCCGCACCTGGCGGGCGAGCGGCTGCCAGTAGAACGTCAGCGCGGCATACGGGCGGTCCGCCAGGTCCCGCCCCTTGACGCTGTCGGCGTGCGCCGCGAACCGCCAGCCGTCCGCGTCGACGTCCTTGAGGATCAGTGTGCGGGCGGACGGATTGCCGTCGGCGCCGGCGGTCGAGACGGTCATCGCATGCGGCTCGGGCACCTGTGCGCGCACCGCGCCGAGAAGCCAGGCGGTGAACAGGGCCACCGGTTCGCCGGGTGTGCAGACGGGGTCGAATCCCGGCAGTTCACCCGCGAAGACCGGAAGATCGCGCAGCAGTTGACGTATATCGGTCATCGTGCCCCCTCCATGATTAATGGCTGCTGGCGACGCTACCATTAGCTCCATGACCGCCACACGGCTCGCCCTCGATCTCGCCGTCACGCTCCACCACGACGGCCACGGCGGCGTCGCCGACGACCTCGCCGACCCGGCCGGACTCGCTGCCTGGCTACGGGACCGGGCCGACCTCCTGGACGGCTCCCCGCCGCCCACCGTGGACGAGCCCCTCCGCACCGCCGTCCAGGAGCTGCGGACCGCCGCCCGCTCCCTGTTCGCCCGCGCCGTAAGGCCCGGACCGCCCAGCCGCGCCGACGCCCACCGGCTCCTCCCGGAGGGCGAGGCGATCCGCCGGCTGAACGCCGCCGCGGCCCTGGTCCCGACCGTGCCGCGACTGGCCTGGGCGCCGGACGCGCCGCCGGAGGCACACAGTCATCCGGCCGGTGCGCCGCCCGCCGCCGACCTCCTCACCGCCGCCCTCGCCCGCGCCGTCATCGCCTTCCTCGCCGGCCCCGACCGCGCCCTGCTGCGGGCCTGCCCCGCCCCGCGCTGTGTGCGGTACTTCGTCAAGGACCACGCCCGCCAGGAGTGGTGCACCCCCTCCTGCGGCAACCGCGCCCGGGTGGCCCGCCACCACGAGCGACGCCGGGAGGGGAGGGGCGGCGCGTGACCGAGCCGGTGGCCGGAACCGGCCGCCACACGCCCCCGCGCACCCGCCGCCACTTGCCCCGATGTCCGCGCGGCGAGTTCGGCGCGGCCACGTACGATGGCGGCATGTCCTTCCTCCGCCGCCGTAGCGCAGCCACGCCCGCTGGTCCTGACTTCGACGTTCTCGCGATGGACCCCGGGGACTGGCCGGGCAATCTCGGTGCCGGGCTGCTGCCCGCGCCCGACGGCACCTGTCAGGGTGTCTTTCTGCGCTACGACCTGTTCGGCGGCCGCGGCCCCGCGATGATCATCGGCAATCTGCCGGAGGGCTCCCCGGCCCGCGAGCTCACGGACGACGAGGTGCCCTTCGAGGTGGCCCAGCTGCTGGCGGCGCTGGGCAACGACGAGCCGGTGACGGTCGTCGAGAGCGAGGACACCCCGGTGATGCACGAGGACAACCTGCTGATCGTCAAGCGGATCAAGTGCTCCGAGGGCCGGATCTCCTGCGCCCAGTTCGACCGCAACGACGGCGTCCTGGTCACCATCGCCAGCTGGGACCGGCCGATCACCGATGACCTGTACGCCCTGCTCAAGCCGCTGCCGGCGGAGCTCTTCCAGCAGGGCTGACCGCGGAGCGGACATCCGTCGCGCCCGGTGGACGGCAGGACCGTCCACCGGGCGCGACGCGTGCCCTCACACGATCGGCGTCATGACATCCGCCGCTGCGGGTTACGAGTCCGAGGGCCGGATGTCGACATCGGCCGCCCGGACATAGCCGACCCGGTGGCCGAGCTGGATCTCGTAGTAGACGTCATTGCCGCGCACGACCGCGTGCTTGCTGACGTCGAAGGTCGGCGCGTAGAAGTAGTCGCCGCGCACCCGGTCGCCGACGGCGTACTTCTGACCCGCGGTGATCTTGTACGGGAGCGGCGTGACGGCCTGGACCGGGACACCGGCCGGGTAGGCCTCCTTCTCCGGGTACGCCCGGCCGTACACCGGGATCTCCGTCTGGCCGGCCTTCGGCGTCGCGACCAGCCCACGGGAGTTCAGCGCCGTCCGCGCATCGCCCGGGTTGCGGAACCACGCCTTCTGCCCCAGATACCAGATCGCCGTCCAGTCGCCGGAACGGTCCGCCACCGCGAAGCGCTGGCCGGTGGTGGCGCGGGCACCGGTGTCATTGACATCGATGGTCGAGTCGCTGCCGTCCGGGTACAGCCCGATGTCCTTGATCAGCGGCGCATCCTCGTGCGGTGCGGTGTACAGACGGACCGCCGCCGAACCGTGCGGCGCGCACGGCCGGCCGGGCTTCTCGCACCCGGTGTACTCGGGCCGGTTCCGGCCGTAGCCGGGACGGATGGTCACCAGCCCGCCCCGCGGCCCCGCATTGGGCGTGAACGGCGCGCCCAGCAGGGTGAAGTAGTGGTCCCAGTCCCAGTACGGACCGGGGTCGGTGTGCATGCCCTTGATCGTCGCCGGGGTCGTGCCGGGCACATTGTCGTGGCCCACGATGTGCTGCCGGTCCAGCGGCACGTCGTACTTACGGCTCAGATAGCGCACCAGACGGGCCGACGTACGGTACATGGCCTCCGTGTACCAGGCGTCCGGTGACGCGAGGAAACCCTCGTGCTCGATGCCGACGGAGTGCGAGTTGATGTACCAGTTCCCCGCATGCCAGGCGACGTCCTTGGTCGGCACATGCTGCGCGATCAGCCCGTCCGAGGAACGGATCGTGTAGTGCCACGACACATACGCCGGGTCCTTGATCAGCCTCAGTGTCGTCTCCCACGACCCCTCGGTGTCATGGATGACGATCGTGCTGATGCGCTGGTCACGGGGGCGGTCCGCCAGGTCGTGATTGCCGTAGTCGTGGTCGCCGAACTCCTCGTACGGCGCCGGGACCGACTCGCAGGCCACGCTCCAGGGGCACTCCAGCTCGGCCGCGGCGCTGCGGTCCGCCCGCACGCCGGCGGGCTTCACCTGGCCGGAGTCGACGTGCAGGCCGGGCGTGGCGGCCAGCGTCACCCGCTGCCCCGCGTCGGTCGTCCGGGTCAGGCCCTGCCGGATCACCGCGTACACATCGTTGGCGAACGTCGAGCCGGCTTCGGGGTTGTCCTCGCCCGCGTAACGCGCCACCGCCCCGTACCACTGGGCGGGGTCGGAGCTGCCCGCCGACCGCAGCTTGCGCTGTTCCGCGGCGAGCAGCGCGGCGCCGCCGAACACATTCGCCGCCGGGTCCGTACGCAATTTCTCCGGCGACAGCCCGGTCAGTCCCGCGGCCGTCCGCAAGGTCCGTAGCCGCGCGGGAAGTTCGGCGGGCAGCTTTGCACGCTCCGCCTGATAGGCAGGCACGGTCTTACGGGCGCGCGAGCCGTCCCCGCGGGCGTCCTCGCCCGGCTCGCTGAACTCCGGCGCCCGCGCCAGTGCCGTCCGGGCGTCGGTCAGATGCATCGGGCCGTAGCCGCCGGAGACGCTGGGCGCGCCGTCGTGATCGTCCCAGCGGGACTCCAGATACGAGACGCCGAGCAGCACACTGCGCGGTACGTGATAGCGCGCGGCGGCTTCGGTGAAGGCACGCTGCAGGTCGTCCGGGCCGGGCTTGCCGGCACCCGCCGACGGCGCGGCCGAGACCAGCGGCAGCAACAGCACCACGGCGGCGGCGACGGCGGTGGCGGACCTGCGCAGGGCGGGGCGCGGGGTTCTCTTCTCGTCTTCCGGGGCGGATCCTCGCAAAACAGCCTCCTCAAGCCGGCCCGAGCCGACGCGATGTGACGGTTGATGCGTAAACGGCCGTACGGAGCGGGAGACCCGAGACTAGAGCCATTGCAGGCCCGGAGCCAGAGGTTTGCCGACGATCCGTCAATCGCCACGCCCGTCGGGATTTCGCATGTCAGGGCATCTCCAGAGGATCCTTCCCGGACCGGGCGCGGGCCTGCGGGACGTCAGTGGAATGGACCAATGGGCCACCGCACCCCACACACACAGGTGAGCGGCGCGCCCCTACCGGGCGCGCCGCTCACATTCCCCCACGCCTGAACGGCGCGGGGGGACCCCCACCCGCGGTCAGCGCGTGCCGACCGCCGCCCGTACCGCACGGCGCGCCATCTGGCAGTCGTCGTGCAGCCGACGCAGGAGCAGCCGCTGCTCCTCGCCCGCCGCGGGAACGCCGGGCTGTCCCGGTCCCGGTGTCCCCGTAGGCGCGGGTTCGCGCATGGTCCGCTGCACCGCGGTTTCGTAGCGCCGGATCTCGCGGGTCAGCACCAGCATCAGATTCACCAGGAAGGCATCCCGCGAGGCCGGCCCGGCGGACTGTGCGAGCTGGCTGATCTGACGGCGCGCCACCGGCGCGTCACCGAGCACCGACCACAGCGTCGCCAGGTCGTAGCCCGGCAGATACCAGCCCGCGTTGTCCCAGTCCAGCAGCACCGGCCCCGCGGGCGAGAGCAGCACGTTGTTCAGCAGCGCGTCGCCGTGGCAGAACTGCCCCTGGGTGTGCGCGAGGCCGTGCAGCAGCTTCTGCAGATCGCCCAGGTCCCGGTCGGTGAGCAGCCCCAGGTCGTGATACCGCCCGATCCGGCCCGCGTAGTCCAGCGGGGCGTCGAACAGCCCAGCCGGCGGACGCCAGAGGTTGATCCGGCAGATCGCGCCGAGCGCGGCCCGTACGTCCGCGCGGGGAGGCGCCTCGGACGGATGCCGCGCCGCGGCCGCGACCCGGCCCGGCATGCGCTCGACGACCAGCGTGCAGTTGTCGGGATCGGCCGCCACCAGCCGCGGCACCCGTACCGGCGGACGATGCCGGACGAACGCGCGGTAAGCAGTTATTTCCTGCCGGAACCGCTCGGACCATGCGGGGGAGTGGTCCAGTAAACACTTCGCGACCGCGCTCGTACGGCCCGTCGTGCCCACCAGGAGGACCGACTTGCCGCTGCGGCGCAGCACCTGGACCGGATTGAACTCCGGACAGATGCGATGCACCGAGGCGACGGCGGCGCGCAGCTGAGCGCCCTGGGGGCCGGACAAATCGAGTCTCCCGCTGAGCGGTTGGGTGCCCATCCCCTGCGGCCGCCGGGTACGTCCGCCGGGGAGGCCGGTGACACCTCCCGCGGAAGGGGAGGGGTCGAGATACGGCCCGCTGCCGGAGGGGTGCGGGCGGTACGGCCGGGCGGTGGCGGTCACGGCGGACGATGCTCCATACATGGGTGAGACAGATCCCTTCGTGCGCCGACGAGTTGCGTGCGCTCCCGGCCCGGTGGTGGGAACCCGGTGAACGGGCCCGTACTGCGGAGGCCGATCCAGGGTCCCTGTGAAGGGCACGCACCCTGGGGAATGCGGTCCCGCCACCGGGCCGGGGGCTGCACACCTACCGAACACGGGGCTATGGGTGGCAGACCATCTGGCGCACCCTGGCGAACCCTGGCGAATGGTCGCAGCGCACGTCACCGGCCGTTACTGTCAACTCAGTCGAGGAACCTGGGGGCTTGACGTGGACAGGGAGCCGAACACCCGTCTCGCGGACCTTTTCGGCCTGGCGGGCTGGTCCAAGGGAGAGCTGGCGAGACTGGTCAACCGGCAGGCGGCGGCCATGGGCCATCCGCAGCTGGCGACCGACACCTCGCGAGTGCGGCGCTGGATCGACATGGGGGAGACCCCCCGCGATCCGGTGCCCAAGGTCCTGGCTTCTTTGTTCACCGAGCGCCTCGGCCGTGTCGTAACCATCGAGGACCTCGGGTTCGCCAGAACCGGTCGCTCGGGGAAGCGGCAGGCCATGGACGGTCTGCCGTGGGCTCCCGAACGGACCGCTGCGGTCCTCACGGAATTCACGGGAATGGACCTCATGCTCAACCGACGCGGCTTGGTGGGTGCGGGCGCGGCGCTCGCCGCGGGATCCGCACTCACCGGCGCCATGCACGACTGGCTGCACACCGACCCCGCCCTGACCGCCGACGCCCCACGCCACGACGATCCGTTCGCCTCCGACTCCTTCGACCAACTCGACCAGATCGGCCTCGACCGCTACGAGGCGGCCCCGGTGGGATCCCAGGAGATCGACGCACTGGAGCGCTCGGTCGAAGTGTTCCGCGCCTGGGACGCGAACCGCGGCGGCGGACTGCAGCGCAAGGCGGTGGTGGGGCAGCTCAACGAGGTCGGCGGCATGCTCGCCTACCGCCATCCCGACCATCTGCAGCGCAGGCTGTGGGGAGTGGCCGCCAACCTCGCGGTGCTGGCCGGCTGGATGTCCCACGACGTGGGCCTGGAGCCCACGGCCCAGAAGTACTTCGTCATCGCCGCCCATGCCGCGCGCGAGGGCGGCGACCGCCCGCGGGCCGGCGAGGCACTCTCCCGCGCCGCCCGCCAGATGGTCCACCTGGGCCGTCCGGACGACGCCCTGGACCTGATGAAGCTGGCCCGGTCCGGTTCCGGCGAGGAGAATCTGCCGCGGACCCGCGCCATGCTGCACACCATCGAGGCCTGGGCACAGGCCTCCAAGGGCAACGGCCAGGCGATGCGCCGCACGCTGGGCGAGGCGGAGGAGCTGTTCGTCTCGGACAAGGGCGATGTGCCGCCGCCCAGCTGGATGCAGATGTTCGACGAGGCGGACCTGCACGGCATGGAGGCGCTGGCCTTCCGTACGCTCGCCGATCACGACCCCTCGGTCGCCAAGATCGCCCAGAACCACGCCATGCAGGCGCTACGGCTGCGGGCGGACGGCCATCAGCGATCCCAGATCTTCGACTACATCTCGATGGCCTCGGCCTGCTTCATCGGCAACGACCCCGAACAGGCCGACCGCTACGCCAGGCTGGCGCTGGTGTCGATCGGCGAGAACTCCTCCCATCGCACCTGGGACCGGCTGCGCGAGATGTTCCGGCTCACCGGCCAGTACGCCAACTACGCCAAGATCCAGGACCTGCGGGAGGAGATCCAGCTTGTCCTGCCGAAGCCGAAACCGATGCCGAAGACCAAGCCGAAGAGCAGCGGTTCGGGACTCGGCCCAGGGCTGGGATCAGCGGGCCTGGGCGGTAACTACTCCGTCTGAACGGTCATATGACGGTGCGTCATGTTCCATGGCGTTACGGGTCATCGGCTCGAAAACCGGCGACCCGATAACTGAGGCATCGACAACCGACCGGTCCCTGAACGACGGTCCGGCCGTGCGGTGTGTCAGTCGCCGATCCTGGCGATCAGCACACACGCGTCGCCCTCGCGTTCCGTGCTGCCGAACTCCTCGACGACGATACGGACGCTGTCCTGCGCGCTCCGGGCCGCGGCGAACCGCGGCGCCAGTGCGAGCAGCCGCTCGGCACCCTCGCGGGAGTCGGCGGTGGGGTTGCGGCGGGGTACCAGGCCGTCGGTGTGCAGGACGAGCAGATCGCCCGGCTCGAGTTGTTCGGTGCGCTGGGCGTAGGCCGCGCCCGCGGTCGCGCCGAGCAGTACGCCCTCGGGCGGGTCCAGCGCGCGCCCCGTGCCGCCGCGGAACAGCAGCGGCGCGGGGTGCCCGGCCTGGGCCCACTCCAGCCGGCGGGTGTCGGGGTCGAAGCGGCAGCACACCGCGCTGCCCAAGGCGGGCTGGGCGGTGGTGTCCAGCAGCTGGTTGAGGAAGCCCATCAGCGGCCCCGGCTGCTGTCCGGCAACGGCCATGCCGCGCAGTGCACCGAGCACCATCGCCATCCCGGAGGTGGCGGTGACGCCGTGCCCGGTGAGGTCGCCGACGCTCAACAGCGTTTTGCCGTCCGGGAGTTGCAGTGCGTCGTACCAGTCGCCGCCGATCAGCGCGCTGGTGCCGGAGGGGAAGTAGCGCCCCGCGAAGTCGAGCGCGACCGGGCCGCCCTGCGGGAAGCGCAGGGAGTCGTGCCACTGCGGAAGCACGGACTCCTGGAGCTCGACCGCCAGGCGGTGCTCGGTCTGCGCGATATGCCGCTCGCGTTGCAGCGAGTCACCGCTCTCGCGCACCGCGGCCTGGCTGCGCCGCAGCTCACTGACGTCACGCAGCACGGCCCACATGCATGCGGTACCGCCGTCGGCGTCGAGCACCGGCTCGCCCACCATGTGGACGGTGCGCAGGCTCGCGTCCGGGCGCACGATACGGAATTCGCCGTCGATCGGCCGGCCGTCCACCAGGCAGTCGGTGACCATGGTGGCCAGCCCCTCCTGGTCCTCGGCGAGGACCAGGGACGGCAGCTCGTCGAGGGTCAGCGGGCCGTCGGACGGCTGCCGGCCGAACATCGCGAACAGCTCGTCGGACCAGGTGACCTCGTCGGTGAGCAGATTCCACTCGGCGCTGCCCACCCGGCGCAGCAGCGAGCCGCGCTCGTGCGGCGCGGGCTTGGGCGGTGCCACCGGCAACTCGGCATACGGCGCCTCGTCCTCCTCGTCCTCCGCCGGCAGCCCCTCTCTCAGCTGGTCGAGATGACCGCCGAGGTCGTCGAGGTGGTGGACGGCGAGGTCGCACAGCGCCCGCTGCCAGCGCAGCTGGGGGTCGGTGGCGAGGCCGGTGTCCACCGAGGACTCCCGGCGCACCGCGTCCAGGCCACCGCGCAGGCGGCGGGCCTGCGTGATGAGTGCCTCGACGGTGTCGCGCTCGGGGGACCGGTCGGCTGGGTGATCCGCGAAGAGAGGGGACGGCATGACGTACTCCGTGATCAGGCGGCGCCGGGGCCAGGTCTGACAGAAGGGGCCGGTAACGACTGTTGCACAGGCTGCGACCGTCCGTAAGAGATTTGGCATTACCCGATACGGTGGTGCATCTGGCATATGCCACAGGCCTTCCGTGGCAACCCCGGGTCGAATCGGCGGAATGACAGCTTCCAGGCTAGGCTGCGGCCGCCGTAGAGCTGTTCTGCCCACCGATCCATGGTGGGAACGACGCATACGGCCCGCAGTCACCGGCAAGAATGCCGGTCAGCGGAAATCCCGTTGCCAGCCTGCCCCTCGCCCCGGATGCTGACCTCATGTTCGATCCAGACATAGCGCCCAGCGGCACCCTGCTCGGCCTCCTTCAGCGAGGCCGCGGCGACGGGACCCTGCATGCCCTCGCGGCGCCCCGAGCCGAGGCGCTCGCGGCGCTCAACGACAGCGTGCTGCGTGACCCCAGGCGCGACTGGCAGGTCGAGAACCGCTCGCTCTACTACGCGCGCCTCTACATGCAGCTCGACGGCGGACTCGAAGAGATCGAACGGCACCTCTTCCACCCCGACGACCTCGTCGACACCGGCGAGGAGCGCACCGGCCTCGCCCTCGCCGTGCTCGGCCACCTCGCCGCGTACGGCCGGGACGCCGCCCGCTTGCTGCTGCGCAGCTACGCCGCGGCCGGCACCAACTGGCGCTGGGCCCTCGACGAGCTCGCGCTGCGCGACGACGACGCCGGGCTGATGACGCTCGCCCCCGCCGTGCTCGCCCGCTTCGCCGAGACCGAGGAGGGCGCGGCCGAGCTGGCCGCCGCCGTCCGCGATGCCTTCGAGCCCCGGCCCTGGCGGCTGTGGGCCGAGGACCCCCGGTACGCCGCGCGCCTGACCGCCGCCGGGGAGCAGGGCTCCTTCGACCGCTGGCAGCGGCAGCTGCGCCCGCGGGGACCGCGCCCCGGCTGGAGCGTGACCGAGGTCCTTCAGTGGGCCCAGCAGGGACTGGAGCTGGAGCCCGAGGAACACCGGCACCTCGCCGCCGCCCGCTGCCTGGGCGCGGTAGCGGGCCCGGAGGACCGCCCCGAGCTGCTGCGCGCCGCGCGTACGGGCCCGGACGCGGCGCGCGCCGCCGCGCTCCACCACCTCGCCGAACGCGGCGATCCCGACGTCCTCGACCTGATCGAGGCCGCCGCCGTCGATCCCTTCTCCGCCGAGCCGCCGGCCGCGGCCGCGCTCTGCGCCTTCGAGCGGATGCGCAGCGTCGCCGCCGTCGAGCGGGCCCGCCTGTGGGCCCGGCGTACGGACCGGCTCGGCGCGTCCGCCGCCGCGGTGCTCGCCCGCCGCGGGGCGCAGCGCGACGCCGACCTGGTGCTGGCCGCACTGCGCCGGACCGTCCGTGAGGAGGGCCCGGACGCGGACGGCCTGTGGGAGCTGGTCGACGGCGTCGGCCGCCTCGGCGTCGCCTGCGCCGCCCCCGTACTGCGTCACCTCTACCGCGAGACCTCCTCCTCCCAGCTGCGCGGCCGGGCGGCCGGCGCGCTGGCCGCCACCGACCCCGGCTTCGCGGCCGGCTTCGCCGTCGAGTGCTTGTGGGACTGCGAGGAGACCACCCGCGAACTCGCCGCCCGGCACGCCGCCACCGGCGACGACCGGGTCGTCGAACAGCTCCGGCGTCTTGCCGCCGACCCGGCCGAGGAGGCCGAGGTCCAGACGGCGGTGCGCAGCAGATTCGGGCCGGAAGCGAAGGGCGTGTAGCGCCCCGCGCCGTGGTGGGCCGGGGCGGGAGCCGTTGCCGGTTGCGGTGGGTTGCGGGGTATTCCGTGGTGGAGGATTTCCGGGCTACTCCTCGGCGAAGGACAGGCCCCGTGCCGCCAGTGCGTCCCGCAGGATGCCCAGTGCCTTGGGGCCCATCCCGTGCAGCCGGCGCAGTTCGGCCTCGCTCACCCCGGCCAGCTGGGACAGTCGCAGATAGCCCGCCCGTTCCAGAGCCCGGCGCGCCGGGGCGCCGATCCGCGGGGGAAGGCCGTCGGAGGGTTCGGTCAGCTCCGTGTCGTCGGCCGTCACAGCTCTCCTCGTCGTTTCGTCGGGGGACACGCGCCAGGGGCGCACCGTCCAGCCTGACATCCGGGTGTGCGGCCCGCTCGGTGGCACCGTGCGCCGCGGAACGCTCATGGGACGTTCCCCGGCTGGAAAGATCCCCTTGGCCCCCTCCACGCACGGCGCGCCGACAACATCGGTATGCGTGTCGTCATCGTCACCGAATCCTTCCCGCCCGATGTCAACGGCGTCGCACACTGCGCCCTGGAAACCGCCCGGCACCTCGTCCGGCGCGGCCACGATCCCCTGGTCATCGCCCCGCTCGCCGGCCATGAGCCGGCGGTTGCGACCTATGAGAGCCCCTGCCCCGTCGTGCGGGTGCCCTCCGTGCCGCTGCCCGGCTATCCCCAGGTACGGATCGCGCTGCCGGGGCGAAGACTGTCCGCCGCGCTCGCCGCGCACCGGCCGGACGTGGTGCACCTCGCCAGCCCCTTCGTCCTCGGCGCCCGGGGGATGGCGGCCGCGGCCCGGCGGCGGGTGCCCGCGATCGCCGTCTACCAGACCGATCTGGGCCGCTACGCCCGTACCTATCTGGGCGGCGGCGGGGCGACGGCCTGGCGGCGCATCCGGGCGGTGCACGCGGCTGCCGACCGGACGCTGGCGCCTTCCAGCGCGGCGCTGCTGGATCTGACCGAGCACGGTGTACCGCGGGTCCATCTGTGGCCCCGCGGCGTCGACTCCGCGCGCTTTCACCCCGGGCGGCGCGACGCGGTGCTGCGCAGTTCGCTGGCCGCGGGCCGGGAGCTGCTGGTGGGGTACGTGGGGCGGCTGGCCCCGGAGAAGGACGTCCGGCTGCTGGCCGAGACGTCCCACCTGCCCGGCGTACGCACCGTCGTCATCGGCGACGGCCCCAGCGCCTCCGGCCTGCGCACCGCCCTTCCCCGAGCGCGCTTCCTGGGCCGCCGCACCGGCGATGAACTCGCCCGGCTCTACGCCTCGTTGGATATTTTCGTGCACACCGGACCGTATGAGACCTTCTGCCAGACCGTGCAGGAGGCGATGGCGTCCGGGGTGCCCGTGGTCGCGCCGCGCGCGGGCGGACCGCTCGACCTGGTGGACCACGGCCGTACCGGGCTGCTGGTGACACCGGGCGACGGCGGGGCGGTACGGGACGCGGTGCGCCTGCTCGGGCGCAGTGCCGAGCTGCGCATACGGTACGGCGCGGCGGCCCGCGCGGCCGTCGAGGACCGGACCTGGGAGGCGGTGGGCGATCAGCTCCTGGGCCACTACGAGGACGTGCTCGCCCGCCGGACGGCGGTGGCGGCATGAGCGTGCGCCGGGCGAGCGGGCCGGGTCTGCGGATCGTACGGATAGCCAACTTCGTCACCCCCGCCTCCGGCGGGCTGCGTACCGCGCTGCGCGAGCTGGGCGCGGGGTACGCGGCCGCCGGGCACGAACCGGTGCTCATCGTGCCGGGACCGGGAGGTGGGACGTCCGACGTCCGCACCGAGCAGGGGCGGGTGATCACCCTGCCGGGTCCCGCACTGCCCGGCACCGGGGGCTACCGCGTACTGGCCGACCGCCGGCAGCTGCAGCGTGTGCTGCGGGTGCTGGACCCCGACCGGCTGGAGGTCTCCGACCGTACGACGCTGCGCTGGACGGGGCAGTGGGCGCGCCGGGCCCGGGTCCCCGCGGTGATGGTCTCGCACGAGAGCGTCGACGGGGTGCTGCGGACCTGGGGTGTGCCCGACCCGGTCGCCCGCGCCGCCGCGGACCGGCTCAACTCCCGCACGGCTCACGCCTACAGCCGCATCGTGTGCACCACGGAATGGGCGGCGGCGGAGTTCACCCGGGTCGGTGCGCGCAATGTGGTGCGGGCGCCGCTGGGGGTCGATCTCGCCGCCTGGCACCCGGACTGCCGCAGCGCCGAGCTGCGGCGGCGCTGTGCGGGCCGGGCCGCCGTCCTGATGCTGATGTGTTCCCGGCTGTCGCCGGAGAAGCGGCCGGGGCGGGCGCTGGACGCGCTGGCGGAACTGCGCCGGCGCGGTGTCGACGCGGCGCTGGTGGTGGCCGGCGACGGGCCGCTGCGGGCGCGGCTGGAGGCTCGGGTACGGGCGGAGCGGCTGCCCGCGGCGTTCCTCGGGCACCTCGCCGACCGCGCCCACCTCGCCGCGCTCCAGGCGAGCGCCGACCTCGCGCTGGCCCCGGGACCGGCCGAGACCTTCGGCCTCGCCGCTCTGGAGGCGCTCGCCTGCGGCACGCCCGTGGTCGCCAGCGCCGCCTCCGCGCTGGCGGGGCTCGTCGGCCGCGGTGGTGATACCGCCCTCGACGACGGCCCGTCCTTCGCCGACGCC
Source organism: Streptomyces sp. NPDC028368 (assembly GCF_055565615.1). Taxonomy (NCBI): domain Bacteria; kingdom Bacillati; phylum Actinomycetota; class Actinomycetes; order Kitasatosporales; family Streptomycetaceae; genus Streptomyces; species Streptomyces sp. NPDC028368. The sequence goes on along the minus strand of NZ_JBVHTY010000014.1, from coordinate 54,895 downwards.
GTCCAGCGGGTGCTGGGCCGCCCCGAGCCGGCCCGCCGCGGCGCCGCCCGGCAGCGCGCCGAGGGGTACGGCTGGCAGCCCGCCGTCGAAGCCTTCCTGGCCGCGCACGACGCGCCCGCGCCGCGGGGCCGGGCGGTCGTCGGTACCAAGCCGCCGGTGCACCCCCGGGGCGGGTGGTGACGATGCGGCGGCGCGGTTTTGTCGCGCTGGGCGACTCGCTCACCGAGGGGCTGGGCGACCCCGTACCCGGTGGCGGCTGGCGCGGGTGGGCCGTGCTGCTCGCCGAGGCGGTGGGGGAGCGGCCGGGGAGCGTACCGCTGGTGAATCTGGCGCGCAGCGGGGCGCTGGCGGCCGAGGTGGCCGAACGGCAGCTGCCCGCGGCGCGACGCCTCGCGCCCCGCTACGCGTCGCTCGTCGTCGGGGCGAACGACACCTTGCGGGCCGCGTTCGCCATAGAGCGGGTCGCCGCCGCACTCGATCACACGCACCGCACGCTCAGCGCCGACGGGGCCGTGGTCCTGACTGCGTGCCTGCCCGACCCGGGGCGGATGCTGGGGCTGCCCGCGCCGCTGGCCCGCCCGCTGGCCCGGCGGATGCGCGCGGTGAACACCGTCGTCCACGCGGTGTCCGGCCGCTACGGCGGTGTCCATCTGCATCTCGCCGACGAGGCGTGGGTCGCCGACCGCGCCGGCTGGAGCGTGGACCGGCTGCATCCCAGCGAGCGCGGCCACCGGCTGCTGGCCCGCGGCTTCCACACGGCGCTGGCGGCCGCCGGTCATCGCCTGGGGCCGCCGCCCGAGCTCACCCTCGACGGGCCGCCGCCGACCCGTGCCGGATCCGTCTGGTGGATGGCCACCCGCGGCACCCGCTGGGTCGCCGACCGGTGCACGGATCTGCTGCCCGGTCTGCTGGCCCTGGCCGCCCAGGAATGCCGGCACGGCCTGGCCGGTTCCGGGCGGCTCCTGGACGCCACCGCCGAACGCGCCACGCGTGCCGCGCTCGCCGCCCTGACGGACCCCAAGGGCACTGCGACAATGGCCGGGTGACCGGACGCTGGGAGTTCTGGATCGATCGCGGTGGCACCTTCACGGATGTCATCGGCAGACGCCCGGACGGCCGCCTCGTCACCGGCAAGCTGCTCTCGCACCACCCCGAGCGCTACCGGGACGCCGCGGTGGCCGGAATCCGGATGATGCTGGAGCTGGGCCCCGACGAGCCGGTGCCCGCCGAGCGGGTCTCCGTCGTCAAGATGGGCACGACCGTCGCCACCAACGCGCTGCTGGAGCGCACCGGCGAGCCGACGGTACTGCTGACCACCGAGGGGTTCCGGGACGCCCTGCGGATCGCCTATCAGAACCGGCCGCGGATCTTCGACCGGCACATCGTGCTGCCCGAGGCGCTCTACGAGCGGGTGATCGAGGTGCCCGAGCGGATCGGCGCGCACGGCGAGACCGTCCGGCCGCTGGATGCCGACGGGGTCCGCGAGGCGCTGATCCGGGCCCGCGCGGACGGGCTGCGCAGCGCGGCCGTCGTCCTGCTGCACGGCTACCGCCACGCCGACCACGAGAAGGCCGTCGCCGAACTGGCCCGGCGGGCGGGGTTCGCGCAGGTGAGCTGTTCGCACGAGGTCAGCCCCCTGATGAAGCTCGTGCCGCGCGGGGACACCACGGTCGTCGACGCCTATCTCTCGCCGATCCTGGGCCGGTACGTCGAGGAGATCGCGGCCCAGCTCCCGGGCATCCGGCTGATGTTCATGCAGTCCAACGGCGGGCTGCGGGAGGCCGAGCACTTCCGGGGCAAGGACGCGGTGCTGTCCGGGCCCGCGGGCGGCGTCGTCGGCATGGTCCGCGCCGCGAAGGAGGCGGGGCCCGGCCACGACCGGGTGATCGGCTTCGACATGGGCGGCACCTCCACCGATGTGTCGCACTACGCCGGGGAGTTCGAGCGGGTCTTCGGCAGTGAGGTCGCGGGGGTGCGGATGCGCGCCCCGATGATGAACATCCACACCGTCGCGGCCGGCGGCGGCTCCGTGCTGCACTTCGACGGGCGCCGCTACCGCGTAGGCCCCGACTCGGCGGGCGCCGTACCGGGCCCGGCCTGCTACCGCCGCGGCGGCCCGCTGACCGTCACCGACGCCAATGTGATGCTCGGCCGCATCCAGCCGGACCACTTTCCCGCGGTGTTCGGACCGGACGGCGACCAGCCGCTGGACGCCGACGTCGTCCGCACCCGGTTCGCCGAGCTGGCCGAGCGCGCCGCGGCCGCCACCGGCGACGACCGCGGCCCCGAGGACGTCGCCGCCGGATTCCTGGACATCGCCGTCCTCAACATGGCCAACGCGGTCAAGAAGATCTCCGTACAGCGCGGCCATGACATCACCCGCTACGCCCTCACCAGCTTCGGCGGCGCCGGCGGCCAGCACGCCTGCGCGGTCGCCGACGCACTGGGCATCGGCACGGTGCTCGTACCGCCGCTGGCCGGAGTGCTCTCCGCCTACGGCATCGGGGTCGCCGACGCCACCGCGATGCGGGAAGCGGCCGTCGAGGCGGAACTCGGGCAGCCCGGGGCCGTCGACCGGGTGCACGAGGTGTGCGACACGCTGGCCGGAGCGACCCGGCGCGAACTCCTGGACGACGGCGTGCCGGACGCCTCCATCACCACGCGGGCCAAGGTGCTGCTCCGCTACGCCGGGACGGACTCCACCATCGGCGTCCCGCCGGCCGACGCCGGCACCATGGCCGAGGACTTCCTCCGGGCCCACCGCGCCCGCTACGCCTTCACCATGGACAAGCCGCTGGTGGCCGAGGCGGTGTCGGTCGAGGCGCTCGGAGCGGCCGGCGGCGCCGCGGGACATGAGGTGCAATTCACCGACCGGGACGGGGAGTTGACGCATGCCGCGACCGTACGGATGTATGCGCAGGGCCGCCGCCAGGACACCCGGCTCTACCGGCGCACCGATCTGCGCCCCGGCGACCGCCTCACCGGTCCGGCGATCATCGCCGAGGAGGACGCCACCACGGTCCTGGACCCCGGCTGGCGGGCGGCCGTGGGCGAGCGAGGACACCTGCTGCTGACGCGGGAACGGGAGCGCGGCGGGCAGGCCGCCGTGGGCACGGAGGCCGATCCGGTGATGCTGGAGGTCTTCAACAGCCTCTTCATGGCCATCGCCGAGCAGATGGGCGTCCGCCTGGAGAACACCGCGCACTCCGTCAACATCAAGGAGCGCCTCGACTTCTCCTGCGCGCTCTTCGACGCCGACGGCAATCTGATCGCCAACGCCCCGCACATTCCCGTCCATCTGGGCTCGATGGGGGAGTCCATCAAGGAGGTGCTCCGGCGGCGCGGCGACGACATGCGGCCCGGCGATGTGTACGCGATCAACGACCCCTACCACGGCGGCACCCACCTCCCGGACGTCACGGTCGTCACCCCCGTCTTCGCCACGACCCCTGCTTCTTCCGTAACGCACGGTGACGAGCTGCAGTTCCTGGTCGCCTCCCGCGGCCATCACGCCGAGATCGGCGGCATCACCCCGGGCTCGATGCCCGCCTTCAGCAGCACCATCCAGGAAGAGGGCGTCCTCTTCGACAACTGGCTGCTGGTGCGCGACGGCACGCTGCGCGAGCGCGAGACCCGTGAACTGCTGGCCGGCGGCCCGTACCCCTCCCGCGCCCCGGACGCCAATATCGCCGATCTGCGCGCCCAGATCGCCGCCAACGAGAAAGGCGTCGAGGAACTGCGCCGGATGACAGAGCAGTTCGGGCCGGCCGTCGTACGGGCCTACATGGGGCACGTCCAGGACAACGCCGAGGAATCGGTGCGCCGGATCATCGCCGGCCTGTCGGACGGCTCCTGCCGCTACGAGACCGACAACGGGGCCCGGATCCACGTCGCGCTGACCGTCGACCGCGCGGCCCGCAGCGCCGTGCTGGACTTCGCCGGCACCTCACCCCAGCGGCCCGGCAACGACAACGCGCCCAGCTCCGTGGTGATGGCCGCGGTCCTGTACGTCTTCCGCACCCTGGTCGCCGAGGACATCCCGCTCAACAGCGGCTGCCTCAAACCGCTCCAGGTCCGTATCCCGCCGGGCTCGATGCTGGCCCCGGTCTTCCCGGCGGCCACCGTGGCGGGCAACGTGGAGACCTCCCAGGCGGTCACCGGCGCCCTCTACGCCGCGCTCGGCATCCAGGCCGAGGGCTCGGGCACCATGAACAACCTCACCTTCGGCAACGACCGGGTGCAGTACTACGAGACCGTGGCCAGTGGTTCCGGCGCCGGCGACGGCTTCGACGGCGCGGACGCCGTGCAGACCCATATGACCAACTCCCGGCTGACCGACCCCGAGGTCCTGGAGTGGCGCTATCCCGTCCGCGTCGACAGCTTCGCCATCCGCTCCGGCAGCGGCGGCAGCGGGCACTGGCACGGCGGCTGCGGCGTCGAACGCCGGCTGCGCTTCCTGGAGCCGATGACGGTGGCCTTGCTGACCAACCACCGCAGGGTCGCGCCGTACGGGATGGCGGGCGGGGCGCCGGGCTCGCTGGGCGTCAACTCCGTTGAACGGGCCGATGGTTCGCGTGCGGAGCTGCGGGGCTGCGATACGGCGGAGGTCGGGGTGGACGATGTGCTGGTGATCCGTACGCCGGGCGGGGGCGGGTACGGTCCGGCCGTCGGTTAACGCAGGCGGGTGAACCGTACCGGCGTCCCCGGTACGGCCTGGGCGGCGGGCGCCAGAGCGCGCTCGGGGACCACTCCGATGACCGGATAGCCGCCGGTGGTCGGGTGGTCGTGGAGGAAGAGCACCGGCAGGCCGTTGGGCGGGACCTGGAGAGCGCCCAGCGGCATGCCCTCGCTGGGGAGTTCGCCGGAGCGGGCGCGTTCCAGGGGCGGGCCCTCGGTGCGCAGGCCGATGCGGTTGCTCGCCGGGGAGACGCGGAAGCGGCCGGTGAGGAGGGTGCGCAGGCCGCCGTCCGTGAACCAGGCGTCGCGCGGGCCGGGGAGGAAGGGCAGGACGAGCTCCGTCACCGGGCCGGGGTGCGGTACGGCGTCCACGGGGGCGGGCGGCGCGTACGGGCGTCCCAGGGGGAGCACCGCGGCATCGGTGAGCGGCACAGGGCCGAGGCCGGAGAGGAGGTCCGCGGCGCGGCTGCCCAGGACCGGTTCGGCGTCGATGCCGCCGCCGAAGGCGAGATACGAGCGCAGGCCGTGGGTGGCGGGACCGGCATCCAGGACGGCGCCCGCCGGGACACCTACCGGCGCGCCCCAGGGGGCGGGGCGGCCGTCGACCGTCACCGGGCAGGGCGCGCCGGTGACCGCGACGGTGGTGGCCGTGCGGACCCGTACGGCGCACCCCGTCAGGGTCGTCTCCAGGGTGGCGGCCGATTCGGGGTTGCCCACCAGGCGGTTGGCGAGGCGGTGTGCGGGCTCGTCGAGGGCGCCGGCCCGGGGCACGCCCAGGTGCGCATGGCCGGGTCGGCCGAGGTCCTGGACGGTGGTGAGCGCTCCGGCCCGTACGACCGACAGGGCGCGGTCGGTCATCGGGCGGTCTCCTGGGGGACGAAACGGACGCGGGTGCCGGGGGCGAGCAGCGCCGCCGGTTCGCGGGCGGGGTCCCACAGGACGGTGTCGGTGGTGCCGATCAGCTGCCAGCCACCGGGGGAGGAGCGGGGGTAGACGCCGGTGTACGGGCCCGCGAGTGCTACCGAGCCGACCGGGACCTTGGTGCGGGGGGTGGTCCGACGTGGGACGTCCAACGTCCGGGGCAGGCCGGTCAGATAGCCGAAGCCGGGGGCGAAGCCGCAGAAGGCGACACGGAAGGTGGTGCCGGCGTGCAGGCGGACGACCTCGTCGGGGGCGACGTCCCACAGGGCGGCCACTTCGGCAAGGTCGGGGCCGTCGTAGCGGACCGGTATCTCGATGGCGGGGCGGTCGCCGGCGGTGAGCGGTGGGATGTCCCATGTGGCCAGTTCCGCGGTGAATGCGCGGGGATCGGCGAGGCCGTCGAGGAACACCGTACGCGCGGCGGGCACGATCTCTCCCCCGGACTCCGTCCGGGCGGGGGTCGCCCCGGCGGTCGCCGGGGGAGTGCCCCCGGCCCAGGGCAGCGTGCCGGCGGCCGCGCGGCGCAGCAGTTCGGCATGGAGCGCCTCGACCGCCTCGGCGCTGTCCAGCTCGATGAGCAGCCCGTGCTCGCCGACGGGCAGCGGCCTCATGCGGCGCTCCCGGCGAAGCTCCGTACGTGCACACCGGCCGCGGTCAGTTCGGACCGTACGCGGCGGGCGAGGTCCGCGGCGCCGGGGGTGTCCCCGTGCAGGCACAGGGAGCGGGCGGTGATCGCGATGCCCCGCCCGCCGATCGAGGTGACGGTGCGGTCGCGGGCCATGCCCAGGGCGCGCTTGACCACCTCGTCGGGGGCGTGGATCACGGCGCCCGGCTCGCGGCGCGGGACGAGGGTGCCCTCGTCGGTGTAGGCACGGTCCGCGAACGCCTCGCCGATGACCGGGAGCCGGGCCTGCCGGGCGGCCTGGTGCAGGCGGGAGCCGGGGAGGCCGAGGACGGGGAGGGCGCCGGCCGCGGCGCGGATGCCGGAGATGACGGCGGCGGCCTGTTCCTCGTCGTGGACGCAGCGGTTGTAGAGCGCGCCGTGCGGTTTGACATAGCCGACGCGGGCGCCGGCGGCCCGCGCGAAGACCTCCAGCGCACCGATCTGGTACGTGATTTCGTCGGCCAGCTCGTCCGGCGGTACCTCCATCGCGCGGCGGCCGAAGCCGGCCAGATCCCGGTAGGAGACCTGGGCGCCGATGACCACGCCGCGCGCGGCGGCCAGCTCGCACACCCGGCGCATGGTGGACGGGTCGCCGGCGTGGAAGCCGCAGGCGACATTGGCGCTGGTGACGACGGACAGCAGCGCGTCGTCGTCGGTGAGCTGCCAGCGGCCGAAGCCCTCCCCGAGGTCGGCGTTGAGGTCGATGACGGGAGGTGCCGCCGGGTCACTCATGTCTGTCCGTTCCGGGTAGGCACGTGCAGGGGCGGGGGTCAACGTACTGGATTGTTGAACGATCCGACAAGAGGTGTGTTGTTTCGTTCTCCCTTCTGGGATTGACTTCCGCCGACACGACAGCGAGAGCGGAGAGCGCAATGGCCGGCGGAGTGACGAAGAACGATCAGCGGCGGCTGGCCGAGGTCTCGGGCCTGGAGTCGGACCGGGCGCTGCTCGGGCGCTCCAGCACCGCCGAGCGGGTCGCCGAGATCCTGCGGGACCGGATCACCGAGGGCTTTTTCCCGCCCGGCGCCCGGCTGTCGGAGGAGAGCATCGGCGGCGCGCTCGGCGTCTCGCGCAACACGCTGCGGGAGGCGTTCCGGCTGCTCACGCACGAGCGGCTGCTGGAGCACCGGCTCAACCGCGGGGTGTTCGTACGGGTCGCGACGGTCGAGGACCTGGACGACATCTTCCGGGTGCGCATGATCGTGGAGTCGGCGGCGGTACGGGGGCTGGGGCAGGGGCCGTACGACGACGCGGCGAGCGAGGCGGTCGAGGCCATCGACGCGGCGGTGCGGGCCGGTGAGGCGGCCGCCGCGGACCGCGCCTGGGACGACCTTTCGACCGCCAACCTGCGCTTTCATCAGGCCGTCGTCGCCCTGGCGGGGAGCCCCCGGACGGACGAGCTGATGCGCGGGGTGCTGGCCGAACTCCGGCTGGTCTTTCACGTCATGGACGATCCCCAGCGCTTCTACGCGCCGTATCTGATCCGCAACCGGCAGATCGCGGACGCGCTGCTGGCGGGTGACGCCGTCGAGGCCGAGCGGCTGCTGCTCGGCTATCTGGAGGACTCGCGCGGCCAGTTGTCAGGGGCGTACGCCCAGCGCATCGCGGAGGGATGAGGCGCGCCGGGAGTTCGCCCCCGCCAACCCCTTGTCGGATCGTTGAACAATCGCCTAGCCTCCTCGGCATTCTCCTCACAGTCCGTGGGGTTCCCGTACGCGGAAGGCGGGCCCATGTTGGTGCTCCTCGGCGTGCTCGTGGTGGTGGTCGGCTTCGCCACGAAACGCAATCCCCTGCTGGTCGTGGGGGTGGCCGGCATCCTCACCGGCCTGCTCGGCGGGCTGTCGCCCGGCAAGGTCCTGGCCGCCTTCGGCGACGGCTTCGCCAACAGCCGGGCGGTGACGATCTTCGCCATCACCCTCCCGGTCATCGGCCTCCTGGAGCGCTACGGCCTCCAGGAGCAGGCCCGTAACGTCATCGCCCGGTTCGCGCGCCTCACCACCGGACGCTTCCTCGCGCTCTATCTGGGCCTGCGGCAGCTCGGCGCGGCGGTCGGCCTGAACAACGTCTTCGGCCCCGCCCAGACCGTCCGCCCGCTCGCCGTACCGATGGCCGAGGGCGCCGCCGAGCGCAAGTACGGCCGGCTCCCGGACCGGACACGGGAGAAGGTCAGGTCGTTCGCCGCCAGCGCGGACAACGTCGGCCTGTTCTTCGGCGAGGACGTCTTCCTGGCCGTCGGCTCGATCCTGCTGATCACCGGCTTCGTCAACACCACCTACGGCGCCCACCTCGAGCCGCTGCAGCTCGCGCTGTGGGCGATCCCGACGGCGGTGTGCGCCTTCGTCTTCCACGGCTGGCGACTGCTGCGACTGGACCGCCGGCTGGAGCGTGAACTGCGCGCCGCCAACGCCGAAACCCTCGTGGCGGAGGCCGCCCAGTGATCAAGGCAGAGTGGTTCTACTGGCTGGTCGGCCTGAGCTTCCTGGTGATGGCCGCCCAGATGTTCACCGACCGGACCAACCCCAAGCGCCTGGGCACCGGCGCCTTCTGGGGCCTGATCGGCGCCGGATTCATCTACAGCAGCTGGGTGGTCACCAAGCAGGCACCGGCCGAGCCGCTGGGTGGCGCGGTGCTCGCCATGGCCGCTCTGGCGGGCTTCGGCTGCACCGGGCGCGGCACCCCGCGCACCACCACCTCCGAACAGCGTGTCGCCTTCGCCGCCAGGCTCGGCAACAAACTCTTCGTCCCCGCACTCACCATCCCGGTCGTCGCGATGGTCTGCGCCATCGGCGTCAAGCACCTCTCCTTCGGGGGCCAACCGGTCCTCCAGGAGGGCAGCGAGACCATCCTGGGCCTCGGACTCGGGGCCGTCGTCGCCCTGGTCATCGGCATGATCATGCTGCGCGAGAAGCGGATCTCGGTGCCCGTGCAGTCCGGCCGCTCCATGCTGGAGGCGATGGGCTGGGCGATGCTGCTGCCACAGATGCTGGCCACCCTCGGCGCCATCTTCCAGGTCTCCGGCGTCGGCACCCAGGTCGGCAAGCTCGCCACCGCCGCGCTCCCCAAGGACTCGCTGTCCATCGCGATCGTCGTCTACTGCGTGGGCATGTTCCTGTTCACGATCGTCATGGGCAACGCCTTCGCCGCCTTCCCCGTGATGACCGCAGCCGTCGGCTGGCCGGTGCTGATCGGCCACTTCGACGGCAACCCCGCCGCCGTCCTGGCCATCGGGATGCTCGCCGGATTCTGCGGCACCCTCGTGACCCCGATGGCCGCCAACTTCAACATCGTCCCGGCCGCCCTGCTGGAACTGAAGGACCAGTACGGGCCCATCAAGGCCCAGCTGCCCACCGCGGGCGTGCTGCTCGGTTGCAACATCGTGTTCATGTTCCTGTTCGCCTTCTGAGCACTGGTGAGGACCACCGGATGACCCGGGTACTGCTGACCGGATTCGAGCCCTTCGACGGTGAGTCGACCAATCCCTCCTGGCAGGCGGTGCGGGCCGCCGCGGCCGAACCGCCCGCCGGCCTCGAGGTGTTCGCCGTGGAACTGCCCTGCGTCTACGGGAGATCGCTGTCCGCCCTGCGTGCCGCGATCGCGGACACCCGCCCCGAGATCGTGGTGTGCGTCGGCCAGGCGGGCGGCCGCCCCGACGTCACCGTCGAACGCGTCGCCATCAACGTCGACGACGCCCGCATCCCGGATGGGGCGGGCGCGGAACCGATCGACGAGGTGATCGTGCCCGGGGGCCCGGCCGGGTACTTCTCCACCCTGCCGATCAAGGCCTGCGTGGCGGCGGTCCGCGCCGCGGGGGTGCCCGCCTCCGTCTCCAACACCGCGGGCACCTTCGTCTGCAACCACGTCTTCTACGGCCTCGCCCACCTCATCGCCACCGAACTGCCCGGCGTACGGGGCGGCTTCGTGCACGTCCCGTACGCGCCCGAGCAGGTCGTCGGCCGGGCCCAGCCGTCACTGTCCGTCGCCGCGGTCGCGCGGGCGCTGCGGGAGATCGCCGCGACGGCCGCCCGCACCCGTACGGATCTGCGCGTCGCGGAGGGAGCCACGCACTGACGGGCGGGGCGCGCGTGGGGCCCGCCCGCTCTGCCGTAGCGCGCCGCCGTAGACTGACCCGTCGGCCGGTGAGCCGGGCCGTGGGCGGGCCGCGCGGCCGGGACCGCCGGCGGGTTCGCCGCCGGCCACCTCCGCGCCGTTTCGTCCGTTGTCAGTGCGAGCGCTTACTCTGTGCGACGTGACTTTTCCCGCCCCGGGGCCCGCTGCGCCCCAGCTCAACGGGCCCCACCGCCCCGCGCCGGGCCCGGCCGCCGACGAAGGCCTGGCCCGTCGGCTGCGCGCGCTGGCGTGCACCGCGCCGCTGCACGACCTCGATGCGCGCAAGGCCAATCTCGCGGGCGAGTACGGCGTCTATGCGATGGCGGAGGTGGCGCTGGCCGTCATCGATCTCGTCACACTCAACATGGACTTCGACACCGGCGCCGATCATGAAGAGATAGTCGCGAAGGTGCTCCCGCGGGTCGCCGCCCAGGCTCCCCGCCGCCCCCAGGGCGAGCACGAGCGGGTGGCCCGCTGGGTGCTGGAGAATCTGATCAACGTCGGCAGCGTGGACCGCGGCTTCCGGGCCGTCTACGGCACCTTCACCACCGACGGCGAGTACGTCCGCCGCGACTACGACTTCAAGCTCATCGAGGAGGTCCCGGGCCCCGGCGGCACGGTCTACCTCCGGGCCACCGACGAGGCGGTCAATGTCCTGGTCGGCGCCCTCGACACGGACGTCACCAGCGCCCAGATCGCCGCCGAGGTCAAGCTGGAGGTGCTGATCAACCGCGGCAGGCTGGCCGACGCGCAGCTCGCCGCGGAGCAGGCCCGCTACCGGACCGTGCAGTACGCCGAGACCCTGCGCAAAACCCTGGACGCCACGCGGCGCAATGTCCGCGCGGTCGACTGGCTGCAGACCGTGCCGGACATGATCGCCGAGGCGCTGGACCACGTCGCGGACCGCTACCGCCACGAGAACGCCATCCTCACCAACATCCGCAAGACCCGCGACGAGGCCGAGGCCGTCGACCACAAGACCGGGGAGCACAAGCGGCGCGCCGCCGAGCTCGTCGACATCGTCAAGGACTGCATCCGGCGGCACACCCAGCTCCAGTCCCGGCTGCTGGAGGCCGGCCCGCTCTTCCGCGCCGAACAGGACCGGCAGGCCTTCGCCACCCCCACCGCCCGCTCCGGCCTCGACCTCTACGGTCAGCTGGTCGCCCCGCTGCTGCCGCTGCCCGCCGAGCGCGCCATCCGCGTCACCGACGCCTTCTTCGCCCACGGCACGGGCCTGCGCACCCCGTCGGCGGTCCGCGTCGGCGACCTCGTCGAGGTGCTGCTCACCCCGCCCCTGGAGCGCGAGCACCTCGGCGCCGAGATGCCCGAGCCCGACCTGGTGGCCACGCCCGACGACAGCCGCTTCAGCGAGGAGCAGCTGGACGCCGCCAGGGAACTGCTCGACCTGCCCGCCGACGCGCCCCGCCGGCTCTCCGGCCTGCTGGCCGACGCCCGCCGCAAGGATCCCGAACTCCCCTACCTCGTCGCCCTGCTGGCGGTGCACGCCGCCAGCCCCCCGGTCGGTACGGCCTACCGCCAGGGCGAGTCCCAGCTGCTCTTCGCCGTCGACGACGGCACGGAGCTGACCGACCCCGAGTTCGGCGGCGCCGACCTCATCGTCGGCACGGCCCTGCTGGACGCGGCCGGTATGGCCGCCGACCGTTCGGAGGCGGCCTGATGCCCCCGCACCACCGGATACGGCAGCCACACACCCCGATACGGCAGCCACACACCCCGATACGGCAGCCACACACCCCGATACGGCAGCCGGGCACCCGGCCACGGCAGCCGCGCACCCGGATACGGCAGCCACTGATCCGCCCGGCCGTCCGGACCCCGCACAAGGAGCTTGCACCGTGACCGAGTACGCCGCCGACGAGGTGCCGCAGCCGGACCTGGCGTCCGGCGCCGGTGATGCCGGCTGGAGCGCGCGCACCCCCGATGCCGAGCCGGCACCGGCCGTCACCGCGCCGCTGAGCCCCGCCGACGCCGCGGACGCCGCACGCCTGGTCTCTTTCGGGCTCCAGCCCAAGCTGCTGCCCGCCCGCGACGCCGAGTACGCCGAGCTGCTGCGCCGCTACCGCGACGAGCCCGCCTTCGCCCGGCTCGCCGACGCGGTCGCCACGGGGCTGGGCCTGATCGTCCTGGAGGTCTCCACCCGCGCCGGCATGGCCGTTACCGCCGCCGAGGACTCCGTCTTCGCCGTACGGATGGGCGACTACGCCCGCCGCGCCTCCGCCGACTCCGCCGACCGCTTCCTGCACGGCCTGGCCCACCTTGCCGTCGCCGCGCTGGCCTTCCCGCGCCCCGAGGACCTCGCCGACGACGGCTACATCGGCCGGATCACCGTCAACGGCGTCGACGCCTTCGTCCGGCAGGCATGCCGCCGCCTGGAGGAGCGCGCCGAGCAGGAGGGCGAGAACACCGACCCGGTCAGCGACGCGCCCGGACTGGAGTCCGCCTGGCGGGTCTACGCCCGGCGCAGCGCGACCGGCGCCACCAAGGACGCCCGGCGGCTCGCCGGTTCGACCACCGGCATCATCGCCAAGGCCGTCACCTTCCTCGTCGACTCCGGCTTCCTGCAGCGCACCGGCGACGACGCCGGCGGCGCGTACCGCACCACCGCCCGCTATCAGCTCCAGGTCCGCGACATGGCCGGCAGCGCCGCCATGGCCGAGCTCCTGGAACTGGGCGTGGTCCCCGTCGCCGACGGCAGCGGCTCGCTGCTGCCCGGTGAGGACACCGACGACCTCGACCTGGTCGCAGGCGAGGGACTGCCCTTCCACGCAGGCTGACCCCGCCCGGCCCTCCACCTCCGCCAGACCACCGTCCGACACCACAACGAGAGTCCGCCATGTACGAGCTGTCCCGGGTCCGCCTCTACTCCATCGGGCCCGCCGGTGCGCGCTACGCCGACACCGTGCTGGACCTGCGCGGAGTCGGCGCGCCCGTGCCCCAACCGGCCCCGGCCCAGGCGGACTTCTTCGAGGACGAACCGGTCGGCCCGCCGCGCCGCCCGGCGCCTGCCGGCGTCCTCTTCCTGGAGAACGGCGGCGGCAAGTCCGTCCTGCTCAAGCTGATCTTCTCGGTGATGCTGCCCGGCCACCGCAACACCCTGGGCGGCGCCAGCTCCGGCGTGCTGCGCAAGTTCCTGCTCGCCGACGACTGCGGCCATGTCGCGCTGGAGTGGCAGCACGTTCTCACCGGCGAGAGCATCGTCGTCGGCAAGGCCAGCGAATGGCGCGGCCGCCAGGTCTCCAACGACCCCCGCAAGTTCGCCGAGGCCTGGTACAGCTTCCGGCCGGGCCCCGGGATGAGCCTGGACTCCCTCCCGGTGGCCGAGGCCACCGTCGTCCGGCCCCGCCAGGAGAACGGCGAGGGCGCCTCCGGGGCGCAGGGCCGCCGCCGCACGATGAAGGGCTTCCGCGACGTCCTCACCGAGGCCGGGAAGAACTACCCGAACCTGGACGTCGTGTGGGAGGAGATCCACGAACGCTGGAACGAACACCTCGGCGTCCTCGGCCTGGACCCGGAGCTGTTCCGCTACCAGCGCGAGATGAACGCCGACGAGGGCGAGGCCGCCGGCCTGTTCGCCGTCAAGAACGACTCCGACTTCACCGACCTGCTGCTGCGCGCCGTCACCGACACCCGCGACACCGACGGCCTCGCCGACCTCGTGCACGGCTTCGCCCACAAGCTCGGCCGGCGCGCCGAACTGACCGCCGAACGGGATTTCACCGCCGGCTCCCTCGATCTGCTGTCACGGATCGCCGAGACCGCCGAGCAGCGCGAGCGCGCCCGCGAGGTGCACGCGGGCGCCGAGCGCCGCACCCGGGGCCTGGCCCAGCGGCTGCACGCGCGCGGCACCGAGGAGCGCGGCCGGGCCGCCGAGCTGGCCGAACAGCTCGCCGCCGCCGCACACCGCGTCACCGACGCCGAACGCACCCGCGAGCGCCGCTCCCTGGTCTCCGCCGAACTCGCCTATCGCCACGCCTCGTTGGCACTGGCCGCCGCCGAGAAGGGCGCCGCCGCCCAGCGCCGCGAGCTGAACGACGCCCGTACGCTGCACAGCGCCTGGCAGGCCGCCGAGATCGCGCTGCGGCACCGCGCCGCCGCCGACCGCTGCGCGCGGGTCGCCGCCGCCATCCGCGAGGCCGAGCGGGACGCCGCCCCGGCGCTCGCCGCCCGCGCCACCGCCGCCACCGACCTCGTCCGCGCCCTGCACTCCGCCGCCGAGGCCGGCGAGCGGATCGCCAACGAGGAGGAGGAGCGTTCCGCCGCCCTCCAGGAGGCCGGCGAATCGGCGCACCGCGACGCCACCGCCGCCGCCACCCACGCCCAGCGCGCCCGCAGCGAGGCCGATCACCTCAAGCAGCGGCTCGCCGAAGTCGCCGAGGAGACCGCCGAGGCCGTCCGGGCCGGCTGGCTGGACGACTCCGCCCCGGACGCCGATCCGGCCCGCGCCGCGCTCGCCGCCTCCGACGCCGAGAAGACCGCGGTGCAGGCCTGGGATGCGGCCCGCGAGGCCGCCCGGCAGGCCACCGACCGGGCCAGGGAAGCCGCCGCCCGGCACTCCGCGGCGGAGCTGGCGGCGGCCCGCGCCGAGGACGCCGCGCAGGCCGCGGAACGCGCGTATGACGCCGAGCGCCGCGCCGCCCGGTCCCTGGGCGCCGAGCAGCGGCTCGCCGACCTCCTCGGACTCCCCGAGACCGGATCCCTCGCGCTGCCCGGCCCCCGTACCGCCGGCTCCGGTACGGACGCCACCCCTCCCGCCGCCGGGTCGCTGACCGCCGAGGAGCTGGACCGCAGTGCCGAGGCGCTGCGCGAGCTGCTCGAGGACGGCGTGGCCGCGGCCGAGCGGCAGCTGTTCGACCTGCGGACGGCCGCCGCCGACGACTCCCGGATTCTCGGCGCGCTGGGCGACGGCGGGCTGCTGCCGCCGGGGCCCGATGTGCTGGCGGCCGTGGAGTACCTGGGCGAGCACGGCGTGCCCGCGCTGCCCGGCTGGCGCTACCTCGCCCAGTCCGTCGACCCGGCCGACCACGCCCGGGTGCTGGCCGCCCGCCCCGAGCTGGTCGACGGCGTGATCATCACCGACCCCGACACCCACGCACGGGCCCGCGAGGTGCTCGCCCAGGCCGCGCTGCTGCCCCGCTCCGCGGTCGCCGTCGGCACCGCCGCCGCCCTGCTCGCCCCCACCCCGGCCCCCGACGGCCGCGACTCCGGCGTATTCCTCGTCCCGCCGAACCCGGCGATGCACGACGAATCCGCCGCCGACGAGGAACGCCAGGCACTGCGCGCCCGCGCCATCGAGCGCGACGAGGAGATCCGTGCCCTCGCCGCCCGCCTCGCCGGGGACCGCGCGCTGGCCGCCCGGCTCGGCTCATGGCGTACGGGATGCCCGGCCGGCCGCCTCGCCGAGCTGGCCGCCGCCGCGGAGCAGACCCGTACGGCCGCCGAGGAGGCCGCGGCCGAGCTGGCCGAGGCCCGTACGGTCCGCGCCGAGGCCGACGAGGTCGCCGCGGAGGCCACCGGGGTGCGCGACGAGCGGCAGGAGGCCGCGCAGCGCGCCCGCCGCGCCGCCGATCTGCTGGCCGGGCTCGCCCACCGGCTGCGCGAGCGCGCCGCCTGGCAGTCGCGGCTACGGGAACTGGCCGACGAGGCGGTCGAGTTCGAGGCCAGGGCCGAGGAGTGCGTGGACCGCGCGCGGGCCGCCGACGAGGACCGCCGGGCCGTACAGCGCGCCGCCGACGACGCCCGCCGTACCACCCGCGCGCTGCGCGCCGAGCGGTCCGAGATCGCCGGCGTACCGGACGACATCGGCGACGCCCCCGAAGGCGCGAACGCCTCCCTCCCCGCCCTGCGCGAGGCCTACCGCGCCGCCTCCCAGCT
The DNA here is from genome assembly GCF_055565615.1 of Streptomyces sp. NPDC028368. NCBI lineage: Bacteria > Bacillati > Actinomycetota > Actinomycetes > Kitasatosporales > Streptomycetaceae > Streptomyces > Streptomyces sp. NPDC028368. The sequence goes on along the minus strand of NZ_JBVHTY010000014.1, from coordinate 38,634 downwards.
CTACGAAAAGGTCGGCGTCGGCGCCGATCTGCGCGCCGAACAGGCCCGCGCCGAGGGCGACGAGTCCGCCGCCCTGGCCGAGCTCAACCGCCTCACCAACAAGGTCCGCACCCGCGCCGAAGCGCTCCTGCAGAGCCCGGACGCCGCCGACGGTCCGTCCCGCCAGGCCGCCGCGGCGCGCGCCGAATCGCTCGTCCAGATGCTGGAGACCCGCGCCTCGGCCGCCAGCGAGCAGCTCGGCCGGCTGCGCGGCGAGGCCGAACGGCTGGCACCCACCGACGGCGAGGCGCACACCGAGCTCCCCGACGAACTGGTCCCCAAGGACGCCGACGGCGCCAAGGAACTGCTGCGCACCGCAAACGCCGAACTGGCCACCGCCACCGAGGCGTTGGAGTCCGCCCGCGCCCGGCACGAGGACCTGCTGCGCGGCCACCGCGCCGCCGAGGACGCGGCCGGCGGCTTCGACGAGACCGCCGCCCTGCTGCGCGATCTGCTCCGCGACCACCAGGACACCGAGGACACGGCGGACGGCGGGACCGAACCGTACGCCGGCCATCTCGCCGAGGCCCGGCAGGCCGCGGCCGAGTCCCGCCGCTCGCTGCGCGGCTGCGCCGCCGACCTCTCCGCCGCCGACGCCGCGGTGCGCGAGGCCTGCGACATCCTCGTACGGCACGCCAACTCCACCCGCTACGAGCAGGTCCGCACCCCCGCCCGCCAGCAGATCCGCGAACTGCCCGCGGCCGCCCTCCCCGACCACGCCGCCAAGTGGGCCGAGGCCTTCGCGCCCCGCCTGCGCGTCCTGACCGACGAACTCGAGCAGCTCGAGCGCAACCGCGACTCCATCGTCGACCGCCTCCGCGGCCTGGTCGAGTCGTCCCTCACCACCCTGCGCTCCGCCCAGCGGCTGTCCCGGCTCCCCGAGGGCCTGGGGGAGTGGTCGGGCCAGGAGTTCCTGCGCATCCGCTTCGAGGACCCGGACCAGGCCACCCTCACCGAGCGCCTCGGCGAGGTCATCGACGAGGCGACCCGCTCGGCCGTCAAGAAGAACAGCGACCTGCGCCGCGACGGCATGTCCCTTCTCCTGCGCGGAGTCGGCGCCGCACTCCAGCCGCGCGGCGTGGCCGTGGAAATCCTCAAGCCGGACGCGGTGCTGCGCGCCGAGCGGGTGTCCGTCGGCCAGATGGGCGATGTCTTCTCCGGTGGCCAGCTGCTGACCGCCGCCATCGCCCTGTACTGCACGATGGCGGCTCTGCGCAGCAACGACCGGGGCCGCGACAAGCAGCGGCACGCCGGCACGCTGTTCCTCGACAACCCCATCGGCCGCGCCAACGCCACGTATCTCCTGGAACTCCAGCGCGCCGTGGCCGACGCGCTGGGCGTCCAGCTCCTCTACACCACCGGCCTGTTCGACACCACCGCGCTCGCCGAGTTCCCGCTGGTCATCCGGCTGCGCAATGACGCCGACCTGCGCGCGGGGCTGAAGTACATCAGCGTCGAGGAGCATCTGCGGCCGGGACTGCCGCAGCAGGACCCGTCCGGGGAGGTGGTGCACGGTCAGATCACCGCGACACGGATGTACCGCCGCCCCGGCGAGCCGCCGCAGCTGCCCGCTCAGCAGGAGACCGGACCGGACGACGCCCCGGACGGATCCGGCCGCTGACGGACCCCTCCACCGCCCGACGGGGACGTCACAGCGCCACCACGGAGCGCAGCACTTCACCCCGCTGCATCTTGTCGAAGGCGGACTCCACCTCGTCCAGGGCGATGGTCTCGGTGATGAACCGGTCCAGGTGGAACTTGCCGCTGAGATAGAGGTCGATGAGGACGGGGAAGTCGCGGCTGGGCAGGCAGTCGCCGTACCAGGAGGACTTCAGGGCGCCGCCGCGGGAGAAGAGGTCGATGAGCGGAAGCTCGACCGTCATCTCCGGTTCGGGGACGCCGACCTGGACGAGGGTCCCGGCGAGGTCGCGCATGTGGAAGCCCTGAAGGTAGGTCTCCGGCCGCCCCACGGCGTCGATGACGACGTCGGCGCCGTGGCCGCCGGTGAGCCCGCGCACCGCCTCGACGGGGTCCGTACCACGGGAGTTGACGGTATCGGTGGCACCGAACCGTTCGGCGGCGTCGAGCTTGCCGTCGTCGAGGTCGATGGCGATGATCCGGCGGGCACCGGCGCGCGAGGCGCCGGCGATGGCGGCGTTGCCGACGCCTCCGCAGCCGATGACGGCGACGGTGTCGCCGCTGCCGACGCCGCCGGTGTGCACGGCGGCGCCGTACCCCGCCATCACCCCGCACCCGATGAGCCCCGCCGCTTCCGGCCGCGCGGCGGGATCCACCTTCACCGCCTGCCCGGCCGCCACCAGCGTCTTCTCGGCGAACGCACCGATACCCAGCGCCGCGGTCAGCTCGGTACCGTCCAGGAGGGTCATCCGCTGGGCGGCGTTACGCGAGTCGAAGCAGTACCAGGGACGGCCACGGCGACACGACCGGCACTGCCCGCACGGCGCCCGCCAGGCAAGCACCACATAGTCACCGGGCACCAGCTCCGTCACACCCGGACCGACCGCCTCCACCACACCCGCCGCCTCATGCCCCAGCAGATACGGGAAATCGTCCCCGATCGCACCCTCGCGATAGTGCAGATCCGTATGGCAGACACCGCACGCCTGCACCCCGACCAGCACCTCCCCCGGCCCCGGATCCGGCACCAGGATCGTGCGCACCTCAACGGGCGCACCCTTCTTCACGGCGACGACAGCGCGGACTTCGTACGGCATGTCTCACTCCTCAACAACGCCCGGACGGCGATCCGTCAGCGCGGCGGCGTCGCCCCAAAGTTGCCTATGGCGCGCTGCGTTGCGCCATGGGAGACATGCTGGAAGTCCGTCAGGGATCCGTCAAGAGGGGACTTTTACGCCGCCCACCCACCACACCACCCACCCCACCCGGCACAACGGCACCAGCCCCCACCAGCCCTCCCCACCCACCCACGGGAGGTGGTGGGCCGCAGCGGCGAAGCCGTGGAGGCCCGGCACCGCAGCCGAACAGCCCCGCGCAGCGGAACCCGCCCGCCGCAGGCGCAACGGCGGGGAAAGCCAACCGCGTACGGCCGGGGCCAAGCGCAGCGAACCGGCAACGGCGGGAAAGCCAACCACGTACGGCCAGGCCCAGCGCAGCGCCCCGGCAGCGAGCCGGTTACCCCGAATACCCCATCCGCCGCGAGAGTTCGGCCGCGGCCTTGGCGGACCGCTCGGCGAGTTCCGGGAGCAGGGCGCGTTCCATGCGGTACGCCGGACCCGAGACGCCGATCGCGCCGATCACCGCGCCGTCGTGCGCCCGTACCGGCGCCGCCACCGCGTTCAGGCCGATCTCCAACTCCTCCGTGGAGCGCGCGAATCCGTCGTGGAACGCGGCCGTCAGCTGCTCGCGCAGCTCACCCGCCGCGGTCAGGGTGTTCTCGGTGAACCGGGCCAGCTTGCGGGTCGCCAGGGTCTCCCGGCGTTCCCGGGGCAGATGCGCCAGCAGCACCTTGCCGCTGGCGGTGGCGTGCAGCGGGGTGCGGCGGCCCAGCCAGTTGTAGGCGGTCACCGCGGCGGCGCCTCTGGCCTGCATGATGTTGACCGCCGCATCGCCGTCCAGCACCGCGATGTTGGCGGTCTCCCCGGTGTCGTCGGCGAGCGCCCGGCACACCGGCTGGCCCTCCTGTGAGATGTCCAGCCGGATCGCGGCGGCCCCGGCCAGCCGCAGCACCCCGGCGCCCAGGAAGTACTTCCCGCGTTCCTTCTCCTGGCCCACCAGCCCGCGGTTCTCCAGCACCCCGAGGATCCGGAAGGCGGTCGACTTGTGGACGCCCAGCTCCTCGGAAATCTCCGTCACCCCGGCCTCTCCCAGCCGGGCCAGGATCTCCAGCACGCTTACCGCGCGGTCCACGGACTGGACGGATCCCGCCCCGCCGCGCCGCTCCTCCGCCGTCCCGCTCGACGTATTCGACGTGTTTGACATGGGTCTTTGCGTCACCGCCCGTTGGCCGGCGCCAAGCGCATCACAGGGCAGCTGTCCGGATCTCCGGAAAGCCCTTGACGGCCCGCTCCCCGACTTGGATTCTGTTGCGCATCGCGCTCTGCGATGCGTTATTCAAAACGCCATGATACCGATCAGCGCGAGGGGGGCCAGATGATTCCCGTCTGCCGCATCGAAGACCTGCCCGAGGGCGAGTCCGTACGGATCGAGATCGACGACGCCACACCGGCGATCGCCGTCTTCCATGCCGAAGGCGGTTTCTACGCCGTCGATGACACCTGCAGCCACCAGGACGCCTCGCTCTCCGAGGGCTGGGTCGAGGGCTGCTTCGTCGAATGCCCGCTGCATGCGGCACTGTTCGACCTGCGCACCGGAGCACCGACCTGCCTGCCCGCCCGCCGGCCCGTGCGGACCCACGAGGTCAGCGTCGTGGACGGGATGATCCATGTCCGGCCCGCCGTCAGGGAAGAGGCGGTGGCGTAACGATCGGCGCGTTCAGGCGGCCGCGCGGTCGGCCTGGGACCGGCCGTCCCGGTTCTCCCGTGCCGCCGCCCGGCGCGCCTGCCGCCGCTCACGGCGCAACTGCCGCGCCGTACTGCTCGGCTGGGACTGCACGCCGTGGCGCTGCACCCAGACCTGCCGGGTCACCCACACATCCAGCACCGCCCAGGTCGCTACCACAGTGCCCGCGACCGTGCCGAGCACCGCGGGGAACGCAAGCCAGGAACCCGCCAGCGTGCTCAGGAATGCCACCATGGCCTGAATCAGCGTGATCGCGACGATGATGACGGCACGCACGGCGGCCGTCCGCACCGGCTCCGCCATCCGGCGCCGGGGTGCCGGCTCTTCCTGCCACAAGGGACGCCTGCCGGTGTCCATGAAAGCGTCACACTCCCCGCACTCGCCCCGCCTGTCCGGCTCCTGGGTGGCTGCCCGGGTTTCACCGGGTACCTGCCCCTGGCGCCGCTCACCGTCCTCCCTTATCGTCACGCACCGTTCCGGCGAGGTGTTCCCCGGGGTAGGGGAAATCCGGCCAATCGGCCGGACCGCTCGCCGGGTGCCACCACCGCGGCCAAGACCCCTGATCACGGGCCGGTTGTGCGTGTATCCACGGGTAACTCATGACGGTCCCGCCGCGCCCTCGGTTCCCCAACGCCCAGGCAGGCCTTCGGGTTGGTCACCCGGCAGTAGTAGGCTCACGCCGTTTGTTGACGGAACACCACCCCCGTGCGCCGGGGTTGACGTAGGGGAGGCCATGCGCTTTCGCGGGAAGTCGATCCGCCGGAAGATCGTGGCGTTGCTGCTCGTACCGCTGGTGTCCCTGACAGCCATGTGGACGTTCGCGACGTACATCACCGGGCGCGAGGCCAACCAACTGCTCGACGTCGCCAATGTCATGCGGAAGGTCGGCTATCCGGCCGAGGACGTCGTCCAGGCCCTCCAGCGCGAGCGCCGCCAGAGCCTGCTGTATCTCGCGGACCGGCGCGGCGCCGACGCGCTCACCCAGCTGCGGCAGCAGACCCGGGCCACCGACTCCGCCATCTCCCGGCTGCGCGGCAGCGCCCGGGATCCCGATGTGCTGAGCGAACTGCGCGGCGACGTCGCAAGCCAGGCGGAAGGCGTCGTCAAGACCCTCGCCGGGCTCCCGGAACTGCGCAAACAGGTCGAGGACAACACCGTCAGCCGCGACGAGACCCTGGAGGCGTACAACTCCATGGTCGACCCCAACTACGACTTCCTCGCCTCACTCAACGCCCTGCAGAGCGTGGAGATGGACAAGCAGGCCCGCGCGCTGGTGCAGGTCACCCGCGCCCGGGAGTCCTTCTCCCGCGAGGACGCGCTGATGTCTGCGGCGCTCGCCTCCGGCAGCATGACCAGGCGGGATCTGCGGATGCTCGCCGACCGGGTCGCCGAGCGCCGGATCCTGTACGGCACCAGCCTCCCTCTCCTGCCCGCCAAGGACCGCGGCATCTACGCGGACTACTGGCGCTCCGCCAGGGCGCGCGAGGTGACCTCCTACGAGGACGCGGCGATCGCGGCGGGCGCGCGGTCCGCCCCGCACGTCGTCAACGCCGAGCGCTGGAACACCGCCGCGGACAAGGTGCTCGAGGACCTCACCCGGATGGGCAAGGACTCCGGCGACCGCTATGAGCAGCGGGTCGAGCCGTACGCGACGAGGGTCATCCTCAAGGCCGCCATCGCCGGGGTGCTCGGCTTCGTCGCGCTGCTGGTCTCGGTCATCGTCTCCTTCCGGATCGGCCGCAAGCACGTCAAGGACCTGACCCGGCTGCGCAAGGCCGCGCACGAGGTCTCCGGCGTACGGCTGCCGAGCGTGATGCGGCGGCTGGCGGCCGGGGAACAGGTCGATGTGGAGACCGAGGCACCCCGGCTCGAATTCGGCCAGGACGAGACCGGCCAGGTCGGCCAGGCGCTCAACACCCTCCAGCGGGCCGCCGTCGAGGCCGCCGTCAAACAGGCCGATATGCGCCGCGGCGTCTCCGAGGTGTTCGTCAACCTCGCCCGCCGCAGCCAGGTGCTGCTGCACCGGCAGCTGACCCTCCTGGACGCCATGGAGCGGCGCACCGAGGACACCGACGAACTCGCCGACCTCTTCCGGCTCGACCACCTCACCACCCGTATGCGGCGGCACGCCGAGGGCCTGGTCATTCTCTCCGGCGCGGCCCCCTCCCGGCAGTGGCGCAAGCCGATCCAGCTGATGGACGTGGTGCGCGCCGCGGTCGCCGAGGTCGAGGACTACGAGCGGATCGAGGTCCGCCGGCTGCCCCGTCTCGCGGTGGACGGCCCCGCCGTCTCCGACCTCACCCACCTGATCGCCGAACTCCTGGAGAACGCCACCGTCTTCTCGCCGCCGCACACCGCCGTCCAGGTGCTCGGCGAGCGGGTCTCCAACGGCTTCACCCTCGAGATCCACGACCGGGGCCTGGGCATGGCCCCCGACCTCCTGCTGGACGCCAACCTCCGGCTCGCCGAGACCCCCGAGTTCGAGCTGTCCGACACCGACCGGCTCGGCCTGTTCGTGGTCAGCCGGCTCGCCCAGCGGCAGGGCGTACGGGTCTCCCTGCAGACCTCGCCGTACGGCGGCACCACCGCCGTGGTCTTCATCCCCGGCGCGATCCTCACCGAGACCTCCGACGGCGGCCGGGAGGACACCGGACCGCAGGCCCTGCGGCCGGCGGACGCCCGTATCGGCAACGAACTGGAGCACGCCGCGGGCAAGTTGGCCGCGCTGTCCCAGGGGCCGGCGGCGCTCCCGGAAGGCCGCACGCCGCGGGTCCTCGACGGCCCGGTCGAACTCGAGGCGCCGTTCGGCCTGGACGACCTGGGCGCCCTGGACGACGAGGACAGCGTCTTCCGGGGCCGGGAGCGCGACCAAGAGCGCGGCCGGGACCGCCGGGGACCGTCGGCCCGGCAGACCGGCCCCACCGCCTCGCCGGCCTCGCCGTCCGGCATCGCGCCGGTCCCCACCGCCTCGCCGGCCTCGCCGTCCGGCATCGCGCCGGTCCCGGCCGCCGAGCAGCATCAGCAGACCCGCGACCAGGCGCCGGGCGGCGGCCCCGCGCCGCTGCCGCGCCGCCGCAAGCCGCCGGTCCTGGTCTCCGACCACGGCAGGACGGTCGACGGCGGGGAGGGGCACGGCGACGACGCGCGGGGGAAGGCGTCCGCCGAGCCGCCGGAACCGGAGGAACGCAGCGGTCCGCGGAGCCCCGAGCCCGCCGAGGAGACGGCACCAGGTAGGACGTCGGATGTCCTACCTCCGCAGACGCCGGGCGGGCTGCCGCGCCGGGTACGTCAGGCCAGCCTGGCGCCGCAGCTCAAGAAGGATTCCGGCCGGCAGGCCGAGGAGCGCCCGGCCGATCAGCCCGAGGACGACCGTGACGCCGAGGCCGTACGGGCCCGGATGGCCTCGCTCCAGCGCGGCTGGCAGCGCGGCCGCCGCGACAACGACGACACCACGGCCGGGGACCGGCCCGCCGGCGATGATCCGGCGCGCGACGGCGACGACCCGGCGCGTGACGAGGAAGCCCACCGCAACCGGGCCGGCCGCGACGCACCGGCGCGCGACGGCGAAGACGGTGGCAGCACAGCACCAGGAACCACAACGGGAGGGGACGGTCCATGACCGCATCGAAGGCAGCAACGTCCATCGCATCGGCCATCGCATCGGCTTCGGGGAAGGGATCCGGAGAGCTGAACTGGCTCCTGGACGAGCTGGTGGAGCGGGTCGGCAGCATCCGTAAGGCGCTGATCCTTTCCAGCGACGGGCTGGCCACCGGCGCCTCCAAGGATCTGACCCGCGAGGACGGCGAGCATCTGGCCGCGGTCGCCTCCGGCTTCCACAGCCTGGCCAAGGGCGTCGGCCGGCACTTCGACGCGGGCCGGGTCCGGCAGACCCTGGTCGAGCTGGACGATGCGTTCCTGTTCGTCAGCGCGGCGGGCGACGGCAGCTGCCTGGCGGTCCTGGCCGACGCCGACTCCGACGTGGGGCTGATCGCGTACGAGATGACGCTGCTGGTCAAGCGTGTGGGAACGCACCTGGGCACATCGCCCAGGTCCGGGCCGGCCACCTGAGCGACGACCGATCGACGACGGTGACGCCATGAGCGGGCGCGGCGAGCTCATCAAAGGCAGGTGCGCGCCGCGCGAATGCGAGGCCGGCGCAGCGTGGGGGTACCCCCGGTCGGAGACTGGGGGAGTGTCGGCATGAGCGATCAGGACGGCCGCGCCGTACCGGAACGGGGCGCGGCCCGTTGGTTCGACGACGACGCGGGCCCGGTGGTGCGGCCGTACGCGATGACCCGGGGGCGCACCCGTACGACCGCGGAGGGGCGGCTGGACCTGATCGCGCAGGTGATCGCCGAGAGCCGCGCCGAGCAGGCGGTGGCCGACCAGCTGCTGTCGCCCGAGCATGTCGAGATTGTCGAGATGTGCCGTCGGGCGCCGCTCTCGGTCGCCGAGCTGGCGGCCGGGCTCGACCTGCCGGTGGGTGTGGTGCGGGTGTTCATCGGCGATCTGCTGGAGGCAGAGCTGGTACGCGTCAGCCGTCCCGTACCGCCTGCCGAACTCCCGGACGCGCGGGTGCTGCGTGAGGTGATCGAGGGGCTGCGGGCGCTGTGAGGCGGCCCGTCACCCACCGCCGTCGTCCGGCTTGTGCTGCTCCGGCGGCGGCCACTGCCGCAGCGCGGCGTCCGGCTCCAGGTCGGCGAGGACCTCACTGAGCTGGGCGACGACCCGCTGGATCTCGCGGTGGGTGTCGCGCCGTTCGGTGACCACCGCCGCGAGCAGCAGCGCGGTCAGCGCGGTGATCCCGTTGAAGGCCTGCAGGGTGACCATGTTGGTGAACAGATCGTGGTGGGCGAACGGCCCGTGCCGCTGGGCGGCGGCGATGATCGCGATCGTGGAGACCAGCAGGGCGCACGGTGCGGCGCCCGCGCGCTGGAAGCGGAAAGCGGCCCAGATCAGGCAGGGGGAGACGAGGAAGAGCAGGTTCATCGAGCTGCTCACGGTCAGTTGGGTGACGACGAGGGTGCCGGCCCCCAGGGCCGCCGCCTCCGCCCACCGCAGGGGACGGATACGGGCTCGAAGGGGTGCGCGGACGGTGCCGAGGAGCAGCAGTACGGGCGTGATCACCAGCACGCCCATAGCGTCTCCGGTCCACCACACCGCCCAGGTCGGCCAGAAATCGGCGGCCTTCAGCGCCCCGGAGAGCACCAGGACTCCGCTGCCCATGGTCGAACTCACCAGCATCCCGCACAGCGCGCCGAGGAACACCAGCGCCACGGCGTCCCGTAGCCGGTCCATCCTCACCCGGAACCCCGCCCGTTGCAGCAGCCGGTAGGAGATCACCGGACCGAGGGTGTTGCCCACGACGATCGCCAGGACCACCAGGGGCGAGGGGCCCAGCGTCACATTGACCAGGAAGGCGCCCAGGGCGATTCCCGGCCAGATACGGAGGCCGAACAGGAGCAGGGCGGTCAGCGCGATTCCGGTGGGCGGCCACAGCGGGGTGACCTGCCCGCGCACCAGCTCCTGGAGCAGCCCCAGCTTGGCGCCGCCGTAGTAGACGGCCGCGACGCCGAGGATCCGCACGGCCGTGGGACCGTGCCGGCTCAGCCACTCGTTGCGCAGCACATCGGCCTGCTAGGTGTAGGGACCGCCGTTGTGGCGGAGGACGAGTACGGCGGCGTCGTCGCTGTGTCCGGTCAGGTCGGCCACCGCGATCACCGTGGCGGCCAGCTGGTCGGCGTCCGCGTCGTAGGCCGCGCCGACCAGCTCGACCACGCGCGCCAGGCCCCGCTCGATGGGGAAGGCGGGTCCTTCCACCACCCCGTCGGTGATCAGGACGAACGCGCCCGCCTGCGTCAGCCGCCGGTGGGTGACCGGGTACGGCCCGCTGGGCTGGATGCCCAGCGGCAGCCCGCCGGGGTCCTGGAGGACCTGAGCGCCGTCGGCGGTGCCCCAGATGGCCGGTACGTGTCCGGCGCGGGAGTCGGCCAGCTCGCCGCTGGCCGGGTCGAAGCGCGCGAAGGTGCAGGTGGCCATCAGCTCCGAGCGCATCGACAGCAGCAGGTTGTTGGCCCGGCCCAGCACCTCGCCGGGGTCGGTGGTGGCGCCCGCGAGCGCCCGCAGGCTGGTGCGAACCTGACCCATGAACGCGGCGGCCTCCACGTCATGGCCCTGGACGTCGCCGATGACAAAGCCGAACGCCCCGTCCGGCAGCGCGAACGCGTCGTACCAGTCGCCGCCGATGTCCAGGCCCGTCTGCGCCGGCACGTACCGGGCCGCGGTCTGCAGCCCGGGCAGCGCCGGGAGCTCGGGCGGGAGCATATGGCGCTGCAGTTCCACGGCCAGCGCCACCCGGGCCTGCTGGAGCTTGATCCGTTCCATGACCCGGCCGGTGAGCTGCCCGAGGAGGCACAGCAGCTCCTCGGGCGGTGCGACAGGGTCGGTGCGGCGCCGGTGCATTCCACACTCCGCTCAGAAGCTTCGAGACGGCCGGTTCCGGTCGGCCACTCGCTGCTGAATTCTCACGTTACCGCCGAACGGGGAGGGGCGCCGTGCTCGCCCCGCGCCCTTGTTGAGCAATACTCAACACGGCGGTACGGTGTCTGTTAAGCAGCTGTCAATATGAGGAGAGCGCCGCCATGGCACCCACACCGGCTCCCTTCGAGCGCCTGGAAATACAGGTCGGCCCGCACACCTACGACGCCCTGGCAGCCGGTCCGGCCGACGGCGAGTTCGTGCTGCTGCTGCACGGCTGGCCCGAGTTCGCCGACTCCTGGAGCGCCGTACTGCCCGCCCTGGGCGAGGCCGGGTACCGTGCCGTCGCCGTCGACCAGCGCGGCTACTCCCCGGGCGCCCGGCCGCCGCGGATCGCCGACTACGCCGTACCCGAGCTCGTCGCCGACGCCCTGGCCTTCGCCGACTCCCAGGGCGCCGGCCGCTTCCACCTCGTCTCGCACGACTGGGGCGGCATGGTCGCCTGGGCGCTGGCCGGCGCCCACCCCGAGCGGCTGAAGTCGCTGACCGTCCTGGCCACCCCGCATCCGGAGGCACTCAACCGCGCCGCCGCCGGGGACCCCGAACAGCACCACCGCCTGGACTACGTCCGCTTCTTCCGCACCGAAGGCCACGCCGCGGAGGCATCCCTGCTCGCCGACGACGCCGGCCGGCTGCGTGCCGCGTACGGCGGCAAGGTCCCGGCCGAGCTGGTCGAGGCCAATGTGCGCAGGCTCGCCGAGCCGGGCGCGCTCACCGCCACCCTCAACTGGTACCGGGCGCCGGCATCGGTCATCTCCGTGCCCGCGGGCCGGATTTCCGTCCCCACGCTCTTCCTGTGGGGCAGTGAGGACGTCGCCCTGGGCCGTGCCGCGGCCGAATCGACGGGGGAGTGGATGGACGGCCCGTACATCTTCGAGGAGCTCGAAGGCGCCAGCCACTGGCTGCCCGAAGAGGTTCCCGGCGTGGTCACGCCCAAGATCCTCGATCACCTGGGCAAGCACGCCTGACGGGCCGCCGGGCCGGTACGCACCGTGCGCGTCCCGGCCCGGCCGTCACCGTAAACTGCGGCCATGTCCGGCAAGCGGGTCACCCGCCTCACCCCCGATCAGCGCAGGGAACAGCTGGTCGGCATCGGTCTGGAGATGCTCGCCGACCGCTCCCTGGACGAACTCTCGACCGACGAGGTCGCCCGCCGGGCCGGTATCTCCCGCGGACTGCTCTTCCATTACTTCGACTCCAAACGCGACTTCTTCCGCGCCGTGGTCCGCGCGGCATGCGACCGCTTCACCGCCGCCACCGACCCGGATCCCGAGCTGGACCCCGTCCCCTGGATGCGGGCCTTCATCGCCGGCTTCGTCGCCTACGTCATGGAGCACCGCCAGGTCTATCTCGCGCTGGTCCGGGGCGCCGCGGGCAGCCATCCCGCGGTGACCGACATCCTCGACGAGACCCGCGAGACCCTCGCCCGCCGGGTCCGCGACGGCCAGCGGCGGCTGGGCATGCCGGACGCCCCGCGGCTGGACATCGCCTCCCGCGCCTGGATGGCCTTCGCCGAGGAAGCGGTCATCAACTGGCCGGTCGCCGATGCCGATGCCGATGCCGGCGCCGGCGACCGCGACGAGCTGTGCGCCTTCGTGGAATCCAGCTTTGTGTGCTTCCTGGGGCTGCTCGACCGGCCCGCGGCACTCGCCCAGAGCTGACCCGCGCCGCCGGCGGGCCCGCTCCGCCCCACCGGCAGACCTGTTCCGCCGCGCCCATTTGCGCGGGTTGACGGCCTCTGGGCGGCACCCGTTCCGGATGCTGCCGGGATGAGCCCGCACCTCAAGTGGGCGCCGCGCAGCGCACGTTGTACCGTGCCCTTGCAGCTGCCGACGATGCGCTGCACCGGTTCCCGGCAGGCCGGAAAAGCATTGATTTCCCCCTGCATACACGGCAATTCAGGAGAAGAGTCCCATGGCCTTCGGGCGTTCTGAGCGCCGCCGCCCCGCCGCGGCCGCCGACCCGATGACGCTCAAGATCCTGGTCGCGGGCGGCTTCGGCGTGGGCAAGACCACCCTGGTGGGCGCCGTCAGCGAGATCAAACCGCTGCGCACCGAGGAGCGGCTGACCGAGGCCGGCCGGCCGGTCGACGACCTCGACGGGGTGGAGGGCAAGACCACCACCACCGTCGCCATGGACTTCGGCCGCATCACCCTCAACGACGAACTCGTCCTCTACCTCTTCGGCACCCCGGGCCAGGACCGCTTCTGGTTCCTGTGGGACGAGCTGGCGCGCGGCGCCCTCGGCGCGGTGGTCCTCGCCGACACCCGCCGCCTCGCGGACTGCTTCGCCGCGATCGACTACTTCGAGCGGCGCGGCCTGCCCTTCACGGTCGCCGTCAACTGCTTCGACGGCGCCGAACACCACCCCGCGGCCGCCATCCGCGAAGCCCTGGACCTGGACCCCGAAGTGCCGGTGATGCTGTGCGACGCACGGCGCATGGACTCCGCACGGGATGTGCTGATCGCCGTCGTCCAGCATGCGATGCACGTCAGCGACCGGCGGCAGGCGCCCGCGCTTCCCTGACCGGGCGCGGAAGTACGGCCCGTACCCCGCCGTCCGGGGTACGGGCCATACGCCAACCGGAGACGCCGGCGCCGCGAGCCGGGCGGTCGTACGCCGGACCCGCCCTACGCAGGCTGCGGTGCCCTACGAAGGCTGCGCGGTGTCCTCGGACAGCCAGCCGAAGCTGCGCTCCACGGCCCTGCGCCAATTGCCGTACTCGCGTTCCCTGGCCTGCCCGTCCATGTGCGGCGTCCACTCGGTGTCGCGCTTCCAGTGGGCCTTCAGCTCGTCCAGGTCCTGCCAGACACCGGTCGCCAGACCCGCCGCGTACGCCGCGCCCAGACACGTCGTCTCCGGGATCACCGGACGGATCACCGGCACGCCCAGCACATCCGCCTGATGCTGCATCAGCAGATTGTTGGCCGTCATCCCGCCGTCCACCTTGAGCTGGGTGATCCGCACCCCCGAGTCCTGGTACATGGCGTCCACGACTTCGCGGGTCTGCCAGCTCGTCGCCTCCAGTACGGCGCGCGCCAGATGCGCCTTGGTGACGAAGCCGGTGAGCCCGGTGATCACCCCGCGCGCGTCCGAGCGCCAGTACGGCGCGAACAGGCCGGAGAACGCCGGGACGATGTACGCGCCTCCGTTGTCCGGAACGCTCGCCGCCAGTGGCTCGATCTCGGCCGCCGACGCGATGATGCCCAGCTGGTCGCGCAGCCACTGCACCAGGGCGCCCGTGATGGCGATGGAGCCCTCCAGGCAGTAGACCGGCGCCTCGCCGCCGAGCTGATAGCCCATGGTCGTCAGCAGCCCGCTCTTGGACGCCACCGGACGGTTGCCGGTGTTCAGCAGCAGGAACGAGCCGGTGCCGTAGGTGTTCTTGGCCTCGCCGACGCCGTAGCAGGTCTGCCCGAAGACCGCGGCCTGCTGATCGCCGAGCGCGGCGGCCACCGGCACCCCCTGCAGCTGTCCCACGGCCGTTCCGTACACCTCGGCCGACGACCGGATCTCCGGCAGGATCGCCTCCGGCACCCGCATCGCCGAGAGGATCGAGGGATCCCACTGGAGGGTCGAGAGGTTCATCAGCATGGTGCGGCCCGCGTTGGTCACGTCCGTGACATGCACCCCGCCGTCGGTGCCGCCGGTCAGATTCCAGATCAGCCAGGAGTCGATGGTGCCGAACGCGATCTCGCCGCGCTCGGCACGGGCCCGCAGCCCCGGCACCGTATCCAGCAGCCAGGCCGCCTTGGGCCCGGAGAAGTAGCTGGCCAGCGGCAGCCCGGTGGCGTCCCGGAAGCGGTCCTGGCCGTCCGCGCCGCCCAGTTCGGTGCACAGCTGGGCGGTACGGGTGTCCTGCCAGACGATGGCGTGGTGTACCGGTTTGCCGGTGGCCCGGTCCCACAGGACCGTGGTCTCCCGCTGGTTGGTGATGCCCAGCGCGCTCAGCTGGTCCGCCCGCAGCCCCGCCTTGGCCAGCGCGCCCGCCACGACGGCCTGCACCTTCGACCAGATCTCGGTGGCGTCGTGCTCCACCCAGCCCGGCTGCGGGAAGATCTGGCGGTGCTCGCGCTGGTCGGCGGCGACGATCGCGCCGTCGTGGTTGAAGATGATGCAGCGGCTCGACGTGGTGCCCTGGTCGATCGCGGCGACGTACTTGTCGGTGTGCTCGGTCATCCCGTCACGTCTCCTGAAGTCCTGGTCCGGTAGTGGGTGCAGCGGGCCCGCCGGTTTCGCGGCGCCGCGCGGTCGGCACCGGTGCCCGGCGCCGCCGCCCGGTCAGAACGCCGCGTGGTAGACCAGGCCGGAGAGCACCGCCCCGATCAGCGGCCCGGCCACCGGGATCCAGGCGTAACTCCAGTCGGAGGAACCCTTGTTGGGGATCGGCAGCAGGGCGTGCGCGATCCGCGGGCCCAGGTCGCGGGCGGGGTTGATGGCGTAGCCGGTGGGCCCGCCAAGCGAGAGGCCGATACCGACGACGAGCAGCGCGACCAGCAGCACATTGATCCCGGAGCCGTAGACCCCGGCCTGTGCGCCGGGGACCTGGCCGACGCCGATGCCCTTGTTCTCGCCGAAGAACAGCAGCGGCAGCACCAGGCCGATGGTGGCGATGATCTCGGTGACGAGGTTGGCGGCCGGATTGCGGATCTCCGGACCGGTGGCGAAGATCCCCACCGTCGGCTGGGCCTTGTCCTGCTCCGCGTTGGCGGCGAACTGCGCGTAGTACAGCGCCCAGGCCGCCGCGGCGCCGATCAGCGCGCCGACCATCTGGGCCAGGATGTACAGCGGCACCTTCGACCACTCGGTGCCGCCCGCGACCGCCGAGCCGACCGTCACCGCGGGGTTCAGGTGCCCGCCGGACAGTGGCGCCGCGGTATAGGCCCCGGCGAGTACGCCCAGACCCCAGCCGAAGGCGATCACCACCCAGCCCGCCGATCTCGCCTTCGAGTAATGCAGTGTGACGGCGGCGCACACACCGGCGCCGAAGAGAATGAGTATCGCGGTGCCTATCACTTCACCGACGAAGATGTCTCCATTGGAATGCATGGCGGCTCCTTGGCCCTCGCCCGGGGGAGTTTCCCCGGTCCTCCGTGCAGGCACCGGGAAGTGTTCACCCGGGGTGAGGGGTCGTCAAGGTCGCGCACACCAGAGGATGTTGGGGATCCGGGCCGGTCCGAGGGGAGCGCTGTGACGCCGTTACAGGCGAGTCCGTATGCCCTCGGGGCCGGCCGTGGCCGAAGGGGTCGGGCCGGCCGTTCCCACGGTGGTCGGCCCGGCCGGCGGCGGTACCCGCACCGCGGCTCCCCGGCGCACCTCCGTACGCTCCGAGCCCGGCCGGCCGACCACCCAGCTCGCCCCCGGCAGCGCCTTCGCGGCCTGCTTCAGCGGCGCGAGGGCGGCCGCCGCCTCACCGTGGCCGCTGACGCTGCCCGGCGGGCAGTCCACCGTCGCCAGCGACAGCGTGACCGGCCGCCCGCCCGCCGACCACGCCACATCCAGCACCGCCTCCGCGAACGGCGCCGGCCCCTCGGCCCCGGCCAGCACCAGGAAGTCGTCCCCGCCGATATGCCCCACCCGGGCGTTCGGCTCACGCGCCGCGACCTCGGCCAGCACCCGTCCCACCGACCGGATCAGCTCATCGCCCGCCGCGAACCCCGCACCGTCGTTGACCTGCTTGAAGCCGTCCACATCCAGCCAGCTCAGCGCGAACGCCCGCCCCTCGGCTATCCGCCGGTCCACCTCGCCGTTGACCGCGTCCGAACCGGGCAGCCGGGTCAGCGGATTGAGCCGCGCCGCCTCCTCCACCCGGCTCTCGGCGAGCGCCCGCACGATGTCGGCGAGATGCACCACGCCCATGCACCGGCCCCGCTCATCGACCACCGCCACATCGTCGCCGGTCCGCGACCGGTCCCCGTCGGCGATCACATCGAGCACCTGCCAGGCGGTGGCGTCCGCGCCGACGGTGCGCGGCCGGTCCGCGAGCCGTAGCGCCGGCCGGTCGGCGTACAGCGCATGCCCGTACCGCCCGGAGAGCGACAACAGGAACCGGTCGCGGTCGATCGCCCGCACCGGCACCCCGTCGGTGTCCACCAGCAGCACCCCCGACACCGCGGGAAACCCGGTCAGATGGCTGCGCACCGCACCCGCCGACGCGGACATCGGCAGCAGCGCGGCGGGCTGCAGGAACTGTGCGACCGGCGGCCCGGACGGCGGGCTGTACGGTACGGGGCCACGCACCGCGGGCGGGCTCTCGGGCGGCAGGTACACCTCGACGGTGGCCCGGCGCGCGGGCGGCGCGAACAGATTCCCCTGCGCCAGCTGCACCCCCACCGCCCGCACCGCCGCATACTGCCGCTCGGTCTCCACGCCCTCGATCGCCAGCAGTCCGCCCACCTCTTCGCACAGCTGCCGCATCGCGGCCACCGCGGCCCGCCGCCCCCGGTCGGTGGCCATGCCCGCGCACAGCGACCGGTCCAGCTTGACGAGGTCCGGTGTCAGCTCGCCGAGCAGCCGCAACGGCAGATCACCGTCGCCGACGCCGTCCGCGCAGATCCGGTAGCCCTCGTCGCGCAGTCCCGCCACCGCCTCCAGCAGCGACCGGTGCGGGACATGGGTGAACGGTCCGCCGATGTCCAGCGTGATCTCCCACGGCCGGCGACCCACATCGCGGACGGCTTTGCCCAGCGACGTCAGCGACGGCAGCTCGGCGACCGTCGCGGCGAAGACATTGACATGCAGCGGCAGCATCGTCTCCTGGCGTGCCGCGGCCCGTACTCCGACCGCCGCCAGCTCGGCGTCCAGATCGGGGCAGCGGTGCGCGGAGCCCAGGACATCCATCCCGCCGTCCTCGGGACGGGCGAGTATCTCCAGCGCGGCGACCGAGCCGGTCGCGAGGTTCACGACGGGTTGAAAGGCGAATCGGAGCTGGTCCATCCAGGCAGGCACCGCGCCAGCATGCCGCCCCGGGCCACCCAACGACGCCCGGTTCACGCACTGTTCACGCATCCTTCCGGAGCGTATGGGCGGCCGGCTCGCGATGCGCACACGGTCTTCGAGGGGGACGACGTCCGGGCCGATGTCCGGTCCGACGTAGGACGTCCCACGTCCTGCCTCTCACCGTACGGCGACGACCGCCGACCCGTGTCCGAACAACCCCTGATTGACCGTCATACCCACTCGGGCGCACGCCACTTGACGCTCACCGGCCTGGCCTCGCAGCTGCCACGTCAGCTCGCAGACCTGCGCGATCGCCTGGGCCGGCACCGCCTCACCGAAGGAGGCCAGCCCGCCGCTGGGATTCACCGGCAGCCGCCCGCCGAGCGCCGTCACGCCGTCCCGCAGCAGCTTGGCCGCCTCGCCGGCCCCGCACAGCCCCAGATCCTCGTACCACTCCAGCTCCAGCGCGGTGGACAGGTCGTAGACCTCGGCCAGCGAGAGGTCCTGCGGGCCCAGGCCCGCTTCCTCGTAGGCGTGGCGCGCGACGGACGCCCGGAAGCCGGTCGCCGGCTCCGGCACGGCGGCCGCGGAGTCGGTGGCGATATCGGGCAGATCCAGCACCGTCCGCGGATACTGCGGGGTGGCCGTGGAGACCGCCCGGATCCGGACCGGGTCCGCGACGCCGTGCCGCCGGGCGAAGTCCATGCTGGTCAGGACCAGCGCCGCGGCGCCGTCGGAGGTGGCGCAGATGTCCAGCAGCCGCAGCGGATCGCAGACCACCGCCGAAGCGGCGACCTCCCGCGCGCTGACGCGCTTGCGGTAGCGGGCATACGGATTGAGCGCGCCCGCCGCCGAGTTCTTCACCTTGACCTGGGCGAAGTCCTCCACCGTATCGCCGTACAGCGCCATCCTGCGGCGCGCGTACAGCCCGAAATATGCCGGGTTGGTGGCGCCCAGCACCCGGAACCGCAGCCAGTCCGGATCATCCGGGCGCGCGCCGCCGGCCGGGGCGAAGAACCCCTTGGGTGCGGCGTCCGCGCCCACGACCAGCGCCACGTCCGCCATGCCCGCCAGGATCTGGGCCCGCGCGGTGTTGATGGCCTGCGCACCGGACGCACAGGCCGCGTAGACGCTGGTCACCCGCGCGCCCTGCCAGCCCAGCGCCTGGGCGAAGGTCGCCCCCGCCACATAGCCGGGGTAGCCGCCGCGTACGGTGTCCGCCCCGACCACGCTCTGCACCGCGCGCCATTCGAGCCCCGCGTCCGCGAGAGCCTCCCGCGCCGCCTTCGTCCCGTACTCGACGAAACCGCGCCCCCACTTGCCCCAGGGGTGCATGCCGGCGCCGAGCACCGCCACGTCGGACGTCATACGCCCTCCCCGTGGCCGACGGCGACCGGCTTCCAGTGCCAGGTCGTCCAGATGTGCTCCGCGTCCTCGTCGAGGACGCCCGGAACCAGCTCCACCTCCGCGCCGACCTCGAGGTCCGCGACGCCCACGCCGGGCGCCGCCTGCCCGAGCACCACCATCCGCTCCGCCGCCAGCTCCACGGCGACCAGCGTGTACGGCCGCCACTCGGCGTCCGGGGCGGAGACGTACGGGGCGGGCGGGCGATAGCGCGCGTCGGTGTAGGACCAGACCGTGCCGCGGCGGGACAGCGGCACCTCCTCCAGCTCGCCGCCCGCGCAGCCGGGGTTACGGCAGAAGGAGTCCTCGCGGGGGAAGAACACCGCGCCACAGGCCCGGCACCGCGTGCCCAACAGCCGGAACTCCGCGGCGTCCGGATCGAACCAGCCCGGCACCACGGGCTTGTGTGTGCGTGGCACGGCGCCTCCAGAAACCAGAACTGACGGAACGTCAGGAGTGTGGCACGCTGCCGCTCGGCGCGGAACCCCGGTACAGTCACCGGCGCGATCAAGCCGTTCACGAGGGGGAGCACCCGTGACCGAAGCCGCCCGCGCCAAAGCCGAAGTCGTCGCCGAAGCCGAAGCCGACGCTGAAGCCGACGCCAAAGCCGATGCCGTGCCCGCCGCACCCCACGCCGTACACCTGACCGCCGTCACCAAGGAATTCGGCCCGGTCCGCGCCGTCGACCACGCCGAACTCGTCATCCACCAGGGCGAGTTCTTCTCCCTCCTCGGCCCCTCCGGCTCCGGGAAGACCACCCTCCTGCGCCTCATCGCCGGCTTCGAACGTCCCACCACCGGCCGCATCGAACTCGCCGGCCGGGACGTCACCGCCCTCCCGCCCAGCCGCCGCGACGTCCACACCGTCTTCCAGGACTACGCCCTCTTCCCGCACATGACCGTCGAGCAGAACGTCGCCTACGCGCTGACCGTGCGCGGCGTACGCAAACCCGAACGGCTCGCCCGCGCCCGCGAAGCCCTGGCGACCGTCCGGCTCGACGGCTACGGACCGCGCCGCCCCGACCGGCTCTCCGGCGGCCAGCGCCAGCGCGTCGCCCTGGCCCGCGCCCTGATAGACAACCCCGGACTGCTGCTCCTCGACGAGCCCCTCGGCGCCCTCGACCTCAAACTGCGCCACGAGATGCAGACCGAACTCAAACGCATCCAGAGGGCCACCGGCGTCACCTTCCTCCTCGTCACCCACGACCAGGAGGAGGCGCTGACGCTCAGCGACCGCCTCGCCGTCCTCGACGGCGGCCGCATCGAGCAGACCGGCCCGCCCCTGGAGGTCTACGACCGGCCGGCCACCGCCTTCGTCGCGGGGTTCGTCGGTACCACCAACCTGCTGCGTGACGAGGCGGCGGTCCGTGTCGTCGGCAACCCGGGCACGTACAGCATCCGCCCCGAACGGATCCGGATCGCGGCGCCCGACAGCGTCCCGGAACCGGGGGAGCGGTGCCTGCCCGGCCGGATCACGGATATCGCCCACGCCGGCGCCCACACCCGCTTCACGGTCCGCCTCGATGCCGGTGACGACCGGCTCACCGTGCTCCGGCAGAACACCGCGGGGCTGCCGGACGCGGCCCGTCCGGGTGCCGCCGTACACCTCCTGTGGGACATCGGCGACGCCTTCCCTGTGCCGGGCTGATGGGACGTCGGACGTCGGACGTGGGGCATCGGTCGTCGGACGTCGGACGTGGGGCATCGGCCGTCGGCCGTCGGACGTGGGATGTGGGATGTCCGACGCGCTCTGGTGGCGGACGGACCGTTTCCGGATACTGACGGGGCTCGACAGCCGTGTGCGACAGGGGAGTTCACCATGCGCAACGCGAAACCGTGGAAGGCCGCCGCGGCGGCCGGTGTCCTGCTGCTGGCCGTCGCCTGCGGTGCCGGCAGCGGGGGGAGCGGCGGCGACGGGCCCGCCGAACAGAAAACCGTCGGCAAGGGCGAGGGTCAGGTCGACATCATCGCCTGGGCCGGCTACGCCGAGGACGGCTCCAACGACCCCAAGACCGACTGGGTGCACCCCTTCGAGAAACAGACCGGCTGCAAGGTGAACACCAAGATCGCCGGGACGTCCGACGAGATGGTCGCGCTGATGAAGACCGGCCAGTACGACACCGTCTCCGCCTCCGGCGACGCCACCCTGCGGCTGATCGCCGCCAAGGATGTCGCGCCCGTCAACACCAAGCTGGTCCCGAACTACCGCGACATCTTCTCCGGCCTCAAGATGCGCCCGTTCAACTCCAAGGACGGGCAGATGTACGGCATTCCGCACGGCCGCGGCGCCAATCTGCTGATGTACCGGACCGACAAGGTCTCCCCGGCCCCCGACTCCTGGAAGGCCGTCTTCGACGGCGCGTCGAAGTACTCGGGCAAGGTGACCGCGTACGACTCGCCCATCTACATCGCCGATGCCGCGCTCTACCTGATGAAGACCGAGCCCGCGCTCGGCATCAAGGACCCCTACGCGCTGGACAGCAAACAACTCGCCTCAGCCGTCGCCCTGCTGAAGAAGCAGCGACAGCACATCGGCGAGTACTGGAGCGACTACCAGAAGGAAGTCACCGCCTTCAAGGGCGGCGACAGCGTTCTGGGCACCAGCTGGCAGGTCATCGCCAACACCGCCAAGGCGGAGAAGGCCCCGGTCAAGGCCATCCTCCCCAAGGAAGGCGCGACGGGCTGGTCCGACACCTGGATGGTCGCCGCCAAGGCCGCACACCCCAACTGCGCCTACAAATGGCTCAACTGGATCGTCTCACCGAAGGTCAACGCCCAGGTCGCCGAGTACTTCGGCGAGGCGCCGGCGAACGCCAGGGCCTGCAAGGAAACCGCCGATCCCCGGCACTGCGCGGTCTACCACGCCGACGACGAGGCCTACTACCGCCGCGTCCACTTCTGGACCACGCCGGTCCCGCAGTGCCTCGACGGCCGGACGAACGTCAAGTGCACCGACTACGCGGCATGGACCCGCGCCTGGACGGAGATCAAGGGATAGGGGCGGGGCACAGGACGTAGGACGTAGGACGTCGGATGTCCCGCAAAGTCCGCGAGCCGGGCAGGCGAACCCGGCTCGCCGCCCTCCTGGCCCCACCCCTCCTCTGGCTGACCCTCGCCTACCTGGGCTCCCTCGCCGTCCTCCTCCTCTCCGCCTTCTGGACCACCGACCCCTTCACCTCCGATGTCGTCCGCACCTGGACCACCGACAACTTCCGCGACCTCCTCACCACCCCCGTCTACCGCACCGTCGCCCTGCGCACCCTGGGCATCGCCGTCACCGTCACCCTCCTCGACGCCGTCCTCGCGCTGCCCCTCGCCTTCTTCATGGCGCGGGTGGCCACCGGCCGGCTCCGCCGCGCCCTGCTGGTGGCCGTGCTCACGCCGCTGTGGGCCGGCTATCTGGTCAAGGCGTACGCCTGGCGGGTCATGCTCGGCGAGCGCGGCATCGTCAACGCGGCGCTCGCCCCGCTCGGCCTGCGCGGCCCCGGATACGGCGCCACCGCCGTGGTGATCGTGCTCGCCTACCTCTGGCTGCCGTACATGATCCTGCCGGTCTACGCCGCCCTGGAACGGCTGCCCGCTCACCAGTTGGAGGCCTCCGCCGACCTCGGCGCGGGCGTCTGGCGCACCCTGCGTTCCGTCGTCGCACCCGCCGTCCGCCCGGCGATCCTGGCGGGCTCCGTCTTCACCTTCTCGCTCAGTCTCGGCGACTACCTCACCGTGCAGATCGTCGGCGGCCGCACCCAGCTCCTGGGCAACGTCATCGCCTCCCAGGTCACCCTCGACCTGCCGCTCGCCGCGGCGCTGTCCGCCGTGCCCGTGGCCCTCGTCGTCTGCTACCTCGCCGCCGTCCGCCGCGCCGGCGCCCTCGACTCGCTCTAGCCCGGCTCTCAGGAGGTGCCTTCGGTGCATCTGTCGCGCACCGCCCGTATCGTGCTCGGCTGCGTCACGGCCGCCGGACTCGCGCTGATCTACCTCCCCCTCCTCCTGGTCGTCCTCAACTCCGTCAACGCCGACCGCTCGTTCGCCTGGCCGCCCACCGCGCTCACCGGCGAGTGGTGGCGCCGTGCCCTGCACAGCGCGGGCGCCCGCGACGCCCTGTGGACCTCGCTGCAGGCCGGCCTCGGCGCCACCGCCATCGCCCTGATCCTCGGCTCGCTCGCCGCCTTCGCCGTCCACCGGCACCGGTTCTTCGGCCGCCGGATCGTCTCGTTCCTGATCGTGCTGCCGATCGCCCTGCCCGGCATCGTCACCGGCATCGCCCTCAACGCCGCGTTCCGCACCGTCCTGGAACCCCTCGGCATAGGCTTCGGCCTGTTCACCGTCGTCGTCGGCCATGCGACCTTCTGCGTCGTCATCGTCTTCAACAACGTCGCCGCCCGGCTCCGCCGGATCGCCCCCTCACTCGCCGAAGCCTCCGCCGACCTGGGCGCCCGCCCCTGGCAGACCCTGCGCCACGTCACCTTCCCGGCGCTTCGCCCGGCCCTGTTCGCCGGCGCCCTGCTGGCCTTCGCCCTCTCCTTCGACGAGGTCGTGGTGACCACCTTCACCGCGGGCGCGGGGACCAGGACACTGCCGATCTGGATCTACGAGAACCTCGCCCGCCCCAACCAGGCACCGGTCGTCGACGTCGTCGCCACACTGCTGATCGCCCTGTCGGTGATCCCCGTATACGCGGCCCAGCGGCTCTCGTCGGACCCTGCGGGCGGCCGGCTCTAGGCAGTGTCTTGCCGCGCGTGTGGTGAGCCGGCCGATCATGTGCTGAGCCCCGGAATACCGTCCCGACCCGTCACGTTGTGGCCCCGCAGGGGGCGCATGCATCCCCTACGGCATGCGTTCGACGTTCCCCTACGGGTGTCGGCCCACGGCTGGCTCCAGTGTCCATCTACCGATACCAGGTCCAACCGGCCTCAGGACCCACCGGCCTCAGGACCTACTCGCCCCGCCCCTCAACTCCCGTGCTCCGCAAGCCACTTCGCGGCGATCTCGGACAGCTCCGCATCCCGCCCCGCCAGCATCATCCGGATCATCTGCGCATCTCCGCGCAGCGACCACGCCGGGTGGCCGAAGGTCGCGGGGTTGTTGCCCTCGATGAGGAAGTGCGCGGGCCAGGCAGTGCCGTAGCCGATGACCGGCAGGGCGAGCAGCAGCCTGGGCCGCCGGCGCAGCAGTCCGTACGCGGACACCGCCAGACCGGTCAGCGTGCCGGTCAGGTGCACCCAGCGGGTGGCCGCCTTGGAGTGCATCGCGACGTAGTAGGGCCAGAACTCCTCGTACGAGCCGAACTCTCGTCCGCTGCCTTCATCAGTCATGCCCGAACGGTAGTGCCGCCCCTGGACGCTGTCAGCACCCGGTGCTATGTTGTTCTCGATTCGAGAAAGACTCAAAGTGAGAATGACGAGTGGGGGCGACCATGGGGACGCATCGGGGGAGCGGTGCCGCAGACCGCGGCGACGACGGCGAGTTCCTCGCGGCATACGACCCGCGTGACTTCCCGGCCATCGCCGTGACCGTCGACATCGTCGTACTGACGCTGCGTCAGGGTGCGTTGCACATCCTGCTCGTGGAGCGCGGTGGCCGTCCCTTCAAGGGCGCCTGGGCGCTGCCCGGCGGCTTCGTCCGGGCCGGCCGGGAATCGCTGGACGAGGCCGCGGCCCGCGAACTGGCCGAGGAAACCGGGCTGGACGCCACACACCTGGAGCGCGTCCACCTCGAACAGCTCGGCTCGTACGGCGACCCCGGGCGCGATCCGCGGATGCCCGTCGTCACCGTCGCCTACCTGGCCTTCGCCCCCGACCTCCCCGAGGCGCGAGGCGGCAGTGACGCCTCGGCCGCGGCCTGGCTCCCGGTCACCGAACTGCGGCTGGACGCACAGGAGTTCGCTACGAGCGATAGTCCCGTAGGCGCCGAACCGGACGCGAGCCGCCCGCGTCCCCCAGAGCAGGGCCCGGGGCACGGGATCGACGGGGGTGGTGCCGTGCCCCGGCCCGACGACTCCCCGGAGGCACCCGGGAGTACGGCCCTCCCGCTCGCCTTCGACCATGCGCGGATCGTCACCGACGGCCTCGACCGCGCCCGCGCCAAGCTCGAATACACCCCGCTGGCCACGGCCTTCCTCGCCGAGGAGTTCACCATCGTCGAACTCCGCGGCGTCTACGAAGCCATCTGGGGCAGCCCGCTGCACGCCGGGAACTTCCACCGCAAGGTGCTCTCCGTCCCCGGGTTCGTCGAATCCACCGGCGCGACCGCCGCCCGCGGAGGCGCCCGCGGCGGCCCGCGCGCCCGCCTCTACCGCGCCGGCGACGCCCGGCTCCTGCACCCGGCGCTGCTGCGGCCGGACCGCGAGGAGAGCGTCCGATGACGGAGGCCGACGCGCCGGGCAGCCGGGCCGCCGCCCGCGCCGCGCTTGCCGCCGCCCGTGCGCCCGGTGACCTCTTCCCCGCCGACGACGCCGCGGCCGTACGGGTCCACCGCAGGCTCGCCCGCCTGCTGCACCCCGACACCGCCCCGCCGGCGGAACGCCAGGATGCGGCCGCCGCGTTCGCCCGCCTGGAAACCCTCTGGCAGCGCCGTACCGCGGTCGCCCGCCCGACGCTCGTCACCCGCCGTCGCACGTACAGCCTCGGACCGGCCGTGGCCGCCGGCGACCTCGCCGTGCTCCGCGAGGCGGCCTACGAACAGGACGGCACCCGGCACCGCGCTCTGCTCAAGATCCCGCGCGCGGTCACCGACAACGACCTGATGGAGCGCGAGGCGCAGGCCCTGAACCGGCTGGCGCGGCGCGGCGACCCACGCCACCGCGCCTACGCACCCCGTCTCCTGGAAACGTTCCGGCACCGAGACCCGGAATCCGGCGCCGAACGCCGCGTCAACGCCCTGGCCCCGCTGGACGGCTGGCACACCCTGACCGACGTCCGGGCCGCCCACCCCGACGGCCTCGACCCGCGCGACGCCGCCTGGATGTGGCGCCGGCTCCTGGTCGCCCTCGGCTGGGCGCACCGCACCGGCCTGGTGCACGGCGCCGTCCTGCCCGACCACCTCCTCATCCACCCCGAACAGCACGGACTCGTCCTCGTCGACTGGTGCTACAGCACCGCCATCGGTTCCTGCGTGCCCGCGCTCGTCGAACGCCACCGCGCCGCCTACCCGCCCGAGGTCCCCGGCCGCCGCCCGGCGACCGAGGCCACCGACATCCACCTCGCGTCCCGCACCATGGACGCCCTCATGGGCGAGCGCACCCCGAAGCCGATGCGGGCCTTCCTGCGCGGCTGCACCCTCCCCGCCGAGGCCCGCCGCCCGCACGACGCCTGGCGGCTGCTGGCCGAGCTGGACGACCTCCTCGACCGCCTCTACGGGCCGCGCACCTTCCGCCCGTTCACCCTGCCGGCGACGTCCCGGACGCCGTAGCGGACCCGGCACCCACACGACACCTCACACCCACACCACACCTCATTCACCTCACCCCTCATTCACCTCGCGCCTCACTCGCCTCACACCCACGCTCAAGATCACTCAGGGGGAATCACCATGGGCAGCGGAACCTGGTCCACCAACGTCTACGGCGCCGCGGCAAGCTACCGCGCCGCCTCCGGCGCCAGCGCCTTCGACTACAGCGACCGCCTCACCAGCTCGGCCCCGCGCCACACCTGGGCGGCGCACCCCTCGCTCGACCCCAAGGGCCTCACCACCCGCGAGAGCCGCGACTCCGACGAACACCCCGCCTCGCTGGCCGTCTCCGTCCTCTTCGACGTGACCGGATCCATGCGGTCCGTACCGCGCGTCCTGCAGACCAAGCTTCCCGAGCTGTTCGGCCTGCTGCTACGCAAGGGATACGTCGAACACCCGCAGATCCTCTTCGGTGCCGTAGGCGACGCCACCTGCGACCAAGTGCCGCTCCAGATAGGTCAGTTCGAGTCCGACAACCGCATGGACGACGACCTCGGCAACATCCTCCTGGAGGGCGGCGGAGGCGGCCAGCTCACCGAGTCGTACGAGCTCGCCCTCTACGCCATGGCCCGCCACACCAGCATCGACTGCCACGAGAAGCGCGGCCGCCGCGGCTATCTCTTCCTCATCGGCGACGAGATGCCGTACGGCAAGGTCAAGGCCCGCGAGGTCCGTACCGTCTTCGGCGACCCGCTCACCGAGGACATCCCGATCACCACCATCCTGGACGAGGTACGGCGGAAGTTCGACGTCTACTTCATCGTCCCGGCCGGCGCCGCCCACGTCGGCAACTCCGCGGTCCTGGGCACCTGGCGCAAGCTGCTCGGCCAGAACGTCATCGAACTCGACGACCTCGGTGCCGTCTGCGAGACCATCGCGCTGACCATCGGCCTCGGCGAGGAGGCCATCGACCTCGCCTCCGGCCTCGACGACCTCGCCGACATCGGCTCCGACGCGGGCGAGAGTGTCGGCAAGGCGCTGGCCACCTTGAGCCGGGGACGCGGCACCGTAGCCCACTCCTCGGCGCCGCTGATCGACGGTGACCCGGGAACGACCGGTACCACCCGCCTCTCCTAGGGAATGTCCGTGCACACCATCGTGGTCGACCTCGGCTACGGCGACGCCGGCAAGGGCACCGTCGTCGACCGGCTCTGCGCTCACCGGCCGGGCGCGGCACCGGTCACGGCGGTGATCCGCTTCAACGGCGGCGCCCAGGCCGCCCACAACGTCGTCACCACCGACGGCCGCCACCACACCTTCGCCCAGTTCGGCTCCGGCACCTTCAGCGGCGTCCCCACCCATCTCTCGCGCCTGATGCTGGTCGACCCCTTGGCGCTCGCCACCGAGGCCCGCCATCTGGCCGGCCTCGGCGTCCCCGACCCGCTCGCGCTGCTCACCATCGACCGGCGCGCCCCGCTCACCACTCCGTACCACGCGGCCGCCAACCAGGCCCGCGAGCGCGCCCGCGGCACCGCCCGGCACGGCTCCTGCGGCATGGGCATCGGCGAAACCGCCGCCTACGCCCTGGCCCACCCCACCGACGCCCCGACGGCGGGCGACTGCACCTCACGTACGACGCTGCGCCGCAAACTCCGCCTGCTCCGCGACCGCCTCACCTGCGACCTCGGCCCACTCGACGCACCACCCGTCGACGCCTGCCTGGACGCGTTCGCCGCCTTCGCCGACCACCTCACCCTTGTCGACGAGACCCATCTGCCCCGGCTGCTGCGCCGCGGCCCGGCCGTCTTCGAGGGCGCACAGGGCGTTCTGCTCGACGAATGGCACGGCTTCCACCCGTACACCACCTGGTCGACGACCACCTTCGACGGCGCGGAAACCCTCCTCGCCGAGGCGGGCCGGCCCCGGGGACCGGCGTTCCGCCTGGGCGTCGTACGGACCTACACCACCCGGCACGGCCCCGGCCCCCTGGTCACCGAGGACCCGGCGCTCGCCGATGCCCTCCCCGAGCCGCACAACGGCCACGGCCACTGGCAAGGGGCCTTCCGCGCCGGACACTTCGACGCACCCGCGCACGCCTACGCCGTTGCGGCCTGCGGGGGAGTGGACGGCCTGGCCGTCACCCACCTCGACGCCCCCGCCCGCCACCCCGGCCTGCGCATCGCCCGCGGCTACCGCACCGCCGACGGCGGCCTGATGGACCGCATCCCGGCCGCCGTGCCCGGTGACCTCGACCGCCAACAGCGCCTCACGGAAGGGCTGCTGACCGCCCGCCCGACCCGCTGGCAGTCACCGGGCAGCGACCCGCACGCCTGGACCGACGCCCTCGCCGAAGCGCTGTCCGCCCCGGTCGTCCTGGAGTCGTACGGGCCCACGGCAGCCGACAAGGTCACGCGGCGGGCCATCGAGCGGACCGCCGGGCGCACCACCGAGCGGGTCACCGAACCGGCTACCGAACCGGCTACCGAACGGGCTACCGAACCGGGAAGTCGAAATAGGTGTCCGGAAAGGTCTCCGGCTTGAAGGTGTAATGCCACCACTCTTCCGGGAGGTTCACGAACCCGGCCCGCTCCAGACCGTCCTTGAGCAGCAGCCGGTTCTTCAACTGCCGCCCGTGAATGCGGGGATCGAGGGTGTGCGCGAGGGTGTCGAAGCAGTCGAAGCCGGTCCCCATGTCGAGGGAGTTGTCCGGAAAGCGCTCGGCCCTCGGCCCGTAACAGGGCGTCAGTGGCTCACCCGGCACATACGGGCGGGTGGGCACGGCCGGCAGCCGCACCAGCGTCACATCGAGGGTGCTGCCCCTGCTGTGGCCGGATTTGGCGGCGATATAGCCGTCGTCGAACAGCTTCGACTTGTCCACCCGCGGATAGAACTCGGGCTTCATCCGCCGGTCGTCGAGGTCCTTGGCCCACCGGACGAACTGGTCCACGGCGCGCTGCGGCCGATAGCAGTCGTACACCTTCAGGGAGAGGCCCCGCTTCAGGAAGGAGCGCTGGGCGCGGTGCAGGGCCCGGGCGGCGTCCCGCGTCAGAAGGCACTTCGGCCTGCGATACCCGTCCACCGGTACGCCCATGAAGTTGTGCGGCGTGAAATAGCGCATCTCCTGGATGATCGTGGGATCCACATCCCGCAGCGCGACGAATTCCTTGGGCACGGGGGACGGACGCGCCCCTGCCACCGCCGTGCTCGACGGCACGGCGGCGACAGCCATCAGGGCGGCGACGGCGACGGCGAGGCCGCGCAGCGCGGCAGCAAGTCTCGGCATGCCCCTCATCTACCAGCCCCGGCGGGCCGAACGGAAGACCGCGGCGTCCGCCCTAACCATCCAGCCCCCGCACCCGCACCGGATACCCCACCGCTCCTCCTTCCTGCCGCTCCACGACCACCTCGCCCCCCTCCAGGTGCGAGGTGAACCGCTCCACCTCCGGCCGCCGCCAGCCGTCCCCGGCATCCGGCACCACCACACCACCGCCCCGGCGCCCGGCCGCCGGAGCCCACACCTCCAGCTCCGTCCCGCCGTCCACGCCCGCCACCGGGAGCACCGCACCCGCCCGCGCCAGCACCGGAATCCGCGACAGCGGCGCGTCCACCACCACCTGGCCGGGGCCGTCGTACGCGCGCCCGGTGGCGGTGTCGTACCAGCGCCCGCGCGGCAGCCGCACCGACCGCCGCGTCCCGCCCGCCTCCAGCACCGGGGCCACCAGCAGCGCATCCCCCAGCAGGAACGCGTCCTCGCAGTTCCGCAACTGCCGGTCCCGCGGCGTGTTCCACCACACCGGCCGGACATACGGCGCGCCGGTCAGCCGCGCCATCTGCCCCAGCGTGTGGAAATACGGCAGCAGCCGCACCCGTTCCCGCAGCGCCGTACGGGCATGCTCCAGAACCTCGCTCCCGTACTCCCACGGCTCCCGCCGGCCCGCCCGGATCGCCGAGTGGGTACGGAACAGCGGCAGATACGCGCCCAGCTGGAACCACCGCAGGTACAGCTCCCGGGACGGCTCCGCCGAGAAGCCGCCGATATCGGGGCCGCTGTACGGAATCCCGCACAGCCCGAGCCCCAGCACCAGCGACAACGAGGCGCGCAGCCCCGGCCAGCCCGTCGCCACATCGCCCGACCAGGTGCCCCCGTAGCGCTGCAGCCCCGCCCAGCCCGAGCGCGAGAACAGGAACGGCCGCTCCTCGGGCCGCAGTTCACACAGTCCCTCATAGCCGGCCCGCGCCATCGCCAGCGCGTAGACGTTGTGCGCCTCCCGGTGGTCACCGCCCCGCCCCTCCAGGGTGTGCCGGGCCGAGCGGGGCAGCGTCGGCTCCCCGAACGCGGTGAAGGACACCGGCTCGTTCATGTCGTGCCAGACACCCGCGAAGCCCTGGGCGAGCCGCTCCCCGTACAGCGCGCCCCACCACTTGCGCACCCGCGCATCGGTGAAGTCCGGATACACCGACTCGCCCGGCCACACCACCCCGCGCACCTCCCGCCCGCGCGCATCCCGTATGAAGGCACCGGCCGCTGCCCCGTCGTCGTACACCGCGTCGCCCGGCGCCGCTTTCACCGCCGGATCCACGATCGACACCAGCCGCACGCCGTCCGCGCGCAGCTCCGCGGCCAGCCCCGGCAGATCCGGGTACCGCTCCCGGTCGACGGTGAAGACCCGGTGGCCGTCGTAATGGTCGATGTCCAAGTGGACGGCGGACAGCGGTAGTTCGCGCTCCCGATAGCCGGCCGCCACCCGGCGCACCTCGTCCTGGCCGCCGAAGCCCCAGCGGGAGTGCTGGTAGCCGAGCGCCCAACGGGGTGGCAGGGCGGGCGCACCGGTCAGCGCCGTCCACCCCATCAGAACCCGGGCGGGCGCGCCCAGCAGCACCCAATAACGCAGCGGCCCCCCGTCCATCCGCAGCTCACAGGTGCCCGGCCGGTCGTGCCCGGAGCCCGCGCCCTCCTGGCCCTCGCGCAGCGTCACCCGGCCGTCCCAGGAGTTGTCATGGAAGACCAGATGGGTCCCGGCATCCGCCACCACCAGCTGCACCGGCATCGTCAGCGACAGCGGATCGTCCCCGGGCTCGAACGCGCCGCCCGGATCGGTGTTCCACAGCCGGTACGTACCGTCCCGCAGCCGCGGCCCGTGCGCCCGGCCGCCCAGCCCGAAGAACCGTGCGTCGGCCGCGACCTCCGCCCGCTGCACCCACCGCGACGCATCGCCCCCCTCGGGCCGCTCGCCCGCCGCCGGTGTGCCCCCGTCCTCCGTACGATCCCACCAGCGCGGCGGCAGCTCCCGGCGCAGCCGCACACCACCCGGCGTCCGCACCTCGACCGCACCGTGCCGCGACACCGTCACCAGCACCCGCTCCGAGACAACCCGCCAGCCGCCCTCCGTGTCCGGCTCCAGCACCGCCCGCGGGTCGACCTCCGGGCACGCCCCGGCCAGCGCGTACGAGGGCTCCGGCTCGGCACCGTCCCAGCCGCAGAACACCGCCCCGCCCGATGCCACCCGCACCCGCAGCGAGGACCGCGCGAAGTGGATCAGCCCGCCACCGGGCTGCGGCTCCGCGCCGCTCGCCGCCCCCGGCACCCGCGCCCGCTCCGCACCCCGCCCCGCGAACGCCTGCGCATCCGCTCTCCGTCGCCGCCACGCCGCCCGCACGGACCGCAGTCCCTGCGCCGGCCCGACCGCCCTGACCACCCGTACTGATCGCACCAGATCCCGCCCGTCCATGCAGGCCAGCCTGCCATCGCCGCCGCAGTGTGCGGGCATCGTTCAACTGCCGTTCACCTGCGCGGGATCACCCTCGGCCACGTTCACGCCCGCGGATTGCCACCCGATGGCCGGAAACGACCGGGAATCCCGGCGATCACCCGCGCCCGGCGACCGCCCACCCCCGAATGTGAGCAGCCCGCCCTGGTGCACAAGTCGATCACGTGGCATCGTCCAGGCAAGCCGTGTCACGCGCGCCCCACCCACCTGACTGCCGGGGCCGCGCGCGACCGACGCACACGACGCGTATCGCCCGGGAGCTGCATCATGACCACCGCACCGCAGTCCGACGCCCAGCCGGAACCGCAGCCGGAACCCCTCTGGCAGCCCGGCCCGGACCGCATCGCCGGCGCCCAGGTCACCCGCTTCCACACCTGGGCGGCCGCACACCACGGCGCGCCCGCCCCCACTCCCGGCGACCCCGCCACAAGCTATGCCGACCTGCACCGATGGTCGGTCGCTGACCTCCCCGCCTTCTGGCAGGCCACCGCCGAATGGTTCGACGTCCGCTTCACCACCCCCTACGAAACCGTCCTCGCCGACCGAACGATGCCCGGTGCCCGCTGGTTCCCCGGCGCCACCCTCAACTACGCCGAGCACGCCCTGCGCGCCGCCGAGGACCCGGACCGCGCCGACACCCCGGCGCTGCTGTACGTCGACGAGACCCACGAGCCCACCACCGTCACCTGGGCCGAGCTGCGCGCCCAGGTCGGCGCGCTGGCCGCCGCACTCCGCCGCCTGGGCGTCCGCCCCGGCGACCGCGTCAGCGGCTATGTCCCCAACATCCCGCAGGCCGTCGTGGCACTCCTCGCCACCGCCGCGGTCGGCGCCGTATGGACCTCCTGCGCCCCCGACTTCGGCGCCCGCAGCGTGCTGGACCGCTTCCAGCAGATCGAACCGGTCGTCCTGTTCACCGTCGACGGCTACCGCTACGGCGGCAAGGAACACGACCGCCGCGACACCGTCGCCGAACTCCGCGCGGAACTGCCCACCCTCCGCGCCGTCATCCACATCCCCCTGCTCGGCACCCCCGCCCCCGAAGGCGCCCTGAACTGGTCGGACCTGACCACCGGAAGCACCGAACCGCCCGTCTACGAACAGGTCCCCTTCGACCACCCCCTGTGGGTCCTGTACTCCTCCGGCACCACGGGCCTGCCCAAGGCCATCGTCCAGTCCCAGGGCGGCATCCTCCTCGAACACCTCAAGCAGACCGGCCTGCACTGCGACCTCGGCCCCGACGACCGCTTCTTCTGGTACACCTCCACCGGCTGGATGATGTGGAACTTCCTCGTCGGCGGCCTCCTGGTGGGCGCCACGATCGTGCTCTACGACGGCAGCCCCGGCCACCCCGACATCGCCGCCCAGTGGCGGGTCGCCGAAACCACCCGCGCCACCGTCTTCGGCACCTCCGCCGCCTACGTGATGGCCTGCCGCAAAGCCGGCATCCACCCGGCCCGCGACCTCGACCTCTCCGCCATCACCTGCGTCGCCACCACCGGCTCACCGCTCCCGCCCGACGGTTTCCGCTGGCTGCACGACTCCTTCGCGGAGAGCGGCGCCGACCTGTGGACCGCCTCCGTCAGCGGCGGCACGGACGTCTGCAGCTGCTTCGCCGGCGCCGTCCCCACCCTCCCCGTCCACATCGGCGAACTCCAGGCCCCCTGCCTGGGCACCGACCTCCAGGCCTGGGACCCCCAGGGCAAGCCCGTCATCGACGAGGTCGGCGAACTCGTCGTCACCAACCCGATGCCGTCCATGCCCATCCGCTTCTGGAACGACCCCGACGGCAGCCGCTACCACGACAGCTACTTCGACATGTACCCCGGAGTCTGGCGGCACGGCGACTGGATCACCCTCACCTCCCGCGGCAGCGTCGTCATCCACGGCCGCTCCGACTCCACCCTCAACCGAGGGGGCGTCCGGATGGGCTCCGCCGACATCTACGAGGCGGTCGAACGCCTCCCCGAGATCCGCGAATCCCTCGTCATCGGCCTCGAACTTCCCGACGGCGGCTACTGGATGCCCCTCTTCGTCCACCTCGCCCCGGGCGCCATCCTCGACGACGCCCTGCGCAACCGCATCAAGCAGACCATCCGCACAGAACTCTCTCCCCGCCACGTCCCCGACGACATCATCGAGGCCCCCGGCGTCCCGCACACCCTCACCGGCAAGCGCATCGAGGTCCCCGTCAAACGCCTCCTGCAGGGCACGCCCCTCGACAAGGCCGTCAACCCCGGCTCCGTCGACAACCTCGAGCTTCTCCGCTTCTACGAGCGGGTGGCCCGCGACCGCGAAAAGTAGGCCCGCCCGGCGCCGGGAGCAGCCACCAGCCGCCGTCAGCCGCGATTGTCAGACCCCCCGATTACTCTCAGTGACAAGTGACGTTCGACCAACGCACCTCACCGAGGGGGAGACATGACCACCACCCGGCACACCGACCAGGCCGCCGCCCGACGCAAGCTGCGCCGCGAAGTCCCCAGCACCGCCGCCGTTCTGGCCGACGAACGGGACTTCGCGGCCATGCGCCGCTACCGCACCTTCCCGTTCGACGACCACCGCAGCTACCTCCAGCAGATGGAAACCCTGCTGCGCACCCTCGCCGCCCAAGGTGTGCTCACCACCCTGAGCCTCTTCGACCCGGTCGCCTACGAGGAATACTGCACCGACCTCGCCCTGGACCCGGACCGCCCCGACAGCCGTACGCGCTACACCGCCGAAGTCGCCTGCACCGGAGCGACCTTGCCCTACGCAGGCGAGCCACTGACCCAGCTCCTGCCCCTGCTCACGCAGGAAGCCGACCGCCGGGCGACCTGGGACCAGGCGTCCGGCCTTCTGGCCCGCGCCGGCAGCTGCGAGGACTGCGGCGCCGACCTCGGCCATGTCGCCTTCGCCCGCGCCACCGGCGCCGTCCAACAGCTCCTCGAAGCCCTCGGCGCCGGCACCCACCACCTCGTCTGCAGCATCCCCGCCGGCGAGCCACCCTTCCTGGCAGCGCTGCACACCACCACCGGCGACAGCGGCCGCCCCCAGCTCTCCGAGTCCGAGACCCTCATCTTCTGCACGGTCCTCGCCGCCGGCCTCGCCCTGCGCACGCCGGGCGGCATCGTCGCCCGCACGACCGCCGACACCGCCGACACCGCCGAGGGGTCCACCGTCCGCGGCTGGTCGCTGCGCGACGCCTGGCCCTACCCGCTCACCGAGGCCGAGGTCTTCAGCGCCTACTGCACCGACGCCGACACCGGCGAGCCCATCGCACCCGAGCACGGCGTCGACTACGCCCCCGGCTTCACCCTCACACCCCCACCGGACACACACCGCCACCACTGAGGCCGGGACCACCACGGCCCCGCCCCTACGGCAGATGGCCGCCCCGCCACGGAGGCGGGACGGCCATCAAAGGCTCCAACGGCGCATGTGCCGGGCGGTGTTACTCCCCGGAGAGCACCGCCTGCGCCGCGGCCCGCGCGTCATCGGCGGTGTCCGTGGCTCGCGCCGCGGCCGCCGCACGCTCACACTGCGCCAGCGTGTGCTTCGCCAGCGTCGCCCGCACATACGGAATCGACGCCGCACCCATCGACAGGCTGGTGACACCGAGCCCGGTCAGCACACACGCCAACAACGGATCGGAGGCAGCCTCACCGCACACACCACAGCTCTTGCCCTCGGCCTTCGCGGCCTCGGTCGAAGCCGCCACGAGGTCCAGCAGCGCCGGCTGCCAGGGATCCTGCAGCCGCGACACCGCACCCACCTGACGGTCGGCGGCAAAGGTGTACTGCGCCAGGTCATTGGTCCCCAGCGAAAGGAACTCGACCTCCTGCAGAATCGACCGCGCCCGCAGGGCCGCCGACGGAATCTCCACCATCGCGCCGAACTTCGCCTGCAGCCCGGCCTCCCGGCACGCATCCGCGAACGCCTTGGCGTCGATCCGGTCCGCCACCATCGGGGCCATGACCTCGAGATAGACCGGCAGCCCCTCGGCCGCCTTGGCCAGCGCCGTCAGCTGGGTACGCAGCACATCCGGGTGGTCCAGCAGCGTCCGCAGACCCCGCACACCCAGCGCCGGGTTCGGCTCATCGCCCGGCGTCAGGAAGTCCAGCGGCTTGTCGGCACCGGCATCCAGCACCCGCACCACGACCCGGCCCTCGGGAAAGGCCTCCAGCACCTTGCGGTACGCCTCGACCTGCTTGTCCTCCGAGGGCGCCTTCTTACTGTCGTCCAGGAACAGGAACTCGGTACGGAAGAGACCGACCCCCTCCGCCCCGGCTTCGACCGCGGCGGCCACGTCACCGGGCCCACCGACATTCGCCAGCAGCGGCACCTTGTGCCCATCGGAGGTCGCCCCGGGCCCGGAGGACGCCGCGAGCGCGGCCTTCCGCTCCGCCGCCGCCTGCTCCAGAGCCGCCCGCTTGTCGGCATCCGGCTCGACGAACACCTCACCGGTGCTGCCGTCCACCGCGATCACGGTGCCCTCGACGATCTCCCCGGCACCCGGCAGCGCCACCACGGCAGGCACTCCCAGCGCCCGCGCGAGAATCGCACTGTGGCTGGTCGGCCCGCCCTCCTCGGTCACAAAGCCGAGCACCAGCGCCGGGTCCAGCAGCGCCGTGTCGGCCGGCGCCAGATCCCGCGCGATCAGCACATACGGCTCATCGCTGTCCGGCACCCCCGGCATCGGCACACCGAGCAGCCGCGCGACGATACGGTTGCGCACGTCATCGAGGTCGGCGACCCGCCCGGCCAGGTACTCACCGGCACCCGCCAGCAGCGCCCGGTACGCCGCGAACGCGTCGTACACCCCCCGCTCGGCGGTGCTGCCCACGGCGATCCGCCGCTCCACATCCGCCATCAACTCGGGGTCCTGCGCCATCATGGCCTGCGCCTCGAGCACGGCCTGCGCCTCGCCGCCCGCCAGGTTCCCCCGCGCGATCAGGTCGGCGGCGACAGCTTCCACGGCCTGGCGGGCACGCCCCTGTTCGCGCTCCGCCTCATCCGCCGGAATCTGCTTGGCCGGCGGCTCGAGAACCGCCGTGCCCATGTGCCGTACCTCGCCTATGGCCACGCCGTGGCTCACGCCGACGCCTCGCAGCGTTGTCTCCATTGCACCCGTCTCCCTTGATGCGGCGATCCCTGCCGCCGCGATGGATGTCGTACCTGCCGTCAGGGACGGCGTCCAGCTGCTACTGCCAGGAGAAGAGCGTGTCGCCCGCCTTGACGTCGCCGTCCTCGCGCACATCGCCGAGCGAGTCCGCGGCGGCCTCCAGCGCGACAACCGGGCACACCGCCGACTTGCCGGCCTCCTCGACCGCGGCCGGGTTCCAGCGCACGACCCCCTGGCCGCGGGAAACGGTGTCGCCCTTGTTGACGAGGAGCTCAAAGCCCTCGCCATTGAGCTGAACGGTGTCGATACCGAGGTGCGTGAGCACCCCGTGCCCGGCGGCGTCGACAACGACGAACGCGTGCGGGTGCAGCGAAACAATCACGCCGTCCACAGGCGAAACAGCCTCGGACGGTTCACGAACGGGGTCGATGGCGGTACCCGGACCCACCATCGCTCCGGAGAACACCGGATCGGGCACTGCCGCGAGTCCGATGGCGCGTCCTGCAAGAGGGGACGTCACGGTGGTCATGGGAAGCCTCCCAGGGGTGGAGATTCATCAGGCCGCCGTCACTACCTGTCCTGGACGGCGCACCGTTCAGAAGCGTAAGTCATAAGAACTGACGGTTCCGCATGAGCGACACCGGCCGAACGGGCCTTGGGTCCCGCTGAATCGATTTGCCTCGCCCACAGCAGGCCTGTACTGTCTGAGACCTGCCCCAGACAACCAGGCCGCAATCAACTGCGGCCCGGACGGCCGTGGGCGGCACTCCCTCAGAGTCTTGATCGAGATTCTCGAATTGCGTGATTCTGCATGTCTGCAGAAAAGCAGCGGTTCGAAAGCCCCGAAAAGGCCTGATAGAGTGTGAAACACCGAAGGGAAGCGCCCGGAGAGCCTGGTGAAACAGGCACAAAGGAAGCGTCCGTTCCTTGAGAACTCAACAGCGTGCCAAAAGTCAACGCCAGA
>NZ_JBVHTY010000013.1:0-275812 GCF_055565615.1 Streptomyces sp. NPDC028368 | reverse complement strand
TCGGTCTGCTCCGCCGTCTTGACGTCGCGGCTCTTGGAGGCGTCGGCGGGCAGGACCTCGACCGTGGTGTCGGCCCGGTCGGCGGCGATGAACCGAATGTGTCCCGCGGGGATGTCGAGGACAGCCGAGATCGGGGTGGGGGTGGGGAACTTCTGCATCGTGCTCTCCTTCGGTGCGCTGTTTCTGATGATGGAAACGCTACGTTGCATTCATTGATTCGGCAACGTAGCCGTTGCGCGTAATCATCATTAATGCAGGTGAGAGCCGTGAATTCATTGCAATGGTCTTGAGCTTAATGCAACAACCTCCACCCGTTCGTTGCAATGAATTGGAGGTGAACGCTATGCTGGAGACATCAGGGGCCACGAAAGACCGCGAAGGAGACCGCGATGCCGGGAGGCAGACTCACCCAGCAGGAACGCCAGCAGATCGCGCTGGGACTGGCCGACGGCCTCGCCTACGCGGAGATCGCCAGGCGCCTGGACCGCCCGACCTCGACGATCACGCGCGAGGTGATGCGCAACGGCGGCCCCACCGCCTACCGCGCCGACCTCGCCCACCGCGCCACCGAACACCGCGCCCATCGGCGCCGGCAGGCCGCGCCCCGAGGGCCGCAGGTGCCCCCGCAGGCCGACGGACGCGACGCCGAGGCGGTGCGCGAGTACGAGGAGACGTTCACCACCGTCCTCATGCAGTCGGGCACGCCCAAGATGATGGCCCGGGTGCTGGCCTGCCTGTGCATCAGCGACGCGGGCAGCCTCACCGCGTCCGAACTCGTCCAGCGCCTGCAGGTCAGCCCGGCGTCCATCTCCAAAGCGATCGCGTTCCTCGACAGCCAGGGCCTCATCCGCCGGGAACGCGACGAACGCCGCCGCGAGCGCTACGTCGTCGACGACGACGTCTGGTACCAGTCCATGATCGCCAGCGCCCGCGGCACCGCCCAGCTCGCCGAGACCGCACGGCAGGGCGTCGGCATCCTCGGCCCCGACACCCCGGCCGCCGCCCGCCTGGAGAACATCGCCCGCTTCGTCGCCTTCGTCTCCGAGAGCATCACCCGCGCCGCGGACCAGGCCCGCGAGATCCTCCACACGAAACCGCCCAGGTGAACAACACCACCTCTGCGCGGGATCCCCGAGACTCCGCACTTCCGGGAACGGACACATGGGCGCACAAGCTCTGCGGCGCATGCGGCGGCAGGCCGCGGGGGCGGTTCACGGTGCGGCATCGTGCACGGCGGGGAGTTGCGCATCGCGTCGGCGGGTGCTGCGGCCGGGCAGCTTGACGGCGATCAGCGCACCGATGGCGGCGACGACCGCGAGGGCGGTGAGTGTGGTGCCCATCGCGGGGAGGAAGGTCTGGCCGGTCCAGTGAGGGCCGGTGCCGTGGGAGGGGTGGGCGCCCGCGGCGGCCGGTGCGGTGAGGGTCACCAGCATGGTCGCCATGGCGACGCCCAGTGTCGGGCCGACGTTCATCGCGGTCTGCTGGAGGCCGCCGGCCACCCCGGCGTCGGCCACGGAGGCGTGGCGCACGATGACGGCCGTGGCGGTGACCATCACCGTGCCGAATCCGGCGCCCAGGAGGAGGAAGCCGCCGCTGATCTCCGGCGTCGTCGAGGACGGGTCGAGGCGGGAGAGGAGAAGGATGCCGAGGGCGAGGAGCGTCATCGCCGCCGCGGTCGTCCGGCGGGGGCCGTGCCGGCGTTGGAGTACGGCCGAGGCGGGCGCGCTCAGCACCATCATCGCGGCCAGGGGCAGTACGCGCAGACCGCTTTCGAACGGGTCCAGCGCGAGAACGTCCTGCAGAAAGTAGGTGCCGACGAACAGCGCGCCGAACAGCGATGCCGATGCGGCGAGGAGGATGGCCAGGGCCGAGCCGACCGTTGCGGAGCCGAGCACGTCCGGCGGCACCAGCGGGCTCTTCGTGCGCCGTTCATGCCGTACGAAGGCGATGCCGGCGGCCGTGAACGCGACAAGTCCCAGGGCGGTCGTCGCCGTCCAGCCGGATTCCGGTATGCCCACGAGGGTGTGCACCAGGCACACCAGAGCCGTCGCGAGCAGGCAGGCGCCGGGCAGGTCGAGCCGGGTGGCGGCGGTGGCCCCGCGCGGTGCCGGCATCCGTACGAGCAGGGCCAGGACGCCGATGACCAGCGCGGGTACGACATTGAGGAAGAAGACGGACCGCCAGCCCAGATGGGCGGTGAGGGCCCCGCCGATGAGCGGGCCGGCGGCGGCGCACAGTCCGATGGCGCTCGTCCGCAGGGCAAGGGGCATGCCGAGCTTGTCAGGCGGGTACGCGGCGCGCAGCATCCCCAGGGTGGCCGGCTGCAGCAGCGCGCCGAAGATTCCCTGGACGATCCGCAGGCCGATCACCCAGCCGATGTCCGGCGCCAGGCCGATCCCCGCCGAGGCGGCCCCGAAGCCCGCAATCCCGACGGCGAAGATCTTTTGGTGCCCGTACCGGTCTCCGAGCCGGCCCGCGAAGACGAGCAGGCTGGCCACGGCGATGAGGTAGCCGGTGCTGGTCCACTGCACCTGGATGAAGGAGGCGTGCAGGTCGCGTTGCAGGGTGGGCTGGGCGACGGTCAACACGGTGCCGTCGAGGGCGACGATGGCGGCTCCGGTGATGCTGCCGGTGAGGACGAGACGTCGATGACGGGTGGGCCGGTGGTGGCGCTCGGGGTGCGCTGTCGCGGTCACCGGTCCGCCGGCCCGAGGTGCGCGTCGAGCGCGGCGCGCAGCAGCGGTTCGACGTGGTCGGCTCCGGTGGCGAGGGGGAGGCTGCCCCAGCCCCACAGTTGGGCGATGCCGTGCAGGTTCGCCCACAGCGCGCCCGCGACGACCGCCGGCGGCACCTGCGACTGTGGCCGGGCCCGGGTGACGAGCCCGACGAGTACGTCGAAGAGCGGCAGGCTCGTCTCCCGCAGGCCGAGCTGGTTGCTCTCCAGCAGGTCGTGACGGAACATCAGCTCGTACATGCCGCGGTGAGTGAGGGCGAAGTCGAGGTATACGCCGCCCAGCGTGAAGAGTTGGGTGCGCGGGGACTCCTGGCCTGCCTCGCCGCCGAGCGCCTCGGCGGCCTTGGCGCCCAGGTCGGCGAAGCCGCGGCGCGCGATGGCGGACAGCAGGGACAGGTGGGTCGGGAAGTAGCGCCGCGGCGCCCCGTGCGAGACCCCGGCCTGGCGGGCGATCCGGCGTAGGGACAGCGCCTGGATTCCCTCTCGGTTGACGAGGTCGACGCCGACATCCACCAGGCGGGTGCGCAGCCCCGCGTCGTGATCGTCGTCAGTGGGCGCCGGTGTGGACGGCGTGGACGGTGTGGGCAGAGAGGGCATAGACACTGTCTATCAGGGGACGTAGACAGTGTCTACTGCTTCGCGTGCAGGGCGGCGTGAGAGGCTGAAGGGAAGGAATGGCGATTTGGCACCCTAAGCCGATGTTTGTCTCAGCGAGGATGACCGGCGGCCCGGTCGGCGGCCCGGCGTGCGCGCCCGGCCCGACGCGAAAATGGCGGCGATCCCCCGGCCGAATTCCTGCCCGGCCGCGTCCTGGCTGACGTCCGGCAGTGTTGTGGCCACCTGCGCATCGCATGCGAGGGTGAACGCTGCGTGACTGTACAACCCGATCCGCCGGTTCCTTGAGCGGCCGGTCGGCTCCGCCCGGGGACCTCGGCGCAGAAGAGAGCTCCCGATGAGACCCCTCGCTGAGCGACTGCGCGCCTCTCCCCCGTCCCCGAACGGCGCCTCGGCGCAGTCGGTGGCGTCCGCCGGTGACTGCGGTCTGCTCCTCATCAGACTCACCTTCGGCCTGCTGATGGCCGGGCACGGATCCCAGAAACTTTTCGGGATGTTCGGTGGCGGCGGCCTGGCCGACACCGGCAGGGGATTTGCCGCGCTGGGCTACCACCCTGGAAGGGTCTACGCCGCGATCTGCGGTGCTTCCGAGCTGCTCGGCGGCCTCGGCCTGGCCGTAGGACTGCTCACCCCGCTGGCGGCCGCCGCGCTGATCGGCGTGATGATCAACGCCATGGTGACCGTCACCGCGGCACACGGCCTGTGGGGGACCAGTGGCGGCGTGGAATACAACGTCTCCATCGCGATCGTCGCCCTCGGCATCGCCGCCATCGGCCCCGGCCGGCTGGCCCTGGACCGTCCCTTCCGCTGGGGGAGGGGAGGCTGGGGTGAGGCCGCCGTCGCCCTGGGGCTCGGCGGCATCGGCGCCGCCATCGCGCTGGCCCTCTAGGGCCTGCCGCCGTCGTCCCGGGTGGCGAGAGGTTCCAGGGGTACCCGGCCCCCTCGCGTACCGCTCGGAGGTGGTGTTCAGATGTGACCGGATGGCCGGGATGGCCGGGTCTTACTCCTTGAGCCAGAAGCTCACGCCGTCCAGCCAGACGTCCAGCAGCCGTGCATCGCCGAGAACCTCGATGCCGTCGTCGTGCGGGCGGCGCCGGCCGTAGATGAGGAGGAGCAGATCGGTGAGCGGGGCGCGCACCGCGACAGCGGCCTTTTCGTGGGCGCGGCGCCAGGCGGGGGTGTCGCCGGTGAGGTCGATCGCCCACTCGGCCGCGGCCTGGGGTGCGGTGTCGGTCGCGT
This sequence comes from Streptomyces sp. NPDC028368, assembly GCF_055565615.1. Classification (NCBI taxonomy): domain Bacteria; kingdom Bacillati; phylum Actinomycetota; class Actinomycetes; order Kitasatosporales; family Streptomycetaceae; genus Streptomyces; species Streptomyces sp. NPDC028368. Next base: position 271,224 of record NZ_JBVHTY010000013.1, on the reverse strand, counting down.
GAAAGTGCAGGCTGCTGGTGGGGCGGCCGAGCAGCTCGCGGAGTCCGGGGCCGGACTCCAGGGCCTGGGGGAGCGAGGCGAAGCCCATCCACTCGTCGAGGGCATCGATGGCGACCGCCTCGTCGACGCGGAACTCCCCGCCGACCGCGTAGGTCGCATCGGCGCGGTGGACGACCGTCTCATGCGTCATCCGGCGTGCCCAGAACGCCGGGGTGCCGCCGGGCGCCACGGTCCACACCTCGGCGTCGGGCCCGGCGGCGCGCAGGGCGTCCGCCAGCTGTCCGGCGCCCTCGGCGAGCCAGGCGCCCAGGACGGCCGGATCCGTGTCGTGGAAGCCCGCGACGTCATTGATCTGTTCGTCGGAGACCGGCTGCGTGGCCCGGGTCCGCACGATCGTCTCGGCCCAGCGGTGCGCGGCGCCGAGGTGCCGCAGCAGCTGCCCCAGGGTCCAGCCGGGGCAGCCGGACACCGGCGCCGTCAGGTCCGCGTTCTCGATACGGGCCCTCAACAGGCCGGTCTGCGCGACGATTTCGGCGCAGTGTCGTTCGTAGCTCATGCTCATCGAAGGCATGGCGCCACGGTAGTCCTGGCCGTCGAAGGGGGCTGGGTCTTTATCGCCGCAGGGCCTCGTTGGCGCCGTGGGCGCTCGTCGGTGCCGGGGGTCTCGTCCCGATGATCACCGTCGCGTACAGCTCGTCGGAGACGGCCACCCGGGGGAGCAGACCGCCGCGGGCGAATGCCGCGACGGCCTGCTCGGCCTGGCGTTCGCTGGTCTCGACGAGCAGATGGCCGCCGGGTGCCAGCCATTGTGGCGCCGCGGCCGTCACCCGGCGCAGTACGTCCAGCCCGTCCGCGCCGCCGTCGAGTGCCACCAGCGGTTCGTGCACGCGGGCCTCGGCGGGGAGCAGGCCGACCTCCTCGGTCGGTACGTAGGGGACGTTGGCGACCAGGATGTCGATCCGGCCGCGGAGCCCGGCCGGCAGCGGCGCGAAGAGGTCGCCCTCGTACACCTCGCCACCGAAGGCGGCGACATTGCGGCGGGCGCAGCGCACCGCCGCGGGCTCGATGTCGGCCGCGTACAGCTCGACCCGGCCCAGGGCCGTGCCCAGTGCGGCGCCCACCGCGCCGGAGCCGCAGCACAGGTCGACGACGACCGCAGGGGCCGGGGCCGGGTCGGACTCCGGGTCGGGGCCCGGGGCGGGGGCGCCGGGCCGGCGGCCCAGTGCGACGGCCTGGCCGACGAGGAATTCGGTGCGGCGGCGGGGCACGAAGACGCCGGGGTCCACGGCCACCCGCAGACCGGAGAACTCCGCCCATCCCAGGACGTGTTCCAGGGGGAGGCCGCCGGCTCGCCGTTCCACCATGGCGGCGAGTTCGGCGGGTGTGCGCGCCGCGGAGAGGAGCAACTCGGTCTCGTCTTCGGCGAAGACACAGCCGGCGGCGCGGAGCGTGGCTATGACGCCGGGACGGGAGAGATCCGGTGAGGCCGCCGCCGCGGTGAGCGGGAGGGGGGACGAGCCGGGGGACGTGCGGTGTGTCGACATACGAGTGGTGAGCCTTTCGGGACGCCGATGGGCGCTCCGGGTCACGTGTGTCGGACGGTCACCTCAGTCCGGCGGACCGTACGACGTGAGACGGGAGCACCTGCCTGATCTGGCGGGGAATCGGTCTCACCTCCTCGGTCGGTCCACTGCTGGAGACGGCAAGGTTACCCGAGGCGGGGCAAGGTGGCCGCCCCATCCGTGTCGTACGTCCGTCGCCCACCCCGATGGCGCCGACGCCGACCGCTGCGATGGGACCGGAGGCATCTGCGGGTCGCCCGGGAACGCTTCCGGCCGCGTCACCCGACGGCGGCCCCCCGATGGCTTCTTGACTTGGAGAGCACTCCAACTCCTACCGTCTGGAACGGGATCACGGGGATGGCCCGGATCTCTTCGCGGAACGGCGCCGGGAGGCAACAGCATGACGGACAATCTCACGCGGCACCTCGGCGAGCTGGCGGTTTCTGCGCAGGGGCTCGGGTGCATGGGGATGAGTCACGGCTACGGGGACTCGGACGACGCGCAGTCGGTCGCCACCATCAACAGGGCACTCGACCTCGGCGTCAGTCTGCTGGACACCTCCGATTTCTATGGCGCGGGGCACAACGAGGAACTGATCGGGCGGGCCGTCGCCGGGCGGCGGGACGAGGCGGTGCTGGCGACGAAGTTCGGCTTCGCCAACCGCCTCGGCGAGCCGACCGCCATCCGGGGCGACGCCGCGTACGTACGGCAGGCCTGTGACGCCTCGCTGCGCCGGCTCGGCGTCGACCACATCGACCTCTACTACCAGCACCGGGTCGACCCCGAGGTGCCGATCGAGGAGACCGTCGGCGCGATGGCCGAGCTCGTCGCGGCCGGCAAGGTCCGTCACCTCGGGCTGTCCGAGGCGGGTGCCGCGACCATCCGGCGGGCGCATGCGGTGCATCCGATCGCCGCGCTGCAGAGCGAGTGGTCGCTGTGGACCCGCGATCTGGAGCACGAGATCGCACCGGTGTGCCGGGAGCTCGGCATCGGGCTGGTGCCGTTCTCGCCGCTCGGCCGCGGCTTCCTGACCGGGCGTTACACCTCGGTGCAGGGCCTGCCGGAGTCTGACGTACGCCGGACCCAGCCGCGCTTCGCCGACGGCAACCTGGAGCAGAATCTGGCCATCGTCGACAAGCTGAACGAACTGGCCGCGGCGAAGGGCGTCACCGCCGGGCAGCTGGCGCTGGCCTGGGTGCAGCATCGCGGGAACGACGTGGTGCCGATCCCGGGCACCCGCCGGCAGAAGTACCTGGAGGAGAACCTCGGCGCGCTGGCCGTGGAGCTGTCCACCGAGGAACTCGCCGCCATCGACGCGGCCGCCCCGGCCGGTCAGGTCGCCGGCACGCGGTACGACGAGGCGAGCTTGACGTTCGTGGGCCGCTGAGCCCGGGACGTCGACGCCCCGCCGGGCCCGGTCACGCCGGGGACATTATCTCGTAGAGGTTGCGGGATTCATCGGTGAAGAACAGACCGCGGGCGCACAGCGGATGGTCGGTCCGGCCGTTGTCCGGCTCGGTGGGGTGGCTGCCGTACGCCATGCCCGCCGCCTGGATACGGGCGAGGATCCCGTCGAAGGTCTCGGGGTCGACGTCGAAGGCCAGATGATGGCCTTCGGGGTCCGGCACGGTCATGAAGTCGAGGGTGAGCGTGTCGTTCACGCGGACCGGGGCGAAGTGCCCTCCCCCGTTCTCGGCTTCGCTCGAACGGGAGGTACCCCCACGCCCGGCCGGCGGGAGCTCCTCGAGCCCCATGACCGTCGCGAAGTGCCGGGCGGCCGCGCGGTGGTCGACGGCCGGGACGATGGTGTGGTTGAGGCTGATGGTCATCGGGCGCTCCCGGGCTGGTGGAGAGTGCCGTGCAGCAGTACGGCGATGAGCTCTTCGGGCGACAGCGGGGCGTCTTCCTCGGCGACCGGGGTCTGCATCCGGGTGAAGAGCAGGCCGAGGAAGGCGGAGGCGACCTTCGCCGGCGGCAGGCGCAGGGCGTCCTGGTCGGGCTCGATCAGCTCGATGACGCCGTTGCGCAGCGCGGTGACGGACTGCGCCCGCCTGTCCGGCGCCGGCCCTTCCGGCGGCGGGCGGTCGGCCGGATGGGCGGAGCCGCCGGGTTCGCGGCCGCGGCGGTGCCCGGAGGCGTGCAGCGAGCCGACGACGGCGCCCACCCGCGCCAGATGGGCATGCAGCGCCTCGGCCGCCTCCGTCAGCCGTATCTCGAGGGGCTCGGCCAGGTCGATGGAGGCGAGCTCGCGCAGCACATGGTCCGTGCCGACCGCCTCCGCGACACAGGCGTCCAGCACCTCGTCCTTGTCCTTGAACGCCCGGAAAATCGTGGCCTCCCCGATTCCGGCGGCGCGGGCGATCTGGCTGGTGGTGACGGCCCCGCCGTACTCCGCGACGAGCGGCAGCGCGGCCGTCACGATCATGATGCGGCGCTGGTCGATGCTCATGCCGGGAGCGCGGCGACGGGGGGTGGCGGCGGGGGCGGTCTCTGGCGTGTGCGGCTTCTCGGCGGCTTGCGGCGTTCCTGGATTCCGTGGCGTCATGACATTCACGGTACGGAGTGAGTACTCACTCCGTCAAGGGTTCATGCGCACGGAGGCGAGTGCGGATGCGGGTGCAGACGGGGCAGACGGGGCGCGGATGGGGGCGCAGGCGCGAGGACAAGCGCATCCGCCGCCCGCTGCCTAGACTTTTGTGCGTCGCCGCGACGGAAGGACGACGCGCCATGGGCATGGACTGGAAGCTCGAACTGGTGCCGGTTCCGGTGTCCGACATCGACCGGGCCAAGCGCTTCTACAGCGAGCAGATGGGATTCGTCGTCGATCACGACACCCGCGTCGGCACGGACGTGCGCATCGTGCAGCTGACGCCGCCCGGGTCGGGCTGTTCCATCGTCATCGCCGCGGGTGCGGGCATCGCGGAGCCCGAGCCGGGGTCGGTGCAGGGGCTGCAGCTGGTCGTCCCCGATATCGCGGCGGCCCGCGCCCAGTTGGTGGAGCGGGGCGTGCCGGCCGGCCCCGTGCAGCACGTGGAGAACGGGGCGATGGCGGACGGGCCCGGCGAGCCGTGGAACTCGTTCGTCTACTTCAGCGATCCGGACGGGAACGGCTGGGCGCTGCAGGAACGGCCGGCCGCCGCCGGAACGTCCGGCCAGGGGGCGCAGGCGCGGCGCTGACCTGGTCGTTCGTGCCCCGCCGGCCGGGCCGCCGAAAGCCCTGGCCGCCGCCGGTCAGAGAAGCGGTTCAGGCCCGTGCTCCCGTCAGTGCGTGACTGATGTGGTCGCTGAGGGAGGGCAGCCAGTCGGGCCGCGCGTTGCCGAGGAGGTGGTCGCCGTGCGGGACGGACAGGTAGGTGCCGTGCGGTGCCAGACGGGCCAGGGGCTCGCCGTTCGTCACGCCGGGGATGACGTCCCGGTCTCCGTCCACGACCAGCAGCGGGGCCGCGATGCGGGGTGCCAGGGCGGCGAGGTCCACGTGGCGGGCGAACGCGCGGGCCGCGTCGGGTCCGCCGGTGCGTCGGGCCATGATGTCCCGTACGGGCGGGGGCAGTTCCTCCCAGTCGAGGCGGAAGGGACCACTGACGGTCGCGGCCGCCGCCACGCGCGGCTCCAGCGCCGCGGTCCGGGCCGCGAAGTAGCCGCCCAGACTCATGCCGACGAGTCCGATGCGTGCGACGCCGAGGGCGTCGATGACCCGGCCCACGACCTGTTCGTAGTCCGGCACAAGAGCCGTCGTGGCCGCGCGCACGCCCTGCCCTGGGCCGTCCATCGCGAACACGGCCAGCCCTCTGGCCAGCAGCGCGGACACCAGATCGAGAAACTCTTCCTTGGCCGAGTCCAGGCCGGGGACGACGACCACGGTGCCGGGCGCGTCGGAGGGACCGCGCAGCCAGCCCGTGAATCCCTCGCCGCTCACGCGCCGCGCACCGGGCTCCAGAACCTTGAGCGCCCTGCTCAAGGCGTGGTCCGCTTCGACGGCGGCACGACTGGCCTGCGCATACGGCGCCAGCGTGGCGAGGTGGAACCACCGGGCCGCCATCAGCAGGTGCTCACCCGCCGAGACGGCGGACGATCCCGCGCCCTCCGCGCGCTGGAGGTAGGCGAGTCCGGTGCGCAGGAAGGACGGTCCCCAGTCGGCGACGGAGGTGAGGCCATCGGTGACGCGGCGGTACTCGTGGGGGTCGACGCCCGCGCCGGTGGCGCGTGTCCACTGGGCGGCGGCGAACTCGGTGGCGCTCATCGTGCTCCTCCTGTCACCAGGACAGCCTTGCCGCGTATCCGGCGCTCGCACAGGTCGACCAAGGCTTCGCCGGGCTCCGGCACGGGCTGGGGGGCCTCGGCGCAGGCGACCGTGCGCGCCGCTTCCCTCGTGGGAATCAGTCTTTGCATGAGCGCGATGCAACCCCCGCGCCCACCCCGCGATCCAACAACGAACCAGCACAACCGACAACTTCCGGTTGTCACCAATGGTGGGAGAACCGCCCATGAACCACCCTCAGCACCGGGGCAGACGGCATCGAGCGGCACGGCGCGGTCCCGCCCCGAGCCGGCGAGCGCCGCGCGGGAGCGGTACGCCGCGAGGGCGCTCAGTCCCCGGCCGGATGGCGCTGCGGGTAGGTGGCTTCCAGGTGGGACAGGTGGGTGCGGCCCCAGGCGCCGAGGGGAGCCAGCGCCTCATTGAGGGAGGCGCCGAGGTCGGTGAGGGAGTACTCGACCTTGGGCGGGACCTGGTCGTAGACCGTGCGGTGGACGATGGCGTCGGCCTCCATCTCGCGCAGCTGCTGGGCCAGCACCTTTTCGCTGATCTTCGGCAGCTCCCGGCGCAGTTCGCCGAACCGCCGCGGGCTCTCCGCCAGCGCCCACAGCAGCAGCACCTTCCACTTCCCGCCGATCACGTCCACGGCGGCGTCCAGACCGCATTCGTACGGACCCTTGCGTGCGCTCATGCCCCGTGGCCCCTGAAGTCGCCCTGACCGAAGGGTCATTATCCGCGGGAAAGGTCAGGGTCAGGGACAGGGACAGCGACAGGGACAGGGCGTCACAGGCCTTGTGCTGCCGGCCATTCCGGGTCGGGGTCGATGTTCTGCAGCACCTCGATCAGCGTGCCCTCGGGGCCCCAGACGTTGAAGCGGCGCTGCCCCCAGGGCTCGTCGCGCAGCGGTTCGGCTATCGGGACGCCCTTGGCGCGCAGGGCGGCTTCCTCGGCCGCGGCGTCGTCCACCATCGAAGTGGGCGGCGTAGAAGCGCGTGCTGACGGTGACGTCGTCGGTGAGCAGGGCGGTGCCGAGCTTGGTGAATCGCATGGAGGTCTCCTCGGGGCGGGTGCGGGGGTGAATGCGGTGCCGTGTGGTCGCGCAGCGCAGGCCGAGGCCGCAACCGATTAACCACTTCGGCTGTAGTGCTTCATTTGTAGTACTCTTGCTGTAGTGGTTGCAAGCGGTTTCCGGGAATCGGGAAGGCGAGGAGGCGTTGCAGATGGTGCGCAATCCTGAGCGGCGTACGGCCCTGGTGGACGCGGCGATCGAGGTCCTGGCGCGGGAGGGCGCGCGGGGGCTGACCTTCCGGGCCGTTGATGCGGCCGCGGCGGTGCCGAGCGGCACGGCGTCCAACTACTTCTCCAGCCGGGACGACCTGCTCGCCCAGGTCACCGGGCAGATTCATCAGCGCATCGCCCCCGACCCGGACGAGGTCACCGCGGCGATGGCGGCACCGCCGAGCCGGGCGCTGGTGGCCGAGCTGATGCACTGGATCAACCGCCGGGTGACGGAGAACCGGACGGGCTATCTGGCGATGCTGGAGCTGCGCCTGGAGGCGACCCGGCGGCCCGAGCTGCGGGCGGAGCTGGCCCGCGTCATTCGCGAGACGCTCGACGAGGACATCCGCTTCCACCTGGAGGGCGAGCTGCCGGGTGACCGTACGGCCGTGGTGCTCATCTATCTCGCGATGACCGGGCTGATGCTGGAACAGCTCACGCTGCCGGGTGTGGTGCCGGCCGAGGAGACGGACGGGCTGATCTCGGCGCTTGTCGACCGGACGATCGGCCCGGCGGGGGAGTAGCCGGGCTACACCCCGTACGGCCGCGCCAGCCGGGCCTCCCGGAGCGCCACCGCCCACCAGGTCAGCTGCTTCAGCAGGGCGTCGGCGGCCCGCGCCGCCGGTGCGGGGTCGTGCAGCCGGCCCTGGTCGTCGAAGAGGTTGCCGGCGAGCGGGAAGCTGACCGTCTCGCGCACCGTGGTGGCGTGCAACTCGGCGAACACCAGCCGGAGTTGCTCGACGGCGCGCAGGCCTCCCGAGATCCCGCCGTACGAGACGAAGCCCACCGGCTTGGCCTGCCACTGGGCGCGCAGCAGGTCGACGGCGTGCTTGAGCGGGGCAGGGAAGGAGTGGTTGTACTCCGGGGTGATCACGACGAACGCGTCCGCCTGGTCGACGCGCTTGGCGAAGGACTCGTACGCCTCGGTGCCGCCGCGCAGCTCGTACGGGCGGATGGCGTCCAGGTCGATGACGTCGACGTCGATGTGGGGGTGGGTCTCGGCCTGCCGGGTGAACCAGTTCGCGATGACGGGCGCGAACCGGCCCTCCCGGGTGCTGCCGACGATCACGGCGAGGGTGTGGCGCTGCTCGGACATGTGGGGCCCTTCGTGGCGGGAGCGCGCCGGTGAGTGCGCGCGCGGCGGTGTTGCCGTCAGGCCCCGACGCTAGGACCTCAAGCAATCTTGAGGTCAAGCCGCGTCACCGGATCACTGCTCGCCGAACAGCTTCAGCAGTTCCGTCTTCTCGAACATCCGCGCGGTGTCGATGGCTGAGGGCGTGCCCGCCGCCGGATCCGCGCCGTGCGCGACCAGGACCTTGATGACCTCGTCCTCGCCCTTGAAGACCGCACCGGCGAGCGGCGTCTGGCCCCGGTCGTTGGCGCGGTTGGCGTCGCCGCCGCGCTGCAGCAGGACCTCCACGGTGTCCGCGTGGCCGTGGTAGGCGGCGAGCATCAGCAGCGAGTCGCCCTTGTCGTTCGTCAGGTTGGCGGGCACGCCCGCGTCCACGTATGCGGCAACGGTGTCCGTGTCACCGTGCCGTGCCAGGTCGAACACCTTGGCCGCGAGCTGCAGCACCTCGGGGTCGTGCGCGTGCTCGATCGCCTCGGGCCCCTGCGGCTCGGAATTCGCGTCGCTCATGGTCGCCGGCCTCCTGCTGTGGTGGTGGTGTCCCGGTGCGCGGGGTGCACCGGGACACGTGTGCACTGTGGTCTGTCCTCGCCACCTTATGCAGGCCAGGGGGTACGGGGCAGCGGTCCTGGCCGCGGTTTCGGTGGCGATCCCGCCCCGCCCGCCCGGTGGGCCGCCGTCCGGCCGCCGCCACCGCGCCCGCTCGGAACATGTCGGGGCGCCACGGACGCCGGGCCGTGTGCAGCGGCGTGTCGACGGTGCCGAGCGCGCCCGGCCGCTCCTCGCCGGTCCGGCCCGGCGCCGCCGGCCGGGTGGCGGACGTGTCGCCCAGGTAGAGCACACCCAACTCGCCGACATCCAGGGTGAGTTCGGCCGACCGGGTGGGCAGTTCGGCGCGAGCCGCGCGAGCCCGCGCCGGCCGGCGGAGCCAGGGTGCCCGACGCCGCCCGCGCGGCACGGGCCCCGTCGTCAGAACGCCGCGCGTATCTCCCCCACCCGCGCGGCGCCGCCCAGCAGCGGAGCGTCCGCGATGCGGTCGAGGACCGGGTCCTCGATGCCCATCTGGCGCAGGACGCGTGCCAGCACCGGGCCAAGGGTGCGGGTCGCACCGTCGTCGATCTTGAAGGCCAGCGCCCGGCCGTCGGGCAGAGCCAGCGCCTGGACGGCCTCGGCGCCCATCTTGGACAGGGTGCCGGGCAGGGCCTGCATCAGCCAGGTGTCGGGGCGGCGGGTGCCGGCGACGTACTGGGGGTGGGCGCGCATCGCGTCCGCGACCCGGCGCTCCGGAGTGCCGGGAGCGGCCAGCACGAAGTGCCGGAAGGCGCGGGCCAGGCCGGTCAGCGACAAGGACATCAGGGGCGCGCCGCAGCCGTCCGTGCCGATGTGCGCGACGTCCTCGCCGCTCGCCGCGCGCACGCCTTCCAGGACCAGCTGCTGGAGCGGGTGGTCCTGGTCCAGGTAGGAGTCGAGCGGCCAGCCGTTGAGGGCGCTGGCGGCCAGCATCGCGGTGTGCTTGCCGGAGCAGTTCATGGCGAGCGGGTCGCGGACGTTGCCCGCGGCCAGGTAGGCCTCCGCCTCCGCCGGGTCCAGCGGCAGGTCGGGCGGCGTCTGCAGCTGCCCGGCGCTCAGGCCGTGCTCGGTGAGCATGGTGCGGACGAGCTCGAGGTGGAAGGGCTCGCCGGAGTGGCTCGCGGCGGTCAGCGCCAGCCGCTCCTCCGTCAGGTCCAGGCCCGCCCGCAGCACGGCCGCGGCCTGCATGGGCTTGTTCGTCGAGCGGGGGAAGACCGGGGCGGCGATGTCGCCGAGTGCCCACTCCACACTGCCATCGGCCGCCAAAACCACCAGGGAGCCGCGGTGGCGGCCCTCGACGAAGCCGGAACGGACGACCTCGGCGAGGACGGGGGAGACAGAGGATTCCGGGGACTGCCCGGCTATCGGGGTGGGCGAGGGCATCGGCGGCCTTCCGCAGGAGGTGGACCCGCGCCCCGGGAGCTTGTGGCCCGGTCAGGACAGCAGGTCGTCGACTTGTGCTTCGCCTTCACGGTACCTGCGGGCAATCTCCGCACTGCAATCGTCGGCCGTCCGCTGCAGGGACTGGCGGCGCCGCGAGATCTGGTGCTCGTAGCGGACCAGCCGGGCCATCGCCGCATGCAGCTCCTCGTCCGTCCGCGCGCTCAGGTCGGACAGCTCCACCTCACCGAGCATCTCCTCGGCCAGCTGCCGGTACTCCTCGCTGTGCGGCGTGCCCAGCGTCACATGCCGGGCCGAGGAGCGATGCCGCGACGGGACGTCCGCCAGGATCTCCGGCAGGCGGTCCAGCAGCGGCAGGTGCGGCACGGTCCGATGGGCGATCTCGGCCCGCAGGATGTCGATCCGGCCCTGCAGCAGCCGCCGCAGATAGCTCAGATCGGCCTCCTCCTGCTGCGAGTCGCGCCGCACCACCCTCAGCTCCGGCAGCCCCAGACCGGACAGATCGGGCGGGGTGACGGGGCGGAAGCGGTCGCGCTGCTGCGGTGGGCGGGGGTGCGGTGCCTGGCCTGCCTGGGGCATGGGGCCATCCTCGGTGCGGGCGGGCTCGACACGAGCCGTTGCCGTGGTCGTGGTCGTCAGGGCGGTGGGGGGCGTCAGTGGGGTGGGCGTCTCCGGGGCGGTCGGTCTCGTACGGGCGGCCGGCGGTGCGGTCGGGGTCGTACGGGCGGTTGGTACGGGACCGGGTGTCTGCCCGGATCCGGCAGTGCTCATGAGTCGTTCCGTCCCCTCGTCCGGTGCGGCATCCAGGGCATGTTGTCCATGAAACGCACCACGTGCACGCATCGTGCCACTCTGGGCGGTCCGTGTGCAGGGAGAGGGCACCCGAACGGCCCCTGTAGGGGCACGGCCGTCCGAACGCCGATCGCCTCGGGGCATGATGGCGCGTATGCGAGCTGTGGTGCAGAGAGTGGACGGCGCACGCGTCGAGGTGGCGGGCGAGACGGTCGGGGAGATCGTCGGTGAAGGGCTGTGTGTGCTGGTGGGGGTCACCCACGAGGACACCCGCGAGAAGGCGGCACAGCTCGCCCGCAAGCTGTGGTCGGTCCGGATCCTGCAGGGCGAGAAGTCCTGTTCGGACAACGGGGCGCCGCTCCTGGTGATCAGCCAGTTCACTCTCTACGGTGACGCCCGCAAGGGCCGCCGCCCCACCTGGAACGCCGCCGCCCCCGGCCCGGTCGCCGAACCCCTCGTCGACGAGGTCGTCGCCCAACTCCGCGCCCTGGGCGCCCGGGTGGAAACCGGCCGCTTCGGCGCCGACATGAAGGTCTCGCTGACGAATGACGGGCCGTTCACGGTCCTGGTGGAGGTCTAGCGCCCTCCTCGCGCCCCGATGGGCCGCACGCCGCTACGGCTCGACCACGACCTCCTGCGCCGCCGCCGTCCCCCCGGCCATCAGCCCCGCGTCCACCGGGACGTTCCGCTTGACCAGGGCCAGCGCGATCGGCCCGAGTTCGTGGTGGCGGGCGGAGGTGGTGATGAAGCCGAGCTGGCGGCCTTCCTCGCCTTCTGAGGCCAGGCGTACGGGGGTGCCGTGCGGCGGGAGATGGACCTCGCTGCCGTCCAGGTGGAGGAAGACCAGGCGGCGCGGTGGCTTGCCCAGGTTGTGGACGCGGGCGACGGTCTCCTGGCCGCGGTAGCAGCCCTTCTGCAGGTGCACGGCGGTGCCGATCCAGCCCAGCTCGTGCGGGATGGTGCGGTGGTCGGTCTCCAGGCCCAGGCGGGGGCGGTGCGCCTCGACGCGCAGGGCTTCGAGGGCCAGGATGCCGATCGCGGGACCGTGCGCGGCGGCGAAGGCCTCCAGCTCGGCGCGGGGCAGGAAGAGGTCGCGGCCGTGCGGGGTCTCGCGTGCGACGGCGTTCTCGGGCACCTCGGCGATGGAGCCGGCCGGCAGATGCACGACGGCGATCTCGTCGGTGCGGTCGGCGACCTCGACGCGGTAGAAGAACTTCATGCTTTCCAGGTAGGCGATCAGCGCCTCCTGGTTGCCGGGCTCGGTGTGCAGCCACGTCGTCTCGCCGTCGTCGACGAGATAGAGCGCGTGCTCGATGTGGCCGTGCGCGGAGAGGATCAGCGCTTCGGTGGAGTGGCCGGGCGGCAGCTCGCTGACGTGCTGGGTGAGCAGCAGATGCAGCCAGCTCAGCCGCTCGGGGCCGGTGACGGTGACCACGCCGCGGTGTGAGAGATCCACGAAGCCGGAGCCGTCGGCGAGGGCGCGTTGCTCCCGGAAGAGATCGCCGTAATGCGCGGCGACGCCTTCGTCGGGGGCCTCGGCGGGGACGGCACCGGGCAGCGACAGCAGAGGGCTCTTCATGGAGCCAGCCTACGGCGCGCCTAGGGCTGCTTCCGAGTGGCCTTCTCCGTGCACGCCGCACACCGCCCGAAGATCGCGAAGTGCTTCATATCGGTCTCGAAGCCGAATTGCTCGCGCAGTTGGGCGGTGAAGGGCTCGGCCACCGAAAGGTCCGCCTCGATGACCTCCGTGCAGTCCCGGCAGACCAGATGGATGTGGTGATGGCGGTCGGCCAGGTGGTACGTCGGCGAGCCGTGCCCGAGGTGCGCATGGCTGACCAGGCCGAGCTCCTCCAGCAGCTCCAGGGTCCGGTAGACCGTGGAGATGTTCACGCTGCCCGCCGTCTTGCGTACCTCGGTGAGGATGTCGTCGGGGGTGGCGTGCTCCAGCCTGTCCACGGCCTCCAGGACGAGCTGGCGCTGTGGGGTCAGGCGGTACCCGCGCCTGCGGAGGTCGCTCTGCCAGTCGGTGGTTACCACGCCCCCAGTGTAGGAGGGCGGTCAGCCTCTTCGTACGTTCCGCAGATAGCCGGCCAGCGCCGTGACGGCGGCGGGATTGCGCGGGCTCTCGACCAGATCGGCGTAATCCATGACGTAAATGCGGTTGTGCTTGATCGCCGAGACCTGCGCGAGGGGCGCGTAGGACTGAAGGAATGACTTCTTCCGTTCGGCGCTGGGGGTGCCGTAATCGTTGATCACGATGACGTCGGGGTTGCGCTCCACGACGGTCTCCCAGCCGACCGTCGTCCAGGAGTCCTTGAGGTCCTTCATGACGTGGTTGCCGCCCGCCTTGGTGATGATGTCGTGCGGGCCGGCGTATGCGCCCGACGTCAGCGGCTTGTCCTCGCCGCCGTCGTAGAGGAAGACCGAGGGCCGCTCGCCCTTCTTCGGGGCCTTGGCCTGCGCCTCGGCAATCTGTTTCCGGTACGTCTTGATCAAGGCGGCGGCCCGGTCCCGAACGTCGAAGATCTTCCCCAGCGTCTCCAGGTTGGTGTAGAGGGCCTCCAGCGGCGGCATCACCCCGCGCGAGCTGCCCGAGGTGCCGTTGCGGCACGACTCGGTCAGGACGTAGCTGCCGATGCCGAGCTTCTTCAGGGAGGCGGGGGTGACACCGCTCTCCTCGCCGAAGCCGTAGTTCCAGCCCGCGAAGACCAAATCGGCCCTGGCGTCCAGGGCGATCTCCTTGGTGATGGCCTTCTTGGACAGCCAGGGCACCTTGTCGTAGGCGGCCCGCCACGGGACGGCGTCCACATCGCCCCGGCAGGCGGGCATGACGTACCCCGCCATGTGGTCCTCCAGACCGAGCGCGAACATGAGGTCGGCGATGCCCACGTCGTTGGTGACCACGCGCCGGGGCGCCTTGGCGTACGTCGTCCGGACGCCGCAGTTGTCGATGGTGACCGGGTAGTGGCCGGAGGGCGCGGCGGCGTCCTCGTCCCCGGCGGAGACCCGGGCGCCGCAGCCGGTGAGGGCGGCCAGCGCGAGGGCGGTGAGCAGGGCGGCGGGACGGCGGATACGCCGGCCGGTTGCCCGGCCTATGTGTTGGCAACTGTTGTCATGGCTGTTGGTCATGCTTGGTCGTCTGATCACCCGTATGGGTGGCTCTGGTGTTGTTTGCTAGCAGGTGCCGACGGAAGAGTGGATTGTTGTTCGCAGTGCGAATGTTCGTGTTCGCGGGTGTCGATGGGAGGGGAGGGGCGTGGCGCGGGGGAAGCGGGAGTTGCGGACGCTGGCCGCTCCGTTCACGGTGGCTGCGCCGTGTGGTGCTCGGATCCGGGACCGGTTGCGCGTGTCCGCTGGCGATGTGGACGTGCTGCGACAAGTCGGGGAGCACCTTGGCCGTCTGGCGCGGGCTGATCTGGCCAAGCGGGTCCGTATCGGAGATGTCCCAGCGAAGGAGACTCGGCGGGCGGGGCGGAAGAGGGGGCTGACGGCGGTGTCGTCCTCGCGCTGGGCGGGAGCGATCACGCGCGTCAGCGAGGACCAGTACCAGCTGTCGAAGCGTTGCCTGTACGACGAGCGGGCTGGACTGCGTCGCGCGGTGGGCAAGCTGTCGGCCCGTCTAAAGGCGGGGTGCGGGGGCCGCGAGCACGGTGTACGCGGCTACGCCGACCAGGCCGAACGCTTCGAGAAGCAACGCCGCTTGAGCGTGCTGACCGGGCGTCTGGCTGGCGTGGAGCGGCGTATCGAGGCCGGCCATGCGGTGGTCGTGGTGGGCGGCCGGCGGCTGGCGAAGGTGCGGCATCGTCTCGACGAGGCGGGCCTCACCAAGGAGCAGTGGCGCCGCAGGTGGGATGCGGCCCGCATGTTCCTCACCGCCGACGGGGAGTCCGGTGCCCCGCATGGCAATTACACGATCACCGTGGACCCGGCCGACGGCAGTGTGGCGCTCGTGCTGCCCGAACCACTGCGGCACCTGGCCAACGCCCCGCGGGGCCGCTATCGGCTGACCTGCACGGCCGGCTTCCACCACAGGCGGGATGAGTGGCTGGACCGCGTAATCTCCCACCGTGCGGTGCGTTACGACATCGCGCACGACCCGGTTCGCGACCGCTGGTACCTGGACGCGTCCTGGTCCACCCCGGCTTCTGTGCCGCCCACCCCAGATGAGCTCGCCGCGAGAGGGGGGCGGCTGCTGAGGGTGGACCTCAACGCCGACCACCTCGCCGCCTGCGTCATCGACCGCCACGGCAACCCCATCGGTCAGCCGTTCACCGTCACCACCGACCTGACCGGCCCGGCCTCCCAGCGCGACGGGCGCCTACGGGCCGCGATCAGTGAACTCCTGCGCCTGGCCGAGCGGCACGGCTGTGCCGGTATCGCGATCGAGAACCTCGGCTTCGCCGATGCTCGCGCCGCAGGGCGGGAGACCATGGGGCGCGGCAAGCGAGGCAAGCGGTTCCGCCGCACGGTAGCGGCAATTCCCACCGCTCGCTTCCGCGAGCGCCTGCGCGGCATGGCCTACCACCGGGGCCTGCTCGTGGTCGCCGTGGATCCGGCCTATACCTCCCGCTGGGGCGGCCAGCACTGGCACACACCGCTCCAGCAGCAATCGAAGACCAGCGCCACCAGGCATCATGCCGCGTCGGTGGCCATCGGAAGACGCGCCCTGGGACACGGGCTACGGCGTCGGCCAGGTGTGACCGCCCACCACCAGAGGATGGCGGCGCGGAGAGCTACCGGCCAGACCGTACCCCGCCCCAGGGCGCGCGGGACCGCGAGCCCGCCCAGGACCACAGGCACGCCACACCAAGGCGCCAAGACCTGCCGGAGCCGAAGCGACCAGCTCGCGCTGTTCCCCGCGCCCAAGACCGTTCGGGGCGCAACCGGACCCAGTCCGGTTCACGATAGTTCGGCCAACACCGGCCAACTCGTATAGGAACAGTCAGCGCCGGACTCTCACCGGACTTCCCCCGCGGGGCGCGTCATGCTGATGGTGCTGGTCAGCCCTCGTAGGGCGTGCCGTCCGGGCGGAAGAAGGAGACCCCGTCGGGCATGTCGTCGGGCAGGCTCTCCGCCCACTCCTTCAGGCCGGCGACCTTCTTCAGATGCGCCGACATGTACGGGCGCAGCGGCACGTCCGGGGTGGTCTTCTCGCCGACCCACATCAGGTCGCTGTTGACATAGCCGTAGAGCCGCTTGCCGCCGCTGTACGGGCCGGCCGCGGCGGTGCGCGCGACGGCGTCGGTGGCCAGGTCGATCTGCGGCTTCTTGTCGGCCAGCTCGCCGTACCAGACCTCCGCCACGCCCTGGTCACGGATCATCACGACCTCGACCTTGCGGTCCGCGTCGATGCGCCAGTAGCCGCTCTCGGACTCCAGCGGGCGGACCATCTTGCCCTCGCCGTCGAGCACCCAGCTGTGTGCGGTGTATTCGAGGAAGTCACGGCCGTCGTGGCTGAAGGTGACCTCCTGCCCGAAGTTGCACTTCTCGGTGCCCGGGAAGTCGGCGACGCCGGCACCCTCCCAGCGGCCGAGGAGAAAGGCGAGCGGCACCAGGGCCGGGTTCAGGTCGGACGGGATCTCGATCATGAGAGCTCAGGCGATCTCTGTAGAAGACGGGCGGACGGTCAGCGCTGGCCCTGGTACAGCTTCTTCCAGGTCAGCCCGGCGAAGGCAATCACGCCGACGGCGACCAGAACGAGCAGGGTGGTGAAGACTGCCTCAAGCACGAGCGCGCTCCTTGGGCGGAGTGTGGTGTAACGGACCGCCTGTGAGTCTAGTCGCCGCCGGTGACGGCGGCGCTGTGAGGTCCGCCCCGAGCTCTGGAGGAGCAAGGGGGCACGCCCATCCGTGATCCGAGGCCTACTCTTGCCGTATGGCGAAGAAGCTCGTGATCAAGGTGACGGCGGGTGCGGACGCGCCCGAGCGGTGCTCACAGGCGTTCACGGTGGCGGCGGTGGCGGTGGCCAGCGGCGTCGAGGTGTCGCTGTGGCTGACCGGGGAGTCGGCGTGGTTCGCGCTGCCGGGGCGGGCGGCCGAGTTCGAACTGCCGCATTCCGCGCCGCTGCCGGAGCTGATCGACGGGATCCTCGCGGGCGGCGGGGCGATCACGGTGTGCACCCAGTGCGCGGCGCGGCGTGGCATCGAGCAGAAGGACCTGATCGACAAGGCGGGGATCGCCGGCTCCCAGCTCTTCGTCAGCGAGATCATGCCGGAGGGCGTGCAGGCGCTGGTGTACTGACCTCCTGGTGCACCGACTTCGCAGAGGCCGCCGGGCTACTGCGGGTGCTGCTCGTCGTCCCGGTCGTCCAGCTCGCGCCACCAGCGGTCGGACTCCGGGTCGCCGCTCTCGTCCCACCAGCGTTCGCCGGGCTCGCGGCGGTTGCCGATGATCGCCGCGACGGGCGGAATGACCATGGCGACGACACACATCCCGACCGCGACCGGAACGGACCACAGCCGCACCACACTCCACGCCAGCACGAACAGCACCAGGCACACGCCCATCAGGATGAAGTACCTGCGATGGCGGCGTTGCGGCGCCGGCAGCCGGCGGTGCGCGTACATAACTCCACCGTAAATCCGCGGCTCACCGGGTGGAAGCCGGTCGGCGGAGCGCGGAGGGCCGCACCCCCACAAGGCGTCCAAACCCCGGGGTGCGGCCCTCCGGCCGTACGGATCGCCTCAGACGGCGATGGCGACCTCCGCCAGGCCGCCCTGCTGGGCGACGACGGTGCGGTCGGCGGTGCCGCCCGGGACGAGCGCACGCAGCGTCCAGGTGCCCTCGGCCGCGTAGAACCGGAACTGTCCGGTTGCCGAGGTGGGGACCTCGGCGGTGAACTCGCCGGTGCTGTCCAGGAGGCGGACGTAGCCGGTGACGGGCTGGCCGTCGCGGGTCACGCTGCCCTGGATGGTGGTCTCACCGGGCTTGATGGTCGAGGCGTCGGGGCCGCCGGCCTGTGCTCCACACATAGGGGTACTTCCTTGAGGGGTAAGGGAAAAGCTCTGGGGGACTACTTGTTGGCGCCGAGCTCGATCGGCACGCCGACCAGCGAGCCGTACTCGGTCCAGGAACCGTCGTAGTTCTTGACGTTGGTCTGGCCGAGCAGCTCGTGCAGCACGAACCAGGTCAGCGCGGAGCGCTCACCGATGCGGCAGTAGGCGATGGTGTCCTTCGCCAGGTCGACGGACTCCTCCTGGTAGAGGGCCTTGAGCTCGTCGTCCGACTTGAAGGTGCCGTCGTCGTTGGCGTTCTTCGACCACGGGATGTTGCGGGCGCTGGGCACGTGGCCGGGGCGCTGCGACTGCTCCTGGGGGAGGTGAGCAGGCGCGAGCAGCTTGCCGCTGAACTCGTCGGGGGAGCGCACGTCGACCAGGTTGAGGTTGTCGATCGCGGCGACGACGTCGTCACGGAAGGCACGGATGGAGGTGTCCTGGGCCTTCGCCTTGTACTCGGTGGCCGGGCGCTCGGGCACCTGCGCGCCGTCGACCAGGTCGCGCGAGTCCAGCTCCCACTTCTTGCGGCCGCCGTCGAGCAGCTTGACGCTGCCGTGGCCGTAGAGCTTGAAGTACCAGTAGGCGTAGGAGGCGAACCAGTTGTTGTTGCCGCCGTAGAGGACGACGAGGTCGTCGTTGGCGATGCCCTTGGCCGAGAGGAGCTTCTCGAAGCCCTCCTGGTCGACGAAGTCGCGGCGCACCGGGTCCTGGAGGTCCTTCTTCCAGTCGATGCGGACCGCGTTCTTGATGTGGTTCTTGTCGTAGGCCGAGGTGTCCTCGTCGACCTCGACGATCACGACCTTCGGGTCCTCGAGGTGGGCCTCGACCCAGTCGGCGTCTACGAGGACGTCGCTACGGCTCATTTTCTTCTCCTCCGGGGCAGTTGCGGGGGGCAGTGGCAGATTTGCACGCGGGTAGGCCGTATACGCGCTGCGGCACCTCGCCGGACGGGAGGTCTGCGCGAGGGGGTGATGTGCGCGGCGCTGTGCGGGGGACTCGCGGGGGACGGCCCGTGGGGCCGAGCGGGCGACGACGGGTGCGAAGTGCCCGTCAGGCAGGGCGACAGAGCATGGCGGCGACGCGGCACAGGTCGACTGCCCGCCGCTTCGTGAGTACCGCTTGTCTCCGCGGACGGAGACCGCTCAATGCGCTCTGCATGGCACCGATCGTAGGGACGGACGGCCGGGCATGTCACCGGCGTGTCATATGGCGAGACGTGATTGTCCGCGATGTGGGATGCGAGGGTGCCGAGAGGGGGCGCCGAAGGGGACACGGCGCGCGGTGCGCGGGTGGGGGGTCTGGTGTTCGGACGGTGCCGTCTCAGGAAATGGACGGCGCTGTGGGGCACGTGGGGCGGGCCGGTGGGGCGACCCGCCGCGCGGACGTACGGTCGGCTCGGGCAGCCCCGTCAGCTGGGAATCTTCACGTTCGTCCCGGAGGCGGTGAGGGAGATGCCCCCCGCCGTCGTCACCACCTTGTCCAGCTTCAGGTTGCCGGGCAGCTGCGTCAGCTTCCACTCGTGGTCCGTCTGCGAGCGCACGGTCGACCGGCAGAGCCGGCTGGCCTCGCACATCGCCGGGATCTCGTCGGCGCGCAGCTTGACCGTATTGCCGCTGACGGTGAGGGAGCCGGTCACGTCGAGGGAGCCGACGAACGGGATGCCGGAGACGTTCGGCGAGATCTTCACCTGGCTGCGGCCGTTCTTCTCACCGGCGTAGCTGATCTTGACGTCGCCGCCCGCCGCCTTGGTCAGGTCCGCGTACGAGATCTGGGCCTTTCCGGTGGCCGAGGCGGCGCTCTGGATGGAGGTGTAGTCGCTGCCCAGCGCGACGTCGTGGAACTGCGCGGTCAGCTTCTCCACCCGCAGGGTGCGCCCCTCGGCGCTGGCCGACATGCCGCCGAGCTCGGCGTCCACCTCGGTCAGATTGCGGCCGACGATCTGGGTCAGGAACGGGAATCCCTTGATCGAGACCTCTGGCGTCTTGTCCAGTCCCTGACTGCTGCGGATCTTGTCCGCGGCCATGCCCTCGGCGTAATTGACCGCGACGCGGTCGCCGACCACGAACAGCACGCCGAGTATGACGACGATGAACAGCAGCACGCGTAGTGCACGCATCGAACCATTACCCCCACACAAGGGCCGGACGCCCGGCCGTGTCATCGGTGCAAACGGTGCAGGCCCCCTGCCTGCGCACCGGGGAGCCTAGACGAGGACCCATGACGTGCGCGCCCGGCCGCCACCGGGAGGTGCGATCTCTCCCGGTGGCCCTCGCTCAGCCCAGGGCGCGGCCCAGGACGTAGACGGCGGGTGCGGCGAGCGCGAGCGGCAGGGCCACGCCGGCCGTCATGTGCACAAACCGCGACGGGTAGTCGTAGCTGGCGACCCGCAGGCCGATCAGGGCGCAGCCGCCGGCCGCCAGGCCCAGCAGGGCGCCGGACGTCCCGAAGCCGGTCACCTGGCCGGCCCCGATACCGGCGCCCGCGGCCGCCATCAGAGCGACGGCCACCGAGGCGAAGGAGGGCAGCGGCAGCGCACGGGCGAGCGTCGCGACGGCGACCGCGGCGGCGCCGACCACGACCGCATGCGGCGTCGCGGCCAGGTGGCCGGAGGCGAGCACCGCGAGCGCGGTCGAGGCGAGGCCCGCGGTCAGTGCGTACATCCGCTCGTCCGCGCTGCTGCGATTGCGCAGCTGGAGGACGAGGACGAACAGGCACCACACGCCGAGCGTGCCGATGGCCACCACGGGCGCGGCCGCGCGGTCGGTGGCCAGCAGCGCGACATCGGTGGTCAGTCCGGCCAGGAACGCGAGCGCGATGCCCTGGCGGGCGGGCCACATGCCGTTCAGCCGGAACCAGCCGGCCGCCGTGACCGCCTGCAGCAGCACCACCGGCAC
Source organism: Streptomyces sp. NPDC028368 (assembly GCF_055565615.1). Classification (NCBI taxonomy): domain Bacteria; kingdom Bacillati; phylum Actinomycetota; class Actinomycetes; order Kitasatosporales; family Streptomycetaceae; genus Streptomyces; species Streptomyces sp. NPDC028368. The sequence continues at coordinate 250,348 of NZ_JBVHTY010000013.1, read as the reverse complement.
GCACAGCACCGGCCGGGCCAGCGGCGCGGTCAGCGCGAGCAGGGCGGCGAGAACGGCGGTCAGCACGGCCGGCTGCATGCCGGGCGCGATGATCGGCGACCGGCCCTCGGCGCGGGCGCGCTGGTTGGGGGCCAGGTGCGCGGTGGATGCGGGGGCGGGCGGGGCGTCGGGCCGGGCCGCCTGCTGCGGATGCTGCCGGGCGGCCGGCTCCTGGGGCGCGGCGGTGGCCTGGTGGTGCTGGGCGGGGAGGGGGGCGCTCTCCGCGGGAGGCGGTGTGCCGTACGGGGCCTGACCGTACTGGTCCTGTTCCTGCCCGTACCCGTACTGCTGCTGCGCAGAGGGCTCCAGAGGGGGGTCGTACGGCTGCGGTGCCTGCTGCGCGCCGTACGGGGGCCCGTATGCGGGCCCGTACGGATCCTGCGGCTGGTACCCGGGGTACTGCTGCGGCTGGTTGTCGCTCATGATCGTGTGCTCACCCTCCGGCGAACGGGGGCAGGACCTCGACGGTGCCGCCCTGGGACAGTTCGACCGTTGCGTGGTCCCGGGTGCCGACGGCGGTGCCGTTCACCAGGAACGAGCAGCGCATCAGGACGTGTGCGAACTCCGGGTTCGCGGCGTGCGCGGCGCGCGCCGCCTCCAGCGCCTCGGCGAGCGTGCTCGCCGCATACGGCTCCTCGGCCTTACCTGCCGCGGCCTTGGCCGCTGCCCAGTAGCGCACGGTGCCAGTTGTTGTCACGACGGCCCCTTCTCCTTCGTTGCCGCCTCCATGATGGCGTACGCGGCGGCCGGCCCCGCTCCGGGCGAGCGCCGGCGGAGGCTTGCGGTGCGGCCCGCGGGGAACCGGATATTCGATTGCCGAAGGCAATTTTTCCCTTACGCTCTATCCGTGTTGGTCCGACTCGCGCGGGCGCATCTGCGACCCCATAGGCGCTCGATATCCCTGATCGTGCTGCTCCAGCTGATCCAGACCCTGGCAAACCTCTATCTCCCCACCCTCAATGCCGACATCATCGACAACGGTGTCGTGAAGGGGGACACGGGCGCTATCTTCCGCCTGGGCGGCTTCATGATCGCCGTCACGGTGCTGCAGGTCGTCTGCGCCATCGGTGCGGTCTATTTCGGCGCCCGTACGGCCATGGCGCTCGGCCGGGACGTCCGCGCCGCCGTCTTCGACCGGGTGCAGTCCTTCTCCGCCCGGGAAATGGGCACCTTCGGCGCGCCGTCGCTGATCACCCGCACCACCAATGACGTCCAGCAGGTCCAGATGCTGGTGCTGATGACGTTCACGATGATGGTCGCGGCGCCGATCATGTGCGTCGGCGGCGTGGTCATGGCGCTGAACCAGGATGTGACGCTCTCCGGGACGCTCCTGGTCATCGTCCCGGTCCTCGGGATTCTCGTCTCACTGATCGTGCGCCGGATGCGCCCGCTGTTCCGCGGCGTGCAGACCCGGATCGACACCGTCAACCGCGTGCTGCGCGAGCAGATCACGGGTATCCGCGTCATCCGCGCCTTTGTCCGCGACCGCTACGAGCGCGAGCGGTTCGCCGGCGCCAACACCGATCTCTACGACGTCTCGCTGCGCGCCGGCCGGCTGATGTCGATGATGTTCCCGCTGGTCATGCTGATCGTGAACCTCTCCAGCGTGGCCATCGTCTGGTTCGGCGGGCAGCGCATCGGCAGCGGCGCTATGCAGATCGGCGCGCTGACGGCGTTCCTCAGCTACCTCATGTACATCCTGATGTCGATCATGATGGCGACGTTCATGGTGATGATGCTGCCGCGCGCCGAGGTCTGCGCCGAGCGCATCCAGGAGGTGCTGGGCACCGACACCAGCGTCGTCCCGCCCCGCAATCCCGTCACCGAGCTGCGCCGGCACGGCGAACTGGAGCTCCGCGGCGTCGAGTTCCGCTTCCCGGGCGCCGAGGAGCCGGTCCTCAAGGACATCTCGCTGACCGCCCGTCCCGGCGAGACCACCGCCGTCATCGGCTCCACCGGCTCCGGCAAGTCCACTCTGCTCGGGCTCGTACCGCGGCTGTTCGACGCCACCGGCGGCGCGGTCCTGGTGGACGGCGAGGACGTGCGCACCCTCGACCAGGAGACGCTGGCGAAGGCCATCGGCCTGGTCCCCCAGAAGCCGTACCTCTTCTCCGGCACGGTCGCCACCAACCTCCGTTACGGCAACCCCGACGCCACCGACGACGAGCTGTGGCACGCCCTCGAAACCGCCCAGGCCCGCGACTTCGTCGAGCGGATGGACGGCGGCCTGGACGCCGCCATCGCGCAGGGCGGCTCCAATGTCTCCGGCGGCCAGCGGCAGCGGCTGGCCATCGCGCGGGCACTGGTCCGCAAGCCCGAGATCTACCTCTTCGACGACTCCTTCTCCGCCCTCGACTACGCCACGGACGCGGCGCTGCGGGCCGCGCTCTCCCGCGAGACGGACCGGGCGACGGTGGTGATCGTCGCGCAGCGGGTGTCGACGATCCGCGGCGCCGACCGGATCGTCGTGCTGGACGAGGGCCGGGTCGTCGGCACCGGCACCCACACCGAGCTGATGGCCGGCAATGAAACGTACCGGGAGATCGTCCTCTCCCAGCTCACCGAGCAGGAGGCGGCGTGACCACCGCGGACAAAGAGTCCGGTGCACGCACCGGCTCCACCGGAGCGGCTGACGCCGCGCCCTCCACCGGCCCCGAGACCAAGACGGCACCCCGACGCGGGCCCGCCCCGATGGCGGGCCCCGGCCGCATGATGGGCGGCCAGCCCACCGAGAAGTCGATGGACTTCAAGGGCTCCGGCAAGCGGCTGCTGCGCCAGATGCGGCCCGAGCGGGGCGTCATCGCCTGCGGGCTGCTGCTGGGCGTGCTGAGCGTGGCGCTGACCGTGACGGCCCCCAAGATCCTCGGGCACGCCACCGACCTGATCATGGCCGGCATCGTCGGCCGCCGGCTGCCCGAGGGGATCACCAAGGCCCAGGCCGCGGCGCATCTGCGCGCCGATGGCCAGGGCGGGCTCGCCGACATGCTCGGCGCGATGCCGGTCGTGCCCGGCCACGGCATCGACTTCGGCGCGGTCGGCACGGTCCTGCTGTGGACCACACTGATCTACGCAGGAGGTTCGCTCTTCGGCTTCGTCCAGGCCCGGATCGCCACCCGCGTCGTCCAGCGGACCGTCTTCCGGATGCGCGAACAGGTCGAGGAGAAGCTCGCCCGGCTGCCGCTCAGCTACTTCGACAAGCAGCAGCGCGGCGAGGTGCTCTCCCGGGCGACCAACGACATCGACAACATCCAGCAGACGCTGCAGCAGACCCTCAGTCAGATCGTGACGTCGCTGCTGACCATCGTCGGCGTCCTGGCCATGATGTTCTGGATCTCGCCCCTGCTGGCCCTGGTCGCCCTGCTCACGGTCCCCCTCTCCATCCTGGTGGCCACCAAGGTCGGCAAGCGCGCGCAGCCGCAGTTCGTCCAGCAGTGGAAGACGACCGGCAAGCTCAACGCGCACATCGAGGAGATGTACACCGGGCACTCCCTGGTGAAGGTCTTCGGCCGCCAGCGGGAGTCCGCCGAGCTCTTCCGCGAGCAGAACGACGCGCTCTACGCCGCCGGGTTCAAGGCCCAGTTCATTTCCGGGATCATCCAGCCCGCGATGATGTTCATCGGCAACCTGAACTACGTCCTGGTGGCCGTCGTCGGCGGTCTCCGCGTCGCCTCCGGTGCCCTGTCGATCGGCGACGTCCAGGCCTTCATCCAGTACTCCCGCCAGTTCAGCCAGCCGCTGACCCAGGTCGCCTCCATGGCCAACCTCGTGCAGTCCGGCGTCGCCTCCGCCGAGCGGGTCTTCGAACTCCTCGACGCCAAGGAGCAGGACCCGGAAGCCGAGCGCCCGGCCCGCCCCGAGCACGTCACCGGCCGCGTCGCCTTCGAGTCCGTCTCCTTCTCCTACTCCGACGACAAGCCCCTCATCGAGGACCTCTCCCTGGCCGTCCACCCCGGCCAGACCGTCGCCATCGTCGGCCCGACCGGCGCCGGCAAGACGACACTGGTCAACCTCCTGATGCGCTTCTACGAGGTCCGCGGCGGCCGGATCACCCTGGACGGCGTCGACATCGCCGCCATGCCCCGAGAGGAACTGCGCGCCCACATCGGCATGGTCCTCCAGGACACCTGGCTCTTCGGCGGCACCATCGCCGAGAACATTGCCTACGGCGCCCCCGAGGGCACCTCCCTCGACAAGGTCATGGCGGCCGCCAAGGCCACCCACGTCGACCGCTTCGTCCGCACCCTCCCCGAGGGCTACGACACCGTCATCGACGAAGAGGGCAGCAATGTCTCCGTCGGCGAGAAGCAGCTGATCACGATCGCCCGCGCCTTCCTCGCCGAACCCGCCATCCTCGTCCTGGACGAGGCCACCAGCTCGGTCGACACCCGCACCGAGGTCCTCATCCAGCACGCCATGGCCCAGCTCCGCACCGGCCGCACCAGCTTCGTCATCGCCCACCGGCTGTCCACGATCCGTGACGCGGACCTGATCCTCGTCATGGAATCCGGCGCGATCGTCGAACAGGGCACACACGATGCGTTGCTGGCGGCGGACGGTGCCTACGCCCGGCTGTACGCGGCCCAGTTCGCGGAGGCGGTGACGGCGCCGGAGTGAGGGGCCGAGGTGCCGGGGCAGCATTGTCAGTGCCCGCCCTTACCGTCTGGGTATGGACACTCAACTGCCCCGCATCGAGGCCCCCTTACTGATCCGCACGTATTTCGCCGACCCGGCCGCCTGGGCGGCGGTCCGGAAGGCGATCGAGACGCCGAGCCCCGAGGACGGTCTCGTCGCGTATGTGGAGTACGTCGACGACCGGGCGTACGAGAACGCCACACCCCAGCAGCTTGTGGCAGCGGCGCCGGAGGAGGGCCCGTACTTCCTCTTCGTGGCGGACCGGATGACCATGTCCTCCGATGAGCACCCCGTCCTCGCCGTCGACCTCCACGAAGAGGAGCGCGGCCGGACCTTCCGCATCATCGCCGCCGAGCTCCATGCGCTCGAGGCCAATCTCTCCATCGCCAACATGGACTTCTTCGAGTTCGCCGACGCCGTCGACGAGGACGGCATATTCCGCGGCTTCTGACCGGCCGGGCCGCTATGTCCTGGCGCGGTAGCTGCCGATCAGCCGCGCCAGGTGCCGCCCCGCGATGCGTAGCGGCGCGTCGTCCCGCAGGACCTGGGCGCTGACCTCGGCGCCGCCCAGGGTGTTGATGACCGTCGCGGCCAGTTCGCGGGCGTCCGGGTCGGGGATGCCCGCGGCGCGGAGCTTGTCGTGGACCGCGCCCTGCCAGCCCTGGAACGCCGCTGCGCACACCCGCTGGATCTCGGGGCTGCTCCCGGACGTCTCCAGGGCGGTGGTGGTGACCGGGCAGCCGTCGGCCCAGTCGGAGGCGCGCAGCGCGTCGGCGAGGATGTCGGCGAAGGCGCGGACCGCGTCGGCGGGCTCCTCCTCGGCGCCGAGTACCGCGCGCAGCATCTCGGCGAATTCCCGGTCGCTGTGCTGGATCGCCGCGATCGCCAACTCCTGCTTCCCGCCCGGGAAGAAGTGGTACACGGAGCCGAGCGTGGCCTTGGCCTCGCGGGCGATCTGCTTGATGCCGGTGCCCTCGTAACCCTGGTGCTGGAGCAGCCGGGCGGCGGTTTCGAGGATGCGGTCGCGGGTGCCGAGCGCGGTGCCGTCCTGGGCGTCCTGGGTCTTGTGCATGGCCCCACCCTAATCGAGTAGAGCGTTCGTTCTAGCGTCGTGTTACGTTACCCATGGCTCTAGATAGAGCGTTCGTTCTAGTCGTATTTTCGGCGCTTTCGGAGGGGAATCCCATGAGTAACGGCAGTAAGCAGGCGGTGACGGTCATCGGGCTCGGACCGATGGGGCGGGCCATGGCGGCCGCGTTGTTGAAGGCCGGGCACGCCGTGACGGTGTGGAACCGCACCGCGAGCAAGGCGGACGACCTGGTGGCCCGGGGCGCGGTGCGGGCCGCGACGCCCGCCGAGGCGCTGGCCGCCCATGAGCTGGTGATAGTGAGCCTGACCGACTACGACGCGTGCCACGCCGTTCTGGAACCCGCCGCCGAGGCGCTGGCCGGCCGCGTCCTGGTCAATCTCACCTCCGACACCCCGGAGAGGGCCCGCGCGACCGCCAAGTGGGCGGAGGGGCAGGGCGCCCGCTACCTCACCGGCGGCGTACAGGTCCCGCCCCCGCTCATCGGCAGCGAGGGCTCCGAGACCTACTACAGCGGCCCGAAGGATGTCTTCGACGCCCACCGGCCCACCCTGAAGGTGCTCACCGGCACCGACTACCGCGGCGCGGATCCCGGGCTCGCCCAGGTCTACTACCAGGCGCTGATGTCCCTCTTCTGGTCGTCCATGGCCGGCTACCTCAACGCCGTCGCGCTGATGCGGGAGAACGGCATCTCGGCCGAGGAATTCCGGCCGCACGCCGTGAAGGCGGCGGATGTGTCGTACTTCATCGGGGTCATGGGCGACCAGATCGACGCGGACCGCCACCACACCGGCGCGGACCGGCTGGCCATGGACGCGGTCAGCGCCGACCACGTGGTGCGCACCCTGCGCGACGCGGGCCTGGACACCGAAGTGCCCGCCGCCCTTGCCTCCTTCTTCCACCGGGGGGTGGCGGCCGGCCACGGCGAAGACAGCTTCACCAGCCTGATCAAGGTGCTCAGGAAGTCTGCCGGGTAATCCGGTTCGCGATCCGGGCGGGCAGCTTCTCGGCGCGCCGGCCGGGGCCGCTGTGCCGGGGTGCGCACCCGTGCGCTCCCCGTGCTCCCCCTGGCGGCAGAGGGCCGCTGGGCGGAGCGCCACGGCTACCGCCCCGCACCACTCGTGGAGAACCCGCACCACTCATGGAGAAGCCGGCGGTGTGGGCCGCGGCGGGGAGATCCCGGGCCTGGCGGCCGCCGAGGGCGCAGCGGCCGCCGGAGCCGCCGTGGCGGCGGGAGGGGTACGCGATCATGTCCGCATGCTGGGAAAAGCCGGCGGCGGCGTGGCGAAGTGCGGGCCGCTGAAGGGCGCCGGCGCAGCCGGGCGCGCCGGCGCGGGCGCGGGCCTCGGCGGGGGCGGGCGAAAGCCGCGGGGGCCCCGGAATTCGGCCTTTGCGAGGGGTGCGGGCGGCCCCGGTCCGGACGCCGGGTTCCGTCAACAGCGCCGCCCGATGACCACTCGAAGTGATCGACGGAACACAAGAACGTGCAAAATCGTCCTCGGGTCCGGAGCTCAGGTGAGCTATTCTGCTGGGCAAGAAGGATCCGGGCAGCGTAGCCCCCGGGTCCTTTTGTGCTTTCACGCACGCGAAGCGGGCATGCGAAGCGTGAGCGAGAGCACCGTACGAAGCAGTGCCGCAGACTCCCCCGGCCCCGGCCGGGTGGTGCCCCCGTCGCAGGGACCGAGGAGGAACCAGACGTCATGGGCAAGCGAAGCAAGCCGGACAGTGAGCCGCACAGGACGAAGCACGCTGACCACACCGCATGCGCCGAAAACCGGGTAGGTGGTCGGAAGTGAGTTCGCTTCTGCTGCTGACCAACGCACTCCAGCCGTCGACGGAGGTGCTCCCGGCGCTCGGCCTGCTGCTGCACAGCGTGCGGGTGGCCCCCGCCGAGGGCCCGGCCCTGATCGACACCCCCGGGGCCGACGTCATACTGATCGACGGCCGCCGTGATCTTCCGCATGTGCGGTCCCTGTGCCAGCTGCTGCGGTCCACCGGCCCCGGCTGCCCGCTGGTGCTGGTGGTGACGGAGGGCGGGCTGGCCGCCGTCACCGCCGACTGGGGCATCGACGACGTGCTGCTGGACACGGCGGGTCCCGCCGAGGTGGAGGCGCGGCTGCGGCTGGCGATGGGCCGCCAGCAGATCACCACCGACGACGGCCCGATGGAGATCCGCAACGGCGATCTCTCGGTGGACGAGGCGACCTACAGCGCGAAGCTGAAGGGCCGGATACTGGATCTGACCTTCAAGGAGTTCGAGCTGCTGAAGTATCTGGCGCAGCACCCGGGCCGGGTCTTCACCCGCGCCCAGCTTCTGCAGGAGGTGTGGGGCTATGACTACTTCGGCGGTACGCGGACGGTCGATGTGCACGTACGGCGGCTGCGCGCGAAGCTCGGCCCCGAGCACGAGTCGCTGATCGGTACGGTCCGTAACGTCGGCTATCGCTTTGTGACGCCGGAGAAGCCGGAGCGGGCGGCCGAGGCCCATGCGAAGCCGCAGGCCACGGTCGACGGGGATGCCGCGAAGGGGAACTCCCGGGACGGTGACGGCGGCGGGAAGGCCGTTGTGACCCGTGCCGAATCCGGTGCCGGACGCCCTGCCCCCCGGTAGGACCACCCGCGTAGACTGCCGCGCGTGGCCAAGGTGACGCGGGATGATGTGGCAAGACTGGCGGGTACATCCACCGCCGTTGTCAGTTACGTCATCAACAACGGACCAAGGCCGGTCGCCCCGGCCACGCGCGAGCGGGTACTCGCCGCGATCAAGGAGCTCGGCTACCGGCCGGACCGGGTCGCGCAGGCGATGGCGTCCCGCCGTACCGACCTCATAGGCCTGATCGTGCCGGATACCCGGCAGCCGTTCTTCGCGGAGATGGCACATGCCGTGGAGCAGGCCGCCTCCGAGCGCGGGAAAATGGTGCTGGTCGGCAACGCCAACTACCTCGACGAGCGCGAGGTGCACTATCTGCGGGCGTTCCTCGGGATGCGGGTGTCCGGGCTGATCCTGATCAGCCAGGGCCCGAGCGAGCACGCCGCAGCCGAGATCGACGCCTGGGACGCCCGGGTGGTGCTGCTGCACCGGCGGCCGGACGCCATAGACGACGTCGCGGTGATGACGGACGACATCTGGGGCGCCCAGCTGGCGACACGGCATCTGCTGGAGCACGGCCACCCCTACGTCGCCTTCCTCGGCGGTACGGAAGAGACCCCGAAATCCGGCGACCCGGTCACCGACCACGTCGAGGGCTGGCGGCGGGCCATGCTGGAGTCCGGCAAGACGCCGGCGGGCCGCTACTTCCAGGCCCCGTACAACCGCTATGACGCCTACCAGGTCGCCCTGGAACTGCTGGCGGGGCCGGACCGGCCGCCGGCCATCATGTGCGCGACGGACGACCAGGCGATCGGGGTGCTGCGGGCCGCCCGGGAGCTGCGGATCGATGTGCCCGGCGAGCTGGCGGTCGCGGGCTTCGACGATGTGAAGGAAGCCGGGCTGACCGACCCGCCGCTGACCACCGTCGCCTCGGACCGGCAGGCGATGGCCCGTGCGGCGGTCGACCTCGTACTGGACGACGGGCTGCGAGTGGTCGGCTCGCGCCGCGAGCGGCTGCGGCAGTTCCCGTCGCGGCTGGTGGTACGGCGGTCCTGCGGCTGCCAGGGCTGAGCCGCCGCCCTTATCCCGGGCATACCGACTTCTGTCGGGCCTCTTAGGACGTTCTCAGACCATTCTCATGGATGCACAGCACAGTCATAGCCATGACCGACAGCTACCGCCGAAGCGGCGATGAGATGCCACAGGACCGGCCGTACGCATACGGCGAGAACCACGGGCAGGCGGTTCCGCCGCCACCCCCCTACGCACCGGATCCCGCGCACCGTGCGCCGCGCCGTACGGTGCGCCGGCCGGTCGCGCTGATCGCGGCGGTGGCACTCGCCTCCGGTCTCATCGGCGGTGGCAGCGCGGCACTGCTGGCCGGCGCCACCCGGCAGGCGCAGCAGAGCGGCGCCTCCACGCCGCTCGTCAACGCAGGTCAGAGCAGCGGCAGCGGCGTCTCGGGGGTGGCCAAGGCGGTCAGCCCGGCGATAGTGGAGATCAAGGCGCGGACCGCGAGCGGGGAGTCCACCGGGTCCGGGGTCGTGATCACCGGTGACGGCGAGATCGTCACCAACAACCATGTCGTGGCCGGCGCACGCACGGTGAGCGTCACCTTCAGCGACGGCAGCAAGAAGACCGCCAAGGTCGTCGGGACGGATCCCGACAAGGACCTGGCGTTGATCAAGGTGCGGGGCGCCAAGGGGCTGACCAAGGCCGGCCTGGGCGACTCCGACAAGATCGCGGTTGGCGACGGGGTGGTGGCGATCGGCTCGCCCGAGGGCCTCACCGGCTCCGTGACCAGCGGAATCGTCTCCGCCCTCAACCGCGATGTCACCGTCCCCAAGGAAGAGGGGCAGGGGCAGAGGCAGCAGGGCGATCCGGGCGACGGCGGCGGCTGGCCGTTCGAGTTCGGCGGCAACCAGTACAACGGCGACACCGGCTCGTCGAAGACCTCGTACAAGGCCATACAGACCGACGCCTCGCTCAACCCGGGCAACTCCGGCGGCGCCCTGATCAATATGCAGGGCCAGATCGTCGGCATCAACTCCGCGATGTACTCGCCCAGTTCGGCCTCCAGCAGCACCGCCGGCAGCGTCGGCCTCGGCTTCGCCATCCCGATCAACACCGTCAAGGCGGATCTCGACTCGCTGCGCGGTGGCGGGAGCGGCGGCAGCAACAGCGGCGTCTGACCGCCCGTCCCCGCCTCCGCCGTGCAAGGCTGAGGACCAGCCGCAGTGCAAGGCTGGAGACAGCCGTTCGTCCCTCCCCCATGCCTTAAGGGCAGGGGAGGTACCCCCATCCACCCGAGGTAACCACGCACATGAGCCCCGCCGAGCACGGTGATCAGCCCGCCCGCATCCTGATCGTCGACGACGAGCCGGCCGTCCGCGAGGCGCTGCAACGCTCGCTCGCCTTTGAGGGCTACGGGACGGAGCAGGCGGTCGACGGTCTGGACGCGGTCGAGAAGGTCGCCGCCTACGACCCCGAACTGATCGTGCTGGACGTCCTGATGCCCCGGATGGACGGGCTGACCGCCGCCCGGCGGCTGCGGGCGAGCGGGGTGACCGTACCGATCCTGATGCTGACCGCGCGGGACACGGTCGGCGACCGGGTCACCGGTCTGGACGCCGGCGCCGACGACTACCTGGTCAAGCCGTTCGAGCTGGATGAGCTGCTGGCCCGGATCCGCGCGCTGCTGCGCCGCAGTTCGTACGCGGCGGCGGTCGGCGTGCAGCCCGAAGAAGGCGAGTCGCTGGCCTTCGCCGATCTGCGGATGGACCTGGCGACCCGCGAGGTGACCCGCGGCGGCCGGCCGGTCGAGCTGACCCGTACCGAATTCACCCTGCTGGAGATGTTCCTGGCGCACCCGCGGCAGGTCCTGACCCGCGAGCAGATCCTCAAGGCCGTATGGGGCTTCGACTTCGAGCCCACCTCCAACTCCCTCGATGTGTATGTGATGTATCTGCGCCGTAAGACGGAGGCGGGGGGCGAGCCGCGGCTGGTGCACACCGTGCGCGGGGTCGGCTACGTCCTGCGGGCGGAGGGCGGCGCGGAATGACGCGCTGGTACGGCAGGCTGCCGCTGCGCTCCCGGCTGGCGATGCTGGTGGCGGTGGCCGTGGCGGTGGCGGTCGCCGCCTCGGCCGCGGCGTGCTGGCTGGTCACCCGCGACCGGCTCACCCATCAGCTGGACGAGACGCTGAGCTCGGTCAAGCTGGACGACAAATCCGTAGCGGACCTGTACGCGGCCTGCACCGGCCGGCCCCAGCCCGGTCTGAGCTCCCAGGCCACTCCGTACACCATCCGTCTGATCTGGGCGAGCGGCGAGGTCTGTACCTTCCCGGGCAAGGCCAAGATCCCGGTGCAGCAAGCGGATCTGCAGGTGGCCCAGCGGCAGCTGGCCAGCGACCTGCGCACCACGAAGGACCGGAGCGGCGCAGAGATGCGGGTCTACGACCGGGCGGCCGTCGACCCCTCCTCGGGCAACCAGCTGGCCGTTTCCGTCGCCGCCCCCCTGGACCAGGTCACCCGGCCCCTCAACCAGCTCGCCCTGGTGCTGCTGTTCGTCGCCGGAGCCGGGGTGCTCGGCGCCGCGACCGCCGGGCTCGCGGTCGCACGGGCCGGCCTCAAACCCGTCGACCGCCTCACCGACGCCGTCGAACACGTCGCCCGCACCGAAGACCTCGCCGTGCGGATCCCGGTGGAGGGCGAGGACGAGATCGCCCGGCTCTCCCGCTCCTTCAACTCCATGACCTCCGCGCTGGCCGCCTCCCGCGACCTCCAGCAGCAGCTGATCGCCGACGCCGGTCATGAGTTGCGTACGCCGCTGACCTCGCTGCGTACCAACATCGACCTGCTGGTGCGCAGCGAACAGTCCGGCCGCCCGATCCCGGCCGCGGACAAGGCGGCCCTGCTGGAGTCGGTGAGGGCACAGATGGGAGAGCTGGCGGCGCTGATCGGCGACCTCCAGGAGCTGTCCCGTCCGGCGCGCGGGCAATCGGCCGTCGAGGTCGTCGCCCTGCACGACGTCGTCGGCACCGCGCTGGCCCGTGCCCGACTGCGCGGCCCGTCCCTGATGATCACCGCGGACGTGGAGCCCTGGTTCGTACGCGCAGAGCCCGCCGGGCTGGAGCGCGCGGTGGTCAACCTCCTGGACAACGCCGTCAAGTTCAGCCCGCCCGGCGGCTCCGTCGAGGTCCGGCTGGCGGCCGGCGAGCTGACCGTGCGCGACCACGGCCCCGGCATTCCCCAGGACGAACTCCCGCATGTCTTCGAGCGGTTCTGGCGTTCGCCGTCCGCGCGCAGCCTGCCCGGCAGCGGCCTGGGACTGTCGATCGTGGCCCGTACGGCGGAGCAGGCGGGGGGCGGCGTACGGCTGCGGTCCGCGGACCTCGGCGGTACGGAGGCGGTGCTGACCCTGCCCGGAGCGGCCACCCCACCACCGGAGATGCCGGAGCCGCCGCAGTAGGGCCCGCAGGGCCCGCCGCTCAACTCGCCGGCTGCCTCCCGCCGCTAGTTCTTCTCCTTCTTCCCCTTCTTCTACTTCTTCGGCTGCTTCTTCGCCGCGTCCCCGAAGGGCAGGTTCGATCCCGACAGATCGGCCCGGATGCCGTCCCGCTCGACGGAGATATTGCGCAGCCGCACATCGCCGGGCGTCTTGGGCAGCTGGAAGGAGAGGGAGAGCTGGTCCGCGAGCTGCGGCTTGGTCAGACCGCTCAGGGCGCCCAGGACCTTCGGGTCGATGCCGACCTTCTGCAGCAGCCAGGGGTGATCCATCACCACGTCCACGAGATTGACCTTCATCAGCTTCTCGACGAACCGCGGCGACCCGGTCAGCTCGTGCAGCTTCTCCTCGCTGCGCAGCGCCTCGTCGATGTAGGCCTTCGGGATGCCGATGCGCTCGGCGATCGCCGGAATGCTCAGCATCGCCTTCGCCTTGGCGGCCTGCCGGCTGACCTCGGCGGCGGCCTTGCGGGTCAGCCGCAGGCCCTCCTCCTTGCCGGTGCCGGGGCGGTAGACGGCGACATCGCCGATATCGAGACGCATCCGGCTGATGTCGGTGGAGATGCCGCGGTCGCCCGCCCGCCGAATGTGTGCCTCGGCCCGTACGCGCAATTGGTGGCCGGCGATCGGGAGCTGGCCGACGGCGCGGACCGAGTTGGGGCCCATTTCGCTGAATTTGACCTGGGAGGCGCCCAGTTCGCGATTCATGTCGTCGAAGGCGAGCAGCACACTGCCGTGCATGCTGCCGATCGTGGCGCCCTTGATGGAGCTGGGCAGATCGCCGTCGATACGCACGTCGTTCGCGGTCGCCGAGAATTTCGCCAGCGAGACCCGGTCGGCCGCGAGGTCCGGAATGGTGACGTCGACGCGGTCGAGGTGCTTGTCGAGGACCTGGGTGAGGAACGGGAACCCCTGGATATCGACCTCCGGAGTGGCCGTCAGATGCAGCGATTCCTTGAGCTTTTCCTCGGCCGCGTTCTGCGCGTACAGGACGGCGAACCGGTCGCCGAGACCGAGGAATGCCGTACACACCAGGACGGCCACCAGCAGCTTCACCGTGATGGGGATGGCGGCGAAGCGGCTGATGCCCCGCTTCATACGGCGATGGTTCGGCGGCGTCCACGCGTCCTCGTCCTCGTCCGAACGCAGTCCGAGGCCCAACGGGTCGTCGCTGTCGTCGCGTTCGTTGAGGTACGTGCGGCGGATCGGCTCGTAATCCGACGTGTAGTCCGGCTCGGGTTCCGGCTCCGGCTCGGGGTCGGCGAGGGCGGCCAGGTCCGCGTAGGGATTGACCTTTTCCAGCTTGCGGGTCTCGCCGGTGGTGTCGTCCGGAGCACCCGATACGGGGGAATGCGGGTACTGCTGAGCGGCGGACGACGGTGAGGGTGTAGATATGCGTGTGGGGGTTCGCATCCGCACATCCCACCACGGGCGGGACCCTTGAATGCAAGTCCTACCGGGGGTATGTGACATACGCGAAAGATGTCGCGCGGGCTTGGCGAAATTTTGTCGCGCCGGTGGGGCGAGCTGAACCAGCGTCATATCTCTTGATGACCACGCCGAAGTTCGCTGAAGCCCGCTGAAGCCCGCCGAGGCTCGCTGAAGCCGCTGAAGCCGCTGAAGCCGCTGAAGTCCGGTTTGTTCGTGTCTCTTCGGGAAGAACGCCGCGTGGTGGGGCGTTCCCCGTACGGGCGCCCCTGTGGTGGCGTTTCCCCGGAAGGCTTTTCCCGTAAATCAGGTGAATCTCCCGTAAAGGTGTCACTTATGAACGAGTCCCCCCGGAACACATCTCCCCTGATCGTTGTCACCGGAGCAACCGGCAATATCGGCCGCAGCCTTGTCGGCCGGCTGCTCGAGGAGGGCGTGGCCGTCCGCGCGCTCACCCGCGATCCGGCCCGCGCCGGACTGCCGGCCGAGGCCGAGACGGTGCGCGCGGACCTCACCGATGCCGTCGCGCTCGAACCGCTGCTGACCGGCGCCGATGCGCTGTTCCTCAATCTCGCCGCGGGCGGTGTCCAGGCCGCCACCGCGGTGCTCGATGCCGCGGTGAAGGCCGGCGTGCGCCGTGTCGTCCTCAACTCCTCCATGGCGGTGACCGACACCCCGGACGACGAGACGAACCACATCGCCCGGATGCACGCCGCCCCGGAGCGCGCGGTCCGCGACTCCGGTCTGGAATGGACCTTCGTACGCGGCAGCAATTACGCCACCAACACCCTTGCCTGGGCCGCGTCGATCCGGGAGTCCGGCGTGGTGCGCGACGCACACCCGGACGCGCAGGGCGTTCCCGTCCATGAGGCCGACCTCGCGGATGTCGCCGCCGTCGCTCTGCTGGACCGCAGCGGTGCCCACCTGAGCCAGGCGTATACGGTCACCGGCCCGGAGCCGAAGACGGTGGCGGACCAGGTCGCCGAGATCGGGCAGGCGATCGGGCGCGAGACCCGGGTCGAGCGGATCTCCGAGGGCGAGGCCGCCGAGGCGATGGCCGGGCCGCACCTTCCCAAGGAGGCCGCGCTGGAGCTGGTCAGGCTCTTCGGCCGGTCGGTCGGGGCGCCGTTCTTCCCCGTCTCGGACGCGGTGGAGCGGGTCACCGGTCACCCGGCCCGGACGTTCGCCGAGTGGGCGCGGGAGCACGCCGCCGACTTCTCCTGACCGGGGCGCGGGCCGCGGCGCTTGACGGAGTGAGACCTGTGGGGCGCCGGGCCGGCCGGTGCCGCTTGCGGAGAGTATGTGCCGGGTTCCGGGGGCGGGGGCGGGCACATGGTGTCCGGCTTCACCATGGGGGCACAGGTCTTGTGGATACGCTTGGCGGTCCACTGTCACGGAAATTGGGGAACAGCCGCTATGGCGATGCGCAAGGGCACGATGAAGGAACAGGTTTCGGCGGCGATAGCCCAGCAGAACCCTGGGGACCGGGCGTTGGCCACGTTCGTGTCGATCACGGGGCCCACCCCGTGGCTGATGGCGGCGCTGGGGTTCGTCGGGCAGATGCTGATCAAGTACTACTTCGTCACGGTGACGGAGCAGGCGATCGTGCTGCACCGGATGCACCGCGTCAACAACCGCCCGCAGGAAATCACGTACGCGATCCCGCGGGACCAGGCCCAGGGCGCGTTCTCGGACGTCAAGTTGAACCCGCTGTGGAGCTCGGTCCGCCTGGCGCTCCCCGGCGAGGCGGCGCCGGTCCGGCTGAACATCCACCGGCTGTGGCGGACCGAGCTGGAGCAGGTGCTGGCCACCGTCGGCGGTGCGCCGCAGCAGGGTTTCGCGGGGCAGCAGCCGGGGATGGCTCCGCCGCAGCAGCAGCACGCCATCGCGCAGCAGCAGGGGTACGCGCCCCAGGGGGCGCCGCAGCAGCACCCGCAGGGCGCCCCGCAGCCCGGATATCAGCAGCAGGCGCCGCAGCCTGGCTACCAGCAGGCTCCGCCGCAGCAGCCGCAGCCCGGTTACCAGCAGGCCCCGCAGCAGCAGCCCCAGCCCGGCTACCCGCAGCAGGCTCCCCAGCCGGGCTACCAGCAGGCTCCGCCGCAGCAGCCGCAGCCCGGTTACCAGCAGGCCCCGCAGCAGCCGCAGGCCCCCTACGGCGCGCCGCCGCAGCAGCCCGGCGGGTACCCCGGGCCGCAGCAGGGGAACCCGTACGGCGGCTGAGCGAGGTAGACGCGTACGCACGCGACGACGGCCCGGTGGGAACGCTCCCCACCGGGCCGTCGTCGCGTGTGACCAGAGAATTTCTCCGGCCGCGGCCGGGTCCGGACTTGGTCAAGTCCGCGTGTGGTGCTGGTGTGGCGCGGGTGTGGAGGAGGCCATGGAGGCAAACCGCACCCCAAGATCGCGTCCTGAACCCGTTAAGGCCCTTTTCCGGCGGCTGCCGCCCGCCGTATCCCTGGACAGTTGTACGTACTCGAACAGGGGGAAGCGGGATGAGCGGGCAGTTCGGTGTCGACCCCTCGGCACTGACGGATCTGGCGGGCAAATTCGAGCGGGAAGCGAAGGATCTGGCCTCGCCGATCCATGCGTTTGCGGCGACATCGGCGGAGATCGGAGAGGCCTTCGGCATCCTCGGTGCCTGCGACGGCGCGATGGGGAAGTACCAGAAGCTGCTCAGCAGCACCATCAAGGCGCTCGGGCACCTTCCCGACGTACTCAGCAGCGACGCCGACCGGCTGCGGACCAACGCGTCCCACTACAAGGACTCGGACCAGGTCGCCATCGGCCACCTGCAGTCCGCGGCCTGGGGCCGGGGGGCGTGACATGGTGAACATCAACAGCTGGATAGACGGCAAGGTCCTGGACATCCTCCAGGCATTCGGCGTGGAACTGCCCGGCGGCAACGGCGACACACTCCGCTCGATCGCCCACGGCTGGGACGCCATGGGCACCGAACTGACCAAGGTCGTACGGGCCCTCGACGGCGCCATCGACGGCGTCGACAAGCAGGGCTGGCACGGCGCGGCCCGCGACGCCTTCGAAAAGCACTGGCAGGACCAGAAGAAGGCCATCACCGACGCGGCGAACAACTTCCACCATGTCGCGGACGGGTTGCGGGAATTCGCCGACGAGATCGACAAGATCAACGAAGAAATCATCGACATCTGCGTCCAGATCGCGGAGATGGAGGTGCTCGGCGCCGCGCTGTCCGTCTTCACCGGCTTCCTCTCCGACCTCGTCGCCAATACGGCCGTCGCCGCGAAGGTCGCCAAGATCGTGGACCTGGTCAAACTGTTCACTTCGGCGGCGGAGAAGGTCGCGGCCCTGCTGGAGCGCTTCGGTGGGCTGAGCGCCGAAACTGCGGCGACACTGGAGAAGATGCTCACCGCGGTGGCCCGGTTCGGCGCCAACTTCCTCAAGAAGGGTATGGAGAGCTACGCCACGAACTTCGTCGCCGACTCGGGCAGCCAGATGCTTAACCAGGCTCTTACCGGTCAGCCGATAACGCTGGGCAAAGATTTCGCCACTGCCAACCAGGAAGCCCTGGGCACGGCCGCATTCACAGCGGGCGGAGCGTCGCTGGCGGAGGGCGCCAAGCTGACGGGCGCGCTCGGCAAGGTGCTAAGCGGCGAAGGCCGGGCGGGCAACGCCGCCAATGGTGCACTCGGTAACATCGCCGGCGGTCTCACCACCGACATGTGGAACGGCAAGGACGCCGAGACCACCCTGTGGGACGCGGGGACGAACGCTGCCACCGGATCCCTCGGGAACGCCGCCGGCGACGCCCACTTCGGGCACATGGAGGAACACGGCAGCCTCGGTGGCGAGCACCTCAGCGATCGGGGCAAGTTCGCCGATGCGGCGCACAAGAACGCCTTCGGCACCGGCCTCAACACGGCGGTCTACGGAGCGGGCTCCGGAATCGAGTCAGACATGCAGGACCTGGTCAAGGAAGCCGAGAAGGGCGGCGAGTGACCCGTGTCCGGTAAGCCCGGCGGCGTGATCCTTGCGGGGGTCGCGCACGTCAAGTCGAATTACGACGCCGGCTGGGCCCCCGGCTTGCTGTTGATCCTCGGGGTCTTCGGGTGCCTGGTGGTCTGTGCCGGTGTCGCGTTGACCATCGCCCTCCTGCGCGTCAAGGGCGAGAAGAACTGGTTCAACTACGTGTTCGGACCAGTGATCTGCGCCGTCGGCCTCGCCATGGCCGTCGCCGGCTTCGGCTTCTCCTTCGGGTTGCTGTGACGCGAGCTGTCGGCGGCGTGATCCTGGCGGGGGTCGCGCACATCGACCCGAATGCGCACTTCGACTGGCTCGACTTCCTGGAGCTCCCCGGATTTGCTCTCGGGATACCGCTCGTCGTTGCCGGTGTCGGCCTGACCATCGCCCTGCCGCGCGTCAAGGACGGGAAGAACTGGGGCAACTACGTGATCGGGCCCATGATTCTCATCATCGGCCTCGCCATCGCCATCCCCTGCTTCGGCTTCGCCTACCACCTGCTGTGACGCGGCGCGAAGCGCAGCGGCCCCGGCCGGCCGCCTCTTTAGGCGGTCGGCCGGGGCCGAACGGTCTTCTTCGGTGGCCTACTTCACGACCGTGATCCGGTCCGCCTTCGGCGGGTCCAGCGGGCCGGACGCCGAGGAGTGGGCGGTGAGGTAGGCGGTGAAGGCGTCCAGGTCGGACGGGCCGACGTACTTGTTCTTGCCGTCCTTGAGGACCGGGAAGCCGTCGCCGCCGCCGGCCAGGAACTCGTTCATCGCGACGCGGTAGGTCTTGGCCGGGTCGATGGCCACGCCGTCCAGCTTGACCGAGTCCTTGACGACGCGGTCGGCGCCGGACTTGGTCATGTCCAGGGTGTAGGTCAGGCCCTTGGACACCTGGAGGATCTTGGGGGAGGCCTGGTTCGGGCCGCTGACCTGCTGCTGAAGGGCGGTCAGGAGCTGGGTGCCGGTGAGGTCGATGACGTTCGTCATGTTGGTGAACGGCTGGACCGTGAAGGCCTCTCCGTAGGTGACCACGCCGTCGCCCTCGGCCCCCGACGCCTTGAAGGCCAGGTCGGAGCGGATGCCGCCCGGATTCATCAGGGCGAGCTGGGCGCCGCCCTTGTCGGCGGCCTTGGTGGCCTCCAGCTGGGCGTCGGAAATGACGTCGCCCAGCGGTGACTCGGGGGCGTCGGTGCCGCGGCCCGCGATGTCGGCGGAGATATGGCCGACGGGGCGGTTCGCGACGGGGGCGGCGAGCTTGTTCCAGCGGGCGATCAGCGACGTCATGTCCGCGGCCTTGGGCTGGTTGCGGTCCACGACGTGGTTGGCCGCGCCGGGCGCCTTGACGCTGGTGCGCACGATGTCGTGGGTGCGCCGGTCGTACGTCAGGGTCGTATCGGTGTAGAGCTTGCCGAAGGAGGCCGCGGACGTCACCGTACGGGGCATGCCGGAGGGGTCCGGGATGGTGCAGGCGTAGGCCTGGTGGGTGTGGCCGGTGACGAGGGCGTCGACCTGCGGGGTGACGTGCTTGGCGATGTCGGTGATCGGGCCGGAGATGCCGTCGCCGGGGCCGGGGCTGTCGCAGTGGTAGTTGTACGAGGTGGAGGCGGGGAGTCCGCCTTCGTGGATCAGCGCGACGATCGCCTTGACGCCCTGCTTGTTGAGCACCTTGGCGTACTTGTTGATCGTCTCGACCTCGTCATGGAACTTCAGGCCCTTGACGCCGTCGGCGGTGACGACGTCGGGGGTGCCCTCCAGCGTCACACCGATGAAGCCGATCTTGACGCCCTTGTGCCGCCAGACGGTGTACGGCCGCAGCAGCGGCTTGCCGGTCTTGTCGTCCGTGACGTTGGCGGTGAGGTAGGGGAAGCCGGCGCCCTGGAACTTCTTGCCCTTCTCGTAGCAGCCGTCCTTCGGGTGGCAGCCGCCCTTCTGCAAGCGCGTCAACTCCGCCCGGCCCTCGTCGAATTCATGGTTGCCGACCGAGGTGACGTCCAGGCCCAGCTTGTTCATGGCCTCGATGGTCGGCTCGTCGTGGAAGAGGCCGGACAGGAGCGGGCTGGCCCCGACCAGGTCGCCGGCCGCTGCGGTCACGGAGTACGGGTGCCCCTTGCGCGCCGTCCGCAGGGACTGCGCGAGGTACTCGACGCCGCCCGCCGGGATGCTCTTCTTGCTGCCGTCCGGCTGGATTTCCTCGACCGTGCCGGACGAGCCCTGCGGCGGTTCGAGGTTGCCGTGGAAGTCGTTGAAGGACAGCAGCTGGACGTCGACCGTGCGGCCGGCCCGCGTGGGCGCACTCTGCGCCCCGGCCGGCAGCGCCGTGGCCGCGACCCCGACAGCGGCGGCCAGCGCGGCGGCCCCGACCGTCAATCTGCGTGCCAGTCGGCGCCGTTGAGGTGTGGGTGGCATGGATTCCCCTCCTGGATGGTCCTGAGCGGTCGGCAGCTTATGGTCAACGCGCGTAGCGCAACAGGGGGGAACGGTTAAGGGCAGTCGAATCTCTTGACCTCAACCAAGGTTCACGTACGAGGCTCCTCTTGGCGGCGCCGGCCACGACCGGGCCGCATTCCGCAACCGTTACGCCGACCCGGGAGGGCGCAATGACCAAGCCGGTGACCCAGTGGATCAGACAGCACGCACACCGCCTCACCACCACGGACCCCAAGGCCCCGCTCACCGACCTCCTGCCCCTGCTCGACGCCGTACGCGATGCCAAGGTCGTCGCCGTCGGCTCCGCGACGCGCCAGGCGCACGAACTGGCCACCTCCTCGCACCGGGTCGTCCGGCTCCTGGTCGAGCACCTGGGGTTCCGCTCGGTGGCCCTGGAAGGGGACGACCCGGTAAAGGCCGGCCTCAGCGCGTATATCGCCACGGGGGAGGGCGACCCGCGGGCGCTGCTGGCCGGCACCCGGGCGTTCTGGCGGACCGAGGAGATCCTCGACGCCATCCGGTGGATGCGCGACCACAACCGCCGGCATCCGCAGGACCCGGTCCGGTTCGCGGAGGACACCATCCGCCCCGCACCGGACCGCCCCGCGACCGACCGGGGCCTGGCGGAGAACGCGATCCGCTGGCATGAGCACTCCGGCGACAAGATCGTCTACTGGGGCGGCCTCGCCCACACCGCCAAGGGCAGCGCAGACACGACCTATCCCACGACCCCTCCGCAGTCCCACCGGAACGCGGGCAGCTATCTGCGGGAGCACTTCGGGGCGGGCTATGTGTCCATCGGCCTGACCTTCCACCACGGCAACGCCCCCTATCCGGTACCGGCCCCGCCGCCGGAGTTCGCCGATACGGTCCTGGGGAGCGCCGGGCTGGATACCTACCTGCTGGATCTGCGCGCGGACGCCCCGGAATCCGTACGGGAGTGGCTCGGCTCCCCGGCCAGGACGCGGCTGATCGGCCCTGTCTACGACCCGGACGACGACGCCGCCTTCCACCTCGCCGGCGGGTCGCTCGCGCAGTGGTTCGACCTCGTCCTCCATTCCCAGGAGGTCACCCCGGTGCGCTTCCTCGCGCCGGACCACACGGCTCCCGTGCCCGGGAGGGTCGTACGCTTCACGCATGACTGACGCTGCACAGGAGATGGGCCGGTCCGGCCGCAGGATTCAGGTGGTCGAGGAGCTGACGCCGGATGCGGCCGCGGCCGTATCCGATCTGATCGAGCGGGCCGCGCGGACGGACGGGCAGCCTGCCGTGTCCGAGCAGGGGCGGCTGCAGCTGCGTGGTGGACGGCGTGCGGGGGTGCGGCATGTGCTGGTCCACATGCCGGCGGACGACGGGGAGGAGCTGGTCGGATACGGGCAGCTGGAGGACACCGACCCGGTGGAGGCACCCGCCGCCGAGCTGGTCGTCCACCCCGGCCACCGCGGCCGCGGGCACGGCCGGGCGCTGGGCTCCGAACTGCTCGCGCAGTCCGGGCGCCGGCTGCGGGTGTGGGCGCACGGCGGTCATCCGGCCGCCCGGCACCTCGCCCAGACCCTCGGGCTGACGATGTTCCGGGAGCTGCGGCAGATGCGGTGCTCGCTGGGCGATCTGATGCTGCCGGAGCCGGTGCTCGCGGAGGGGGTGTCCGTACGGACCTTCCAGCCGGGAACCGACGACGCGGCCTGGCTGGAGCTGAACGCGGCGGCCTTCGCCCACCACCCCGAGCAGGGGTCGCTGACCCAGCGGGACCTGGACGACCGCAAGGCCGAGGGGTGGTTCGACCCGAAGGGCTTCTTCCTCGCGGAGAAGGACGGCCGGCTGGTGGGCTTCCACTGGACCAAGGTGCATGCCGAGGAGGGCCTCGGCGAGGTCTATGTGCTCGGGGTGCGACCGGGCGCGCAAGGCGGCGGGCTCGGCAAGGCGCTGACCGCGATCGGGCTGCGGCACCTGGCGGCGCAGGGGCTGCCGACCGCGATGCTGTACGTCGACGCGGACAACGTGGCGGCGGTGAGCGTGTACGAGCGGCTGGGGTTCGTCACCCACGAGACGGACCTGATGTACCGCTCGGAGACCTGAGCCGGACGGGACCGCCGTCGGGGTGACGGGGGAGGACCGGCAGGGGGTGTTCGTCGGCGGCCTTTCGGGCCGCTCGACACCCATCCCCGCCGCCTACCCGCCCCCGGACGGGCGCCGCTCTGTGCGTGCTGGTCAGAGCCGTACGGCGCGGCCGATCAGCGTGCCGATGTGCCCCTCAACGGGCGCGTCCAGCACGGTCACGTTCGTGTCGGCGAGGCCGGCACCGGACAGGAAGTGCGCCCAGGTTTCCGGGGTGTAGCTGTACCGGTAGGTGTACATGGCAGGCCCCGCGAACCCGCCCTTGTACATGCCCTGGGGCCCGTACGCACCGGGGATGGCCGGGGGCTGGGAGAACACGATCACCCCACCAGGGTTCAGTCGGGCGGCGGCGAGAGGGAACAGCCGCTCCGGGGGGCAGAACCAGACAGCGCCGAAGATCGAGTAGATGGCGTCGTACGTCTCGGTCGTGTGCTCCAGGTAGCCGAGCACCTCCGCGCACACGAACCGCACACCGAGCGGCCCCCACCGCTGCGTGGTGTGCTCGACCATGACCGGCGACAGATCCACGCCGGTGGCCTTCGCTCCGCGCTGCGCGAGGCAGGCCAGGGCACGACCGGTGCCGCAGCCGAGCTCCAGCACGCTCTCGGGGACGCCCAACAGCTCCGGCCCCGGCGCGGCCGGGTGGTCGCGGTACTGCGTCCAGCGGAAGCCCGGTTCGGAGTCGAACACCTCGCTGCGTACGGACGTGGATCCGGCGTAGATGTCCCAGAGCCGGCGCTCCTGGTCGACGTTGTGCGGTGCAGACACGTTGGCGTCCTCGCAGAACTGGTAGGGGAGTTGGCCCCGCCGATGACGGGCCGGCGGGGCCAACACGGTAGTGCGGGCGGGCGGTCAGTGGCTGTCGGGCACTTGGGTGTCACACGGCGAGCAGTTCGTGCCGTCCCTCGCCCACAGGATGCGCTCGGCCAGGTCGCGGATCGTCACCTCGTCGCGGAGTTGGTGGCCGCTCAACGCCCCTACCACCCGCCCCCACCACCCGGGGTCAGGCTCTTTGGTGTCTGCCCCCACCAGAAGGACGGTGTCTGCCGGGCAAGTTTGGGCAAGTTACTTTCGTTCGCGGCCGGTTCGGTGGAATGTGGAATCTCGGTCACAGAGTCGGTCGCAGAGATCGTCAGCTCCCTCCTTGGAGGACACCATGGCCCTGCACAAGCTCGGTAAAGATCCCGAAAGCCCCAGTGGCGGGTCGCCCACGATTTACCTTGACGACGTGGAGAACACGTACCTGGTCCAGGGAGTGAAGGTCGAAGACGAGGAGCGCCTGTCCAAGATGGACATTCCTGGTCACGAGACGGTGGTTGAGATCCCCCGACGCATGGTGCAGTTCTTCTTGGAGGTGAAGGGTGATGAAGGCCCCGACGTTTGAGGAGTTGTTCCGCAACTGCCAGAGGTCGGCAGTCCACTTGGAAATGCGGGACGGCTACATGCGGTCAGATCCCGCGTTCATCGATTGGGCTGCGGGGAAGGCCCTTGACCCTGCCGAACGTTGGCGTGACTGGCTTGACATCGTGAAAGAGACGACAGGAAGAGGGGTGACGGTGCGCCGCGCACGCATCGTCTCGGAACCCGTCTCCGACTACATCCGCTTCGAGCACTCAGTCACCGAGGGCCTCAACATCAACGCGGGAGAGGAAGTCGGCTGGTTGCCACGCCGCCAGGCGACGGCCCTGCCCCTGCCGGGCAACGACTTCTGGGTCTTCGACGACAAAGTAGCGCTGATCAACCACTTCGACGGGGGTGGAGACTCGCTACAGCACGAGTACACCGAGGAGCCTCACTTGGTGTCCTTCCTCTCTTCGGCGTTCGAGACTGTTTGGGAGAAGGCTGTCCCTCATGCCCAGTATCGGTTGGCATGACTAGGGACAGACTTCAAGCGGTGTCCACTCCACCTTCCTCCTCCACTGTCAAGGAAGCGAGGGTTTCCTTCGGCCGGCGTCTGCGCGAGATCCGAAAAGACTCGGGACTCACCGCGCGGGCGCTGTCCGCGCTCACAGGCTGGCACGAATCCAAATGCTCGAAGATTGAAAACGGCTCCAGGCCACCTTCATACGACGACATTCGTGCCTATGCAGAGCATTGCGGAGTTCCGCATCTGGCAAACGATCTGATTGACACGGCGCGCGGCATCGAGGGCATGTATGTCGAGTGGCGCCAACTAGAGCGGTCAGGACTACGGCGCGTCCAGGAGTCGGTACTCTCGCTCTGGGAGCGAACGCTGCGCTACCGCATCTACTCTTCTTGGCTTATCCCAGGCCCTGTGCAGACCGAGGCGTACATTCGAGCGCTCCTGACCTCGATCCGAGACCGGCGTCGTCTCGTCGATGACGTTGAGGATGCGGTGCGCGTCCGCGTCGCCATCTGCTCACCGTGGCCACGCTACCTTCGGTGAGCTTGGGCATTATTCCGCTCACGGCCGACCGCTCGGGACTGTGGCCCGTAGAGGGCTTCTTCCTCTTTGACGACGCCCAGGCGAATGTCGAGCTGGTCTCAGCTCACCTGACCATCCTGCAGCGCCACGAAATCGGCCTGTACGCAGAGACATTCGCAACTCTGTCGGAGCAGGCGGAGTATGGAGCAGGGGCGCGTGCCCTCATCACGCAGGCGATTGAGGCGATTGAGGCGATTGAGGCGCTCGGGTGATCGTGGGCAAGTTTAGGCACACTCGTTGAGAACCGATGGCCCCCAGCCGTTGACTGAATACGGGACGTAACCAGCAGCTTCCCCCTACGGCCAGGAGCTGTTGAGGTGCTTCAACCCGTGCAAGGCGGGCCTATAAGAGGGCTGAGTCCAGGCATATCGGGACGGTCACACATCCTGCCGAAGCCGGGCCCAACCTCCCTACCGTAGAAGGGAAGAAACATCATGACAGTCGCGTTAGAGCAGCCGGTCAAGGCCCGGCAAGGTCGTGATCTCGTCTCACCGGAGTTGTTTGATCGCCTGGTGGAATTCTGTGCTGACGAATACGGACTTGAGCGCTGTGTTGCTGAGCTCGTCCAGAGTGAGGCCATCGCCATGTGCTACGTCATGGGTATCACCAATGCCGGTGACGAAATGGCCCCGAGCAAGCAGGTGGACGCCGGCTGGCACACCTTCATGCTCCACACCGAGGAATACGCCAAGTGGTGTAAAGAGAGCTTCGGCTACTTCCTGCACCACAGGCCGAACAGCAAGATCCGTACCAGGGCTCTGATGACCGAAGTCGTCGGACGCATCAAGGCGCAGGGGTTTGATGCAGACGTGCGGCTATGGGGTACCGCGGCCGAGTGCAATCCTCCGGCGTGTTGTGGAGACGGCCCCTGTTGCTAGGAAGTTGAACCGCTGGCGTCCGCGCTCACCAGTCCGGGCGCCAGCCATTTCCCCAGGAGGCCCTTCATGCCGGAAGCCGCTCGCAAGGGTAATGGCCGGGTAACTGCCTTCAGCATGTTCGGCCCCGTGTTCGCCTATGCGTCGGAACTCGTAGACGACCAGCAGATTGCGTACGTCGGCCCGCTGACGCCAGGCGTCCCGTGGGCAAAGCTCTGGCAGATTTCAGCTCGATGCTGCCGAGAGTCAGCGCAGGATCGAGAGAAGGCGCAGTGGGTCACCACCCAGGCGACTCGCGCCTTCATCATGCACGCCGACCTCGTTGCGAAGCTGCCCAGTAATGAATGGATGTTGGAAAGCGGAGGGCGCAGAATTGATATGGGCGGTTGGTCGAATCACGATGCTTTGGTCACAGGGAACATGACAGTGCCCGATCTCACGCCTGAGCAGGTCTCGATGAAGCACACCTACTACCCCCACTACTTTGACGGTTAGAGCCGTGGCTGTCGTGGTTGGCGGTCCCGCCCGGCCGAGCGACTGATGCTCGGCCGGGCGGGACCTGCTTCCCTCACCACGCCGCTCTGGCGCGGTATCCGTGAAGGGAGCGCCTAGGACGCTCCCCGCTGGACGGACCGGGGCGAGAGCTGAGCCCGTCGGCTCAAGAGGGACACGTCCTGTCCCTGCTCAGGGCTTGGCCGGTCGGGGGAACCGAGAGGGGCCGGTGCGTTCGGTACGACGGCCCCGCCCTGGTCCAATGGGCGGACGTGCATCGTCCGGATGCCCGTATTCCTCGTACGTCTGCAGGGCGCCGAGCAGCTCCCGCAAGGCGAGGCTGGTCTGCGCCTGGAGAACGTCACTCAGTTGCTCTTTCAGCAGAGCGCATCCGAGGCAGTCATGAGGGTCGGCGAGACCGGCACGAGGCAGTGCGAGCGGATCCTGCGAACGCGGGTCGGCTTCGTGGTCATGCGGATGCGCATCGGTCGCCATCAGCGCACCGCCTTCGGGTGGGAGTGGCGGCGCATCTCGACGTTGCAGTCAGTCGCCTTCGACTTGTCCCCCGCGGCGTACGCCCTCGCGCGCTGCTCGGCCAGCGCCCCGCACACATCGCACCCGGCAACCGGCACGGGCTCCGGCGCCGGTTCCCCGAGGTGAACGGGGCGGCACAGGTGGGCCATCAGCCCACCACCTCCACCCCGTGAATCCAGCGCGGCCCCGCGTCGTACCCGTGCACGGCCAGCCAGAGTGCCCGCCGCCGTCCGCGCTGGGCCCGTCGTTCCCGTCGTTCCTCGGGCGTGAGGATGTACGGACGGATCAGGTACGAGTCTTCGCCACGCAGCAGCTCCGGCTGCCGGACGGGCACGCGGGGAGCTACGTGTGTCGGTGCGGCCTCGCGAGGTGTGGCGGGCTGTGCGCCGGCCGATCGGTGGCGGCCCCGCGCCGGAAACAGCAGCCGCAGCAGCAGGAGTAAGAATCTCGCTGTAGCGTCGGACATGTCGTCAACTCCCTTGTAGTTGAGGGCCACGCCCCCGGGCCGCATGCAGCGCGGTCGCGGGGGTCCTCTCGTCGCCTCGCCACTCTCGGGGTGGCTGTCGCGAGAGGAGAACGTGTCCTCGCTCTAGGCAACCGCTCCGCTACAGCCAGCGGTACCGTTGCAAAGGCGGTGACTTTTAAGAGCTTTAAGCGCTCCTACAGGCAGGGGAGTTGAGGGCAGTGGGTACTCGGGAGCCGAACCGGCACCTTGAACGGCTTTACCGGGAGACCGGCTGGACCCTGCGGCAGTTCGTCCAGGCTGTGAACCGTGTCGGCACCGAACGAGGAACCCCGCTCAAGTACCGCGAGCCGTCGGCCCACCAGTGGCGTCAAGGGCACCTGCCCAAGGAGACGGTCAGACCGCTGATCTTGGAGGCGCTGGCGCGCAAGCTGGGACGTCCGATCACGCATGCCGAGGCTGGGTTCCCGACCCCCGTCAGAAGCTCGGACGCCACTCCTGGCGCGCTTGAAGGGCTGATTGATCTCAGTAGGGAAGATATGGATCCCTCGCGCCGCAGCATCCTCGGTATAAGTCTCTTTTCCGTTGCGCTGACCGTGCCCAATTGGCCAGATGTGGTAGGCCGAATGGAAGCTGCTCAGACCGGCCGGACTCAGCGCATCGGAACGCCAGAGGTCGACATGGTCATTGCCATGACCGAACGAGTATCAGAACTCGATGACCAATTCGGAGGGCGTCACGCCCGCCCTATGGCCGCGGCTTTCTTGGTGAACACCGTGGCCCCGTACATGCGGGCGGACGCCTCCGAATCCGTACGCAAAGCGATGATGTCGGCTGCTGCCGACCTGAGCTACCTCACCGGGTACATGGCGGTGGATGAAGGCGTCCACGGCCTTGCACAGCAGTATTACCTCAAGGCGTTGGAACTTGCCGGAGCGGCAGAGGACCACCTCACATACTGCACAACGCTGCGTGGGATGAGCGTTCAGGCCGTTGATCTAGGGCACGGCAGGGAGGCACAGCGGCTCGCCGATGCTGCCGCTGCCGCGTCTCCCCAAGCCGGTCCGCGAATGCGGGCTTTCCTTGCCGGGCAGCAGGCACACGCGTACGCGCAGATCGGTGGAAGCAGCAATGCTCTGATGTACCTGCGAGAGGCCGAAGTGGCCATGGATAAGGCGGAATCCAGAGGGAAGGCATTCGGCTCGTATGATCCGGCAGCCCTGAATTACCACATCAGCCAGGTCCGGTACGAACTTGGCGATGTTCCCGGTTCCATCAAAGCCATGCAGGAATCGGACAAGGTGCGCTACAGCGTCTACCGTCGTGCTCGCGTACGCCATCGCGCCACCCTGGCCGAGCGTCAACTGGAAGTCGGTCACCTGGAAGCGGCATGCGCGACATGGAACCTCGCTTTGGACGACTACCCGTTGGTTCAGTCAGGGCGGGCAGATCAACGCATGCAAACGATGTCTAAGCTCATCCGCCCGCACCTCAAAAATCATGCCGCACGGGAACTCTACGAACGTGCCCAGCTCGTGACTCCGCCCTCGCTCTTGGTCTAGTACTCCAGCTGTAGATGGTGATCTTCACGCTTGTGCGGCTTGCCGCCGGTAGTGGCTGGCTTTGGATCGGGCCTGGTGGTGGCGTCGCCAGTCGGATCGCGATGCTGGCCATCGGTACCCCGCTATTGTCGATCACGCAGGGTCTGGTGCAGCGAACGCGTCGACCCGGCGGAGCGGTTACTGGGGGGAGCAGGATGGTGGCAGGAGACAGGGCAGTGGGCCAGGCCTGGTTGGGCGCGGCGGCGCTGGCCTCGGGGGCGTTCTCCGTCGTGTTCGTGGAAGCGACGCGGGTCGCGAACTGGAATGTGGAACATCCGGCGCCCGTTCCGGGCGACGACTCACCCGGCGGCGGGGACATGGGGGCCGTGTTCGACGTGCCCCTCTTCGCCCTCCTCGCAATCGTCTGCCTGCTCTTCCCACTGCTGTGGGGAGTCACGGTGATCCGCGGGCGGAGGGGCCAGCCAGTGCAGGAGCTGGTGGTGACCTCCACTGTCCTGCAGGGGGTCGCTCTGCTACTGGCCCTGCCGGTCGCGTCGAGCCTGCCGTTCGGCTGGCTCGGTGCCACGGCCCTCACCGCCGCGGTACTGCTCGCCCTCGGCATCGCCCTACAACCGCTCTGGTCACGACACCGGGCTGCGACCGCCCCGTAGTCGGCTGCGGATCGTGATCGTTTTCGGCAGGATTCTCCGGGGTTTGTGCCAAAGCGAGTTGTCCTGACACTGTCCGAGGCGACTCCATGCACGATTGAGCCTCATCATCCAGTTCTTGGCTGGATGGCCTGACGTATCTGCTGCTGGCGACGCCGCCACCAGGCCCGATCCAAAGCCAGCCACTACCGGCGGCAAGCCGCACAAGCGTGAAGATCACCATCTACAGCTGGAGTACTAGAAGGCCATCCACTCCGCGCGGAAGAACTGTCCTGTTGAGGACGATGCCTTGGCGGATGGAGCTGGGTAGGGAGTAGCAAGTACAGAGCACCGTCTGACCGGATGAGGGAGAGCGCGCCGTATGAGGCACGTACAGATCATCACCGCGGCAGCTGACGGCGGACATGGCGGAGACGGCGGCGACGGACACCCGGGCCAGCCCTGGGAGCCGCCCCCGCCGCCGCCCCCGGACGGTGAGATGCCGCCCGGTGACGGGACCCACCGCAAGTGACCCGGAAATCTGAACGGGACGGCCGCGCCGGTGACGAGCTGGCGCGGTCCCTCCTCGAAGCGGGAGTGCTGGTGCCCGAGTGGGCGGAGGCGTTCCGGGGTACGCCGCGATCGCTGTTCCTGCCCGAGCTCATCTGGGCGCACGATATGGCGACCGGTCGGAGCGTGCCTGTTTCTCGGAGCGAGGACCCCGCAGGGTGGGAGCGGGCCGCCGGCGCGAACGTCCCTTTGGTCACCCAGTGGGACGACGGACGGCACACGGGTGTCGAGTCCGGGACTGTGCCGACCAGTTCGGCGAGCATGCCGTCGGTCGTGGCCGCGATGTTGCGCGACCTGGACGTGAGCGACGGTATGCGGGTGCTGGAAATCGGCACCGGCACGGGCTGGAACGCCGCGCTCCTCGCCCGCCGTTTGGGTGGCAGGAACGTGGTCAGCGTCGAGATCGACGCCGCCGTGACCGAGCACGCCCGGGGCGCGTTGGCGCGTGCCGGGCTCGGGCCCGAGGTGGCACAAGGGGACGGTTCGGACGGCTGGCCGGATGGTGCGCCGTATGACCGAGTGATCGTCACGGCAGGGGTGCGAGCCGTTCCACCGCGGTGGTTGGAGCAGACACGACCGGGCGGGGTCATCCTTGCCCCTTGGGGCACGCACTACAGCGACCAGGACGCCCTTCTTCGGCTGACCGTGGGAGAGGACGGCGGCGCGTCGGGTCCGTTCCTGCGCATGGTCGAGTTCATGAAGCTGAGGGACCAGCGCTTGGACTGGAACCGGTTCCGGGAGCATGTTCCGGTGTTTCCCGGTGACGCCGAGGCGTCCCGTACGGGGGTCGCTCTGGCGGATCTGGGCAACCGCTATGAGCCGGCACGGTTCGTCATCGGGCTGCGAGTGCCCGACTGCGCCCACGTGATCAACCAGTCGGGCGCAGGGGCCGGGAAGGCGTGGTTCTTCGACCTGATGAGCCGGTCATGGGCGGCCGCCGTGTGGGAGGGCGCGCCGGGCGCCACCGTTTACCAGTCTGGGCCGCGTCGCTTGTGGGACGAAGTAGAGGCAGCCCACCGATGGTGGGTGGGTCGGGGCATGCCCGATCACACCCGGTTCGGCCTCACGGTCACGGCGGAGGGCGGACAGTGGGCGTGGCTGGATGATCCGGCGGAGTCCTGGACCGTGTGAGCGGTCTGTCGCCGAACCGGCCGTCGGCTACTCGGTGGCCGCCCGCCGCGCCCGCCACTCCCGCGCCAGCATCGCGTAGATGACCTCGTCGGTCCATTCCCCGTCGAGGAACTCGTTTTCCCGCAGGTGGCCCTCGCGGCGCATTCCCAGGCGTTCCAGCAGCCGGGCCGATGCGGCGTTCCGGCCGTCCAACTCGGCCTGGATGCGGTGCAGTTGGAGGTCCTCGAAGCCCAGCTTCAGCAGTGCGCGGCTCGCCTCGGTGGCGTAGCCGTGGCCGCTGTGGTCGGGGTGGAAGACGTAGCCGATGCCGCCCTGGCGGTGTTCGGTGCCGGCCCAGAAGAAGGTGACGTCGCCGATCAGCTGTCCGGTCTCGCGTACGACGACGGCGAGCTGCAGGACGTCGCCGTTCTCGCGCAGCGTGGTGCGGGCCGTCTTGGCGGCGACGGAGGCGCGTGACTCGGCCGCCTCGAACGGGCCCCAGTACAGATAGCGGCAGACCTCGGGGAGCCGCTGGTAGGCGTGGATCGCCTCGAAGTCGTCGGTACGGACCGGGCGCAGGTCCAGGCGCTCGGTGCGTATCGGGTAGTCGGGGGTGTAGGGCAGCAGTGGCGGCGCGGTGGGTGCGTCAGGTGTGGGCACGCGGTCAGCGTAGGTGGGGGAAGGGGTCGGCGCAGGGCATTTATGCGGTGGGGACCGGCGCCCGGCGCACGGGCCGTTCATGACCGGGCGGCAGGCTTACGGGCGCCCGGCTCGGGGGCGGCCGTGTGGCCGTGCAGAAGGGTGTAGGTACCGGCGCGGGCCAGCAGTTCGTCGTGGCGGCCGGATTCCACCAGCCGGCCGTGGTCGAGGACGAGGATGCGGTCGGCGTCCGGGGCCAGGTGCAGATCGTGGGTGATCAGGAAGGTCGTTCGGCCGGACATCAGGCGGCGCAGCGGCGCGATCACCCGGCGGGCGGACAGCGCGTCGAGGCCGGCGGTCGGTTCGTCGAGGACGAGTACCGGGGCGTCGCGCAGGAGGGCGCGGGCGATGGCGATGCGCTGGAGCTGCCCGCCGGACAGCTGGGCGGTGCCCGGGGCGATGCGGGTCTCGTAGCCGTCGGGGAGCGTGCTGATGAAGTCGTGTGCGGCGGCGTCCCGGGCCGCCCGGACGATCTCCTCGTCGGTGGCGTCCGGCCGCCCGCAGGCGATGTTCTCCCGGATGGTGCCGTGCAGGACGAGTGTCTTCTGCGGCAGCAGGGTGATGTGCTCGCGCAGGAATTCCAGGGGGAGGGCGTCGAGGCGGGTGCCGTCGAGGCGGATGTGTCCGGCGGCCGGGTCGTAGAAGCGCGGCAGGAGCTTGGCCACCGTCGACTTGCCGGCTCCGCTGGGGCCGGTGAGGAGGACCAGCTCGCCCGGGTGGGCGGTGAAGGAGATGTCCCGCAGGGCGTGCGGGGCGGACGGCGGGCCCGGTGCGGTGTCGGCGCCGGGGTAGCGGAACCAGACGTGTGCGAAGTCCACGACGCCGCCGACCCTTTCGGGCAGGTGGGCCACGGGAGGATCGGTGACGGAGGGCCGGGCGGCGAGGATCTCCAGGAGTCGCTCGGCGCCCGCGGTGGCCGCGGTGAGGGTCAGCCCGAGCTGGCCCAGCGCCCGGATGGGCGGGTAGAGGTAGCCGAGAAAGGCGGCGAAGGCGAGCAGCTGCCCGAGCGTCATCCGGTCCTGGGAGATCTCCCAGGCGCCGAGCCCGATGACGGCCAGTACACACACCGTCTCGATCACCTCGACGAGCTGGGTGTACATCTCGCTCAGCCGGGCTCCGCGCACCGATGCGCGCATCCAGGCGCGGGCCTCGGTGCGCAGCCGCTTCTCCTCGGCCCGCCGCCGGTTGTACGCCTGGGTCAGTACGACGTTGCCCAGCGACTCCTCGACGACCGAGGTGATCGCCCCGTCGGCGGCGCGTTCCTGCCGTGCCGCGGTCTTGATGCGGGCGGCGAACCGCCGGGCGGCCAGCCAGAACAGGGGCGCCAGGACGAAGGTCGCCAGGGCCAGGTCCCAGCGCAGAATGAGCGCGGCCGTGAAGAAGAAGACCGTGCTGAACACCGCCGAGACGGTTCTGACGACGCCGGAGACGACCATCTGCTCGATGGCCTCGACGTCTCCGGTGAGGCGTTCGACGAGATCCCCTTGCCGGTGCCGTTGGAAGAAGTGCGGCGGCAGGTCCTGTACGTGCTCGAAAACCCGCGCCCGTAGCCGCATGACGAACCGCTCCGCCACCCATACGGCCGTGGAGTTGCCCAGATACCCGACGACGGCCCCGAAGGCCGCCACCCCCAGCCACTCCCCGGCCGGCACCCAGAACGCGCCGAGCGACCCTTTCTGCAGGGCATGGTCGGTCAATTCGCCGAAGAGGAGAATGGCGGCGGTCTCTGCGAGGGCGGCAGCCACGACGCAGACGCATATGAGAGCCAGCCAGCGCCGGTCCCCTTTGACCAGTGGCCAGAAACTGCGGAAGGCGTGCCGGGCGGATATGGCCTCGGGTATTCCGTCGGCCGTTTCGGCGGGAATTGCGGGGCCGCATTTCCCGCGTTTCGACTGTTCTTCGCTCGCCGTGAATTCCGGGGCGAGAATTTGCGGTGCCGGGAATGTCGGTGCCGGGAGTGCCGGTGCCGGGAGTGCCGGTACGGGGTCGATGGCCCGCAGCCGTACCGTCGCCCGGTCGTTGTACGGAGACATGCGCCGCCGCTCCTCTTCCATGGGTCCAGGTATCCGTACGGGAAGCCCGGAGGCGGGCCCCGGCCCCACACCGAGGCCCGCCTCCGGAAGGGCCGGCGTCAGCCGCCGATCACCCGACGGCCGCCGTGCTTGACGGTGATGACCCGGCCCGGGGCGGGACGCGTGGTGGTCTTGCCGCCGTGCTGGGCGGGCACGCCCCGGTGGGCGGGCTCGCAGCGGTGGGCCGGCACGGGAAGAATCTTGCGGAAGCTCATGGATATCTCCGTTGCTTGATGTCGCTCGGTGTTGCTCGGTGTCGCTCGGTGTCGTTCGGCATTTCTCGGTGTTTGCCGAGGAATGCGATGGTGGTGTCGTGCCGCTGCCGTGTTGTTCTCCCGGCGGCGACAGGGAAAACGTTACGCGAGGAATCGGGGTCGTCCCGGCCGTTTTCCGTGAGGTCTTGCTTAATTAAGCATGAGGGCATTTCTCATACGTAACGGCGGAGTTTATGCCGGTCTTACGCGCCGGTATTGCGTACCGGCCCTGCCTGTCCTCCCCGCACCCGCCCCCGCGCCTGTCCCCGCCCTGCCCGGCGCACGCCCGCCACCCGGCCCGGGGCGCCCGGCCCGGCCCCGAACCCCTGGGAGTAGCGCCCCGCTTGCCTGTCCGCCATATCCGCGTTACCGGCGATTCAATATCGCTTGCGAGCATCGCTGAATGCAGCCCGCTGTGCCGAACGCACCGAACCGGAGGCTCCACGTCGCGCCGCCGCTGTCCGACGCGCCTGGAATCCCCGGAGCGCGGAAGAATGAAGGCATGAACCAGCAGTCGCGAGCTCAGGCCCAGGTCCAGCCCGAGACGCAGTCCCCGAAGCCGACGCAGGCCCCGCCCGAGGCCGCGGGGCCCTCGGTCCAGCCGTCGGTGGGCTCCATCGCCGCGCACCGACCGAACGCGGTCCGGGGCACACTCCCCGAGCTGGAGCCCGAGATGGACGCCGACCTCGACTCGTACGAGGAGACCGGTGTGCCCGGCGCGGACGGCGAGGAGCTGCCCAGCGGGCGCTTCCTGGACCGCGAGCGCAGCTGGCTGGCGTTCAACGAACGGGTCCTGGAGCTGGCCGAGGACCCGGCGACCCCGCTCCTCGAACGGGCGAACTTCCTGGCGATCTTCGCCAGCAACCTGGACGAGTTCTTCATGGTCCGGGTGGCCGGTCTCAAGCGCCGGATAGCCACCGGAGTCGCCACCCGTTCCGCGTCCGGCCTGCAGCCCCGCGAGGTGCTGGATCTGATCTGGACGCGCTCACGCGAGCTCATGGCCCGGCACGCCGCCTGCTTCCAGCAGGACATCGCCCCCGAGCTCGCCGAACAGAGCGTCCACCTGATCCGCTGGCCCGAGCTGACCGAGAAGGAACAGGCCCGCCTGTTCACTCTCTTCCGCCAGCAGATCTTCCCGGTGCTCACCCCACTGGCGGTGGACCCGGCGCACCCCTTCCCGTACATCTCCGGGCTGTCCCTGAACCTGGCCGTCGTCGTACGCAACCCGGTCAGCGGCCACGACCACTTCGCACGGGTCAAGGTGCCGCCGCTGCTCTCCCGCTTCCTGGAGGCCTCCCCGCAGCGCTACGTCCCCATCGAGGACGTCATCGCCGCCCACCTGGAGGAGCTGTTCCCGGGGATGGAGGTGCGGGCGCACCACATGTTCCGGGTGACCCGTAACGAAGACCTCGAGGTGGAGGAGGACGACGCGGAGAACCTCCTCCAGGCGCTGGAGAAGGAGCTCATGCGGCGCCGGTTCGGCCCGCCGGTCCGTCTGGAGGTCGAGGAGTCCATCGACCCGGCCGTGCTCGACCTGCTCGTACAGGAGCTGAAGATCTCGGAGGCCGAGGTCTATCCGCTGCCCGGCCCGCTCGACCTGACCGGTCTGTTCGGCATCGGGGCGCTGGACCGGCCCGAGCTGAAGTACCCCAAGTTCGTGGCCGGCACCAACCGCGACCTGGCGGAGGTGGAGTCGGCATCCGCCCCCGACATCTTCGCGGCCCTGCGCACCCGTGACGTCCTGCTCCACCACCCGTACGACTCCTTCTCCACCTCCGTACAGGCCTTCCTGGAGCAGGCTGCCGCCGACCCGGACGTCCTCGCCATCAAGCAGACGCTCTACCGCACCACCACCGGTGACTCCCCGATCGTCGACGCCCTGATAGACGCGGCGGAGTCCGGCAAGCAGGTCCTCGTCCTCGTCGAGATCAAGGCCCGCTTCGACGAACAGTCGAACATCAAGTGGGCGCGCAAGCTGGAGGAGTCCGGCTGCCATGTCGTCTACGGCCTGGTGGGCCTCAAGACGCACTGCAAGCTCTCCCTCGTCGTCCGGCAGGAAGGCGAGATGCTGCGCCGCTACTCCCACGTCGGCACGGGCAACTACCACCCCAAGACGGCCCGGCTGTACGAGGACCTGGGACTGCTGACCGCCGACCCGCAGGTCGGAGCCGACCTCTCCGATCTCTTCAACCGGCTGTCGGGCTACTCGCGCCGCGAGACCTACCGGCGCCTCCTGGTAGCCCCCAAGTCCCTCCGCGACGGCCTGATCCAGCGCATCACCAAGGAGATCGGGCACGCGCGGGCGGGCCGCCCGGCCTATGTCCGCATCAAGGTCAACTCCATGGTCGACGAGGCCGTCATCGACGCCCTCTACCGCGCCTCCCAGGCAGGCGTACCGGTCGACATCTGGGTACGCGGCATCTGCGCGCTGCGCCCGGGAGTCGCCGGACTGAGCGAGAACATCCGCGTCCGCAGCATCCTCGGCCGCTTCCTGGAGCACTCGAGGCTGTTCGCCTTCGGCAACGGCGGCGAGCCGGAGGTCTGGCTGGGCAGCGCGGACATGATGCACCGCAACCTCGACCGGCGCATCGAGGCGCTGGTCCGGGTGACCGACCCGGCGCACCGCGCCACCCTCAACAGACTTCTGGAAACGGGGACTTCGGACTCCACCTCGTCCTGGCACCTGGGCCCGGACGGCGACTGGACCCGACATGCGGTGGACGCGGACGGCGCGCCGCTGCGCAACGTACAGGAAATGCTCATTGACGCCCGGAGGCGCCGGCGTGGCCCAGCGACATGACCAGCCGGCCGGGGGGCCGTCCGGTCTCATCGGTATCGGATACGAGCTCGGCGGGGCCCCCGGAGCCCGTGCCGCGGTGGTGGACGGACCGGAGGGGGAGCTGTACGGCCCGTACGGCGCCGTCGACCAGGGGGAGCCGGGGGGCACCGGGGGGACGGCCGGCCCGGGACTGGGCGGGCACACCTCCGGCGAGGTACTGGCCGGATACCTCCACCGCCAGTCCGCGGCCTTCCTCCGCAGCCTGCGACTGCACCGCGAGAGCGGCTCGGACGCCCAGGGCGCGGGCGAGGCCGCCGGTCTGCTGCGCAGCGCCGCACGCCGGATCAGCGCCACGCTCTACACCTTCCAGCCGCTGACCGACGAGGCCTGGGCCGACCAACTCCGCGGCGAACTGGGCTGGTTGTCCGGCGCACTGGCCCGCGAACACGCCTGCGCGGCCCGTCGCGACCGCCTGATGTCCGCGCTGCAACGGCTGACGGCCCCGGCCGTAGCCCCCGCCGCCAACGCCTCCGCCGCCGATGCGGACGCCGAGAGCGCGTTGTCGGCCGGCGCCGCGCGGGCCGGGGCGCTGCTGGACCGGCAGCTCACCCTCGCCCGCACCCGCGCGCACTCCGCCGCGCTGCAGGCGCTGGGCTCCTCCCGCTTCCACGCCGTCGCCGACTCCGTGGCGGTACTGGCCTCCGAGGCCCCGCTGACCCGCGCGGCCGCCGACGTACCGGCCGCCGAGGCGCTGCCCCAGCTCGCCGAACAGGCCCACCGGCGTCTCGCGGAGGCCGTCACCGCCCTCCCGCTGTCCCGCGCCGGCCACCCGTACAACGCCGACGCGCTGGCCGCCGACCACCGCCAGGACGCGCCCTGGCACCAGGTACGGATGCTGGTACGGCTGAGCCGTTACGCTCAGGAAGTGATCACACCGGGGTACGACGATCCCCGCCTGGCCGACGCCGGCCGCGCCCTGGAACGCCACCGCGACGCCGCCGAGGCCGCCACCGCCGCGGCCGGCGCCGCCCGCACCCCCCGGATCGCCCCGGCCACGGCGTACGCGCTGGGAGT
Organism: Streptomyces sp. NPDC028368; assembly: GCF_055565615.1. Lineage (NCBI taxonomy): Bacteria > Bacillati > Actinomycetota > Actinomycetes > Kitasatosporales > Streptomycetaceae > Streptomyces > Streptomyces sp. NPDC028368. The sequence continues at coordinate 211,986 of NZ_JBVHTY010000013.1, read as the reverse complement.
GCTGCACGCCGACCAGCGTCACGAGGTGGAGGCGGCCCGCTTCGCCTTCGGCCGGGTGTGGCTGCCACACGCCAAAGGGGGCGGGCCGTATGACCGATGAGGTGATCCGGGCGGCGGGGTGCGTGCTGTGGCGACGGTCCCCCTCCGGCGACGGCATCGAACTCGCCCTGATCAGACGCCCGAAGTGGTCGGACTGGTCCCACCCGAAAGGCAAGCTGAAGCGCCTGGAGAACGCCCGGGACGCAGCGGTGCGCGAAACGCTGGAAGAGACCGGCATGACGTGCGAACTGGGACCCGAACTGCCGACCGCCCGCTATCTGGTCGACAACCGCCCCAAAGAAGTCCGCTATTGGGCGGCCGAAGCCACCGGCGGCTCGTTCGAGCCGAGCAGAGAGGTGGACCGGATGCTCTGGCTCGCGCCCGCCGCCGCCTGCGGCCGCCTCACCCAGGACCGGGACAAGGAGCTGGTCACCGCCCTCCTCAGCGCCCTGCATGCGACGGGGAAGGGGCGGTAGCCCTGGGCGTCGGCGGCTGTTCGGTGGGCTCCCGCCCGGCCCCTGACCGCCCCGACGGGCGGGCCGGTCAGGGGGCGGCGGCTCAGCGCCGCCGCAGCGACGCGTCCGCCACCGCCGGCGGCAGGTAGTAGCTGTCGGCGCGGTTGAGGTCCGTGCCCGGCGGGACGATGGCGTCGATGCGGTCGAGTACGTCGGCGCTCAGGGTGACCTCGGAGCCGTCCAGGAGGCTGTTGAGCTGGTCGAGGGTGCGGGGGCCGATGATGACGGAGGTGACCGCGGGGTGGGAGCGTACGAAGGCGGTCGCGAGGTGCGGGAGGGTGAGGCCGGCCTCGTCGGCGACCTTGGACAGGGCGGCGACCGCCTCGGCCTTACGGGCGTTCTCGGGCAGGGAGAGATCGAACTTCTGGGACTCGAGACCGGCCCGGGAGCTGGCGGAGATGTCGCGGCCGGAGAGCCAGCCCGCGCTGAGCGGCCCCCAGGTCAGTACGCCCATGCCGTAGCGCTGCGCGGTCGGCAGGACCGCGTTCTCCACGCTGCGCGCCAGCATCGAGTACGGCGGCTGCTCGGTGCGCAGACGGACGTGACCGCGGCGCTCGCTGGTCCACTGGGCCTCGACGATGTGCTCGGCCGGGAAGGTCGAGGAGCCGACCGCCCGTACCTTGCCGGACCGTACGAGGTCGGAGAGCGCGCCGAGCGTCTCGTCGATGTCGGTGGCCGGGTCGGGGCGGTGCACCTGATAGAGGTCGATGTAGTCGGTGTCCAGCCGGCGCAGGCTGTCCTCCACCGCGCGGACGATCCAACGCCGTGAATTCCCGCCGTGGTTGGCGTCCGGACCCATCGAGTTGAAGAACTTCGTGGCCAGGACCACGTCATCGCGGCGCCCCTTGAGCGCCTTGCCGACGATCTCCTCGGACTCGCCCGCGGCGTAGACATCCGCGGTGTCGACGAAATTGATGCCGGCGTCCAGCGCGCGGTGCACGATCCGTACGCCGTCGTCGTGGTCGGTGTTGCCCCAGGCGCCGAGCATCATCGTGCCCAGCGTGTACTCGCTGACCGAGATGCCGGTGCCGCCGAGGATCCTGCGCTGCATGAGCTGCTCCTTATACGAGTGGGGAGACGAGGGGTACGTCCGCGTGAGTGCGGTGCCGCGGTGGCTCGATGTGCCTGACCCCGCGTCGTGGACCACCCTGCGCCGCCCGTACGGAGGGCACCAGGCCCGTCACAGCCTGGGTCCGGCGGAACCACCCAACCGGCGGTGCGTCGCATACTGGAGTAATGCTGCATGCGGAAATCGAGATCGGCTCGTTCCTCAAGGCGCGCCGCGCGGCGCTCGACCCCGCCAGGCTCGGCCTGCCGGACGGGGTCAACCGCCGCCGGGTGCGTGGGCTGCGGCGCGAAGAGGTCGCCCAGCTTGCGGGCATCAGTGTCGACTACTACACGCGGATCGAGCAGGGGCGTGCACCCGCGATCTCGGATTCCGTGCTGGACGCCATCGCGCGGGCGCTGCGGCTGACGGACGGGGAGGTCACCTATCTGCGCAATGTGGCCGCGCCGAGGCGGCGGGGCGGCGCCGCGGACGGCGTGTGTGTGCCGGGGGCGGTGCCCGGCCAGACCGTACGGCCCGAGATCCGGCAGCTGCTGGACGCGATGGCGGGCACGGTTCCGGCCATGATCGTCGGGCGTGGCATGGACATTCTCGCCTGGAACGCGCCGGGCGGCCGGGTCGGCTTCGACCTCGAAGCGCTGGAGCCCGGCCGGCGCAATTCGGCGCTGCTGGTCTTCCTGCACCCGGCGGCGCGCGAGCTGCACCCGGACTGGCAGCGGATCGCCGACGAGGTGGTCGGCAATCTGCGGGCCGAAAGCGGCCGCTACCCCGACGACACCCGGATCTGCGAGGTCGTCACCGAACTCCTCGAGTGCAGTGCGGACTTCCGGCGCGTGTGGGAGGCGCAGGCGGTGAGCGAATGCCTGCGGGGGACGAAGCGGATCGTGAACCCGCTGGTCGGCGAGCTGCTGGTGACGTTCGAGAGCTTCCGGCTGAGTACGGACGCGGACCAGGCGCTGGTGACGTACAGCGCGCCGCAGGGGTCGGTCACCGAGGAGCGGCTGCGGGAGCTGGCGGGCGTGGTGGCGCGGGGCGCGCAGCCGGTCGGCGCGCCGTAGCAGCCCCCGGCGCGGGCCCGGTGCGGCTCAGCCCCGTGGCGCCAGCGCCTCCCACCGCACGGTGACCTCCCCCTGGCGCCGGCGGCGGGGATCGCCGGCCAGCGGCCAGTCGGTCGCCAGGGCGCGTACGGCGGCGAGCCAGCGTTGCCGTGCGCCGAGTGCGCCCAGCGGGGCGGCGGCCGCCCAGGCGCGGTCGAAGTCGCGCAGGAAGGCATGCACCGGCTCGCCCGGCACATTGCGGTGGATCAGCGCCTTCGGCAGGCGTTCTGCCAGGTCGGAGGGGGCGTGGAGGGAGCCGAGCCGGGTGGCGAAGGTGACCGTACGGGGCCCCTCGGGGCCCAGCGCCACCCACACATGCCGCCGCCCGATCTCGTCGCAGGTGCCCTCGACCAGCAGACCGCCGGGCGCCAGCCGTGCGCACAGCCGCTGCCATATGGCGGCCACCGCGTCCTCGTCGTACTGCCGCAGCACGTTCGCCGCCCGGATCAGCACGGGCGCGCGCCCCTGCCCGCCGGGCAGCGGCACCTCGAAGCCGCCGTGGACGAAGTCCAGCCCGGGGCGCTCGTACGGCTGGGCGGCCGCCACCCGCGCCGGTTCGATCTCGATGCCGACCACCCGCGCGTCCGGCCGGACCGTACGCAGCCTGCCCAGCAGCTCCACCGCGGTCCAGGGCGCGGCGCCGTAGCCGAGGTCGACGGCGACGGGGTCGGCGGCGTGGCGCAGTTCGGCGCCGTGTTCGGCGGCTATCCAGCGGTCCATGCGGCGCAGGCGGTTGGGGTTGGTGGTGCCGCGGGTGACCGTTCCGACGGGGCGGGGTGGGGCGGAGGAGCGGCGGGCCATGGCATCGAGGGTACGGGCCCGGGGCAGCCATCCCGTCAAAGGTCACGCTTTGGCAAAGTGGAGGGAGAGTGTGCCGGACGGAAATGGATGGGCGACTTCCGTTGTTGGAGGGGTTCGGAGGCGTGCAGACCGCCCGGCCTAGGAGGTAGCTCGCAGTGAGCCAGTACGTATCCCGGCTCCGCAGCCGGCATGGGGGTCCGCCCGTGCCGTCCAGGCGTGGCGGAGGCCAGTTCCCGGGACAGGCGCTGCTCAGGCTGCCCGGCGTCCCGCGCCGGCCGCGCCGCGTGGCGATGCTCAGCGTGCACACCTCCCCGCTGCATCAGCCCGGCACCGGCGACGCGGGCGGGATGAACGTCTACATCGTCGAGCTCGCCAAGAAGCTCGCCGCCATCAACATCGAGGTGGAGATCTTCACCCGCGCCACGACGGGCACCCTGCCGCCCGCCGTGGAGATGGCCCCCGGCGTGCTCGTCCGGCATGTCGACGCGGGCCCGTACGAAGGCCTGGCCAAGGAGGAGCTGCCCGCCCAGCTCTGCGCGTTCACGCACGGCGTGATGCAGGCCTGGGCCGGCCACCGTCCCGGCTACTACGACCTCGTCCACTCCCACTACTGGCTCTCCGGCCATGTCGGCTGGCTGGCCGCCGAGCGCTGGGGCGTCCCGCTGGTGCACGCCATGCACACCATGGCCAAGGTCAAGAACGCCGCCCTCGCCGTCGGCGACACCCCCGAGCCCGCCGCCCGGGTGATCGGCGAGACGCAGATCGTGCGCGCCGCGGACCGCCTGATAGCGAACACCGCCGAGGAGGCGGATGAGCTCGTACGGCATTACGAGGCCGAGCCCGGCAAGGTTGCCGTGGTGCACCCCGGGGTCAATCTGGAGCGGTTCCGCCCGATGGCCGGGACGCCCGGGACGGCCGGTTCCCCCGCCGCCCCTGAGGTCGCCGCCAGCCGGGCCGCCGCCCGCGCCCGCCTCGGCCTGCCGCAGGACGCGGTCATCCCCCTCTTCGCCGGCCGCATCCAGCCGCTGAAGGCCCCCGACATCCTGCTGCGCGCGGCCGCCGCCCTCCTGGACGAGGACCCGGCGCTGCGCTCCCGCCTGGTCGTCCCGGTGGTCGGCGGGCCCAGCGGCAGCGGCCTGGCCAAGCCGGAGGGCCTGCAGAAGCTGGCCGCCCGGCTCGGCATCGCGGACGTCGTGCAGTTCCGTCCGCCGGTCGGCCAGGAGCAGCTCGCCGACTGGTACCGCGCGGCATCGGTGCTGGTCATGCCCTCGTACAGCGAGTCGTTCGGGCTGGTCGCCATAGAAGCCCAGGCGTGCGGCACTCCGGTCATCGCGGCCGCGGTCGGCGGCCTCCCGGTGGCCGTACGCGACGGCAGCAGCGGCTTCCTCATATCCGGCCACGACCCGGCCGACTACGCCCGCGCGCTCGGCCGCTTCGTGGCGAACCCGGAGCTGGCGACCCGGATGGGCACCGAGGCCGCCCGGCACGCCCAGTCCTTCGGCTGGGACACCGCCGCCGCGGCGACCGGCGACGTCTACACCGCCGCCATCCAGGAACGCCGCCGCCACCTGCGATCCCTGCACGGGTAAGTCGTCACCTACGATCCCTGCATGGGTGAGAAGACGGATGATGTGGGCGAGGGCCGCGGTGCGACCGGCGGGGCGACGACCCCGGCCGAGGTCATCGAGAGCACCCTCCGGGATGCCGAGCTGGAGTGGGAGTCGCCGTCCGACGGCACGTACGTCATCAAGCTTCCCGGCACCCGCAAGCTCTCCACGACCTGCTCGCTGATCGTCGGCAGGCACTCCCTCTCCATCAACGCCTTCGTCGTCCGCCACCCGGACGAGAACCACGAGGCCGTGCACCGCTGGCTCCTCGAACGCAACACCCGTCTCTACGGCGTCAGTTACGCGATCGACCGGCTCGGCGACATCTACCTCGTCGGCAAGCTGCCGCTCGCGGCCGTCACCCCCGACGAACTCGACCGTATCCTCGGCACGGTCCTGGAGAACGCCGACGGCAGCTTCAACACCCTGCTGGAGATGGGCTTCGCGACGGCGATCCGCAAGGAGTACGCATGGCGGGTGGCGCGTGGGGAGTCGACCCGTAATCTGGCGGCGTTCGCGCATCTGACGGGGCGGCCGTCGGCGTAACCCGCCACGACCCACACAGCGCGGCCGGCCCTATGGCGCAGGGCCCGCCCCCTCCCGCACTCCCCGCCCTTCCTGCCCCCCCGTGGCCTCCCTGCCCTTCACGTCCCCGCGAACCCGGCGAACCCGGCGACCAGCGCCTCGACCGCACAGCGGAACCGCTCCGCGTCGTCCACCCCGGCTCCGGTCCGTGCCGCCTCCGTGATGAGCGGGTAGCGGGCGGCATCGAGGCGCGCCAGCCATCCGGGCGAGCCGGGAGCCTGGCACTCCGGGTCGGCATCGTTGCCGACGCCGACCTCGCCGGCCGTGTGCCCGACGACGAACAGCGACAGCGCGTTGAGCGCGTCGACCGCCCGGCCGAGCGGAAAGCCCGCGCCGGTCAGTGCCTCCAGTCCGCGTTCCACCGCGTCCAGGCCCGCGGGGGTCACCATGGGGCGGGTCACCACCAGCGGCAGCACGCCCGGATGCCGCAGCAGCGCCTCCCGCAACGAGGCGGCGTAGCCGCGCAGTTGCTCCTGCCAGGGCGCGCCCTCGGCCGACGGCGGCAGCGCCTCGGCGAAGACCCGCTCCACCAGGCCGTCCAGCAACGCCTCCTTGTTGGGGACGTAGTGATAGAGCGTCATGGCCTCCACCCCCAGCGCGCCCCCGAGGTGCCGCATCGACAGGCCACGCAGCCCTTCGCGGTCCACCAGGTCCAGCGCGGTGTCCAGCACCAACGCCCGTGACAGACCGGCCCGTTCTCCCCGCGCCCGCTTGCCTGCCTTGCCCGTCATGTCTCTCACCCTCGCCCGAGTCGTCGCCGCCCTTGACTTTCTTACGCCGTAAGTCCAGCCTAGCGGGGAAACGATTCTTACGACGTAAGACAGGGGTGGGGCGGGATGTCGAAGCAGGCACAGATCACCGCGAACAAGCAGGTCGTCGAGGGGTTCTTCGTCGCCGTCAACGAGCGCCGGACCGACGATTTCCCCTCCTGCATGGCGGTGGATGTCATCGACCACAACAAGATCATTCATGGCGAGGAGAGCGGGCCCGGTGCCGCCTTCGAGGGCTTCCGGCAACAGCTGGCGGCCTTCGGCGAGCTCGCGGTGGTCGCCGACGAGCTGATCGCCGAGGGCGACTCCGTGGTCGCCCGGCTGACCGTCAGCGGCAGGCACACCGGTGCCCATCCCCGCATGCCCGAACCCACCCACCGGGCTTTCTCGGTCGAACAGATCTGGGTCTTCACCCTGCGCCGGGGCAAGATCGCCGAAATCCGCGCCGTGAGCGACCGGCTCGGCATGTTCCTCCAGCTGGGCTGGGACTGGCCGACGGCCGAGTGAGCGCGGGGCGGCCCAGGGCGGGCGGGATGCCGGGGCGGGATGCCGCTTCCCCCAGCGCCCCCAGGCGGCTGCATCAGAGGCGCGGGGCGCTCTGGTAGGGGTGGCGTCAGGCCACCGGCTCCGAGGAGGCCACCGCTTCCGCAGACGCCCCCGTCTCCGGCCCCGCCCCCGCCGCCTCCGCGGACTTCGGCTGCCGGTCCGCGACCGCCCCTGCTACCGCGACCGTGCCCGCACCGGTCCGCTCCGGCAGCTGACGCAGCAGCACGCCGTACCCGACCGCCGCCACCGTGCCGACGACCGCGCAGGCGCCCCACAGCGCATCCGCGCCGAAGTGGTCGATCACGACGCCGCCGAGGAGCGGGGCCGTCAGGGAGGCGATCGACCAGGAGAGCGCGTACATGCCCTGGTAGCGGCCACGGCCGTGGAGGGGGGACAGGCGTACCACCAGGCCCATCTGGGTGGGGGAGTTGATGATTTCGCCCAGGGTCCAGACGGCGACCGCGACCGCGTACATGGCGACCGAGCCGGCCAGTGCGGTCAGCCCGAACCCGTAACCGGCCAGCAGGGACGAGCCGATCAGCAGCGCCGCGGGGCTGCGGTGTTCGATGAAGCGGGTGACCGGGATCTGCAGCAGCACGATCAGTACGCCGTTGACCGCGATCACCAGGCCGAAGTCCACGCTGGAGAAGCCGTCCTGACCCATCGACACCGGCATGGAGACGTACGCCTGCTGGAAGAGGAGGGCGAGGAGGAGGTTGAGGCCGACGACGGTCATGAAGCGGCCGTCGCGCAGGACGGTCAGCATGGAGACCTGGGTGGGGGCCGACCCCGGGGCCGAGCCGGCGGCGGACTGGGGGGCCGCTTCCGGGCGGGACTCGGGGAGCTTCCAGAAGACCACCAGGGCGCAGGTCAGGACCAGGGCGGACTCGCCCAGGAAGAGGGCCAGGTAGCCGTGTTCGGCGATGAGTCCGGCGGCGGTGGAGGAGATCGCGAAGCCCAGGTTGATGGCCCAGTAGTTGAGGGAGAAGGCCCGCACGCGGTCCTCGGGGGCGACGATGTCCGCCATCATCGCCTGGACGGCGGGGCGCGAGGCATTGGTCGCCATACCGACGACGCCCGCCACCGCGGCGATCGCGACCGGGTCCTCCATGAAGCCGAGCAGCGCAACGGAAGCCGCCGTCGACAGCTGCGCGATCAGCATGGTGGGGCGGCGGCCGAGCCGGTCGGTGAGCACCCCGGCACCGATCGACGAGACGACGCCACCGAGGCCGTAGAGCGCGCCGACCAGGCCGGCGTAGGAGGCCGAGTAGCCGCGCTCGACGGTCAGATAGAGGGCCAGGAAGGTAGCGACGAAGGCGCCCAGACGGTTGATCAGGGTGCTGGTCCACAGCCACCAGAACTGGCGGGGGAGACCGGAGACGCTCTCCACGGCGGCTTGTCGGAGGCGGGTGAGGGCGCGGGCAGATGTGGATGCGGACATGACAGTTCCCTCGGTGGCGCGGCGCACGCAAGGCGAGCGGTGGTGGTGATGAGTGGTGCGGTGAGCGGTGTGCGGTAAGCGGCGCGTTGTAAGTGGTGCAGGCGACGTTCGCAACCTACATACCGCGGTGCTGTCATCGCTACTTGTTTGACGGGAAGCGTCAAACGTCACGGAGGAGCCCAGGTCCTGGACCCTGGCCGGGCCCTGTCCGGACGTCGATTACGCTCGAGGTCATGGCCGACGCACCGTACAAGCTGATCCTCCTCCGTCACGGCGAGAGCGAGTGGAACGCGAAGAACCTGTTCACCGGCTGGGTGGACGTGAACCTCAACGAGAAGGGCGAGAAGGAGGCGGTCCGCGGCGGAGAGCTGCTCAAGGACGCCGGTCTGCTCCCCGACGTGCTGCACACCTCCCTCCAGAAGCGCGCCATCCGCACCGCGCAGCTGGCCCTGGAGTCCGCCGACCGCCACTGGATCCCGGTCCACCGCAGCTGGCGCCTGAACGAGCGGCATTACGGCGCGCTGCAGGGCAAGGACAAGGCGCAGACGCTCGCCGAGTTCGGCGAGGAGCAGTTCATGCTCTGGCGCCGCTCGTACGACACCCCGCCGCCCGCCCTTGAGGACGGCAGCGAGTTCTCCCAGAGCGGCGACCCGCGCTACGCGGACATCCCGCCGGAGCTCCGCCCGAAGACCGAGTGCCTCAAGGACGTCGTCACGCGCATGCTGCCGTACTGGTACGACGGCATCGTCCCGGACCTCGTCGCCGGCCGTACGGTCCTGGTCGCCGCCCACGGCAACAGCCTGCGCGCCCTGGTCAAGCACCTCGACGGGATCTCCGACGCGGACATCGCCGGCCTGAACATCCCCACCGGCATCCCGCTCGCCTACGAGCTCGACGCCGACTTCCGCCCGGTCAACCCCGGCGGCACCTACCTCGACCCGGAGGCCGCCAAGGCCGCCATCGAGGCAGTGAAGAACCAGGGCAAGAAGAAGTAGGAATCGCGATCAGGCCCCTCATCCGTACCTTTGGTGCAGATGAGGGGCTCTTGTCTTTCTCGGGCCGCCGCTGGGCCGTCACTGCGGGGATCCCGCGGCCCCCGATGCCGGGATGTCCGGGATGTTGTGAACCCCCGGGCTTGGCAAAGGGTCCCCGGTATCCGGCCCTGCGCAATCCCCCTACCTGCGGTTTCTTCGCGGGTGGGGGGCTTGCGTCGTGTTCCGCCCGGCTTCCGAGGCCGCGAGCTCGCGGCACCAGGGGCAGTCCGCCGCCACGTGGTCGCGGTCGGGAGTGTCGAGCCAGTACGCGCCGAGCAGCTCGGGGTTGACGCCGGCGCGGTATTCGTCCTGCGCGGGCGGTACCTGCCGCGTGTGCTGCGGGTGCTGTGAGTGCTGTGAGTGCTGTGAGCGCTGCGAGTTCTTTGAGGGCTTCATGCTTGGGCCAACGCTTTGGGGGCGTCGCTCGCTATGGGGGGTGGTCACTTTGCGATGCATTCGTGACAAAAGGGACCGAAGGTGATGTTTCGGGCGGCGGGGGGGGGGCGGTCGCCCGGACCATGGCCCGCCCGCGGTCCGAACGCGGCCCGGACACGGCAGCGGCCCCGGTCGGCGGGAACGCCGACCGGGGCCGCGGTGCGCATCGCGGTGGCTAGCTGCAGCCGCCGCACTGGCACGGTCCGCCGGACTGGCAGCCGCAGCCGCAGCCGGGGCCGCAGCTGCAGTTGCTGAGCAGCGGGAGTTGCGGGTGCTCGACGGCCGAGGGCGCGCCGTGCGGCGGGGTGAGGCTGAGGGAGTCCGCCGTGAGTGCCATGTATTGCCTCCTAGGGGTCACCTTGGTGCTCATTGCAAGCCCGGACGACGAGGCGCGTCAACGGCGCGTGGAGGCACGCGTCAACGGCGCACGGTGGCGGACGGTGGCCCGGCGCCGCCGCTATGCGCCCTCGACCTGCGTCGGCGGGGCGATCTCGTCGGCGTGCTCACCGGTGACCAGATAGACGACCCGCTTGGCAACCGAGACGGCGTGGTCCGCGAAGCGCTCGTAGTAGCGGCCCAGGAGGGTCACATCCACGGCCGTCTCGATGCCGTGCTTCCAGCGGTCGTCCATCAGGTGCTGGAAGAGGGCGCGGTGCAGCAGGTCCATCGCGTCGTCGTCCTGCTCCAGCTGGAGCGCCAGATCGACGTCCTTGGTGATGATGACCTCGCCCGCCTTGGCCATCAGGCGCTGCGCCAGCTGCCCCATCTCCAGGATGGTGGCGTGCAGATCGCGCGGTACGGCGGTCGACGGGAAGCGCAGCCGGGCCAGCTTGGCCACGTGCTGGGCCAGGTCGCCCGAGCGCTCCAGGTCGGCGCTCATCCGCAGGGAGGTGACGACGATCCGCAGGTCGGTGGCGACCGGCTGCTGTCGCGCCAGGAGGGCGATCGCCCGCGCCTCCAGGTCGCGCTGGAGGTCGTCGACCTTCTCGTCGGCGGCGATCACGGTCTCGGCCAGCTTGAGGTCCGCGTCGAGTATCGCCGTGGTGGCGCGCCCGATCGCGGAGCCGACGAGCCGGGCCATCTCGACCAGGCCCTCGCCGATCGAATCCAGCTCCTCGTGGTACGCGTCCCGCATCAGTGACCTTCTCTCGCATCGAGGGGTATCGGGTGGTGGTGGGGGATGGGTGGACGTCCGGGGGCTTCCCACGCTCCCACGACCCGGGCCCGCGCGGCCCGTACTCCGGGGAGCCGGTTGCCGTGCCCCGTAGGCTCGTCATCCACACCCTCACCGTGCGGGCAGATCGCGACCTGCGCTCCCACCCGGAGTGAACCGCCGCCGACGTGAAGGTGAACTCTGGGCGACGTGACCGGTGCCCCGAGGTCGGACGGGTGGCCCGGCGGTCGGCGCCCGGGGAGCGCCGGGCGGTCGCATCGGGCTCCTCAGAGGCTTCCGGTCTATCGCTACGCGCCCCTTTCGGCCCTCCGGAGTGAACCAATACCGACGCCATGGTGAACTCTGGGCGACGGGTGTTCGAGCAGACGCTCGCACGGCTGGGGAAGTGTCCGACCTGCCGCATACGCTGGAGTCATGAACGTGGACGCGGCCGTTGCCGCAGTGGCAGCGATCGCCGGGTTGTGCACCGGCGTTTTCGCCATGCTGGCGTTCCGCTGGAGCGAGCGGGACCAGGCCAAGCCCACGCGTACGTCCCTGCACACCGACGCCGTGCTGCCGCCCGGCGTCGACACTGTCCTCTCGGTGCTCCGCTCCTCCGCCGTCGTCCTGGACGAGGCCGATGCCGTCGTCAAGGCCAGCTCCGCCGCGTACGCCCTCGGGCTGGTCCGCGGCGGCAAGCTCGCCGTCGAACCGATGATGCAGATGGCCCGCGACACCCGGCGGGACGGCGAGATACGCCAGGTGGAACTGGACCTGCCGCGCCGCGGCACGGGCCGGGGCGACGCCCTCGCGGTGTCCGCCAGAGTCGCCCCGCTCGGCTCCCGCCTGGTCCTCCTCCTGGTCGAGGACCTCACCGAGGCTCGCCGCATAGAAGCGGTACGGCGTGACTTCGTGGCCAACGTCAGCCATGAGCTCAAGACCCCCGTCGGCGCGCTCTCGCTGCTCTCCGAGGCCGTGATGGACGCCAGCGACGACCCCGAGGCCGTCGAGCGCTTCGCCGGCCGGATGCAGAACGAGGCCACCCGCCTGACCAACCTCGTCCAGGAGCTCATCGACCTCTCCCGGGTGCAGAACGACGACCCGCTGGAGGACGCGGAGCCGGTCCGGGTGGACGAGCTGGTCGCCGAGGCGATCGACCGCTGCCGCCAGCAGGCCGGTACGAAGCAGATCACCATGGCCGCCGGAGGCACCGCCGACCTGCATGTTTGGGGCAATCGCGGCCAGCTCGCCGCGGCCCTCGGCAATCTCGTCGAGAACGCCGTCAACTACTCCCCGGCACGTACCCGGGTCGGTATCGCCGGCCGCCGGGTGTCGGCGCCCGGGGGAGACCTGATCGAGATCGCGGTGACCGACCAGGGCATCGGGATCTCCGAGAAGGACCGGGACCGCGTCTTCGAGCGGTTCTACCGAGTGGACCCGGCGCGCTCGCGCGCCACCGGCGGGACCGGCCTCGGCCTCGCCATCGTCAAGCACGTGGCCGCCTCCCATGGCGGAGAGGTCACGGTGTGGAGCGCTGAGGGACAGGGCTCCACCTTCACCCTGCGTCTCCCGGAAGCCGGTGCCGTACGCGACCGCGAACGGCCCGCCGACCTCACTGCGGAGGGCCTCGACGACGAGGACCGCCCGTACGAGACCTTCAACGATCCGCTTCCAGCTCACCCTGCCCCGGAGGTCCTTCCGTGACCCGAGTGCTTGTCGTCGAGGACGAGGAATCGTTCAGCGATGCACTGTCGTACATGCTCCGCAAGGAGGGTTTCGAGGTCGCCATCGCGGCTACGGGCCCCGACGGACTGGACGAGTTCGAGCGCAACGGCGCCGACCTGGTCCTGCTGGACCTGATGCTGCCGGGTCTGCCCGGCACCGAGGTCTGCCGCCAGCTGCGCGGCCGCTCCAATGTCCCGGTCATCATGGTGACCGCCAAGGACAGCGAGATCGACAAGGTCGTCGGCCTGGAAATAGGAGCCGATGACTACGTCACCAAGCCCTTCTCCTCCCGCGAACTGGTCGCCCGCATCCGCGCGGTGCTGCGCCGCCGCGGCGAGCCCGAGGAGGTCACTCCGCAGGCCCTGGAGGCCGGCCCGGTCCGGATGGACGTGGACCGCCACGTCGTCACGGTCTCCGGCGGCAAGGTGGACCTGCCGCTCAAGGAGTTCGACCTCCTGGAGATGCTGCTGCGCAACGCCGGCCGGGTGCTGACCCGGATGCAGCTCATCGACCGGGTCTGGGGCGCCGACTACGTGGGCGACACCAAGACCCTGGACGTGCACGTCAAGCGGCTGCGCGCCAAGATCGAGCCCGACCCGGGCGCACCGCGGTTCCTCGTCACGGTCCGTGGCCTGGGCTACAAGTTCGAGCCGTAAGCCATGCCCGGCGATGGTCGATTAGCCGGATACGCGTCAGGGCGCCCCTCCAGATCGGACGGGCGCCCTGACGCGTACTACGGCGCGCGGTAACCGGTGACCGAGGCGGCTCGGTCACCGGCGTCACCGGCGTGACTCAGTGGCCGGCGTGGGCCGCATTCGAGGCCTGGCCGGACGGCTTGCCCGACTCCGACGGCGAGCCGGACTCCGAGGGCTTGCCCGACTCGGACGGGCTCGCCGAGGTGGACGGCTTGCCCGACTCCGAGGGGGATGCCGAGCCGGAGGGCTGCGGCTCGACCTTGGGGCCGTAGCTCGCGAAGTAGTTCTTCGCCGGGACGACGTACGCGCCGAGCTGCACCTTGCCGGTGGAGCTGAGGTCGAACGTCAGGGGCTGCACGTTCCCGTCCTGGACGGCGTCGCGGCCGCTCGGCAGGACGGCCGAGGCGTTGTGCGCGCCGCCGATCACGACGGAGCCGCCGGCCGGCACGGTGATCGGGCCCGCGGCGCCGGTGGCGGTCATCAGCTTGGCCGACGTGCCGGTGCCGTTGACGGTGATCGCGGTCAACTTCTGGTCCTTGCTGCCGTTGTTGAACAGCGTCGCCGTGATCGCGGCGGGGCCCTTGGCGTTCACGTCGGGCTGCGTGATCACGTTCGCGTTCTGGACCTTGATGTCGCCGACGGAGGTCGCGGCGTTGTCCGGCTTGACCTGCAGCGTCTGCGCGTCGCCACCGGCCGCGCACGCGGAAAGCGAGACAACGGAGAGCGTAAGGGCGGTAGCGGCGAGGACGCCGCGTCGAAGGCTGCGGCTCACGGCGGCGGCATCTCCTTGACGAGCTACGGCGGCCGAACTTCGTGCCCGGTCGCGGATGGGCGGCTGGAGCGGCATTGCGTACGCGTCATGGTGACCAGCACGTAAAGCCGCCCTAAGGGTGTGTCAGCGCCGCTAGGTTACCGAGCCGTCCTCGCGCCGCCGCACCCGACCCGCCCCCAGCGCGATCACGGCCGCGCGCGGCGCCCCGCGGGCCGTTGCGCACGCCGCGCCGCGCGCGGCCCGGAGGCGTTCCGTAGATCCTTCCCGGCACCGTTCCCGTTCTCCTTCTCGCGCTCCGTACGGGCCGTTCTCCGATAGACATCCGGGAAGAGCCGGGGAACGACCCGGGAAGGGCCTGGGAAGGATCACGGGGCAGATCCCGAAGTCTTCCCGGCGTGTCCCGAGAACGTCCTTGAATAATCCTCAAGATGTCCCCAAGAGGCAGCCAAGACGCCGATCGGGTGGCGGCCGCGCTGTTTCCCCCGGTGAAAAGCGGTATTCGCAGGGAATGCGGGCGCCTCGGGAAATTGATCACCACGCTCGCCGGCCGGCCGATGATCAATTCAAGAAACGAGCCGGAGCCCCCGCGAGCAACCGAACGGAGTAGCTGAAGTCGCTCATACGGATCCCCGCAAAACGGGATGTTCGGCCCGTTGATCATCGTCTTCGGGGTGTGTGACGGGCGGGTTTCCGCTCACCTGTGAAGCCCCTCCCACCTGCGAATACCCGCACAGAAGGACCCCTCGCAGCACGTTCCGACCGCTGTTGTCAAGCCCCGAGATATGCCCTGACCTGCGAAAACGCCATTCAGAACGGCCCGTTCCCGTGTTAGCATGGATAGCCACGGAAGGGGTACCTGTCACATGACGTTCAAGGTTGGCGACACCGTGGTCTATCCCCATCACGGGGCCGCGCTGATCGAGGCCATCGAAACTCGCCAGATCAAAGGCGTGGACAAGACCTACTTGGTGCTGAAGGTCGCCCAGGGCGACTTGACTGTTCGTGTGCCAGCGGACAATGCGGAGTTCGTCGGCGTACGCGACGTGGTTGGTCAGGACGGGCTGGACCGGGTCTTCGAGGTGCTTCGTGCACCGTATGCCGAAGAGCCGACGAACTGGTCCCGTCGCTACAAGGCAAATCTCGAGAAGCTCGCATCGGGTGACGTGATCAAGGTCGCCGAGGTGGTTCGCGACCTGTGGCGTCGTGAGCGTGAGCGGGGACTCTCCGCCGGCGAGAAGAGGATGCTCGCCAAGGCGCGCCAGATTCTGGTGAGCGAGCTCGCCCTCGCGGAGAACACCAACGAAGACAAGGCCGAGGCTCTGCTCGACGAGGTCCTCGCGTCCTGACGACGCACAACGTCCGTCAAGCAGTTCGGGCAAGACGTCATTGCCCCTGCTTGATATGACGCGATTCGACGTAGCAATGCCGCGGTGCCCGAGTGACGACCGCCTCCCCCAAGGAGAGGTCTGTTGCCGGGCGCTGCGGCATATCTGCGACGTATGAACCGGACGAGAAGTGACGGAAGCCCGTCATACGCACCTGTGGCGTGCCGGGCTCGGGCAGCCGCTTCGACCGATGTCACGGAAGGGTCCGGTCAAGGCGTCGCGCCCGGCACTTCCCCGAGCTCTACGAGCCGGGGCACCTCCCAGGCCATACCCACCTCGGCCGAGGGAACAAACCTGTCTGCGCCAATTCCGGGCCCGCCCCGGACTCCGGAGCCCTTGATGCCAGATCCTTCCCGTCCGATCCGCACCGCCGCCGTGATCCCCGCCGCCGGCCGCGGCGTCCGGCTCGGCCCCGGCGCCCCCAAGGCGCTGCGCGCACTGGGCGGCACTCCCATGCTGGTGCACGCCGTGCGCGCGATGGCCGCCTCGCGCGCCGTCTCCCTGGTCGTCGTGGTCGCCCCGCCGGACGGTGCCCCCGAGGTCCGCCGCCTCCTCGACGAGCACCCGCTCAGCGACCGCACCGACCTGGTGGTGGTCCCCGGCGGCGAGACCCGCCAGGAGTCCGTACGGCTCGGGCTCGCGGCGCTGCCGGACACCATCGACGTGGTGCTGGTGCACGACGCGGCGCGCCCGCTGGTCCCCGTCGACACGGTCGACGCGGTGATCGCCGCGGTACGGGCCGGCGCCCCGGCGGTCGTCCCGGCGCTGCCGCTCGCCGACACCGTCAAGCAGGTCGAGCCGCAGCCGCAGGACATCCCGGAGCCGGTGGTCGGCACCCCGGAGCGGGCGCTGCTGCGCGCCGTACAGACCCCGCAGGGGTTCGACCTGGAGACCCTGCGCAAGGCGCATGACACCGTCGTCGAGGGCGAGGGTGCCACCGACGATGCCGGGCTGGTCGAACGGCTCGGCGAGCCGGTCGTGGTCGTCCGCGGCCACGAGGAAGCGTTCAAGGTGACCCGGCCGCTGGACCTGGTCCTGGCCGAGGCCGTACTCGCCCGTAGGAGGGCCACCGATGGCTACGTCTGAGCCGACCCCCGAGGCCGGCGGCCTCTCCGGCATTCCCCTCGTCGGCATCGGCACGGATGTGCACGCCTTCGAGCGCGGCCGCGAGCTGTGGTGTGCCGGGCTGCTGTGGGAGGGCGAGGAGTACGGCCTGGCCGGGCACAGCGACGGTGATGTGGCCGCGCACGCCGCCTGCGACGCGCTGTTCTCGGCGGCCGGGGTCGGCGACCTCGGCGCGCACTTCGGCACCGGACGCCCCGAGTGGTCCGGCGCCTCCGGGGTGACGCTGCTGGCCGAGGCGGCGCGGATCGTACGGGCCGAGGGCTTCGCGATCGGCAACGTCGCGGTGCAGGTCATCGGCGTACGCCCGAAGGTCGGCAAGCGGCGGGACGAGGCGCAGAAGGCGTTGTCGGCTGCGGTCGGGGCGCCGGTTTCGGTGTCCGGGACGACGTCCGACGGCCTGGGCCTGACCGGCCGCGCGGAGGGGCTGGCGGCGGTGGCCACGGCGCTGGTGGTCCGTACGGCCTGAGAGGTCCCTACGGACTGAGGAGGCGGGCGCGGCGCGGGGCTTGCCCTCGGGCGCAGGATTGCCGGTCCGGCGGGGGGAATGCCGGGCACCATACGGGTGTTGAGCGGGAGACGGATGCATCGGATCGGCCAGCAGGAAGGACCCCGCCCGTGACTGCCACCCTCTCCGACGACCTCAAGAAGCTCCTCGACACCCCGGTCTTCGTGACCGTCGCGACGATCCAGCCCGACGGCAGCCCCCAGGCGTCCCCGGTCTGGGTGAAGCGGGACGGCGACGACCTGCTGGTCTCCACGACCGTCGGCCGCCGCAAGGAGCGGAACCTGAGGCGTGATCCGCGTGTCTCGGTCGTCATCCAGCCCTTCGACGCGCCCTATACGTACGCCGAGGTCCGCGGGACCGCCTCGCTCAGCACGGAGGGCGGGCAGCAGCTGATCGACGAGCTGTCGCTGAAGTACACCGGCAAGCCGTACGCCGAGTTCAACCCGGCGGCGGGTGAGGACGCCGAGCGGGTCGTCGTCCGGATCGCCCCGCGCAAGGTCGTCGGCGGTATATGACCGACCCCGGGGTGCGGTGATATTTCGGGTGAACCGGGCGAGTGTCACGGTTCTGTGACCCCGTGGCCGAGGGGTCACGAGGCACTGCTTCGTTCCGACTACCCTGGTTCCGTGACCATTCGCCTGTACGACACCAGCGCCCGGCAGATTCGCGATTTCACCCCGCTCACACCGGGCTGTGTCTCGATCTACCTGTGTGGTGCCACCGTGCAGGCCGCCCCGCATATCGGGCACATCAGGTCGGGGCTGAATTTCGACATCATGCGCCGCTGGTTCGATTACCGCGGTTATGACGTCACGTTCGTGCGCAATGTGACGGACATCGACGACAAGATCATCCAGAAGTCGGCCGAGCAGGGCCGCCCCTGGTGGGCGATCGGGTACGAGAACGAGGTCGCCTTCAACACGGCGTACGACGCCCTCGGCTGCCTGCGTCCGACCTATGAGCCGCGCGCCACCGGGCACATCCCCGAGATGATCGAGATGATGCGCGGCCTGATCGAGCGCGGCCACGCCTACGCCGTCGACGGCAACGTCTACTTCGATGTGAAGTCCTTCCCCGGTTATCTGCAGCTGTCCAACCAGGACTTGGACCATCTCAAGCAGCCGTCCGGCGACGGCGAGACCGGCAAGCGGGACCAGCGCGACTTCGCGATGTGGAAGGCGGCCAAGGAGGGCGAGCCCAGCTGGGAGACCCCCTGGGGCCGCGGCCGGCCCGGCTGGCACCTGGAGTGCTCGGCGATGGCCCACAAGTACCTGGGCTCGCGCTTCGACATCCACGGCGGCGGCATCGACCTCATCTTCCCGCACCACGAGAACGAGATCGCGCAGGCCAAGGCCTTCGGCGACGACTTCGCCGCGTACTGGACCCACAACGCCTGGGTGACCATGAGCGGCGAGAAGATGTCCAAGTCGCTCGGCAACTCCCTGCTCGTGAGCGAGATGGTCAAGCGGTGGCGCCCCATCGTGCTGCGCTACTACCTCGGCACCCCCCACTACCGCTCGATGATCGAGTACAGCGAGGAAGCGCTGCGCGAGGCCGAGTCGGCGTTCGCCCGTATCGAGGGCTTCGTCCAGCGGGTCGTCGAGAAGACCGGGATCGTCGAGCCCGCGCCCGAGGTGCCGCCGGCGTTCGCCGAGGCGATGGACGACGACCTGGGCGTCCCGCAGGCGCTGGCGATCGTGCACACCACCGTCCGGCAGGGCAATTCCGCGCTGACGGCCGACGACAAGGAGTCCGCCGTGGCCCGGCTCGCCGAGCTCCGGGCGATGCTCGGCGTACTCGGCCTGGACCCGCTCGACGAGCGCTGGTCGGGCGGCGGCACGGACCGCGGCGAGGACCTGCACGGCGTGGTGGACTCCCTCGTGCGCCTCGTCCTCGACCAGCGGCAGTCGGCCCGCGCGCGCAAGGACTACGCCACCGCCGACGCCATCCGCGACCAGCTCCAGCAGTCCGGCCTCGCCATCGAGGACACCCCGTCCGGCCCGCGCTGGTCGCTGTCCTGAAGCTTGTCCGATGCCTGTCTGAAGCCTGTCGCTACCCCCGGCCACCAGCCGGATTCGCCCTTCCCGGCGGCCGCGGGCGACACTCAATCCATACGTACGTACCCACTCCACGTCGCGAGACGTCGAGAGCAGTGAAGAAACAGGTGACCCATGGCCGGCAACAGCCAGCGCAGGAACCGCCGCACGTCCAACAAGAAGGGCGCCCAGGTCGGCAGTGGCGGTAAGCGGCGCCGGAGCCTGGAGGGCAAGGGCCCGACCCCGCCCGCCTCCGCACGCAAGGGGCACGTCAAGAACCGCGTCGCCAACGCCAAGGCGAAGCAGGAGTCCAAGCGCCCGGCCCCGCGCCGCGGCGGCGCCAAGGGCACCGCGGAGCTCGTCGTCGGCCGTAACCCGGTCTTCGAGGCGCTGCGGGACGGCGTGCCCGCGACGAATCTCTACGTCCAGCAGTTCATCGATTCCGACGAGCGGGTGCGCGAGGCGCTGCAGCTCGCCACGGACCGCGGCACCATCAACCTGATGGAGGCGCCGCGCCCCGAGCTGGACCGGATGACCAACGGCCTCAACCACCAGGGCCTGGTCCTGCAGGTGCCGCCGTACGACTACGCGCACCCCGAGGACCTGGCGGCGGCCGCCTTCGACAAGGGCGACGACCCGCTGATCGTCGCGCTCGACGGCGTCACCGACCCCCGTAACCTCGGCGCGGTCGTCCGCTCCGTGTGCGCCTTCGGCGGCCACGGCGTCGTCGTGCCGGAGCGCCGGGCCGCCGGAATGACGGCCGGTGCCTGGAAGACCTCGGCGGGCACGGCTGCCCGTACGCCGGTCGCCCGCGCCACCAACCTGACCCGCACCCTGGAGTCGTACCAGAAGGCGGGGCTGACGGTCGTCGGTCTGGCCGCGGACGGCGAGCTGGAGCTGCAGGACGTCGAGGCGCTGGACGGCCCGGTGGTCATCGTGATCGGCAGCGAGGGCAAGGGCCTGTCGCGGCTGGTGGGCGAGACCTGTGACGTCCGCGTGCGGATCCCGATGCCGGGCGGCGCCGAGTCGCTGAACGCCGGTGTCGCGGCCGGTGTGGTCCTGTGGGAGGCGGCGCGCCGCCGCGCCTGAGCAAGGGATGCCCCGGGCCGGCAGGCGGTACACCGCAGCCCGGGGCAAAGCCTGACCCTCCGTACGTCTTCCTGATATCCCCCGATCTTTTGACGGGTCTCGGACAGATCGGACCGGTCAAGGCAGTGTCTTAACCGCGGGTCACTCGGTTAGATGAGCGTGGACACCAGAACACCCCGCACGCCTACGGGGGGACGCTCGCCGGGCTTCGATGACGAGCCCATCCTGAGCTCGGTCAAGGTGCCGTGCGATCCCGCGCAGGTCATTGTCAACCACGCCAGTTTCCGTGTGCAGCTCGCCGGACCCGTAACGGGCGCAGTGGGCAACACCATGGCCGACACCGCGCGCATCCCCGTGATCCGGGGGTCGTCCGTCCCCGCCAGACGGCGGGCGCCCGTGGTGTGGAGCGGCCGTACGGCACCCGGCGGCACGGCCGGCGCCACCACCCAGCTCCTGCACGCGGTACGCAACGCGGGCATCGGCCTGGACAGCGGCCAGGGTGAGGACGTCGGGACCACCCAGGTCCTGCCCCGGGTCCGCCTCGACGGCGCGCCCGCCTCGACCGTGGTCGGCCAGCGAGGCCCCCTCGAATCCGACACCCATCTGCTGCGCGGCGTACGCCCCGTGGGCAGCGCATACGGCGACCGCCCCTACGACGGCGGCCGCGCCGACGACGGCTACGACGGCGACGGCTACGACGACGACCGCTTCGACGACGACCGCTTCGACGCCCGGGACCGCTACGACGGCAAGCGGCGCGGCAGCGACTCCGTACGGCATGCGTATTACCCCGGCCGCCGGATGAACCTCGGCGTCGTCCTGCTGCCGCTGCGTATCTTCCTCGGCCTGATCTCCGTCTACGCCGGCATGGGCAAGCTCTGCGACCCCGTCTACTTCGACGGCGGCGAGCGGGGCTCGATGGTCAAGTGGCTGCTGTCGCTCGACCCCTGGGCGCTGGCCGTGCCGCTGCGCGACTTCGCCGTCTCGCATCCCGTCGGGGCCGGCCTGACGGTCGCCTTCCTCCAGGTCGTCGTCGGCGTACTGACCATCTGCGGACTGTGGCAGCGGCTCGCCGCGTCGATCGGCGCGCTGCTCTCCGCGGCGCTGCTGATGACCGTCAGCTGGCGCACCGTCCCCGCCTACGACGCGCCCGACATCATCTACCTCGCCGCCTGGAGCCCGCTGATCATCGCGGGTGCCCCGGTCTACTCCATGGACGGACGGCTGGCGGGCGAGGCCTGGCGGCGGCTCGGTCCGCGCGTCGAGGTCGGTGAGCTGCGGCGCCGGGTGCTGCGGCGCGGTGCCGTGATGACCGCGGTGGTAGCCGGACTGACCCTGCTCATCGGGTCGCTGCTCGGTGGCGCCGTACGGTCCGCGACGGTCGCGCCCGTACCGCGGCCCGGCGAGCCCGCGATCAACAACCTCCCGGGTTCGCCGCTGCCCCGCCCCGGCAAGAGGGCCACCCGGCCCGGCCGGCTCCACACCGGCAACGGCACCCTGCGGCACCGCGGCACACCCTCCGCCGACGCCTCGCACAAGGCGGGCAAGCGAGGCAGGCCGTCCGCCTCGACCCTGCCGTCCGCCGGGACCACCAGCGGCGCGGCTCAGCCCGGCGGCGCGACCACCAGCGGACCGCCGCGGCAGACCGTCCCGTCGCGCACCTCGATCCCGAGCCACGCCACACCGAGCTCCGGCGGCACGGGCGGCGGCACCACCGGCGGCGGCACGGACAGCAGCCCCTCCGGTTCCGGAAGCGACTCCGGTCGCGGCAGCACGCTGGGCGGCCTCCTGGGCTGAGCCACCCGGACCGCGCAGCTGTCCCCGATCACCGCAAGGGTGGTCGGGGACAGTCGCGTATACGGCCCGTGCGGGGGGATGAGCGGCGGCGGGCGGGGGCCTCAGGGCTGCTGGGTGCCCAGCTCCCTGGCGGCCTCGGTGAGGTCCTTGGTGGTGTCGATGGCGCGCCAGTAGGCCCCGTGCGGGAGCGGGTAGCCGGCCAGCCGGCGTTCGCGGGCGAGGCGGGGGAAGGTGGTGCGCTCGTGGTCGCCGCGGGCGGGCAGCAGGTCCGCGAAGGTTGCGGAGAAGACGTAGACGCCCGCGTTGATGAGATACGGGGACGGCGGGGCCTCGATGAAGTCCAGGACATGCCCGAAGGCATCGGTCTCGACGACACCCCAGGGGATCCGCGGGCGGGCCAGCGCGAGGGTGGCCTCGGCGTCACGCTCGTGGTGGAAGGCGGCCATCTCGCGGAGCGGGAAGCGGGTCCAGATGTCGCCGTTGGTGGCGTACCAGGGCTCGTCCGGGCGGGGGAGGGAGGCGGCGGCGTACTTGAGTCCGCCGCCGCGGCCCAGCGGTTCGGTCTCGACAACGGTCGTGACGCGCAAGGCCAGTTGGGCCTTGTCCAGCCAGTCCTGGAGCACCTCGGCGAGGTGGCCGCAGGAGATGACGACGTCGGTGACGCCCTCTTCGGCCAGCCAGTTCAGCTGGTGGCCGATGATCGGGGTCCCGGTCCCGGGAATCTCGACCATCGGCTTGGGCCGGTCGTCGGTGTACGGGCGAAGGCGTGAGCCCTGGCCGCCGGCCAGGACCACGGCCTGCGTGGGATGCGGAGGTGGGGCGTCTGCCATGGGTCGCACCCTATGCGGTGCGGGCCGGGGTCACTGGGCGGCGGCGACGCCGGTGGCGAAGGAGGTGTCGCAGACCGGGCGGGAGAACGCCTGGGCGCGATGTGCGGCACCGTACTTGGCGACCGCGGCGCGGCCGAGGAAGCGGGCGATGGAGGTGCAGTGCTTGGCCAGCGAGGGCCGGGAAGTGACCTCCTCCTGGAGGTGGGTGAGGGCGACACCGGGATTCTTTTCCTGGAGGTCGCGCAGGAGGCGGGCTCGGAGGATGTCCTGGGGCGCCCGGGGGGCGGCCTGGGGACCGGCCTTGGAGGCCGTCCCGGAGGACGCGGTCAGTACCTGCGATTCGGCGGCCTTCGACGCCCACGGGACGCGGGTGACCGCGAGAGTCCCGGAGAGGACGAGGACGACAGGCAGGACAAGGGCGAGAGTTCGGCCGATGCGGCGGGCTGCGGAGTTCACGGTCGTGATGGTAGCGAGGGGTGATGATTTGGCGACATTTGGTCACCTTATCGGGGGACGAATTGGCTCGTCGGTGCGGTTATGAGGTTGACGCATCGGTACGAAAAGCCGGTTCTGCCGGGGTATTTGTCGACGGATACGGGTGGCGCGTGTGTAGGGCGTACGACGCCGGGGCAGGGGCGGCCGGATCGCCGCGCAGCGCCACGCACCACGGCGGCGGTACCGGACCCGAAATCCGACACCGCCGCCGATGCTCTTCCCGGCTCTCCGTTAGTCGCTGAGCCGCTCACCCGAAGAGGTCGAGAACACATGCGTCTCACCCGGCGTCGGTACGACGTGCAGCTGGGTGCCCTTCGCCGGGACCTGGCGGCCGTTGACCCGTACGACCAGGTCCTTGACCTCGCCGCCGACCTCCGCGGTGCCGTAGACGTATCCGTCGGCGCCGAGCTCCTCGACGACATTGACGGTGACGGCCAGGCCCGCCGGCGCGTCCGCGCTCTCCTTCGACAGCGACTTCGCCGCGGCGCCGTTCTGCTCGACGATCTCGAAGTGCTCGGGGCGCACGCCCACGGTCACCGTACGGTCGCCCTTCTCGCCCGCCGCGGCCAGCGCCTCGCGGTTCACCGGCACGACACTGTTGCCGAACTTCACGCCGCCGTCGGTGATCGGCACCTCGACCAGGTTCATCGCGGGCGAGCCGATGAAACCGGCGACGAAGAGATTGGCCGGCCGGTCGTACATGTTCCGCGGCGAGTCGATCTGCTGCAGGAGCCCGTCCTTGAGGACGGCCACCCGGTCGCCCATCGTCATGGCCTCGACCTGGTCGTGCGTGACGTACACGGTCGTGATGCCGAGCCGCCGCTGCAGGCCCGCGATCTGCGTACGCGTCTGGACGCGCAGCTTCGCGTCCAGGTTGGACAGCGGCTCGTCCATCAGGAAGACCTGCGGCTCCCGGACGATCGCCCGCCCCATCGCGACCCGCTGTCGCTGACCGCCGGAGAGCGCCTTGGGCTTACGCCCCAGGTACTCCGTGAGGTCCAGGATCTTCGCCGCGTCCTCGACCTTCTGCCGGATCTCCGCCTTCGGCACCCCGGCGATCTTGAGCGCGAAGCCCATGTTGTCGGCGACCGTCATATGCGGGTAGAGCGCGTAGTTCTGGAACACCATCGCGATGTCCCGGTCCTTGGGCGGAAGGTGGGTGACGTCGCGGTCCCCGATGCGGATGGCGCCTCCGTCGACGTCCTCCAGCCCCGCGAGCATCCGCAGAGAGGTGGACTTGCCGCACCCGGAGGGGCCGACGAGGACGAGGAACTCGCCGTCCTCGATGGCGATGTCGAGCTTGTCGACGGCGGGCTTGTCGGAACCCGGGTAGATGCGGGTTGCCTGGTCATACGTGACCGTAGCCATGGTGATGTGTCCCTCCACCGGCAGGAACGTGCCGGACGATCCGAGTAAAAGGAGTGGTGTAGTCCACCGTGATGGACTGGCCGTGACGCTACCGTCGGCGGCGCCCGGTGTCAGTAGCCCTGCGGTCACGAATTTCCCCGGCCCGCCGGACACCGAAATATGGGGACAGGCATCCGGCACGCCTGGGTACACTTCTTCACGCACGCCTCCTTAGCTCAGCTGGCCAGAGCACCGCTCTTGTAAAGCGAAGGTCGTCGGTTCGAATCCGACAGGGGGCTCCGCGGAAAGCCCCGGGTCAGCTCGTCTGGCCTGGGGCTTTCTGGTGCCGGGGTGTGGGGCGAGGGGCTGCCATGAGCAAGGACGAATGGTGGGACGGCGATGGCGCTGAGGTGGCGAGTGGGCGGGCGTGGATTGCTGTCGTTGTGGCGCTCGCCGGTGTGCTGGGCGTCGCGATCGTGATGTTCGTTGCGGTCCTCGGCTTTTCGGGGGTTGCCGGCACGCCGGCCGTCGTCGCGGACTGACGCTCCGTCGGTGTCGGTGTCGGTGTCGGCGTGGGTGTCGGCGTCGGCGTCAGTGGCAGGTGGAGACCGTCGCCGATCTGATGTGTGTGCACGGGTATCTCGGGTTCACCCGTCTCATGCGGGCCGTGCGGTCCTATCGGGACGGCGGCGGCGAGGTGACGACCGTGTTCCGGCCGTACCAGCTGCGTCCGTAGGCGCCGGCCGCCGGGGAGCCGCTGTTCGAGGAGCACAAGCGGGACCGCGGTGAGGCTTTCGCGCGGGCGGTCGCCGCGGACACGTCCACGGGCGCGGCGGACGGTCTGGAACTGAATTTGCGGCGTGTCGTGTTCACCCGCACCTTCGACGCTCACCTGCTGCTCGCCAGGGCGTCCGCCCAGGGGAAGGGCGAGGAGATGGCCGAGGAGATGGCCGAGCGGCTGTTCCGGGCCTACTACACGGACGGGCTGCATATCGCCGACGCCGGCACCTTGCGGCGGCCGGCCGCCGAGGTGGGGGTGGAGGTGACGGAGGATCCCGGGGAGCAGGAACGGGCCAGGGCGCGGCTGCGTGGCGAGCTCGCACGGTTCCGCCGGCTCGGCCTGCCGTCCGTGCCGGCCTTCCGCTTCGCCGGCGGGCCCGTTCTCGTGGGTGACCAGGCCCTGTCCGAAGAGGCGTTCCGGGCGGCGCCGGCCGGGCGGTCGGAGACATCGTCGGCGCTCGGGTGATGGCGGAGGAAGGGGCGGCGACGGGCGGGGATTTGGATGGGCCGCAGGGGGCGCCCCGGCGTAAATTCGCCGGCATGGTGACTTCGATGACGTGGGACGACCACGAGCGGCGCATGGCACGGGCGGCGCAGGCCGCCTCCCACTTCGGGATGACAGGGCTGATCGTGACGCCCGGCCCGGATCTGGTCTGGCTGTGCGGCTACCGGCCCCCCGCCGCCACCGAGCGGCTGACCGCCCTGGTGATCGCGCCGGGGCAGCGGCCGCGGCTGCTGGTGCCCGTACTGGAACAGCCGGATGCGGAGCGGGCCGCCGGGGGCGGCGCGATGGACGTGACGGGCTGGACCGACGGGGCGGACCCGTACGACGAGCTGGCCAAGTGGCTTGACCCGCAAGGGCGTTACGGGATGTCGGACGCGACCTGGGCGATGCATCTGCTGGGCTTGCAGCGGTCGCTGCCCGGGACCGAGTACCGGGCGCTGTCGGAGGCGCTGCCGATGCTGCGCGCCGTCAAGGACACGCACGAGGTGGCACGGCTGGCGGCGGCCGGGGCGGCCGCGGATGCGACATACGAGAAGATCCTGGGCGTACGGTTCGCCGGGCGCCGGGAGTCCGAGGTGGCGGCGGACCTCGCGCGGCTGCTGATCGAGCACGGGCACAGCCAGGTGGACTTCACGGTCGTGGGGTCCGGCCCCAATGGCGCCGATCCGCACCATGAGGCGGGGGAGCGGGTCATCGAGGACGGCGACATGGTCGTACTCGACTTCGGCGGGCTCAAGGACGGGTACGGGTCGGACACCACGCGGACCGTGCATGTCGGGGAGCCGGGTGCCGAGGAGCGCAAGGTGCACGACATCGTGCGGGAGGCGCAGCAGGCGGCGTTCGAGGCGGTCCGGCCCGGGGTCGCCTGCCAGGACATCGACCGGGTGGCCAGGAGGGTCATCAAGGCGGCCGGATACGGCGAGTACTTCATCCACCGGACCGGGCACGGGATCGGGGTGACCACTCACGAGCCGCCCTACCTGGTCGAGGGGGAGCATCTGCCGCTGGTGGCCGGGATGTGCTTTTCGATCGAACCGGGCATCTATCTGCCGGGGCGCTTCGGGGTGCGCATCG
Organism: Streptomyces sp. NPDC028368; assembly: GCF_055565615.1. NCBI lineage: Bacteria > Bacillati > Actinomycetota > Actinomycetes > Kitasatosporales > Streptomycetaceae > Streptomyces > Streptomyces sp. NPDC028368. Next base: position 184,737 of record NZ_JBVHTY010000013.1, on the reverse strand, counting down.
AGGACATCGTGACGTGCACGGAGTCGGGCGGGCGGCGCCTGAACGAGACCGACCGGAGGATGGCGGTGGTGCGGTAGGCGACCCGGGGGGGCGCGGGACTTCCGGCCCCCGCTCCGGTGGCCATTGGTCCTCTCCGGCCGGGGTGCGGCTCGTACTTCCGGCCATACGGGAGTGGCTGTTGGGCCGAAGCGGGCGGGCGGGGGCGGTTCGTAGCGTGGTGGACGGTGGGCCTCAGGTGCACGGTTCACGTACCGAACCCGAAGGAGAACCGCCATGACGAGCAAGAGCTCCCGCGCCGGCGTTCTGGCCGCGCTGACCGTTGCCGCCGCAGCTGTCCTGGGCGCGGTGCTCCCGCTCGCCGGGGCGGCGCCCGCGCATGCGCATGCCGGGGCGAGCGGGCGGACGCCGGTGTCCCGGTCCGGCCCTGGAACGGCTGCTTGCCGTGGCTGTGACATGTGGGCGGAGAACGGGTGTTTCCGCTGGTCAGGGTGCGTTGTCAGTGGTGTGGTCCACGATGGGGTGTGCAGGCGTTGAGCGGGTCGGCCGGGCAGGTCGGCCGGCCGGGGCCGCGGGAGCGGGGACGAGTCGGCGGAAGGCGGTGATCGCGTGGCGGCGCGCGGTAGGGAGACGGTGCGGGCGGTGCGGCGGCCCGAGGTGAGGTTGCCGGAGCTGCGGCCGTACGACGGCGGAGAGCTGGAGTCCGAAGGGGATTATGACGGGCTGGAGTTCGCGGAGGCCGACTGGGCGGGGCAGGCGGCGCGCGGGGCGCGGTTCATGGACTGCGCGGTGCGGCGGTGCGGGCTGGACGAGACGGATCTGAGCCGGGTCCGGATCATCGACAGCGTGCTGAGCGGGGTGCGCGGGGTCGGTACGGACCTGTCGCAGGCGTCGCTGCGCGATGTGGAGGTGGCGGACGCCCGGCTCGGCGGGACACAGCTGCACGGTGCGGTGCTGGAGCGGGTCGTGGTGCGCGGCGGGAAGATCGACTTCCCGAATCTGCGCCAGGCGAAGCTGCGGGATGTCGCCTTCGAAGGGTGTGTGCTGGTCGAGGCGGACTTCTCGGGCGCGCAGCTGGAGCGGGTGACGTTCGACGACTGCACCCTGGCGCGGGTGGACTTCAGCGAGGCGCGGATGAAGGACGTCGATCTGCGGGGCGCGGCCGCGGTCGACATCGCGCGGGGCATCGACCGGCTGTCGGGCGCGGTGATCAGCGCGGCCCAACTCCTCGATCTGGCCCCGGCGTTCGCGGCGCAGATAGGTGTACGGGTGGAGTGACCGGCCGGCCCGGTCAGACGCGGGGGAAGCGGGCCTGGAGGTCCCAGATGACCGGGTTGTCGCCGAGGCCGTCGTGCATATCGGTGAGGTCGGCGATCAGATCGTGCAGAAAGTCGCGGGCCTCGCGGCGGAGCGCGGCGTGGTTGAAGGTGAGCGGAGCCTCGTCGGCCGGCATCCAGTCGGCGGCGATGTCCACCCACCCGAAGCGGCGCTCGAAGAGCATCCGGTCGGCGGATTCGGTGAAGTCCAGCTCGGCATGGACGGGGCGGGATGAGCGGCTGCCGCGGGGGTCGCTGTCGAGCTGCTCGACGATGTCGCACAGCGCCCAGGCGAAGTCGAGAACGGGCACCCATCCCCAGGCGGTGGACAGCTCGCGGTCCGTCTTGGTGTCGGCGATGTAGACATCCCCGCAGAAGAGGTCGTGGCGCAGGGTGCGCACGTCCGCGGCCCGGTAGTCCAGCTGCGAGGGATCCGGAAAGCGGCGGGAGAGGGAATAGCCGAGGTCGATCACGTCTTGATGGTGTCACGCCGGCCGGGAGGGGGACCGCCCGGACCGGTCCGTAGGGCCGCTGACCGGTAATGACGGGCGGCTACGGGCGGCAGCCGCTGCCCGTACGGCTCAGGGCAGCAGCCGCTGTTCCTTGGCCACCGCGACCGCGCCCGCGCGGGTGTCCACGCCGAGCTTGTCGTAGATGCGGCCCAGGTGTGTTTTGACGGTGGCCTCGCTGATGAACAGCGCGCGGGCGATCTCGCGGTTGCCCAGGCCCCGCGCGAGCTGGCCGAGGATGTCGCGTTCCCGGTCGGTGAGCGCGGGGCGGGGGCTGCGCATCTGGGCCAGTACGCGGTGGGCGACCGGCGCGGAGAGGGTGCTGCGGCCCTGGGCGGCGGCGTGGATGGCGGCGAAGAGTTCGTCGGGCCGTTCGGCCTTGAGGAGATAGCCGGTGGCGCCGGCCTCGATGGCGCGGGTGATATCGGCGTCGGTGTCGTAGGTGGTCAGGACCAGGACATGGGGGGTGGGGCGGAGACGGGTGATACGGCGGGTGGCTTCGATGCCGTCGATGCCGGAGCCGAGCTGCAGGTCCATCAGGACGACGTCGGGGCGGAGTTCGGCGGCCGTCGCCACGGCTTCCTCGCCGTCCCCGGCCTCGCCGACGACCTCGATTCCGGGGGCGCTGCTGAGCAGGGCGAGCAGCCCGGCGCGTACGACGGCGTGGTCGTCGCAGAGCAGGATGCGTACGGACTCCCGGACAGATTCCCGTACGGGCTCGGGCGTGGTCATGGGGCGGGCTCCAGAGGGACGGCGGCGGACAGGACGGTGCCCTCGCCGGGCGCGGACTCGATGGTGAGGGTGCCGCCGAGCTGGCGCACCCGGGCGCGCATGGCGGGCAGGCCGTGGCCTCGCTCGCGGCCGGGGGCGGGCCCGGCCGGAGCGGCGGGGGTGAAGCCGCGGCCGTCGTCGGCGATGTCCAGGACGACCTGGTCGCCGAGGTAGGTGAGGGTGAGGGCGGCGGTGGTCGCGGCGGCGTGCTCGCGGATGTTGGCGAGGGCGCCCTGGGCGATGCGCAGCAGGGCGGACTGCACCCGGTCGGGGAGCGGGGCGGGGGTGCCGTCCAGGTGGAGGCGTACGGCGAGCGGTGCGGCGGTGCCGGTGCCGGAGGCCGATGCGCCGGTACGGGCGGCGAGTTCGCGCAGGGCCTCGGGCAGCGAGGCGCCGTCGGCGAGGTCCGCCGGGGCGAGGTCGTGCACAAAACGGCGGGCCTCGGCGAGGTTGCGGGCGGTGATCTCGGTCGCCGTACGGACATGGCCGCGGGCGGTGTCCGGGGCCGCGTCCCAGGTGCGGTCGGCGGCCTGCAGCAGCATCTGCTGGCTCGACAGTCCCTGGGCGAGGGTGTCGTGGATCTCCATCGAGAGCCGCTGCCGCTCGGCGAGCGTGCCCTCGCGCCGTTCCGTGGCGGCCAGTTCGCGGCGGGTGCGGAGCAGATCGTCGATCAGCGCCCGCTGCCGGGCGGCCTGGCGCTCCATGTGGACGAAGGCGGCGGTGGCGAGGGCGGCGACGGCCGGCGGCGCGAGCAGCAGATTCGGGTCGAAGCCGGTGGACAGGCGCAGTTGGGCGACGACGACGAACGCGGTGAGCAGGCCGACCAGCAGCGACGCGGCCCCGGCGGGCAGGGTGCGCAGCCCCGTATAGAAGAGCGGCACCGCGCACCAGGCGAAGCTCGGCGCGAGCAGTACGAGGACGACCCAGGTCGCGACGACCGCGCCCAGCCACAGGAGGCGGCGGGCGGTGGGGCGGCGCTCGTCGTCCGTACGGGGGCCGAGCGCCGGGCCGAGGACGTAGAGGAGGGCGAGGACGAGGCTGAGGGCGATGATCCAGGGGGTGCGGGGCTCGCCGGGGTGATGGATCAGGAAGCGGGCGAGCGAGGCGGCCAGGAGGAGGAAGAACGCCGTGTGCATGACGGGGCCCAGCCAGCGGGCGTCGGGGTTCGGGTCCGGCGGCGCGGGCGGTGCGGAGGGGTGCGCGTGGTGCACGGGGCCTGGATCTCCTAGCGGTGCTCTCCTATAGCGAGGCCCTAGTCGTAACCCGGGCGGGGAGTGTCCCGTATCAACCGATCGGCTGACACCGGTATCCACCATCATGCACGGCCACGACAGCCGGTACGCCGATCCCTGCGCACCCGGCCCGCTCCGAGGATGGGAACAGACCACCGCTTCCCCCCTCACACCTCACAAGGAGCCCCGGCCATGAAGAAGCTGTCCCTCCGCGCCCGGATCGTCACCGGTGCCGCCGCCGTCGCCCTGGTCGGCGCGGGCACCTTCGGCGCCGTATCGGCGACCGCCGCCCCGTCGCCCGGCGCCGCCGCGCCTACCACCGAGTCCGGCACCAAGAACCTCACCCACTCCACCCACCTCACCCTCGCCGCTGCCACCAAGGCCGCACAGGCCGCCGTGGACGCCGCGGAGAAGGCGGGCCAGAAGGTCTCCGTCGCCGTCGTGGACCGTAACGGCAACACCCTGGTCCAGCTGCGGGGCGACGGCGCGGGTCCGCAGTCGTTCGAGTCGGCGGCGAAGAAGGCGTACACCGCGGTCTCCTGGAACGCCCCGACGTCCGAGCTGGTGAAGCGCCTCGAGCAGGCGCCCACCCTCAAGGACATCCCCGGCACGCTCTTCCTGGCGGGCGGTGCCCCGGTGCAGTCGCAGGGCGCACCGATCGCCGGGATCGGCGTGGCGGGCGCGCCGAGCGGCGCCACCGACGAGCAGTTCGCGCAGGCCGGCGCCCAGGCGCTCGGCAAGTAGCCACGCCGGAAGCGCCCGCCGGAAACACCCGCCGGAAACACCCGCCGGAAGCGCCCGCCGGAAGCGCCCGCCGGAAGCGCCCGCCGGTCCCCGGCCCGCCGCTCTGCGGAACCGCTCTGCGGAACCGCCCTACGGCAGCGTCAGCACCCGCGGCCCGTCCTCCGTGATCGCGACGGTGTGCTCGAAGTGGGCGGCGCGGCCGCCGTCCGCGGTCCGTAGCGTCCAGCCGTCGTCCGCCACGTAGTAGGCGCCGCGGCCGCCGGAGAGCAGCATCGGCTCGATGGCGAGGACGAGGCCGTGGCGCAGGAGGAAGCCGCGGCCGGGGCGGCCGTCGTTGGGGACCGCCGGGTCCTCGTGCATGGCGCGGCCGATGCCGTGCCCGCCGAAGTCGTCGGGGATGCCGTAACCGGCCGCCCGTCCGACGCTGCCGATGGCGTGCGAGATATCGCCGATCCGGGCGCCGACGACGGCCGCCGCGATGCCCGCCTCCAGCGCCTGCCGGGTGGTGTCCATCAGCCGTACGTCCTCGGGGCGTGCCGTGCCGACGGTGAAGCTGGTGGCCGCGTCGCCCGCCCATCCGTCGACGACCGCGCCGCAGTCGATGCTCACCAGGTCGCCGTCCCGCAGCCGGTAGGTGTCCGGGATGCCGTGCACGATCGCGTCATTGACGGAGGCGCAGATGACGGCGGGGAACGGGGTGGCGGCGAAGGAGGGGCGGTAGCCGAGGAACGGCGAGGTGGCCCCGGCCTCGCGCAGGACCGTACGGGCGGCCTCGTCCAGGTCCAGTAGCCGCACCCCGGGGGCGGCCGCCGCGCGCACCGCCGCCAGCGCGTCGGCGACCACCCGCCCGGCCACCCGCATCGCGTCCAGCGACGCGTCCGTCTTGATCTCCACCATGAGTACGGCCTCCCAGCACCGGCGAACCCGGCGTCGGCAATCCCGGCAGCGGTAAGCCGAGCCGGTAGCAGCTGAACCACACCGGTATTTGTTTACCGGTATTTATTTACCGGTATTAGTATCACGGGCATGGTGCGAACTCCACTGACCCCCTGGGAGCGCGAACGCGGCGAGCGGCTGGGTGCGCTGCTGCGTTCGGCGCGCGGCGAGCGCAGCATGGTCGAGATCGCGGCGGCGGCGGGGCTCTCCGCCGAGACGCTGCGCAAGATCGAGACCGGCCGGGCGCCGACACCGGCGTTTTTCACGGTTGCCGCGCTGGCCGGGACGCTCGGGCTGTCGCTGGACGAGGTGGCGGTGCTGGCCATGCCACCCGACGCGGCCGCGGAGACGGCCGCCTGAAACACGCCGAGGGCCGGCCCCCCCCCAAAGGGGACCGGCCCTCCGTCGGCCGTGCAGGGCCGACGACTACCAGCGGAACTCAGACGTTGACGCCGAAGTCCTGCGCAATGCCCACCAGACCCGAGGCGTAGCCCTGGCCCACCGCGCGGAACTTCCACTCCGCGCCGTTGCGGTAGAGCTCGCCGAAGACCATGGCGGTCTCGGTCGCCGCGTCCTCGCTGAGGTCGTAGCGGGCGATCTCGGCGCCGCCGGCCTGGTTGATGATCCGGATGAAGGCGTTGCGGACCTGGCCGAAGTTCTGGCTGCGGTTCTCGGCGTCGTAGATCGAGACCGGGAAGACGATCTTCTCGATGTCGGCGGGCAGGCCGGCCAGGTTGACGTTGATCTGCTCGTCGTCGCCCTCGCCCTGGCCGGTGACGTTGTCACCGGTGTGCACGATGGTCTGGTCCGGCGTCGCCTTGTTGTTGAAGAAGACGAAGTGCTGGTCCGAGAAGACCTTGCCGCTCGGGTTGACCGCGATGGCGCTCGCGTCCAGGTCGAAGTCCGTGCCGGTGGTGGTGCGGACGTCCCAGCCGAGGCCGACCGTGACGGCGGTCAGGCCCGGTGCCTCCTTGGTGAGGGAGACGTTGCCGCCCTTGGACAGGCTTACAGCCATGGGAAGTCCCTTTCCTTGTCGACTCGTCGAAGCGTCGGGCTCCGTACTGCGGACGAAGCTACCGTCACCCACCACAACGCCGTCAGGGGACCACCAGGTTCCAGGTGCCTTTACTTACTTTGCCGAATCCTGATGCGGGCGCCCGGCGAGGGACCCGAAAAGCGGGTGACGGGAGTCCGGAAAGCGCGAGATCATAGGACGCATGTCCGGGCCTCATGTCATCCGCGGTTCGGTCGTCCTTCCAGAGGCCGAGCTCGTATGGCGTTTCTCGCGGTCCTCCGGTCCGGGCGGCCAGCACGTCAATACCAGCGACAGCCAAGTGGAGCTGCGCTTCGACCTCGCAGCAACGCAGGCGCTGCCGGAGGTGTGGAAGGAGCGTGCCCTGGAGCGGCTGGCGAGCCGGCTGGTCGACGGAGTGCTGTCCGTACGGGCCTCCGACCACCGCTCGCAGTGGCGCAACCGCGAGACCGCGGCCGTCCGGCTGGCGGCGCTGCTCGCCCAGGCCACCGCCCCGCCGCCCAAGCCGCGCCGTAAGTCGCGGATTCCGCGGGGTATCAACGAGCGGCGGCTGCGGGAGAAGAAGCAGCGCGGCGACACCAAGCGCGGCCGTTCGGGCCGCGATTGGGGCTGAGCCCCGGGCCCGCCGCCCTCATCCCAAGTGCCGGTACTTCCCCCGGAAATAGGTGAGCGGCCCCGCTTCCTCGCTCGGCACCGACGCGGCCAGTACGCGCCCGATGACGAGCGTGTGATCGCCGGCCACCACCCGCTGCTCGGTCCGGCATTCCAGGGTCGCCAGCGCCCCGTCGATGAGCGGCGCACCGGCCGCTTCACCCCGTACATGCGCAATGTCCTGGAAGAGCAGCCGGTCGCTGATCCGGCCCTTCATGGCGAATCGTCCGGCAATATGCCGCTGGTTCTCCGCCAGGACCGAGACCGCCCACAGCGGCTGGAGCGCCAGCAGGTCGTCCATTCGGGAGTCGTTGCGAACGCTCACCATCACCAGCGGCGGTTCGAGCGATACGGAATCGAAGGCGGTGGCGGTCATGCCGACGTCTTCGCCGCGCGGGCCGTCGTCCGGGTCGTGCGCGGTGATCAGCACCACACCGGCGGCGAGGCGGGACAGGGCGGCGCGGAATTCGTCGTCACTCACCCCAACAGAATGCGGGATCGGCGCGCCGCCCGGCGTGGAGGCGAGGGCGACGGCGGATGTGGCATGGGCTGCGGGGCCGGAGGCCGCCGCATCGGCAGGGGTTTTCGTGAACACGCCATGAACGCTAACGTCGCTCGCCCCCGCCCCGCATCGGGCCCTGGGACCACGCGGGCCCTAGGTCCGATGACGGAGGCCGCAGGTGGGCCCGGCGGCCAGGACGGCGAGGGCCCGGATTTGCGTTCAGAAAGGGCGGGTCCGACGGTGCGGGAGCGCAAAGACGCCGCTCATCAGGCCCTTTCGAAGATCATCAACGGACCTTCGGAGCTTGTGACTTGAGTCACAGGGCGCGATAATTGTTGACCCTGTGTACCGAGTGAACAGCTCACTGTGATTCAGTGAGCGAGGAAGAGAGCGTGGAATCGGGCGATCGAAGAATCCTGGAGTTGCTGTCGAGGTCTCAGGGAGAGCGAGCGATGGAGACCGAGTCGGAGCCATACGTCCGTCTTGCGACCCTGCGGCAGCTGCACCAAGTGGTCGCCGAACTGAACACCGCACGCAGCCTTGCGGACACCTTGCAGTCGGTTGCCGACGGCGCGATCGCCGGGCTCGGCTATGAGCTGGCGGCGGTCAATCTCGTCCGCCCGGACGGTGACCTCGTGGTCGCCGCGGTGGCCGGCAGCGCGGGCGCCGAGGCGCTGATGGCCGGGCGGGTCGGCTCCCGTTCGTCCTGGGACCGCCGGCTGTCGATGGGCGAGCGCTGGGGCGAGCTGCGCTTCATCCCGTACACCGAGGGCTGGGTGCTGGACGACGACGACGTCCCGCAGTGGCACACGGCCGGGCCCGCGCCGCGGTTCCCCGACGAGTGGCACCCGATGGACCGGCTGTTCGCGCCGATGTACGCCGCGGCCAACGGCAGCGGCGAGCTGCTCGGCGTGATCTCCGTCGACCGGCCGCGCAACGGCCGGCGCCCCGGCGCCTGGGGCCAGGAAGCCCTGCAGATGTACGCCTTCCAGTCCGCCATCGCGATCAGCAACGCCCGGCTGCGGGCCAACATGCAGCGCGCCCTGGTCCGCCTGGAGCGCGAGCAGCAGGCCCTGCGCGCCAGTGAGGAAAGCTTCCGGCAGGCCTTCGAGTACGCGCCGAGCGGCATGGCCGTCGCCGAAATGGGCGGTGACCAGCACGGACGGCTGCTGCGCACCAATGACGCGCTGTGCCGGCTGCTGGGCCGCCCGGCCTCCGCGATGCGCCGCTACTCCTTCTCCGACCTCGTCCACCCCGAGGACATCGGGACCCTGCTGCGGACATCGGCCGAGGGCGGGCGCGCCGAGCTGCGGCTGGCCCGCCGGGACGGGACCTACGTCTGGGTATCGCTGCGCAACTCCGTCGTCGCCGACACCACCGACGGGCCCCGCTTTCTGCTCACCCACGTCGAGGACATAGAGGAACGCAAACGGCACGAGCTGCAGCTCGCGCACCGCGCCAGCCATGACTCGCTGACCGGCCTGCCCAACAGCGCCGAGCTGCGGGCCCGCCTCGGCGCCCGGCTGTGCTCGCGCCCGCCGGGCTCGGCGGCCGACGCCTACGCCTCCTCGGCCACCGTCTCGGCGGACCCGGTCGACCCGCACGGCTTCCGGGGCGGCAAGGAGCCGTTCGACGGCCTCGACGGCAAGGGTTCGCCCGCCTACGACCACCATGTGCACACCGTCGCGCCCCCGGACGGCGTGCCGGACGACGGCTCCAAGGGGCTCGCGGTCCTCTTCTGCGACCTCGACGGCTTCAAATCGATCAATGACCGCTTCGGGCACCACACGGGCGACGCGGTGCTGATCGAGGTCGCCCGCCGGCTGACCAGCGGCGTCCGGGACGGCGATACGGTCGCCCGGCTCGGCGGCGATGAATTCGTGGTGCTGGCGGACGGCCTGGGCACGGCCGACGCCCAGGACCTCGCGGTGCGGCTGCGGAACGCGATCATCCCGCCGATCAGGGTGGACGGCCGGGCGGTCCGGGTCGGCGCCAGCTTCGGCATCGGCTGGGCGAGCTGCGGGATGACCGCCGAGGAGGTCCTGGCCTCGGCCGACCAGCGGATGTACATCGAGAAGCGGTCCCGTTCGAAGGCCAACCGCCGGGCGGGCTGAGCCGTACGGCGGCCATACCGCGGCCGTACCGAGGCCATACCACGCAGCCATGTGCCGCACATCTCACACCCGGCGTATTCCACCCCTGCCCACCAGCCGTTCACCGTTCTGTAGCGATCTTGTGGCGGTCCGGGCCCGGTGTGCGGATGCCCCGAAGGGGTAGGCTGCGCCGATGCGGCGCGCTGCCGACGGGGGCCCGAAAGAGACGGTTCGCACACACGACGCGGACGCGTACCGACGCTGACAGACGCGTACACATCGCTTGGGAGTGACACGGAATGACGGCCGGCAACAACGGCGCGGACACGCCGGAGAACGACGACCCGTTCGCCTACCTCTACCGCTCGGACGGCGGCGAGGACGGCGCACCGGGCTCGGCGGCCGGCGGCGCGGCGCGCCAGCCGGGGGTCCCGAGAACCTCCTACAACCAGGTGCGCGCGGTCGGTGAGCGGCAGTACGGCGGCCAGCAGACCCAGCAGCCGCCGTACGGCAAGCAGAACGCGCACTACGCCGCCCCGGAGACGCTGCCCGGCAGTGAGCGGACGCGTTCCGTCCCGGCCCAGGGCTACGACCAGGAGCCGCGCCGCGGCCGTAACGGGCTGCTGATCGGTGCCGTCGCGGTGGTCGCGGTGGTGTGCATAGGCATCGGCGTCGCCATGCTCACCAATGGCAACAACGACAAGAACGACACCTCGAAGAAGCCGGGCCCGACGGCCGGCGATTCGGTGGCTCCCAGCAAGGAGCCCGCCACCAAGCCCAGCGCCGGTGAACTCCCCAAGCAGGACGCGGGCAGCCTGCGGCTCGACGGCGGCGCCACCACGGCCAAGGACATCCCCGGCGCGCGCTCGGCGAACGGGGCCTACGTCGCGGGGATGAACACCCCCGGCGCCTCGGCCACTTGGACCGTGGACGTCGACAACGCCGGCCCGTACGCGCTCTACGTCGACTACGGCGTGCCCGGCAAGGACGCCAACCTCACGCTGACCGTGAACGGCAAGGCCGACTCCCGGCCGGTCTCCATGAAGAACTTCGCGGGTGCCCCGGAAGGCGCCTGGGACAAGGGCTGGACCGAGACCTGGTCGATCCTGCAGCTCAACAAGGGCACCAACACGGTCAAGTTGTCCTGCGAGACCGGCAACCAGTGCGACGTCAACCTCGACAAGGTCTGGCTCGCGCCGCCGAAGAAGAAGTAAGCGCACGCCGCGGTCCGCCGCGGCTCTTTCCCGCCCGCTGCACGCCCCGCTTGTCACGCCGCCGTCGGATGATCCGTCACCACGACCCGCGGCAGCAGTTCCTCGTACGTCGCCGGATCGAACTCGCCCGCGGCCGGGGCCCGTACGGTGGCGGCCGACAGGGCCACCGCGCGGGTCAGCCGGTCCGGCCACGGCAGGTCCTCCACCAGGCCCGACAGCAGTCCCGCCACGGCCGAGTCGCCGGCGCCGGTCGGATTGCCCGCGATATGCCGCGGCGGGGCGGCCTGCCAGGCGCCGTCCGCGGTGACCGCGAGTATGCCCTTGGCGCCCAGTGAGGCGGCCACCGCATGGGCGCCCCGGCGGCGGGCGTCGCGGGCGGCGCGCAGCGGTTCGGTGCTGCCGGTGAGGGCGGCGAGTTCGTCGGCGTTGGGCTTGGCGAGGTCGGGGCGGGCGGCCAGGCCGCGGCGCAGCGGCTCGCCGCTGGTGTCCAGCAGGACCGGCACTCCGGCGGTGCGGGCGACGCGGGTCAGCCGGGCGTAGACATCGACCGGGACGCCCGGGGGCAGGCTGCCGCACAGGGCCACCGCCTGTGCGTCGCCGAGCAGTTCGCGGTAGGTGCCGAGGAAGGTTTCCCATTCTGTGGGGGAGACGGTCGGGCCCGGTTCGTTGAGCTGGGTGGTGTCGCCGGAGGCCTCGTCGACGACGGCGATGGTGCGGCGGGTGGCGCCGCCGACCGGGACCAGGGCGTCGGTGACCTCGCTCTCCTGGGTGAGCAGGGCGCGCAGCGCCTCGCCGGTGCCGCCGCCCGCGAAGCCGGTGGCGACCGTACGGTGGCCGAGTGCGGCCAGGACGCGGGCGACGTTCAGGCCCTTGCCGCCGGGGCGTTCGGCGACCTCGGTGATCCGGTTCGTGGTGTGGTGACGGAGCCGGGGCAGACGATAGGTGATGTCCAGGGCGGCGTTCAGCGTGACCGTGAGGATCATGGTTCCCCCTCCCGCGCCGTGCTCGGACGGCCGTTGCCGGTGGGCGGCAGCCGTTGGCCGGGCAGTCGTTGGCCGCAGTACGGCCGAGGTCGGGCGACCGCGTTCGGCGGTGGCATACGGACAAGTGCGCGAGCGATCATGCCATCGCCGATGGTGGTTGGCCCAGACCCAGGCCAACCACCGTGCGACAGAGAACCGGCCATCACTGGGCCACCGGCCGTTCACCGCACGCGGGCATCCGGGCCGGCCGCACCCCTGCGGGGCGGCCGGTCAGGCACCGCCGGGGCGCACCAGCCAGACGCCCTGGCGCATCACGCCGACCAGGTCGTATCCGGCATCGAACACCACCAGGTCGGCGTCCTTGCCGGCGGCCAGGGAGCCCACCCGGTCGTCGATGCCGAGCAGCCGGGCCGGGTTGGCCGAAAGCGCCTGCACCGCCTGATCCACCGTCAATTTATCGACGGTGACGGCACGTTGGAAGGCGCGGTTCAGGGTGAGGGTGGACCCGGCGATGGACCCGGCCGTCGGCCCCTCGCTGATCCGGGCGACGCCGCCCTTGACCTCGACCTGCATCGGGCCGAGCGGATACATCCCGTCGCTCATCCCGGCCGCGCCCATCGCATCCGTGATGAACGCGACGCGTTCGGCGCCCGCGTCCCGGAAGGCCATCTGGAGTACCGCGGGGTGCAGATGGGTGCCGTCATTGATCAGTTCGACGGTGACCCGCTCGTCCTCCAGGAGGGCCGCGATCGGGCCGGGCGCGCGGTGGCCGAGGCCGGGCATCGCGTTGAAGAGATGGGTGGCGACGGTCGCGCCCGCGTCGATGGCCTCGCGGGTGGCGTCGTAGGAGGCGTCGGTGTGGCCGATGGCCGCGATCACGCCGGCGTCGGTGAGCATCCGTACGGACTCCATACCGCCGGACAGCTCGGGGGCGACGGTCATCATCCGTGCGGTGCCGTGCGCGGCGTCGATGAGCTTGCGGACCGCGGCCGGGTCCGGGGCGCGCAGCAGGTCGGGCTGGTGGGCGCCGCAGCGGCCGGGGGAGATGAACGGGCCCTCGAAGTGGATACCGGCCAGCTCGCCCTGCTGGACGAGCTCGGCGAGCACCGCGGCCTGCCGGGCGAGGTCGTCCAGGGTGCCGGTGACGGTCGAGGCGACCATGGAGGTGGTGCCGTGCTGCTGGTGGGTGCGGGCGACCCGCAGGCACTCCTCGGGGTCGGCGGAGGAGAAGGAGCCGCCGCCTCCGCCGTGGACGTGCATGTCGATGAAGCCGGGGACGACGAGATGGCCCGAGAGGTCGATGACCTCGGTGTCCCGGCTCCGGGTGAGGTCGCCGCCCGTGTCGAGGTCCCGGCTGTGGATGTCGGTGATCCGCGTGCCCTCGACCGTGATCCGGCCGCTGTCGGCGACGCCGTACGACCGGGCGATCCGGGCGCCCGCCAGGATGGTGCGCCGGGGGCCCGAGGGCCGTCCCGCGAAACGGTGCAGTGCCATCAGGCGGTTACCTCCGTGGAGAGAAGATCCCAGGCGAGCAGTCCTGCGCCCAGGCAACCGGCCGCGTCCCCCAGGGCCGCCGGAACGATCGAGGGGACCGGCTGGAACGTAACGCGCCGGCGGACCGCTTCCCGCAGAGGCGCGAACAGCGTGTCGCCCGCCTCGGCGAGCCCGCCGCCGATGATCAGCATCCGGGGGTCGAGCAGGGTGAGCCCGGTGACCAGGCCGTCGGCGAGGGCGTCCACGGCGTTGTGCCACACCGCGAGGGCGCGCTCGTCACCCGATTCCACGGCCTTGGCCGCGTCCGCCGCGCTGGCCTGCGGATCGCCGCAGACCGCCGCCCAGTCCCGGCCGACCGCGGCGGCGGAGGCCAGCGTCTCCAGGCAGCCGCGCTGACCGCATCCGCACTCCCGCCCGCCGGGCCGTACGACGATGTGGCCGATTTCTCCCGCGCTGCCGTGGGCACCCGACTCGATCCGGCCGCCGATGCCGATGGCGCCCGCGATTCCGGTGCCCAGCGGCACGAACAGGAACCGGTCGGCGTCCTTGCCGGCGCCGATCCGGCCCTCCGCCAGGCCGCCGGTGCGTACGTCGTGCCCGAGCGCGACCGGTACCCCGCCGAGCCGTTCGGACAGCAGGGACCGCATCGGTACGTCCCGCCAGCCGAGGTTGGCGGCGTAGACGGCGGTGCCTGACGCCTCGTCAACGATGCCGGGGACCGCGACTCCGGCGGCCGCCGCCGGGGCGCCGAACCGCGTCCGGCCGATGTCGCGCAGCTCGGCGGCGAAGCCGAGGATCGTCTCGACGACCGCCTCGGCCCCGCGCTCGCGGCCGGTGGGCCGGCGCGCCTCGTACAGCAAAGTGCCGTCCGCCCCTACGAGGGCGGCTTTCATCCCGGTGCCGCCCACATCCAGGGCGATGACGTTTCTCACGGCAACAGTTTTGCGCGCTCCGCCACAAAAGGTCTAGTCCACTCACCGTATGAATGGCCTCATGCGCCTGTTTGGCCTGGTCGGCGCCCGGTCTCGTGATCTTCGCGTGGGAAGGGCGATACCGAAGCGAGACTTCCGGTGGTGTAGACCTTATGGAGACGAGCGAGAGAAACTCGCAGTTCATGCCGGTGGAGGGTGACCCCCGAAGCCGAGATGGACCCGGCAGACAAAGAACTCGGGACAAGGGCGGTAATCAACGGTGCAGCGGCGGTACTTGAGCCTGGCGGCGGCGGGAATTGCCACCGGCATGATCCTCACTCTCACCGGCTGCGGCAGCGGCTCGGGCGACGGCGATGTCACGCTCAAGCTCATCGCGGCGGACTACGGCGACAGCCGCTCCAGCAGCTCCCAGAACTACTGGGACGAGCTCACCCGCGCGTTCGAGAAGACACACCCCGGCATCAAGGTCGACGTCGAGGTCTACAGCTGGACGGACGTCGACAAGAAGGTCGAGGGCCTGGTCAAGGCCGGCAAGGCCCCCGACATGGCGCAGATCGGCGCGTACGCCGACTACGCCGCCCACGACAAGCTCTACAGCGCCGACCAGCTGCTCTCCATACCCACCCAGGCGGACTTCACCCCCGCCCTCGCGGACGCCGGCGAGTACAACCGCATCCAGTACGGCATGCCCTTCGGCGCCAGCACCCGGCGGCTCTTCTACAACAAGAAGCTCTTCGCCGCGGCGGGCATCACCACCCCGCCCAAGACCTGGGACGACATCGCCCACGACGCCCGGCTGCTGAAGGACCACGGCGTGAAGATGCCGTTCGCGCTCCCGCTCGGCCCGGAGGAGACCCAGGCCGAGACGCTGATGTGGATGCTCAGCGGCGGCGGCGGCTACACCGACAGCATCGGCAAGTACACGATCCACTCGCCGGAGAACGTCAAGACCTTCGAGTGGCTCCAGAAGAACCTCGTCGGCAAGGGCCTGACCGGCGCCGACCCCGCCAAGGTCAACCGCGCCGACGCCTTCCAGGGCTTCGCCGACGGTGACGTCGGCATGCTCAACGGCCACCCCACCCTGATGAACCAGGCCGAGGCCAAGGGCATCGACTACGGCACCACCGAACTGCCCGGCATCGACGGCAAGGCCAAGGCCACCATGGGCGTCGCCGACTGGATGATGGCCTTCAAGCAGAACGGCCACCGCGCGCAGATCGGCAAGTTCCTCGACTTCGTCTACAGCGAGAAGAACGTGCTGAAGTTCTCCGGCACCTACGGGCTGCTGCCGGTCACCGCCGCCGCCTCCCAGACGATGATGGCCGACGACAAGTACGCCAAGCTGCACAGCTTCCTCAAGCAGCTGGGCAACGCCGAGTTCTACCCGGCCAACAAGATCTCCTGGCCGCTGGTCTCCAAGACCGTCAAGGCCAAGATGGGCGCCGCCGTCGGCCCCGACGGCAACCCGTCCGCCGTACTCAGCGACATCCAGAACGCGGCGGACACGGCCGACAACACCGCCGAGTGAGGGCGCCTGCGGGGGCGGGGGCGGCCGGCCGGGCGTTGTCCGACCGTGGGCTTATCGTGGGAATGTGATGACGGGTGGCACGGACATGACGGGCGGTACGGGCGGGGAGCGCGAGGCCGCCCCGCTCTCCTCCCGCGACGAAGCGGTGCTCGCCGTCGAGCGCCGCTCCTGGCCCGGCCCCGGCGCCAAGGAGCGCGTCATCCGCGAGCGGCTCGGCATCTCCCCGACCCGCTACTACCAGCTCCTGAACGCCCTGTTGGACGACCCCCGCGCGCTCGCCCACGACCCGGTCACCATCAACCGCCTGCGCCGGATACGCGACGCCCGCCGCGCCCGCCGCTGACCCGGTGCCCCGCGCCGCCCCGATGCCCCCGTACACCCGGCATGCGCCCACGCCCCGCCGGTAGGGTCGGCGCCATGGGCAGCCCCGGGAACGCCGCGCCGACGCCGAACTCCGAACCGACTCCGCAGTCCGCCCCGCCACCGCACCCCCTCCCCGCCCCGGACACACCCGCCGGCCGGGAAGGCCTCGCCGCTCTCCTCGCCCACCCCGAACGCGCCGTCATCGCCCTCGACTTCGACGGCACCCTCGCCGACATCGTCCCCGACCCGGAGAACGCCCGCGCCCACACCGGCGCGGTCGCCGCCCTCGGCCGTCTCGTCCCCCGGCTGCGCGCCGCCGCCGTGATCACCGGCCGCCCGGCCGCCGTCGCGGTCCGCCTCGGCGGCTTCGCCTCCGTCCCCGGCCTGGACCGCCTCACCGTCCTGGGCCACTACGGCGCCGAGCGCTGGGAAGCGTCCACCGGCACTGTCCACGCCCCGCCGCCGCACCCCGGCATCGCCGCCATACAGGCCGAACTCCCCGGCGTACTGGACTCCTCCGGCGTCTGGCACGGCACCTGGGTGGAGACCGCCATCGAGACCAAGGGCGGCCACGCCATCGCCGTCCACACCCGCCGCGCCACCGACCCCCAAGGCGCCTTCGACCGGCTGCGCGGTCCGCTCGCCGTCCTCGCCGAACGCCACGGCCTGATCGTCGAGCCGGGCCGCTACGTGCTGGAAATCCGCCCCCCGGGCATGGACAAGGGCGTGGCGCTGGCCGACTGGATCCACGAAACCGGCGCCGCCACGGTCCTCTACGCCGGCGATGACCTGGGCGACCTGGCCGCCTTCGGCGCCGTCGAAAAACTCCGCTCCGAAGGCCTCACCGGCGTCCTGGTCTGCAGCGGCAGCAACGAGGTCACCGAACTGGCCGAACGCGCCGACCTGGTGGTGGACGGCCCCACGGGCGTCGTCGGGCTGCTGGAAGCGCTGGCGGACCACCTCGCCTGAGACGCGGCCGGCCGCCGCCCGGTGGCTATGCGCCGCCGCTGCGGAAGCGATCGCCGACCGCGCCCTGGTCGGTCTCCCACCAAGGCCGCGTCAACTCCGGCTGCGACGCCGGTGATCCCTCCCCTGCGGCCGGTGGACGCGGCGGGCCCGCCGCGTCCAGTTCCCGGTCCAGCCGCGCATCCAACGCCGCCGTCCTCGCCCGCTCCGACCGCACCCACTCCGCGAAGACCGCGATCAAAAACGGCAGCCCCACCAGCTCGGCGATCGTCAGCATCAGCCCGCCGCCGATCATCTGGTCCTGTTGCAGACCCGGGTCCCAGGGGCGGTGCTGCGAGGCGTACCAGCCGCCGGCAATCAGCGTGCCGCTGGTCATCACGACGATGCCGGGCACCGCGTCGACGAGCCCGTCCAGCAGCACCAGAAGCGCCCGCACCGGGTGGCTGCACCATGCCGGCAGCAGCTCCTCGCCCGTCAGCATCGGCAGGACGAAGAGGCTCCCCGTGACCAGCAGTTGCAGATACATCAGCTCGTGCAGCGGGCCGTGCCGCAGCGCCGTGGGGAAGTACGGCGTGAAATAGATCGCCAGCTCCGAGGAGAGCACCAAAACCGTGCTGACCAGGGGAAACGTCAGCAGTCGCAGCACCCGGCCGGAGAGCGCCGCGCGCAGCCGCCGCGCCGCCCCCGCGCGCTCCGGCAGAGCCCGCAGCGCCAGCGCGAGCGGGTCGCCGAGCGCCAGGCCGAGCGGGGCGACCAGGTCGAGCACGATGTTCTGCACCGCGGCCGGCCAGAACAGCTCATGGTCGTAGACCGCCAGCCCGGACATGGTCGCCACCACGATCGCGCCGAGCCCGAGGCCCGCGAACGCCACCGTCCGCGCCGCCGGCCACCGCTCACCGCGCCGCACCAGCCGCACGACGCCCCAGGCGTACAGCCCACCCAGTACGACCACCAGCGCGAGCGCATACGGGTCGAGTCGCCAGCTGCCGGCCAACCGCGCCGGGGTGAGCTGCGGCAAACCGGCCGCAAGCATGGTCAATGTCACGGACCACTACGCTAGCCCCGCCCCCGGACGATCTACCGGCGGGGCACCCGGCTCAGCTCCTGAGCGCCTGCAGCTGGTCCAGGAACCACTGGGCCGGCGGCAGCGCGGTGGCCGCCGCGGCCAGCCGCTCGGCGCGGGCGGCCCGCTCCCCGTCGTCCATCGAGAGCGCCTCGTGCAGCGCCTCCGCGGTGGCACTGACGTCATACGGATTGACGCTGATCGCGTCCTTGCCCAGCTCCTGATGGGCGCCCGCTTCCCGGGAGAGCACCAGCGCACAGCCGCGCTCGGAGACCACCGGCACCTCCTTGGCGACCAGATTCATCCCGTCCCGGATCGGGTTGACCAGTGCCACGTCCGCCAGCCGGTAGGCGGCGAGCGAACGCGCGAAGTCGTCCTTGACATGCAGCACCACCGGCAGCCAAGTCGCCGTCCCGTACTCGGCGTTGATCTCGTCGGCCAGCCGCCCGACCGCCGCGGTGTACTCCCGGTACACGGCCAGGTCCTGGCGGGAGGGATAGGCGAACGCGATATGCACCACCCGCTCGCGCCACTCGGGCCGGTCGGCGAGCAGCCGGCGGTAGGCGAGCAGCCCGCGCACGATGTTCTTCGACAGCTCCGTGCGGTCCACCCGCACGATGGTCTTACGGTCCCTGCCGCCGATCTGCTCACGCAGCGCCGCCAGCCGCTCCTCGACATCCGGCCGGTGCGCCCGCTCGCGCAGGAATTCCGCGTCGGCGCCGAGCCCGTACACCCCGATCCACGTCGTGCGTCCTTTGAGCCCCGGCGGGTTCGTGAGGAGATACGCCGGCCCCTCATCCGGCCGGTATACCTCGCAGTCCGCCCCCAGCGCCTGCCGGCAACAGCCCATGAAGGCCCGCGCCCACCGCTCGGTCAGGAAATTCGCCCGGTCCGCGCCGAGAATGCCCATCGCCAGCTTCCGCTGGACGTCATCGGGCAGCATCGCAAAGTATTCGGCGGGCGCCCACGGCGTGTGCGAGAAATGCGCGATCCGCAGGTCAGGGCGGCGCTCGCGGAGCATTCCCGGTACCAGCGCCAGGTGATAGTCCTGCACGAGAACGGCCGCACCGGGCGCCGCGGACTCGGCCAGCGCCTCCGCAAAGGCCGCGTTGTACGCCTCGTACGACGCCCATTGCACACGGAATTCCGTGTCGAATGCCGGCTCAAGCGGCGTCTGATACAGCATGTGATGGACGAACCAGAGCACGGAATTGGCAATTCCGTTGTAGGCGGCCGCATACACATCCGCCGGGATATCCAGCATCCGGACACGCTGTCCGCCGGTATCCGCGGGATCGAGGGCACCCCCCGTCCGCCGTACGGCCTCCCGGTCGCCCTCGCCGAGCGCCGCACACACCCACAGCGCATCCGTATCGGGCCCGATGGCCGACAGCCCGGACACCAGCCCGCCGCCGCCCCGCTTGGCGGTCAGCGCGCCGCCCTCCCCGATGGCGTAGGAGACCGGACCGCGATTGGACGCGACCAGAACCTCGGCACCTGACTGGACCACACTGCGCTCGGCGACCGTCTCGGAGACCATGTCGCGAAGGTAACCCGCAACGGATCCGCGCAAACGTACGGAAACCAGCCGAGGGGATGCGGTTCAGGCCGCCCGCCGCTCCGCGTACTCCCTTATCTCCGCCATCGGCGGGCGTTCCTCGGTGTCCACGGCCGTCGTCCGTGGGACGAAGCCGTTCTCGCCGCGCTCGAACTGGGTGAGGCGGGGGCGGATGAGATGGCCGCGGGTCAGGCGGAGCTGGGCGGTGCGGTAGATGGCGGCGGCCATCCGGCCGAGGGCCTGGCTGTCCTGGTGGCGGTGTTTGCGGACGCCGACGTCCACCTGGGCGAGGGCGTCCAGGCCGACCGTGTGCAGGGCGTCGACCAGGAGGCCGAGCTCCACGCCGTAGCCCACCGGGAAGGGGAGGCGTTCCAGGAGGGAGCGGCGGGCCGCGTACTCGCCGCCCAGGGGCTGGACGAACCCGGCCAGCTGCGGCCAGTGGAGGTTGAGGAGCGGCCGGGCCACCAGCTCCGTGACCCGTCCTCCCTGGTCACCGCCCGCAATCGGGCCGCGGTCCGCGCTCCCGTCCCGGTGGCCGCCGGCCTCCAGGGGGCGGTCGTACATCGCCTTGACGAAGTGGACGCCGGGGTCGGTCAGCAGCGGGCCGACGATGCCGGAGACGAAGGTGGACGAGAAGGCGCGCAGGTCGGCGTCGGTGAAGCAGACGATGTCGCCAGTGGTGGCAAGCAGCGAACGCCACAGCACCTCGCCCTTGCCGGGGAGCGCCGGGATGCGGGGCAGTACGGCGTCCCGGTGGACGACACGGGCACCGGCTGCCGCCGCGACCTCGGCGGTACGGTCGGTGGAGCCGGAGTCCAGCACCACCAGCTCGTCCACCAGGGGCACCGCATCGGTCATCAGGTCCTGGCGGATCGCCGCGACGATGGCGCCGACCGTCGCCTCCTCGTTCAGGGCGGGCAGGACGACGCTGACCGTCTGGCCGGTCTGGCGCTTCGCCTCCAGCAGCTGCCCGAGGGGGCGGTCGGCCGCCGACCAGGAGCGGCTGCTGAGCCAGCGCTCCACCTCTTCCAGCACGTCTACGACTCCTCGGTGGCCGCCGGATCTGCGGCCGCTGTGTGATCCATCTCGCGGTTCGGACGACTATCTCAACCGTCAGTGCCTTCGGTTACAGTCTTGAACAACGCGGATGACCGTCGCATGCCGGGGTCACCGCCATAAACGCCTGGGTTTCGGCCCAGTGCCATACCGCTCATCCAGAGGGGCAGAGGGATACGGCCCGTTGAAGCCCCGGCAACCCTCCAGCCGGTCTCCGCCGCAGCTACAGCGCGCGCGAGGCTCCCGGCTAGGGAAGGTGCCAAATCCGTCTCGCGACGAGATGCGTCGCGAGGAAGATGAGGAGAAAGGGCCTCGCCTCCATGGCTGTGCAAGTTACCGAAAACGCCGATGTCACCGAGAACGCGTCCGCCGTCGCTCTGGGTCCGGCCGTCGCCCTCTCCTGCCGCGAGTGCGGACAGCGCTTCCCGCTCGGCCCGATCTTCGCGTGCCAGGAATGTTTCGGGCCGCTCGAAGTGGCGTACGACCTGCCGAGCGGCGACCCCGAAGGGCTGAAGAAGCGGATCGAGGCCGGCCCGAACAACATCTGGCGCTACGCCCCGCTGCTGCCCGTCCCCGCCGATGTGGCCGACAAGCCGAACCTGAACCCCGGCTTCACGAAGCTGGTCAAGGCCGACCGGCTCGCCGCCGAGCTGGGTGTCACCGGCGGTCTGTACGTCAAGGACGACTCCGGTAACCCGACGCACTCCTTCAAGGACCGTGTCGTCGCGATCGCCGTCGAGGCCGCCCGCGCCTTCGGCTTCACCACGCTCTCCTGCTCCTCCACCGGCAACCTCGCGGGCGCGGTCGGCGCCGCGGCCCGGCGTGCCGGTTTCGAGTCCTGCGTCTTCATCCCGCACGACCTGGAGGCCGGCAAGGTCGTCATGGCCGCGGTCTACGGCGGCGACCTGGTCGGCATCGAGGGCAACTACGACGACGTCAACCGCTTCTGCTCGGAGCTCATCGGCGACCCGCTCGGCGAGGGCTGGGGCTTTGTGAACGTCAACCTCCGTCCGTACTACGGCGAGGGTTCCAAGACGCTGGCGTACGAGATCTGTGAGCAGCTGGGCTGGCAGCTCCCGGACCAGATCGTCATCCCCATCGCGTCCGGCTCGCAGCTGACGAAGATCGACAAGGGGCTCAAGGAGCTGATCCAGCTCGGCCTGGTCGAGGACAAGCCGTACAAGATCTTCGGCGCCCAGGCGGAGGGCTGCTCGCCGGTCTCGGCCGCCTTCAAGGCCGGGCACGACGTCGTACGCCCCCAGAAGCCGAACACCATCGCCAAGTCGCTGGCGATCGGCAACCCGGCCGACGGGCCGTATGTCCTGGACATCGCGCGCCGTACGGGCGGTGCGGTGGAGGATGTCAACGACGAGCAGGTCGTGGACGCCATCAGGCTGCTGGCGCGGACGGAGGGGATCTTCGCGGAGACCGCGGGCGGTGTGACCGTCGGCGTCACCAAGAAGCTCATCGAGGAAGGTCTGCTCGACCCGACCCTGACCACCGTCGTCCTCAACACCGGTGACGGCCTCAAGACGCTTGACGCCGTCGCATCCGGGCCCACGGCCACCATCCGGCCCAACCTGGACGCGTTCCGCGCGGCCGGTCTGGCCGGCTGAGCCCCGGTCCGCCCGCACCTCCTGAACTCGTATCCCGCAGTCGCTGGAAGGCAGAACCCATGAGCGTCAAGGTCCGCATCCCCACCATCCTCCGCACCTACACCAGTGGCCAGGCCGAGGTGCCCGCCGAGGGCGCGACCCTCTCCGAGGTGATCTCCGACCTGGAGAAGAACCACACCGGCATCGCGGCCCGAGTGCTGGACGACGCGGGCAAGCTGCGGCGGTTCGTGAACGTCTACGTCAACGACGACGACGTCCGCTTCGAGCAGGGCCTGGAGACGCCGACGCCGGAGGGCGCGGGCATCTCCATCATCCCGGCGGTGGCCGGAGGCTGCTGAAGGGCCGGCGACCAGCCGCGGCTCAGGCGCTGAAATGCGCCATCTCTCGCCTTGAGTGACGGAAATTGCCCCATCCGCCCAAAAGCGGATGGGGCAATTCCGTGTCGTGAAAGGCGATACCATGAGGGCGATCTCCTTCGTGCGAGCCCTCGTACCACTCCCGTATGACCCTCGTGCAACTCTGCGCGCGTGCCGAACGCATATGTGATCGCGATCAGTTGTGCCCAAAGCGTGTGCAGCATTTGCCGGATATCTGAGCTATGCCCGGCCCGACTTGCCCCGGCGTAACGGGACTTCACCGCATAATTGCCGATTCTCCGGCGCCATAATTCTCGTCCGATTGACCTGTTGCGCTGGGCATTGGTGCAGATACATTCAGCGGCGGTCGACGCGTTCCGGCGCACACCCCGCGGGCCTCTCGGGGGGTGAGGTCTGACCCGGGTCCGCGGAGTGCGGTCCTGCGCAAGGGCCAGTAATAGGGGAGTTAGGCATGGCTCAGGGCACCGTCAAGTGGTTCAACGCGGAGAAGGGGTACGGCTTCATCGCGGTCGACGGTGGTGCGGATGTATTCGTCCACTACAGCGCGATCCAGATGGACGGTTACCGCACCCTTGAGGAGGGTCAGCGAGTCGAGTTCGAGATCTCGCAGGGCCAGAAGGGGCCGCAGGCGGACATGGTCCGGGTGGCCGCCTGAGGCGCCGACCGACTGCAGCGTTGGGAAGGCCCGCACCCTTGAGAGGGTGCGGGCCTTCTGGCGTGCGAGGGGTGGCAGCCCCTTCGGTCGCTTGCTCCCACCCGTCACCCGACCACCACCCCTGGTCGAGACTCCTTCGGAGCCGCTTGCTCCCACCCGTCGCCCGACCACCACCCCGTAAGGAGGCTCCTGCCGGAGCCGCTTGCACTCTCGGGGGTCGAGTGCTAATCATTGGCGTTAGCACTCTCCGGGTGAGAGTGATAACCAAGGATCGGGTCGGTGAGGTCCGCGGGCCGGGTGGGGCAAGGAACCACACGGCGTGCAGACCGTCCGTCGCGGGCGCCAGCGCGGTCCGGAGCAATCCACCCCGATGTCCGGGAGGACCACTTCACATGGCCAAGATCATCGCGTTCGACGAGGAGGCACGGCGCGGTCTCGAGCGCGGGATGAACCAGCTCGCCGACGCCGTCAAGGTCACCCTCGGCCCCAAGGGCCGTAACGTCGTCCTCGAGAAGAAGTGGGGCGCCCCCACGATCACCAACGATGGTGTATCCATCGCCAAGGAGATCGAGCTCGAGGACCCGTACGAGAAGATCGGCGCCGAGCTGGTCAAGGAGGTCGCGAAGAAGACGGACGACGTCGCCGGTGACGGCACGACGACCGCGACCGTCCTGGCCCAGGCCCTGGTGCGCGAGGGTCTGCGCAACGTGGCCGCCGGTGCCAACCCGATGGCCCTCAAGCGCGGCATCGAGAAGGCCGTCGAGGCCGTCTCCGCCGCCCTGCTCGAGCAGGCCAAGGACGTGGAGACCAAGGAGCAGATCGCTTCCACCGCCTCCATCTCCGCCGCCGACACCCAGATCGGCGAGCTCATCGCCGAGGCCATGGACAAGGTCGGCAAGGAAGGCGTCATCACCGTCGAGGAGTCCCAGACCTTCGGTCTGGAGCTGGAGCTCACCGAGGGTATGCGCTTCGACAAGGGCTACATCTCGGCGTACTTCGCCACCGACATGGAGCGTATGGAGGCGTCGCTCGACGACCCGTACATCCTGATCGTCAACTCGAAGATCGGCAACGTGAAGGACCTCCTTCCGCTGCTCGAGAAGGTCATGCAGTCCGGCAAGCCGCTGCTGATCATCGCCGAGGACGTCGAGGGCGAGGCCCTGTCGACCCTGGTCGTCAACAAGATCCGTGGCACCTTCAAGTCCGTTGCCGTCAAGGCTCCGGGCTTCGGTGACCGCCGCAAGGCCATGCTCGGCGACATCGCCATCCTCACCGGTGGCACTGTCATCTCCGAGGAGGTCGGCCTCAAGCTGGAGAACGCCGGTCTCGACCTGCTGGGCCGCGCCCGCAAGGTCGTCATCACCAAGGACGAGACGACGATCGTCGACGGCTCCGGTGAGAGCGACCAGGTCCAGGGTCGCGTCAACCAGATCCGCGCCGAGATCGAGAACAGCGACTCGGACTACGACCGCGAGAAGCTCCAGGAGCGTCTGGCGAAGCTGGCCGGCGGCGTGGCCGTCATCAAGGCCGGTGCCGCCACCGAGGTCGAGCTCAAGGAGCGCAAGCACCGCATCGAGGACGCCGTTCGCAACGCGAAGGCGGCCGTCGAGGAGGGCATCGTCGCCGGCGGTGGCGTGGCCCTGCTGCAGGCCTCCGCGGTCTTCGAGAAGCTGGAGCTCGAGGGTGACGAGGCGACCGGCGCCAACGCCGTGAAGCTCGCCCTGGAGGCCCCGCTCAAGCAGATCGCCGTCAACGGTGGTCTCGAGGGTGGCGTCGTCGTGGAGAAGGTGCGCAACCTGGCCGTCGGCCACGGTCTGAACGCCGCCACCGGCGAGTACGTCGACATGATCGCCGAGGGCATCCTCGACCCGGCGAAGGTCACGCGTTCCGCACTGCAGAACGCCGCGTCCATCGCCGCGCTGTTCCTCACCACCGAGGCCGTCATCGCCGACAAGCCGGAGAAGGCCGCCGCGGGCGGCGCTCCGGGCGGCATGCCGGGCGGTGACATGGACTTCTGATCCGTCATCGGATCGGATCGCTGATCCTCCCGGATCACACGTCCAGACGTTCGTCGGGGCGGTACCCCTCTCTCAGGGGGTGCCGCCCCGGCGGCGTTCGGGGGCGCTGTTCAGGGGCGCGGGAGCATCGCACGGGTTTCACGGCTTTCGCGCGGCGGCGGTCTCGGAATTCTCCGCGTCCCTGCCGCTCCGCGACATCGCACGGGACGCCGCGAGGTTCTTCCTGACCCGGTCCTCGCCCGCCTGATCCCCGACGCCCTGGAATTCCCGCAGCGCCTCGCGATAGGTCTCCGTGGCCTCGTCCAGCCGGCCGGTCTGTATCAATGCGCCCGCGAGGTTGTTGAGCGTACGGGCCCGGCCGTGCCGGTTTCCGGATGCGGCGAAACCGGCGACGGCTTTCCGGTAGACGGTGACGGATTCCTCCGACAGGCCCGCCGCCATCAATGCGCTGCCGAGATTCGACAGGACGGATCCCTGCCGCGGGTGCTGTTCGGGCAGATCGACGGTCGCCTGCCGCCCCAGATCGATCGCTTCGGTCAGATCGCCCTCGTACCGCGACTGTTCGTACCGAATGCGCAGAGCGCTGCTCAGGCTGGCCAGCGCGGCCGCCCGCTGGGACACGCTCGGCGGCATCTTCACGACCGCCTCACGGCCCAATTTGATGGCTTCGTCGAGGTCGTCCCAGTCGCCGGTGACCTCGGCCCTGGTGTGCAGGGCGCTGATCAGATTGGGGATGGTGGCGCTCAGCTCGGGGCGGCTGTGCTGCGGTGGCTGTGCGGCATGGGCCGAATGCGCTTCCAGGAAACAGGAAATGGCGGAATCCAGCTCGGTCAGGGATGCGGTGAGCTGGAATCGCACCATCCGGATCAGACCGAGATTGGAAAGGATCGTGATGCGCAGCGGTCCGGCCGGGGTGGCGGAAAGCACCTTGCTCAAGGTGTCGATGGCATCGTCGGTCTGCTCGAGGCTGGAACGGAAACCGTGCGGGGATTCCAGGATTTCGGCCGCGCGCAATGCGGTGGCGGTGTCGATCTCGTGATCGCCGGCCGTGCTCTCGGCGACACTGTTCATATCGCCACTGTTCGCGTCGCCACTGTTCGCGTCGCCACTGGTCATGTCGTCACTGTGCATTATTCCCCCCGCCTGCAGAGCTGTTGCGTTGATCGAGTACCGCGGTGATCCAAATCCGCGCCAGGCCCTCGTCGTAGAACTCGATCGTCTCGCCGGCCCGCTCGACGCGGATGACCACCCGGGCGTCCCGCTGCTGCGGAACGTCGGCTTGTGGCGGCGGCGCGGCGGCCGGTTCTGCGGGCGGGTGGACGTGCAGGCCGCCGCTGATGGTGCCGGCCTGGACGGTCGGACCGACGATGTGGGCATGTCCGTCGATGACGTTGCCGGTCCCGCTGAGGGGCGGTGCCGCCGGAGCCTGCGGTGCGGGGGGTGGTTCCGGCGGCCGGGTCGCCCGGTGCCACAGGGATTCCCACCATTCCGGCGGCTGCGGAGGCAGACCCGGGGCATCGCCGTCGGCGTGCCGGGCGAGGTCGTTGAGCAGGGCCACGAACGCCAGCAGTACCGCACAGGAGTTGGGCGCCGCGCCGTCGTGCAGCCAGCCGTGGACGGTGAAGGCCGTGAGCCGGTGGCCGGGCGGCAGCCGGTCGTGGGACAGCTCAACCAGCTTGTCCAGAACGGGACTTCCGGCGGCCGCGTGCAGCCGCCGTAACTCCTGTCCGAGGTCCCCCGCCGTGTCGTCCACCGGTCCGCATTCACCCATGCCCAGCCGTCGAGTTGTCAGGCCCAGGCTAGCCCTTGACGCGGCTTCACGTCGGCCCCTGATGAGAACACCAGGGGCCGACGGGCGGGTTCGCGCTGAGGGTCAGGTTGTGGGTGGACGGTCAGCGAGTCCGTTCCACAGGTATCCACAGCTCCGAGTCCGCCTGCGTCCCGTCCTCCGACGGCCGGGTGCGCAGGATCTCCGGACCCGGCCGGCTCTCGTACGGGTTGGACGGGAACCACTGCGTGAACACGTCGCGCCAGAGGTACTGCAGCGACTGCGGGAACGGCCCGGAGTTCTCGAAGACGGCCCAGGTCCCGGCCGGGACGGTGAGCGTGTCCAGATCCTCGGGG
Organism: Streptomyces sp. NPDC028368; assembly: GCF_055565615.1. NCBI lineage: Bacteria > Bacillati > Actinomycetota > Actinomycetes > Kitasatosporales > Streptomycetaceae > Streptomyces > Streptomyces sp. NPDC028368. The sequence goes on along the minus strand of NZ_JBVHTY010000013.1, from coordinate 157,006 downwards.
ACGGGGGAGCCCGTCCCCGTCACCACGGCGTGCCAGTAGTCCAGTTCGGTGCCCTCGGCGCGGCTGGGGTCCAGGTTGTCGGTCACCGAGACGATTCCCTCGGGGTCCTGCTCGGACAGTGCGGCGATGCGCTGTATGTCCTCCGTCCCGATGCTCCGGATGAACTCGGCGATCGCCGGGTTCACCCCCGCGTGCACGAGCGGAACCCGCGCCCTCTTCCCGACCACCCGGAACTCTTCCTTCTCCACGACCCGGTATCGCATGCTGCTGCTCCCTTCGATGATGAGATGGAAGGACATCCGGGGCTGGGAGTGCAGTGCCGCACCCGTCCGCCTGGCCTCACCGGGCCCGACGCCATGTACGCCACGGAATGCGCGGGCGAACGCCTCGCCCGATCCGTAGCCGTAGCGCACCGCGACCTCCAGCAGCGTCCGCTCGCCGGCGAGCACCTCCGCACCCGCGACGGTCAGCCGCCGGCGCCGGATGTACTCCGACAGCGGAAGCCCCGCCAGTGCGGAGAACAGCCGCCGGAAGTGGTACTCCGACGTCGTCGCGATCCGCGCCAGTTCGGACACCTCGATCTGTTGGTCGAGGTGGCGCTCGATGTGCTCCATGGCCTGGTTCAGCCGCTCCAGCACCCCGGTCTCCTTCCCTTGTGATCATTACGCTAGGGAGGAGCAAGGGCGCCTCACCCGACATTCTGTGCCCGGTCCGGTCGGGTCGGGCTGTGCGGCCGGGTCCCGGACCACCCGCCATCAGGTTGGCTTTCGTAGCACCGGACACGGAAACGAAGCAGGCGAGTTGGCCCATGGGAAGTAACCTGGCCCCGGAACTGGCGGGGGGCGATAGGCCGGCCCTCATCCTCTTTCAAGAGGATGAATCAATGGGGATTAACAATGCCGACCCTGATCCCGCATTACATCACGGGCCATGGCGAAGGCCCCCATATCGGGGGAAGCAGTCAAGTGGGGGAATGGAATGAGCACACCGCAGCAGCCGCAACCCGGCTTCGGGAACGCGCCGGGGTACGGAACGCCGGCAGGTGCGCCGCAGGGGCCCGGTGGGCAAGTGCCGCCGGGGGCGTATGGGCAGCCAGGTCCCTATGGGGCGCCGGGGCAAGGGCCCTACGGGGTGCCGGCGCAAGGGCCCTATGGGGGGCCGCAGCCGGGGCCGTATGGATATGGCGGGCCCGGGATGGTGCCGCCGCCGCCGCCTCCGCCGAAGCGGAATGCCGGGAAGGTGTGGGGGATTATCGGGGCGGTTGTCGGGGTGTTGGTGATTGGGAGGGTGGCCGTAGCCGCGATTTCTGTGGCGGGTGGCAGTGGGGGTGCGGGTAAGCCTTCTGCCGGGCCGAAGTACAAGATCACGGTGCCGAAGTCGCTTGTTGGTGGGGAGTACACGCTCGCCAAGGACATATCCCAGCAGGCGGATTCTCAGGTGCCACATGATTCAGCGGATGCCCACGGTCTGCGTACGGTGGGCGGTCAGTACACCTCGGGTACCAAGTCGTTGGTGGTGATGGGGATATACGGCACCATCGATGACGCCGACGCGAGCGTTGACCACATGATTGAGGGAATGACGGATGCCCCGGGCGCCGAAGTCGGTGTTCCCGAGAAGAAGTTCACGCCCGGTGGGGGCGGGAAGCCCCTGACCTGCGGGGTTGACGTGAAGAACCAGGCGGGACAGAAGGTCACCTTCCCGTTCTGTGTCTGGGGGACGTCCAGTACGACCGCCAGCGTCGCCCTGGTCGACGCCGCCGACCCGGCCAAGGATCCGAAGTCGTTCGATCTTCAGGCGCTGGCCGATACGGCGAGCAAGATCCGGGACGAAGTGCAGGTGCCGGTCAGCGGCTGAGCGTTAGGCCAGTCAGGCCGCGATGTCGGTGTCCCCGGTCGCCCGTTCCGAGAATCCGGTTACTGAACGCGCACGGACGTGACCGAGCCGGTGGCCGCAGGCGGCGACGGGCGCGTCTTCATCACGCCGCACCAGGCGGCAAAGGCGGCGATGAACGCGACTTCGGAGACGACGGACAGGATCCCGTAGGGAGGGTCCCAGCCTTGTTCCTGGTAGTCCGGCAGCCCGACGGTACGGGACAGCGCGAAGCCGAGAATCATGCCGCCGCTGACCAGCGCTCCCAGAAGCCATGCCGGTACGGGGTTCCGCCGGGCGAGACCTGCGGCGGCGAGGAGCAGCGCAATGCTGCCGACAAGGAAAAGGATTCCTATGTAGGTCACCTCCTGAAGGTGTTCGGGGGTGATGAGGAGATGGGCGACGGCGCTGAGGAGTGCGCAGAGTGCGGCGGCCCCCCTCAGCGAAGCTTCGGCAGCATGGGAAGACATCTGGGCCTCCTGGGACTCGCCAGGGCAGATCTATGAGGTATCAGGGCAGATCTATGAGATATACGGAACGAGCCCGGTGGATGGTTCATGATCGTTCCCGCGGGCCGCGGCGCGCAGCCGTTGGACGCGGGCGTGGACGTCGTCGGGTGACTGGCTGCTGAGGAGCGGGGGTGCGCTCTCGCCGCGACAGGCCCCGCAGATGCCGCCGGGGAGCACTTCGGGGCGGCCGGGCGCCCGGCACACGGTGCACTCCATGATGCGCAGCGGTGGGCGCGCGGCCGGGACGCTCTCGGGGGCGGGTGGCGGCATCTTGCTCAGCAGGCGGCTGCGGGCGAGGCGGCCCGGGTGGTGGACACCTTTTGGTGGTAGCCCCGAGATAAGGGCGTGCAGGAGCTGGTCCGGGGTGGCGCCGCGGGTCAGCCATTCCTCGGCGAGCGCTTCGAGGGAGGCGCAGTCGGCGGCCGAGAGCGTCATCCGGGGTTCGGCGCGGCCGAGGGTGGCGAGGAGGTCGTAGGCGCGGGAGCGGGGCGGCCGCTGCATTGGTCCAGGGGGCGGTGTCGGGTCCGTGCGGGGCACGTTTCCGGCACGGAAGGCCGCCCACCAGGCGTCGTCGCGGGCGGTTCGGGAGAAGTACGTCCGCGTCACCCAGCGCACGCTGCCGTCGTCACTCGGCAGGGTCTCGGTGATGCGGCGGAGATGACCGGCCTCGGAGAGGCGGCGGAGGGCGGTGCGGAGGGCGCATTGGCCGTAGTCCGGTAACACCTTGGCCAGCGTCTTTACGGAGATGTCCGCGCCGTCGGGAAGGCGGTCGAGGTAGGCCGCGATGGAGGCCTCGCGCCGGGGGAGGTGGGCGAAGTCGGTGGGGCGGTGGGGGTGTTGGTCCGGCGCGCTGCGTTTGCCGTAGCCGGGTTTCGCGGCGGGGTGGGACGGGTGGGATGCGGGCGCGGGCAGCGCAGCGCTAAAGTCTTCCGAAGCCATGAGATCGCTCTTTTCGATCTTGCGGGCTAGGCCCTGGCAGGTGTGCTACCACCTGTCGGGGCCGTCGCATGTGCGGGTGCTGTTGTGACGCACGCTAGACCGATGCGACGCGTCGTTGCAAGCCGATCACGGAAGGTCATGTGCGCTGGTGCGCGCGGGGGTTGGGGGGGTGGGTGGGTAGTTTTCTCCCGCCCGTTCCTTGGAAAGAGAGCTCGCAGTCCGGAGCTTGAGCCCCGGTCCGCGAGCGGGTGTGTCAGGCGCCGTGCAGAGCACCCGATTTGATGCCGTCGACGAATGCCGACCAGGACGGGGCCCGGAATACGAGCCCCGGGCCGGTCGGGTTTTTGGAGTCGCGGACGGGGATGAGGCCCTCGGGTGCGTAGTCCTCGGCTACTTCGAGGCAGTTGCCGCCGCTTCCGCCGCTGTGCGAGGACTTACGCCAGGTGGCGACCTCTAGGCAGTTGCCGCCATCGCCGCCGCTGTAGCTGGACTTGTGCCACGTGGCTGCAGTCAGGTCGTACTCAGGGCTGATCCTCATGGGCGTAATCCTCCGCCACTGATTCGATCAGGGCCAGGGATTCTTTCGGCGACAGTGCCGAGGCCCTGAGTAGATCGTAGGTCAGTTCGTGGCGGGCAACCGTTGCTGGATTGTCCTCCAGCCGCCCTGCTTCAGGACCTTCGATGTAGGCGAGCGGAGGCGCATCTTCGAAGGCCATCAACTTAAGGGCGCCAATCATGGCCGCATGCGCACCCGCCCCGAACGGCAACACCTGCACGATGACCCGATGTCGCCGGATCAGCGCCTCGACATGCCGCAACGCCTCCGCCATCACCCCCGGGCCGCCGACCTCCCTCCGGAGCGCCGCCTCGTCCAGTACGGCCCAAAACAACGGCTTTGTTGGATCGCTCAGCAGCTCGGCTCGTTCGATCCTCGCCTCCACCAGCCGGTCGATGACGTCCTCGGTCGCCGTCGGTTGGTACGCGCGGAAGACGGCCCGTGCGTACGCCCTCGTCTGCACCAGGCCCGGGATCAGCAGCGGCGCGTACTCGCGGATGGCCACCGCGACGGCCTCCGCCTCCGCGGCTTCCGCGAAGTGATCCGGGTATTTGGACTTGGACGCTGCCACGCAGTTGCGGAGGAAGTAGCCGTCGGTGCCCAGCACTTCGTCTATCTTCGCGGCGAAATCCCGCTGCATGCGCCGCGTACCGGCCTCCAGCTGGCCGATGAACGAGCCGCTGACGAAGAGGGGGGCGCCCAGCTCTTCCTGCGTCATTCCGGCGGCCTCGCGGCGGTGGCGTAATTCGGCGCCGAGCATGGCGCGCGGTGATGAGGAGGGGTCGAGAGGTTTGGGTCCTGACATCGCAGCTCCCAGGCTGAACACGTGCGGTTGTTGGCCTGCGCCTCTGTCCAGGCTAGCCGCGCGTTCGCCACGCTGGGTACGTAATGGAGAACCCAGCGTGAAAGGTGAGGGCGGCAGTGAAGAGCGTGGAAACCGCAGGGGATGAGGCGCCGGGCGCCGACGAGATCGTGGCGCAACTGGAGGGCACGCTGGGGGCGTTGGGCGTCGTTCTGCCGTCGTTGTGCGTCGATCCGGTGTCGGACGCCAGCCGGGTGATGGAGCCGCTGGTGGAGCTGGGGCGGTGCAACCTCGGCACCGCCCGCCGGCTCCTGGAGGTGCTGGCCGGGCGGCGGCCGTGAGGGTGGCGTGCGGCCGTTACGCCGTGGACGGGCGGGACGGCCGGATCGGCAAGGTGATGGGGCACGAGGGGCCGTATGTGCAGCTGCGGCCGCCCGGGGGCGGGCGGGAGTGGGACTGTCCGCCGGATGTGCTGCGCCCCGCCGGGACGTGGGACGAACTGCGGGCCAAGGTGGCCGAGTTGAATCAGGTGAGCAGGCTGCCGTGAGAGGGGTACGGTGCCGGGCGCCGACCGGCACGGACGGGGGAGTGCGGTCCGTGGTCCTCAGGCGGAGACCGGCTCCTTGCCGGGCGGGGAGTCGTCGGGAGCCGGGCCGTCGGGCGCCGGGTCGTCGCGGGTCGCGGCCGGGGCGGGGGAGGCGGCGTCGGGTGCGGTGGCAGCGGGTGCGGCGTTCAGCTCGGTGAGTTGTTGCTTGCTGAAACCGAAGAAGTAGGTGGCGAGGAAGCCGACGAGGTAGCCGACCAGCAGGCCCAGGGCGTAGACGGTGATGGTGGTGCCGATGCCCTGGTTGCCCTTGACCAGGGGGAACAGGGCCCAGCCGGAGGGGCCGATGGCGGTGGAGCCGACGGCGTCGCCGAGTTGGTTGAAGAAGCCGACGAAGCCGCCGCCGAAGGCGCCGCCGAGGCAGGCGGTGATGAAGGGGCGGCCGAGGGGGAGCGAGACGCCGTAGATGAGCGGCTCGCCGACGCCCAGGAAACCGGCGGGGAGGGCGGATTTGATGGTCGTACGGATCGAGCCGTTGCGGGGGAGGCGGAGGTAGACGGCGATGGCGGCGCCGACCTGGCCCGCGCCGGCCATGGCGAGGATGGGGAGCAGGACGGTGTAGCCCTGCTCCTGGATGAGGGTGGTGTGGATGGGGATGAGGGCCTGGTGGAGGCCCAGCATGACCAGGGGGAGGAAGAGGCCGCCCAGGATGAAGCCGGCGATCGCGCCGCCGTGCGCGAGCAGCCAGTTGGCGAAGGAGCCGATGGCGGTGGAGACCTCTCCGGCGACGTACATCAGGCCGAAGACCGTGACCAGGCCGGTGACCAGGACCGTGAGGGTCGGGGTGAGGAGGACGTCCAGCGCCTGGGGGACCAGCTTGCGGCAGCGTTTTTCCACCTGGACGGCGAGGAGGGCGGCGGCCAGTGCGCCGAGGACGCCGCCCTGGCCGGGGGAGAGCTTCTGGCCGAAGGCGGTGATGTTGGCGATGCCCGGGAAGACGATGACCGCGGCGACCGCGCCGCCGAGGATCGGGGTGCCGCCGAATTCCTTCGCGGTGTTGTAGCCGACGAATACGGCGATCAACGACATGAAGCCGGAGGCGATGGCGGCCAGGGCCGGGACGACGGTGGGCAGCCAGCCGAGGTTGGTGAGCAGGCCGTTGATGCCCGCGACGATGCCGCAGCCGATCAGGGCCGGGATCAGCGGGACGAAGATATTGGCGATCCGGCGGAGGAAGAGCTTGAACGGGGTGGCGTTCTTGGCCTTCCGGCTCGCTCTGAGCGCGGCGCCCTGGGCGGCCAGGTCGGCAGCGGCGGTGGTGGTGAGGGCCGTAGTGGTGACCGTGGTCGTGGCCGGCGTGCTCTCCGTGGGGGGCTGGGGCTCCTCAAGGGGCTTGGTGTCCGCGAGGGTTGCCTCCGCGACCAGGCTCTCGAACTCGGGCGTGACCCGGGCGACGACCCCGGGGCCCAGCACGATTTGGTACGTGTCGTCCTCGACCACGCCCATGACGCCCGGCACCGCCCTGAGGGCGTCGTGCTGGACCAGCGAGCGGTCCTGGATGCCGAGGCGGAGCCGGGTCATGCAGTGGGCGATGGAGGTGAGGTTCCCGGCGCCGCCGACGAGGGGGAGGAGCGCGGCGGCAAGGGCGCGGTTCTTGTCTTCGGACATGTGGGGTGCCTTGCTGTGCGGACAACGAGGACGAGGGGGAGGAGGGGGCGGGAAGAGGGGGGAGGGAGAAGCGGCGGGGGAGCGGAGGAGGGGGAGCGGCGGCGTGTCTGTCAGGGCTTGTCGGCGGTTTCGAGGGCGGCGCGGAGGTGGCCGTGCGACGTATCGAGCAGGCGGGCCGCGGTGGGGCCGTCGACCTTGCCGAGGATGGTGAGGATGGCGTTCTTGACCTCGCCGTCCGTCGCGGCGAGGGCGGCCTCGATCTCCGGGTCCGAGGCGCCGGTGGCCAGCGCGACGATACGGCGCGAGCGGGCCCGTAGCTTGTCGTTGGAGGCGCGGACGTCGACCATCAGGTTTCCGTAGGTCTTGCCCAGGCGGATCATGGTGAGGGTCGAGAGCATGTTGAGCACGAGCTTCTGGGCCGTGCCGGCCTTGAGCCGGGTGGAGCCGGTCAGCAGCTCGGGGCCCACGACGACCTCGATGCCGTGCTCGGCGGCCGCGGCCAGCGCGGAATCGGCGTTGCAGGACAGGCCGATGGTGAGTGCGCCCAGGGCGCGGGCGTGCTCGACGGCCCCTATGGCGTACGGGGTGCGGCCCGAGGCGGAGATGCCGACGACGGTGTCCTGGGCGGTCAGGCGGATCGCGGCCAGATCCTCGGCGGCGAATTCCTTGCTGTCCTCGGCGCCCTCGACGGCGGTGACCATGGCGGACGGGCCGCCCGCGATCAGCCCGAGGACCTCCGACGGGTCGGTGTTGAACGTCGGCGGGCACTCGCTGGCGTCCAGCACACCGAGCCGGCCCGCCGTGCCGGCGCCGGCGTAGATCAGCCGGCCGCCGTGGGCCATCCGCTCCGCCGTGGCATCGATGGCGGCGGCGATCCGCGGGAGCTGCGCGGCGACGGCGGCGGGGACGCTGGCGTCCTCGTCGTTCATCGTGCGGGCGATCTCCAGGGTGGAGCGGCGGTCGATATCGGCGAGCTCGGGGCGGAACGCCTCGGTGGTGAGGGTGTCCAGCTGGGCGCGCAGGTGGGCGTAGTCGGCGGTGGAGGTCATGGCGTGGCGGCTCTTTCCGGGGTCGGGCAAGCCCGTGCCCACAGCGGTGGTCAGGGCTGGTGGCGGTGTGCCAGGGCCTCGTAGGAGGCGGACAGCGCGGGCGCCGCGGTCTCGTACGTACGCTGCGCTACGCCTATGAACAGGCAGTCCACGACGAGGAGCTGACTCGTCCTGGACGACATCGCGGCCGGTCGCAGCTCGCTCTCGCGGGCCGTGGAGGTGGTCAGGATGTGGTCGGCGTACGCGGCGACCTCGCTGTCCGGGCGGCCGGTGATCGCGATCGTCGTGGCGCCGTTGTCGAACGCCACCCGCAGCGGCTCTATGACGTCGGTGGTCCGGCCGGAGTGGGTGATCGCGATGGCGACATCGCCGGTGCGCATCTGTACGGCGTTCGTCACGGCGAGGTGCGGGTCGCTGTGCGCATGCGCGATCAGGCCGATGCGCAGCAGCTTCTGTGTGAGGTCCTGGCCGACGAGATTGGAGGCCCCGATGCCGTACACATCGATACGGCGGGCTGTGCAGAGCGCGGCGACGGCCGCCTCGAGCTGGCTGACGTCCAGCCCGGCGGCGGTGTCGGCCAGGCACTGCTGCTCTTCCTGCGCGAGCTTGGCGACGACGTCGGTGAGGGAATCGTCGACCGCTATGTCGGCGGTCACGACGGGTGCGCTGCCGGCCGCCTGCTGCGCGGCGAGCGCGGCCAGGGCGAGGCGCAGGTCGCGGTAGCCGGGGTAGCCGAGGAGGCGGGAGGTGCGCACGACGGTGGCTTCGCTGGTGCCGGTGCGCTCCGCGAGGCCGGTGACGGTGAGGGCGGCGCAGCCGGCGGGGTCGCCCGCGACCGCTTCCGCGACTCGCTGCATGGACCGGGTCATCGTCGGGCTGAGAGTACGGACCTTGGCGGCCAGGGCCGCGGGGGCGGGTGGCGGCGGGGCCGGCCGGGACTCGGCCGCCGCGTCTTTCGCGACGCCCTTGGTCGGATCCTTGAAAGTTTCCTTCACGCTGCTGCTCACGTGTGAAAAGTAATTTCATCTGCGATGCGCGTCAACACTCGCCGTGCCGGATTGTGGAAAAGCCGCGCAGTTGGGGAGGCCTGTGGATGACGAGCGGGTCGGCCCCGGCCGTCCGCGAGACAATGGGCGGCATGGAGCTGGAACAGGCATTGCATGCCGCGCGGGCGCTGGTGCTCGCCGACTTGATCGCGGACGACGTCGCCGACGCCGACATCGTCTCGCTCGTCGAGGACGCGGTCGCCCACCGCCGTTGGTGGGTGGAGCAGTGGCCTGAGGGCGCGGAATTTGTCGCCGGACTGATAGCCCAGGATGTGCAGGACGCACTGCTCGAACGGTACGGCCGCTGGCCGCTGTGTCCGGTGTGCACCACGTCCGGTGATCCGCATGCACTCGACATCGAGCCGGAGCTGGGGCCCGATCCGCACTGGGTCTGCCCCAAGACGTCTGTCGCGGTGGCCCGCGTCGGCAGGCTGCGTGCTCCCTTGGAGGGCTGAGTGGCGATCTATATAGATCCCCCCACCTGGCCAGGTCACGGCCGGATGTGGTCGCACCTGGTCAGCGACACTTCATTCGACGAACTGCACCGGTTCGCGGCCGGGATAGGCGCGCCGCAGCGGGCCTTCGAGCGCGATCACTACGACCTGCCCGCGGAGCGGTATACCGACGCGGTACGGGCCGGGGCGGTGGAGGTCGGCTGCAAGGAACTGCTGCGGCGGCTGACGGCGGCGGGGCTGCGACGGCCCAAGAACCGGGCGTCGCCGGGGGTGCGGGACCGTCCGTAAGGGCCCGCCGTCAGCGTGCGCCGTACCGGACCCCGTCCTGCCCCGCCCCGTCCTGCCCCGCGCCGCCCCGCCTCAGCGCTGTTCCGCGGCCGCGTTCTCCGGGACGGGGGTGACGGCGGCCGAGGAGGCGATCAGCTTGGAGGGGTGGCCGGCCGACCGGTGGAGGCGGAAGGCGATGGCCGTCACGACGACCGCCACGGCAGCCAGTGCCGCGCCGGTCCAGGCCACGGACGGGTAGCCCCAGTGGGCGCCGATGGCCAGGCCGCCCAGCCAGGGGCCGAGGGTGTTCCCGATGTTGAAGGCGGCAGTGGTGGTCGCGCCGGCCAGCGTCGGCGCGGCGTTGGCCACGTTGAACATCCGGGCATTGAGCGCCGGGGCGGTGGTGAACGAAGTGACGCCGAGCATCAGGGAGAGCGCGACGGCGGCCACCGGGTTGTGTGCGGTGAGCGCCAGGATGGCCAGTACGGCCGTGGAGGCGGAGATGCCGACGAACAGCGTCCCGAAGAGGTGGGCATCGGCGATCCGGCCGCCGATGAACGTACCGATCAGCGCGCCGACGCCGAAGAGGGCCAGCACCGTCGGCACCCAGCTCTCGGCGAGGCCGGCGGTGTCGGTCAGCAGCGGTGAGAGGTACGAGAAGAGCGCGAAGACGGCCGCGCCGTTCATGGCCGTGGCGGCCAGCGCCAGCCAGACCTGCTTGTCCTTGTAGATGGTCAGCTCGCGGCGCAGCTGGGGGCGCTCGTCGCCGGTGGGCACGGCCGTACGCGGCACCAGCGCGATCACTCCGACCAAACCGACCGCGGCCAGCACGGCCACCGCCCAGAAGGCCGACCGCCAGCCGGCGTGCTGGCCGAGCAGCGCGCCCGCCGGGACGCCGGCGATGTTCGCGATGCTCAGCCCGCCGACCATGACGGCCATCGCACGGGCACGGGCGGTCACCGGCACCAGCGAGACGGCGACCGCCGCGCCGACCGCCCAGAAACCGGCGCAGGCCAGCGCGCTCACCACCCGCGAGACGAACAGCACGCCGTACGTCGGCGCCAGGGCGCCGGCCACCTGGCCCAGGCCGAAGAGGCCGAGCAGGGCTATCAGGGTCGTACGGCGCGGGAGCCGCAGCGTCGCCGCGGCGAGGACGGGCGCGCCGACCACCATGCCGATCGCGAACGCGGAGACCAGCAGCCCGGCCTGCGGAATGGAGACCTTCAGATCGCGGGCGAGTGGTTGGAGGATGCCGGAGAGCATGAATTCGGACGTCCCCAGGGCAAAGACGGACAGCCCCAGGACGTAGACGGCGATGGGCATGCGGACGCGTTCGGCGCGTTCGGGACGGGCTGGCATGTCAGGTACTAACAGCGGTAGGACCCCTGACATTCCTGCCGCGGGAATATTTCGGAGGCGGCCCGCGCCCGGTGCCGGGCCGCATCTAGGCTGCCGCGCATGGGGCTGAACAGCGGGTGCGAGCGGTGCGGGGCGGTACGGCGGCCGGTGGTGGAGATCCATGAGCGGGGCGTGCCTCACGGATCCGGGCCGGACCACAACCAGGTCCACGACTACACGCGGTTCCTGGAGTGCCCGGAGTGCGGGCACGGGGTGCTCTACCACTTCAGCCACGACTGCTATCTGGAGCCGTGGCTGACGGACGAGCCGTGGGACATGGACTGGACGTGGCAGCTGGAGCCGGAGGACTTCGTCCACTTGCGGCAGGGGCTCGCGGACTGCCCGGATCCGCTGTCCGGCCGGTGCGCCTGCCCGGCGCACGGTGTGCTGCGCGACGAGCGGCACGCGGACGTGAGCGAGAGCGAGGCGAGGGTGGCGCTGGGACCGGACGGGCTGCCGCGGGTGCACCGGCGGCGGCAGCAGCAGTAGCCGCCGCCCGGCCCCCGGAGCGCCTGCCCGCCCGTGCTCAGCCGGCCAGCAGATCCAGCTCCGTGCCGATGTTGCGGCGCGCCGTGTGCTCCCACCGGTCGTACGCCAGCGGTGTCCTGAACAGGCGTGGCAGAGCGAGGAGTTGACGCAGTACGGCGGCGCGGCCCGCGGCGAAATCGGGGTCGGGGACGAAGGCGTACTCCTCCCGGACGGCGGCGGCGTAGGCCGCGTACCGGTCCGGCGAACCGGCCAGCACCGCGAGGTCGGCGTCGCACAGCACCTCGCCGTCCGGGTCGTCCGGAGACGGGTCATGGGTGACCGTCAGCCGCACCAGGCGGGCCACCTCGGCCGTACGGGCCGCGCCGATGCCCAGTTCGGGCAGGGCGCGTTCGGCGAGGGCGGCGCTGCGTTCCTCGTTCTCGGAGCGGTCGGGGCGGTAGACCGCGTCATGGAACCAGGCCGCCAACTGGACGACGGGCAGGTCGTCGGCGTGTTCGGCCAGTTCGTCGATGCGGTCAAGGACGGCGGTCAGATGCGCGACGGTGTGATAGCGGCGCTGCGGTTCGGCCCACCGGGCGAGGAGGTTGTCCGCGTAGGGGGCCGGGTCCGGGCCCTCGGCGGCGTGCCCGCCGCGGGCCTTGGCAACGGTGGCGGCCCAGCGGCGGATCAGGTCCGCCGGGGCGGTGGGGTGCGCCTTGGGGGACTCGGAGGTCATGGGAGTCATTGTGCCTCGCGGGTCAAGATCCGCCAGGTCCGGGAAAGCCCTGCGGGCGGGGCAGGCGATGCCCAGTTGCCGGGCGGCTGTTGGCGATCTACGCGTGAGCCCGGACGGTGCGTGAGCCCCGCGCGGCGCGTCAGGTTCTGGGGCTGTCGCGGCAGGAGAGGGAGTCGACGGACTCCTGCCGCGGCTTGAAGTTCGTCTCCCAGGAGGGGTCGGCCGCCGGTATCGACGGCAGGGACGTCGCGAAGTCCTGGCTCCAGGCGTTGTCGCCGAGGTAGTCCCGCAGGGCGTCGCGCAGCTTGAGACAGTCCTGGCGGTGCCCCTTGGCCATGGCGATGCCGTACTGGTTGGCGGATCCGTAGGTGATGTGGGGGACGACCTTGAGATCCGGGTTCACCTGGGTGAAGCCGTAGAGGATCATCTGGTCGGTGGAGACCGCGTCGGCGTACTTCTCCTTGAGGTCCTTGATACAGCTGGAGGCGTCCGGCTGCTCATAGACCACGATCCGCTCGTACTCCGGGCCCTCCAGGGTGGTCGCGGAGGTGGTCCCCGGCCAGGTGCACACGCGCTTGCCGTCGACATCGGCGGGCTTGGTGATCCGGTGGTCGTTCCGGCGGACCATGATGCCCTGGTAGGTGGTCGCGTACGGGCCCGCGAAGTCCAGGTCCTTCATCCGGTCGACGGTGATCGAGAACGTCGCGATGACCAGGTCCTTCGTCTTGTCGGTGAGCACCGCGCGGCGGTCCTCCGACGGCACGATCCCGAAGTCCGGCACGGCGCCGACGGTCTTGAGGAGCCGGCGGGCGACGGCGGTGTCGAAGCCGGAGAACTTGTACTTGTCGACCACGGCGGTGCCGGGCTGGTCGTTCTTCGTGCCGACCTGGACCGTGCCGTCCGCGAAGAGGGAGGGCGGCTGGTCGGTGCCGCAGGCGGTCGCCGTCAGGGCGGCGAGGGCGAACAGCGCCGCCAGGCGGGTGGCGCGGTGGCCGGTGCGGCCGGTGCGGCCTCTGGGGCCGGTGTGCGGGTGTCTGGTGGCCATGTGGGTCCCCGTTTTCTGTCGGTCGTAAGAGGTGGCGCCGGTTCACCGGTCGTGGAGTACGGCGCCCGTCGCCCGTACGTCCATGCGGCAGCCGGGGGCGGTGCGCAGCCGCACCTCGATCCGGACGGAGCGGGTCCGCGCGCCCAGGCTGAAGTCGGCGGTGCCGCCCGGCCGGACGGTCTGCGTCTGCGCCGCGACGCCCGAGGTGAACAGGGAAACGATGGCGCTGGTGTCCGGGAGGCAGGTGGGGCCGGCCGGATCGTGGTCGTCGATGGCCAGCGTCATGCGCAGGGCGTTGCGCGGTTCCTTCAGGGCGGCGGTGTCCAGGAGGAGGGCGAGGGAGCGGTGGGCGGTCTTGTCCAGGGGCTGGGTGCCCTGAGTGCGTACCTGCCCGGTCACGTCGATCTCGCCGTGGGCGACGACGCTCTGGAACGCCAGCCAGGCGCCGACCGTCGCCAGGACGGAGACGAGGGAGAGGGTGCCGACCACCCGGGCGTCGCGCGGCCTGCGGTTGAGCACGCGGGCGGCGGCCGTGGCCACCGACAGCCCGGCCAGCGCGCCCCACAGGGTGTACTGGCTCGCGGGCCCGTCGGGCCAGGTGCTGCCGGCGATCACCAGACCGGCGCAGGCCGGCAGGAGGGGCACCCAGCGGGCGCTGGGGTGCATCACCCACTTGATGATCACGTTCTTGATGTCGTTGGCGGCGATGGAGTGGTCGCCGTGCGTCGTCGGACTGTTGTGGACGGTGCCCTCACCCGTGCCCTCGCCCGCGCGCTGCGCGCCCGTTCCCCCTGGGCGGGTCATGAGCCGTCCCGGGTGCCGGTGCTGCCCCCCATGTTGATGGTGCCGTGGATCTCGACGGCCGCGATGGAGCCCTGGCCGGTCGCGGTCGGGACGTTGTAGATGGTCCGCGCGCCCGCGGACGAGGCGAGCTGGGATATGTGTTCCAGCAGGTGAGGGGCGTCGCGCCGGTCGGCGGGGGCGCGCAGCCAGGCCGTCACCGCGGCGGACAGCAGCTGCCGCTCCCGGTCGTCGAGGGTCGCGAGCAGGTCATCGAGGGCGTCCGCGCGGTCGATATCGAGGAGCGGCTGGGTGGTGCCGTCACCGAGACCGCCGTCACCGCCGCGGTGCAGCAGCCGGCGGAAGAAGCCCTCACCGGCCGTCACGGTGCGTTCGGCGATCCGCTGCTGGGCGGCGTCGATCACGGAGGCGCCCAGGCTGTTCGCGGCCAGGGCGAGATAGGGAGCGATCTCGGCGGACACGGTCGCCAGGTCGGACATCCGGCTCTCCCAACGCTCATGGGTCACAGGCGCATTCGTCGGTCAGGGACGCATCGGCGAGCTCGGGCACAGCGGCGGTCACGGATGCATCGTGGGTCACAGGGCACATCGTCGATCACAAGAACAGCGGCAATCACAAAAACAGCGGCAATCACAAAAACAGCGGCAATCACAAAAACAGCGGCGATTACAAAGCAGCGTCGAACACGATCGCAAAGAACAGCGTCGGGCGCAGGCGCTACGCCGCAACGGCCTTACCGGAAAGGCGTGTTACCCATGTGGGGGCTGATCCACACCTGCACCAATGAGGGGTTTCGGGTCGGTTTTGGCCTCGGCTGCCGGGTGGGATGCGGGTGATCGCGCATCGAAACGCGCGGAGGGGCGGATGGCCGCATGGACGGCTGCATGGACGGCTGCATGGACGGCGGCATGGACGGCCGGATGGACGGCTGTATGGACGGCCGTGCGGGTGGCCGTACGGGTGGTTGCCGGGCGGATTCCGGGCGCGTCCGGCGGCGAAGCGGCCCCCGCGGGACTGACCAGGCCTTACGCTGGATATTGGACTAGACCTGTCGTTGCCCGGATTGGGGTCATATGAGCAAGCGCGCGCTCCTGGAGGTGATCGCGCTCGGCCCGGAGGACGCGATCGCCGCCCAGGCCGGTGGAGCCGACCGCCTGGAACTGGTCACCGACATGGCAGCCGACGGGCTCACCCCGCCCCGGGCCGCCTTCGCGGCGATCCGGGCGGCCGTCGACATCCCGCTGCGGGTCATGCTGCGGGCCGCCGACGGCTTCGCGGCCGGGAACGCCCGGGATGTCGCGGCCCTGTGCGCGGACGCCGCGGCGCTGCGGGAGGCGGGTGCCGACGCGTTCGTGCTGGGCTTTCTGACCCCGGACGGGCGGCCGGACCTTGCGGCCGTGCGGGCCGTGGCGGCGGCGATCGACGGCTGCCGCTGGACCTTCCACCGGGCCATCGACGGGGCCGCCGACCGGGCCGCACTGCGCCGGGAGCTCGCGGGGCTCTCCGGGGTGGCCGGGCCCGACACCTACCTGACGGCCGGCTCCGTACACGGGGTCGAGGACGGGCTGGCGACGCTGGTCGCGGAGCAGGCCCGTACGGCGGCGGGCGAGCCCGGGTACGCGCCGCGGATCCTGGTGGGCGGCGGGCTCACCCTCGGACATCTGCCCCGGCTGCGGGCGGCGGGCCTCGACGCGTTCCACATCGGCGGCGCGGCGCGTCCCGCCGGGTGGTCCGCCCCGGTGGACGCGGCGGCGGTACGGGAGTGGCGGGACGCGCTGGACGGGGTGCTCGACGGGGTGGGGGTCTGAGGGCGCGGGGCCTGGCGGCGCGGGGTCCGGACGGCGCGGGATTCTGACGGCGTCGGCTGCCGCCGGGCCCTTGGGGCGCCCGTCAGGCTCCGGCGTCCAGCCGCTCCGGCAGCTGGGCCGCGTGCACAACCGTGAGGCCGGAGACCGGGCGCGTCAGGCACACATACAGCCGGCGCAGCCCGGTCCGCTCATCCGGCTCGCCGTCGACGATCGCCGCGGGCTCGTCCAGCACCACATAGTCGTACTCCAGGCCCTTGGCCAGCGTGGCGGGCACCAGCGTCAGGCGGGACTCGGCCGACGTCTCCTCGCCCGGCGCCAGGCAGGTCACGCCCGCCGCCTCCAGGGCCGCGCGCAGCACCGGAATACGGGCCTCCGCCGCGATCAGGCCGATCGACCCCTCCTTCGTCAGCGCCTCGTCGCAGGCCGCGAGGACGGCGGTGTCCAGGTCTTCCGTCGCGACCCGGCGGACCGCGAAATCGCCTGCGGACTCGCGGATCGAGGTGGCCTCCATCAGGTCGGGAGCGATGACGGGCAGCAGCCGGGACGCGTACGCGATGACCTCGCGCGGTACTCGGAAGCCCTGGGTCAGCTCCTCGACGGCCGCGGCCGGCTTGCCCAGGTGGGCCAGCGCCTGCTCCCAGGTGTCGGTCGCCCACGGGGTCGTCCCCTGCGCGATATCGCCGAGGATCGTCGCCGAACCGGTCGTGCAGCGGCGGCCCACCGCGCGGTACTGCATCGGGGAGAGGTCCTGCGCCTCGTCGAGGACCACATGGCCCAGTGAGTGGGTGCGCGCCACCAGGTCCATCGCCTCGTCGATCAACACCGCGTCCGCGGCAGACCACTTGGCGCTCTTCACACTCCGGGCCGGCTTGGCCCACAGCACCGCTTTCTGTTCCTCGGGCGTCAGGATGCCTTCCGCCTGCTCGGCGAGGAACTCCGCGTCGCCCAGCAGCCGCAGCACCAGCTTGGCCGGATCCACCGGCGGCCAGACCGCCTTGACCGTGGCCTTCACGGCGGCATTACGGGCCACCGCATCCTGCACCCGGTCGTCCGGCGCCTCGCCCGCCTGCTCCATCCGCACCAGAACGGCATGCGCGATCCGCTGCGGCAGCGCGTCGCGCGCCGCGCCGTAACGGATCTCCCGCCCCATCAACTCCCGGACGATCTGCTCCAGTTCATACGCCGGTACGCGCCAGCGGCGGGAGCCCCGGACGACCATGCACGGCTCCTGCGGCATGGTGATGCCCGAGCGGACGGCCCGGCGCAGCACCTGAGCCATCCGCGCGTCGCCCTTGACCGTCGCCGTGGCCGCCTCGTCCGTGCCCCGTACCTCCACATGCCCCACCAGGTCGTCGACCGTGGCCTGCTTGACCTCCAGTTCGCCCAGCGCGGGCAGCACCTGCTCGATGTAGTGCAGGAACGAGCGGTTCGGGCCGATGACGAGGGTGCCGGAGCGGGCCAGTCGCTCCCGGTGCGCGTACAGGAGATAGGCGACACGGTGCAGGCCGACCGCCGTCTTGCCGGTGCCCGGCGCACCCTGCACACAGACCGAACCACCGATCCCGGCGCGCACGATCTCGTCCTGCTCCGGCTGGATCGTGGCGACGATGTCCCGCATGGGGCCGACGCGCGGCCGCTCGATCTCCGACTGGAGCAGCCGGCTGGTGTGTTCCGCCTCTGCCGGGTCGGTGAGGTGCTCGTCCTCGTATGCCGTCAACTCGCCGCCGGTGTAGCCGAATCGGCGGCGCAGCTTCAGATCCATCGGGTCCTTCTTGGAGGCCCGGTAGAACGGCTGGGAGACGGGGGCGCGCCAGTCGATGACCATCGGGTCGCCGTCGGCGTCGTGGACATGCCGCCGCCCGATGTAGAAGTTCTCCCCGGCGGCGCCTTCGGCGAGGTCGATGCCGGGGGCGTGGAGATAGTCGAGGCGGCCGAAGAACAGCGGGGTGTGGGAGAGGTCGGCGAGGGCCTTGATACGGGCGTCGATCTCGCCCTGGAGGACCTCGGCGTTGACCCAGTTCGCGGTGACGTCGGCGATGTTGAGCGCCTCGGCGTCCGCGCGCATCGCGCGGAGCGCGGCGCGGGAGGCGGCGAGGTGGGACCGTTCGCGCTGGAGGGGGTCCGGGGCGGGGGGTTCGGTACGTGGTGGTGTCGTGGAGGGGTGGTGGTCGGGTGACGGATCGGGGCTTTCGGTGCGTAGCGCCGTCGATGAGGGGTGGTGGTCGGGTGACGGGTGGGCGGGCGAGGGCACGGCGTGGCCTCCGGTGGGGAGTGTCCGGTGGATCCGGTGGAGTACTGCGGCGGGCGCGTGTCGCGGAGAGCGGGCACGGCGGGGCCGGCCGGTTTCCGTCCGGCCGGCGGCACTCCTCACGGGAGGCTGGGCAGACGCGCGATTGTAGTTCGCACCTATTCGGGGCGCCAACGGATATTCGGCGAAGCGCGGGGCGCGGGAGGCGGGTAGGAGCGGAGAGGGACATCCCGTAGGCCTCTGGGTCTCCCGTAGGGGTTGGCATAGCTCCAGAGGCTGACTCGCGGCCCGCGAAGAATGGACCCATAGACCGATGTGCGGCAATCGCGTGAAATCCATCATGGAGGCATGAGCAGCGCATCCTTTCACCCCGCATCCATCCACCCCGTCTCCCTGACCCCGGTCGAGGGCGCCACCGCCCTCGGCCCCGACCCCGCTCGTGGCGCCGAGCACGCCCACGAGAACCACCATGTGATCGGCAACGCCCTCCGCGCGGTCAAGGTCTTCGCGACGGCGGCCTTCAGCGTCGTGGTCATGGGGGAGTACGCCGAGGATTGACGTCCGTAACCCGCCCCCTGCGCGCACCACCTGCACCCGAACGCGTCCGCCCTGTGACGTCACCTACCCAAACCCTGCACAATCGGGCGCAAGAGCCCGCCCCCGCCTCGACATCCGGATGACCGGAAACCGTTACGGACTGTCGGTCTCGATCCACTAGCGTCGCCGCAGAGCGCGCGCTCAGGGTGACGAGGGAGGGGTCAACGGGTGTCTGCCGCCGACGGGACGGGGACCTGGACATGGAGACGGACCTGGGCGCAGAGCGTCGCCGACCCCCGACGGTTGGTGATCGCGGCAGCACTGCTCGTGGCCTCGTTCGCGGGACTGTGGGTGCTGTACGAGGTCCAGCCGCTCCCGATGTCCGACATAGTCGTGTACCGCGCGGAGGGTGCGGCCGCCGCGACCGGCGGTGACCTCTACGGGTTCACCGTCACCAAATGGCACCTTCCGGCCACCTACCCGCCCTTCGCCGCGCTGCTCTTCATCCCCACGACCTGGATCTCGCTCACCGCGCTCAAGGTCGTCTGCGTTCTCCTCAACGCCGTCCTCCTCGCCCTGCTGATCCACCTCTCCTGCAAAGCCGCCGGTCTGCGCAAGGCCGCCTACGCCGCGCCCACCCTCCTCGCCGCCACCGCACTCGGCCTCTGGCTCGAGCCGGTCTTCCAGACCTTTGTCTTCGGCCAGGTCAACCTCGCCCTGGCGTGCCTGGTCCTGTGGGACCTCTCGCGCCCCGACGGCGCCCGCTTCAAGGGCTTCGCCACCGGCATCGCGGCGGGCATAAAGCTCACCCCGGCGATCTTCGCCGTCTACCTGCTGATCACCGGCCGGGTGAAGGCCGCCTTCGGCGCCCTCGCCGGGTTCGCCGTCTCGGTGCTGGTCGGCCTGTTGTTCCTGCCCGATGCCAGCGTCGAGTTCTGGACCCGGCGGATGTTCGAGACGGGGCGGGTCGGCAAGGTCTGGATCGTCGACAACCAATCCCTTCAGGGCCTGATCGCCCGGGTCCTGCACAACCCCGAGCCGGGCATCCTGTGGGCCGTGGCGGCGCTGGTCACCGCCGCCGCCGGGCTCGCTGTCGCCCGCCGCGTCTATCTGCGGCGCGGCCTGGACACCTGGGGGGTGCTCGTCACGTCCGTCACGGCGCTGCTGGTCTCCCCGATCAGCTGGTCGCACCACTGGGTCTGGTGCGTACCGCTGCTGGCCACGCTCGCCGCGCACACCCGCGGCATCCCCTGGCGCCGGGCGCTGCTGGCCGCCGTCACCCTCGCCTTCGCCGCCCGCACCATGTGGATCGTGCCGCACGCCGGCGACCTCGACCTGCATCTCCCCTGGTGGCAGCAGCCGCTCGCCGCGCCGTATCCCCTGTTCGGGCTGGCGCTGATGGCCGCGCTGGCGTGGTGGACCCGCAACGCCCCGGGCCGCCCGGCCGACCCGGGCCGGATCCCCCTGCCGCGCGCGGCCGAGCCACTGAGCACCCGCTCCGGTACGGGCTAGCCAGGCCTCCGGCCGGCCGGAGGCGCGACGGCCGGACGAGAGCCGGACCCGGCCCCGGAGCCGCAGCCGAAGTCACGGGGTCCGGAACGCGCCACCACGCCCCAGGCACCCCACGGCCCCCGAGCCACCACGCCCCGGGCCCCACGGCCCGCGCCCGGGCCCCCGCGTCCCCGGACCCCTCAGACCCGCCTCAGGACTCCTCGTCCGCCGCCAGCAGCTCATCCGAGTCCACGATCCGGTACGCGTACCCCTGCTCGGCCAGGAAGCGCTGGCGGTGCGCCGCGAAGTCCTGATCGATGGTGTCCCGCGCGACGACCGAATAGAACCGCGCCTCGTGCCCGTCCGCCTTCGGCCGCAGCACCCGCCCCAGCCGCTGCGCCTCCTCCTGCCGCGACCCGAACGTCCCCGATACCTGGATCGCGACCGTGGCCTCCGGCAGGTCGATGGAGAAGTTCGCCACCTTCGAGACGACGAGCACCGAGATCTCCCCCTCCCGGAACGCGCCGAAGAGCTTCTCCCGCTGCGCGTTGGAGGTCTCCCCCTTGATCACCGGCGCATCCAGATGCTCGCCCAGCTCATCCAGCTGATCGATGTACTGCCCGATGACCAGCGTCTGCTCGCCCTGATGCCGGCGCACCAGCGCCTCGGTCACCCGCTGCTTGCTGTCGGTCGTCGCGCAGAACCGGTACTTCTCCTCGGTCTCCGCCGTCGCATACGCCAGCCGCTCCGCGTCGGTCAGAGTGACCCGCACCTCGACACAGTCGGCCGGGGCGATGTATCCCTGCGCCTCGATCTCCTTCCACGGAGCGTCGAACCGCTTGGGCCCGATGAGCGAGAACACATCCGACTCCCGCCCGTCCTCCCGGACGAGCGTCGCGGTCAGCCCCAGCCGCCGCCGGGCCTGCAGATCCGCCGTGAACTTGAAGACCGGCGCGGGCAGCAGATGCACCTCGTCGTAAACGATCAGGCCCCAGTCCCGGGAGTCGAACAGCTCCAGGTGCTGATACACGCCCTTCCGCTTGGTCGTCAGCACCTGATACGTGGCGATGGTGACCGGCCGGATCTCCTTCCTCGTGCCGCTGTACTCGCCGATCTCGTCCTCGGTCAGCGAGGTCCGCTTGACCAGCTCGTGCTTCCACTGCCGCGCCGAGACCGTATTCGTCACGAGGATCAGCGTGGTGGCCTTCGCCTGGGCCATGGCACCGGCCCCCACCAGCGTCTTTCCCGCTCCACACGGCAGGACGACGACGCCCGAGCCGCCGTGCCAGAACCCCTCCACGGCCTGCTGCTGATACGGCCGCAGCGCCCAGCCGTCCTCCCGCAGCTCGATCGGATGCGCCTCACCGTCGACATAGCCGGCCAGGTCCTCGGCGGGCCAGCCCAGCTTGAGCAGCGTCTGCTTGATCTGCCCGCGCTCGGAGGGATGGACCACCACGCTCTCCGGATCCAGCCGCGCCCCGACCAGCGGCTGCACCTTCTTCGAGCGCAGGATCTCCTCCAGCACCGGGCGGTCGGTGGTGCTCAGCACCAGCCCGTGTGCGGGGTGCTTGGTGAGCGTGAGCCGCCCGTACCGCGACATCGTCTCCGCGACATCGACGAGCAGCGCATGCGGCACCGGATACCGCGAGAACTGCACCAGCGCATCCACGACCTGCTCGGCGTCGTGCCCGGCCGCCCGTGCGTTCCACAGCCCCAGCGGCGTCACCCGGTAGGTATGGATGTGCTCCGGCGCCCGCTCCAGCTCCGCAAAGGGCGCGATGGCCCGCCGGCAGGCGTCCGCCAGCTCATGGTCCACCTCCAGGAGCAGCGTCTTGTCGCTCTGGACGATGAGAGGTCCGTTCACGCGCCTCGCCCTTTCCGGTCACCGGCCGGCCGTAGCCGTACGGGATGGTCCCGTACGGTCCGCGCGGGATGGTCCCGTACGGCCAAATCTCCAGTGTGCCGCATCGAGCGGGCACGGGGGGCGGGGCCGGGTTCTCAGGCCTCGGTACCCGGGTGCCGGTGAGCGGGGGCGGCGAGGTCGGCGAGGTGGGTGTGCAGCGCCTTGGCGGCGGTGTGCGGGGCGAGGACGTGCGGGTGCAGTGCGGCGCCCAGGCCCAGGCCGTCCAGGAGCGCGGCCAGGCGCTCGGTCTCGAGGGGGAGGTCGCGGCCGGCACCCAGGGCGCCGGTCTCCTTCAGGCGCTCCAGGATGCGGCGGAGGAGCCTGCGGGTGCCGGTGGCGGCCTCTTCGGCGAGGTCGGCGAGGGCAGGGTCGGTGCGGGCGGCGGCGCTGAAGTCGAGGAACACGATGACCTCGGCCCGGCGGTCTTCCTCGAGCGGGAGCAGCTCCTCCAGCAGCCCGGCCGCGAGCCGGAACTGTTGTGCGGGGGAGTGGCTGCCGAGCTCGCCGATCTCCTCGATGCGCCGCAGCAGGCGGCCGCCGACCCGGTCGAGCATCGACTGCATCGCGAAGCGCATCAGCTCCTGGCGGCCCGCGAAGTAGTGCCGGACCGAGCCGATGTTGAGGGCGGCCTCGTCGGCGACGGCCCGCAGCGAGGCCCGTTGCAGGCCGTCGCGGACGGCGACACGGAAGAGGGCGTCGACAACTTCGCGGCGGCGGGCGTCCGGGTCCACTTGCTTCGGCATGGATTCTTTGTATCACGAGCGTGATAAATTGTTTTGTATCACAGACGTGATATAAAAAGGAGGGCAGCGTGGAGAGCTATCTCAATCTCATGCTCGTCAGGTTCGGGCTGATCGCGGGTGGACTGGTGGTGCTCGCCCTGGTGGTCTTCGCCGTCGCCCTGACTCTCAAGCGGCGCGGCAGGCTCGATCAGGCCCGCCGGTATGCGGACCCGGCGCTGCGTGCGGCGCTGCGGGCCGCCGCCCGGCGGCTGGAGGACGGGCCCGGCCGCTCGGGCCGGAGGGGCGGCCGGTGATGACCCACCCCGTGATGACCCACCCCGTCGTGCCGGACCCCGTGCGGCCGAGTCTCGCGATGACGTCGTCCGACCTCGTCCCGCACCTCCTGGCGGACCTCGCCGTCAAGGCCGTCATCGTCCTCGTCGCCGTGGCCGTGCTGGTGCTCGGCATGACGGTGATCTGGCGCCGGGCGGGCAAGGGCGACGGCCGCGGGAGGGGCCGCTGACCCGCGACGGGCAGCCGGCCCGTGGGCGGCGGCCCGCCGCCTCACACCGCGTCGTCCGCCAGCTCCGCGA
This sequence comes from Streptomyces sp. NPDC028368, assembly GCF_055565615.1. Classification (NCBI taxonomy): domain Bacteria; kingdom Bacillati; phylum Actinomycetota; class Actinomycetes; order Kitasatosporales; family Streptomycetaceae; genus Streptomyces; species Streptomyces sp. NPDC028368. Next base: position 133,549 of record NZ_JBVHTY010000013.1, on the reverse strand, counting down.
CCCCGGTGATCCGGTGCAGTGGATACGTACGCACCTCGTCCGAGGTGTGGTCGTACGCCGTGACGAACCCGCCCTCGACGCGGACGGGGGCGATCACCCGCTGGCTGGCGGCGCCGTCGGCGTTGACGTAGCCGATCCACAGGGCGGAGTGGGTGAGGACGGCGGCCTGCATGGTGGCGAGGGTTTCGGCCGAGGTGGTGCGCGGCAGAGCGCCCGTGGCCGGGGCGGGGGCGTGCAGGGGTTTGCGTTCGGCGGTGGCGGCCAGGTCACCGGCGCGAATGGCGCGTACCGCGGCCTCGAGGAGGGTGGCGTCGGGGGACGGCGGGCCCTCGGGGACCGGGGCGGGGGCGGTGCGGGGCGGGGTGCGGTAGGAATCGGCGCGGGCGATCAGGACGTCGCCGGTGGCGGACTCGGCGGCGGGGGCGTAGCCCATGGACCGCAGGCCGTCCAGGAGATGGTCGGGGCTGGTCTGCGCGGCCAGCACCGTGGGGGCCAGGCGGCGGAGGCGCAGGCCCGCGGCGCGGCGATCGGCGAGGATTTCGGCGAGCAGCGCATCGTCGTCGCAGCGGATGTACGCGGCGGCCGCGCCGATCCTCAACTGGCCGTGTTTACGCGCCACATCGTCGATGAGATAGGCGAGTGGCTGGGGGACCGGGGTGCGGGAGTGGTTGCTGAGGAATTCCTGCAGTTCGGCGGCGGAGCGGCCGGCGTCCAGGGCGCGCCGCACCGAGGACGGGGTGAAGCGGTAGACCGTCGCGCCGCCCTTGGACTCGATGTCGGCCAGGACCCCGAGCGCCTCGGCGAGCGGGCGGTGCAGCGGACCGGGGGCGACGGCGGTCAGGTCTGCCTGGAGGAGGACGTGGTCGAGGGGTTCGGGGAGGAGCGGGGCGAGGAGGGCAGCGGCGCGGGCCGCCGCGATGTCGTTCTCGGCGGGTGTGGGGGCGGGCCCGTCCTGCGCGGTGCCGAGCAGGGCGCGAGCGTGGGTGGCGAGCGCTCCGCGGCCGGTCACGCCCAGCAACTCGGCCTCGTCGAGGGTCCATTGGGCGAGGCGGGAGCGGAGGTCGGAGTCGAGGGGGGAGGGTGCCCCGAGGGCGGGGGAGGCGCCTTCCGGCGTGCCCGCCGCCCTGGCCGCTGTGGCCGGCCCCGTACCCGCCGCCCCGCGCAGTGGCCGCTCCCACCGGAGGCGGGCCAGGACCGCCGAGGCGGGTACGGACGTGCCGGGCGGGAGGGTGGCCAGGAGGGCGAGGGCGCGGCGGCGGACCTCGGGGGCGGGGGAGCGGTCCAGGTTGGGACCGAGGGCGGCCAGGGCGCGGCCCTTCGGGTCGGCGGTGCCGACCAGGCCCGCGGTCCGGGTCGCGGAGATCCAGGCGGCTCCGAGCGTGGCCCAGCGCGCCTGGTCGGGCAGCTGCAGCCACTCCTCGGCGGCCGGCGTGGCGGCGTACCGCTCGTCGGCCTCGCCGTCGGAGGCGATCAGCCCCGCCGCGTAGGCGAGTTCGAGCCAGAAGGCGGCCAGCTGCTCGGTGGTGTCCAGGGCGGTGGCGGTCCGCTTCAGGTCGCGGACGCTCATGCCCCCGGCGCGCAGCACGGACGGGCCGCCCAGGTCCCACTCCTTGAGCAGCTCCTCGACGGTCGCGAGCGCCGTGAACGCCTGGCTCGCCGCGGCGTTGTCCACAAGCTGTGGATCGCGTTCCGTGACGGGGGAGAGGGCGGGCGGCACCGGCTCGGGTGTGTGGTGGGCCCGCCCGGCGCGCAGGTGCAGGGCCGCTTCCCGGGGCAGTACGACATTGCGCCCGCCCGCCGGGATCAGCAGACCGCGGTCGAGCAGCCACCGCAGATGCGCGGCCGGCCGGTCGGTGACGCCGCCGTACGCAGGCCCCCACAGCAGCTTGTCGAGGACCGCCACGGATTCGGCGGGGGCGGCGTCGAGGAGCGCTGCCATCCGGGTGCGGTCGCAGAACAGGGAGGTGAGGGCGGCGGCCGCGGTGACCGGGTCGTGCGTGGCGGGCAGCCCGGCCGCGGCGATGATGTCCTGCAGCCGCCCCGGGGACATCCCGGCCATGGCCTCGGCGACGGTCGGGCCGAGCCCGGTGGGCGAGGGGTGCGTGGCGCTCGGCGTGAGCAGCTCACGGGCCGTACGCACCAGCCGCAGCCGGTCGTCCGGGCCCCACACCAGCGCCTGCGCCCGCAGCGCGGCCACCGCCCTGGGCAGCTCCGCGGCGACCGCCTCGTCGCCGGCGTCCCCGCCCATCAGCCCGCCGAGCGTCTCGTACGGGCAGGGATCGGGTGCCACCGCCAGCGCCTCGGCGGTCTGCAGCGCGAACCGGTCGAGCCGCTCCACCGCGCGCACCACCGACGCCCGGGTGCCGGCCCTGGTGGCGAGCTGGGTGACATCCCCCGGCACCGGATTGAGCAGATCGGGCCGGGTCCGCAGCAGGCCGATGAGCCCGCTGTCGGTGCGGGTTCTGAGCTCCTCGGCCAGGGTGCGGGGTGTATCGGTCATCCGTCCTACGTTAGCGGGGCGAGGGATCCGGGGGCACCGTCTGGCGGCCATGGCGCCGAGGGGCGCACGCCCGGCGTGTCCGCCCGTGCGCCCCGCCGTCTCGCCGGGCGGTACGGTCGGGACAGCAACCAGCGGACGCCGCAGGGGATTTCGTGGGGATCGAGAGCGATCAGCTCGTCTTTGACTATCTGAGCCGGGTGGGCGACCTGGCCCAGCAGCGCGGGCTGCCGGCCGCCACACGGATGCGGCTGGTGGCCGGGCTGCGGGCGGAGATAGACGCCCAGAAGCCCGACACGGTGCCCGGCGTGAAGCGGCTGCTGTCGCGGCTGGGCACGCCGGAGGCCGTGGTGAGCGCTGCACGGAACGGGGACGCGCCCCCGGCGGCGGACCCGCCGCGCAGTGGCCTCCGCGGGCGTGGGTGGAGCGGCACGGTGCCCCCGCCGCGCGACGGGACGGGCCCGGCGCGGCCCGGATTCCTGCGAAAGGGTGCCCGGCCCGCCGTCCCGGAGGCGGAGCCGGCCGCCGCACCGCCGCATCTGGCCGGCGCCGATGAACTGGGTGACGCGGACGATCCGCCGGACTGGTGGCGGGTGGAGCCGTCGCCGTACGGGCCGGAGCCGTCGCCGTACGGGCCGGAGGAGACGGTGCAGGGGTTCGTCGGCGGGATCGAGATCCCGGAGATCTGGGACCGGCCCGGGGACGAACAGCACAAGAGCGGGACAGCGGAGGGCGACCGGGGCACGGGCGGCCGGGCGGCGGACGACCCCCTGGAGAAGGACGACGCCCCGGAGGCCGGCGGGGCGGAGGCGGACGGCAAGCGTCCGCTTCCCCGGCTCCTGCGCCGGGCCCTCGGCGGGCGGCGCGCCACCGAGGCCGTGGAGCCCGAGGCCGAAGAGCCGGAGGACGAGGCCGTGGCGGCGCCGGTGTCTCCCTGGGCATGGCTGAGCCCCGTCCTCACGCTCGCCGTGGTCCTGCTGCTCGCCGGTGCCGTGCTCGGCACGTGGATCGCGCTCGGAGGCGGCTGGCTGCTGGCCTACCTGTCGCGGCGGCTGACCCGGGGCGAGGCGAAATTCGCGGTACTGGGCGTGCCCGGGACCGTCGTCGGCGGGCTGGCGGTGTGGCTGTGGGGGCGGTCCGCCGGGCGCTGGGGCGAACCGATCGCCCAGGGGCGGCTGGGGCAGGAGCTGCTCGACGGGCTGCCGGTGATGACGCGGGTCGCGGCCGTCGCTTCGGCCGTGTTCTTGGTGTGGCGGATGCGGCGGCGTTAAGGGCCCCACGTTGCCGGACCCTTCGGGGTTCGTCCCCACGTTGCCGGGTGCGGCGCCGTGTCTCTTCTGTGGTTTTGTGCCCCGCCTGGCGGCGGGATCGGGGGAGGTTGTGGGGCTGGTCGCGATGTGATGTGCGGGGTGCGGTGCCAGGCCTCCAGGACTTCGTCCCTACGGCCCGGCACCTCCCCGCCGTTGCGCGACCGCCCCTGGGTGGGGGTGGGGTCGGCTGTGGCTGATCCGGGAGGTCAAGTGGGCGGCCCGTCGTAACCTCTGCCCTCCCCGGCCGGAGGTCGACGACGGACGGGAGGGGGCGCTCCGCAGGGACGAAGTCCCGGAGGAGAGCTCCCGCACCCGCCCCGCGGGTTACCTGACCGCTGTGGCCAACCCCACCCCGCCCGCCGAAGGCGGGCAAAAACAACAGACGAGGTACGGCGGAGTCACCCGACAACGTGGGGCGAACCCCGAAGGGCAACGTGGGGCGAACCCCGAAGGGCAACGTGGGACGATGCTCAAATGGCGCACCCCCTCACGGTCGGATTCGACCTCGACATGACGCTGATCGACTCCCGTCCCGGCATCAAGGCCACGTATCAGGAGCTCTCCGCCAGGACCGGTACCCGCGTCGACGCCGACGAGGCCATCACGCGGCTGGGGCCGCCGCTGGAGGAGGAGATCCGCCGGTGGTTCCCGCAGGAGCGGGTGGCCGAGGTCAGTGACTTCTACCGGGCGCTGTATCCGGACCACGCGATCGAGCCGACGCCGGCGATGCCCGGCGCCCGGGAGGCCATCGCCGCCGTGCATGCGGCGGGCCGGCGCGCCATCGTCGTCACCGCCAAGTTCGAGCCCAACGCCAAGCTGCATGTGGCGCACCTGGACCTCGCTGTGGACACCGTGATCGGCTCGCTGTGGGCGGAGGGCAAGGCCCAGGCGCTGCGCGAGCACGGCGCGGGGATCTACGTCGGCGACCACATCGGAGACGTCCGGGGGGCGCACGCCGCGGGCGCGCTGTCGGTGGCGGTCGCCACCGGCCCGTGCACCGCGGAGGAGCTGCGCGCGGCCGGGGCCGACGTCGTGCTCGGCGACCTGACGGAGTTCCCGGCGTGGCTGGATCGCTACGTTGCAGAGGGGGCGGACGGGGCGGGGGCGGCGGACGCATCCGCCTGATGCCGCTGGGCCCTGGCGGACCGGATCACGCCCGCCGCGGCGACCGCGAACCCGGCGCCCATCAGCATGCATACCCAGTAGAAGACGGACGGCAGCGGATCGGTCCCGAGGAACAGCGGCATCACCGTGGCGAGAGTGGCCACTGCGCCAACTAGGAACATGATCGCGCCGATTCGGACCAGCAGATCCCCGGCCTGGGGCGTTTCGTCAGACACCTGACCAGGGTAAGTCCGGGCCAGAGGCACCGAGGATCCCCCCTGCGACGTCTTGTCACCGGGCACCGGACCATTAGCCTTGGTGGTGGCGGGTCAGATGGCCCGCTGCAGTGCTATCCAGACCCATTTATCCAGACCCGGTTCTTCCGCGGATTCCGCGGCGGACCCGGCCCACGCCTTTCGCTAGCAAATTTTTTTTCCGGCATTTTCCGACGAGTACGAGGACGAGGACAGACGTGCCTACCGGCAAGGTCAAGTGGTTCAACAGCGAGAAGGGCTTCGGCTTCCTCTCCCGCGACGACGGCGGTGACGTCTTTGTGCATTCGTCGGTGCTGCCCGACGGCGTGGACGCACTCAAGCCCGGCCAGCGCGTCGAATTCGGCGTGGTCGCCGGCCAGCGTGGCGACCAGGCGCTGACCGTGACGCTCCTCGATCCCGCACCCTCCGTAGCAGCCGCACAGCGCCGTAAGCCCGACGAACTCGCGTCGATCGTGCAGGACCTCACCACGCTGCTGGAAAACGTCACCCAGCAGCTGGAGCGCGGCCGTTACCCCGACAAGGCACACGGTTCGAAGATCGCCGGAATGCTGCGCGCGGTGGCCGACCAGCTGGACGTCTGACGACACCCCGGGAGAAGTCCCCCGGGATGTCCCGGAGATGCCCCTAGGGGATATCCACAAAATTGAGCGCATCGCGGCCGAGGGGCGGTACGAGCCCCTCGGCCGCGGCGCGGGTGAGCAGCCCGCGCACCGCGGCATAGCCGTCCTCGCCGAGGTCGGCGGTGAATTCATTGACGTACAGCCCGATGTGCTGGTCGGCGACGGCCGGATCCATCTCCTGGGCGTGCTCCAGGACGTACGGCCGGGACGCCTCGGGGTCGTCCCAGGCCATCCGTACGGAATCGCGGATCGCCGCCGCGAGATCGCGCAGCGCCCGCTCACCCAGCGACCGCTTGGCGATGATCGCGCCGAGCGGGATCGGCAGGCCGGTGGTGGCCTCCCAGTGCTCGCCCATGTCGGCCAGGCACGTGAGCCCGTAATCCTGGTACGTGAAGCGCGCCTCGTGGATGACCAGGCCCGCGTCCACCCTGCCGTCGCGCACCGCCGGCATGATCTCGTGGAACGGCAGCACCACGATCTCGCCCACGCCGCCCGGCACTTCGGCCGCCGCCCACAGCCGGAACAGCAGATACGCGGTGGACCGCTCGCTGGGCACCGCGACGGTCTTCCCCTTCAGGCCCCCACCCGTACCCTCCTCACGGGTCAGCACCAGCGGCCCGCAGCCGCGCCCCAGCGCCCCGCCGCACGGCAGCAGCGCGTACTCCTGAAGGACCCAGGGCAGGACGGCGTAGGAGACCTTCAGTACGTCGAACTCGCCGCGTTCGGCCATCCCGTTGGTGATGTCGATATCGGCGAAGGTGACCGCGAGCTCCGGCGCGCCCGGGACCCTGCCGTGCGCCAGCGCGTCGAAGACGAAGGTGTCGTTCGGGCACGGCGAGTACGCGGTGTTCAGCGGCCGGGGCGCGGTCACGGGGTCCTCCTCGGGGATGGTGCAAGGGCGGCGGGCAGCGCGCGGAAGGCTTCGGTCAGGGCGGCCAGCGCCTCGCCGATCCGCCAGGCGGCACGGTCGCGGGGCCCGACGGCATTGGAGACCGTACGGATCTCGAGCACGGGGACACCGTGCGCGGCGGCCGCCTCGGCGACGCCGAAGCCCTCCATCGCCTCGGCCAGCGCACCCGGGTGACGGGCCGCCAGCTCGGCGGTACGGGCGGCGCTGCCGGTGACGGTGGAGACGGTCAGCACGGGGCCGGCCGCGCCGCCGGTCGCCGTGGCGATGGCCTTGACCAGCGCCGGATCGGGGTGGTGGGCGTCCGTTCCGAAGCCGAGTCCGGTGACCGGGACGAACCCCTCGGGGGTCTCGGCGCCCAGATCGGCGGCGACGATCGCCTCGGCGATGACGACCGAGCCCAACGGCGCGCGGGGCGCGAAGCCGCCACCGATTCCGGCCGAGACCACCACGTCGTACGGCTCGTCCGCGAGCGCGGCGGCGGTCAGTGCGGTGGCCGTACCGGCGGCCGCGGCGGCGGGTCCGACACCGGCGGCAAGGACGTCGAGGGCCGGCGCGGCGGGCCGGTGCGTCCGGTGCAGCGCGTACCCGCCGGGCAGCTCCGTCGCTTCGTACGGCCCGGACGCGGCGCACACCGCGTCACGCTCGGCGGCCACCGCGGTGACCACCAGGACGCGCATCAGACGGTCCGTACGGCGCGCGGCCGTTCCCCGGTCCCGGTCAGAGGTCCTCAGTCCTTCTGCTTCAGCGTGAAGTGGAAGAGGGCCGAGGGGATCTGGCCGCCGTCCTTGGGGTACTCCGCGACCTGAAGGGTGACCTTGTCGAGGTTGATGGTCTGCCGGGTCTGCGGGTCCTGCTTCATGAACAGCTCGCTGCTGTCGATCGTGCGGTAGGTCTGATGGGTCTTGGACACCCCCTGGCCGCCCTCTCCGGCGAAGGCGAGCCAGCCGCGCTTGGCGATCTCCGGCTCCACGCCGATGCGCACCTTCTCGCCGGGGCTCACCGTGATCGTCTTGCCGCCCTGCTTGGAGATGCAGGCGGTGAACTTCACCTTGTCGAGGGCCTTGCCGCCGCCGTCGCAGCCAGGAGTCGCCTCGGCCGACACCGTCGAGGAGCCGGCGGTCACGGTAGCGAGCGAGGTCGGCTTCTCACAGGCGGAGAGGGTGAGGAGGCCCAGGGACACGACACCAATGGCGGCAGCGGCACGGCGGCCCTTGCCCCGGGAGATCAACGCAGCGGTCATACGGGCAGGCTATCGGGCGCCTCAGCTCACGCCACGCGCGGGTGCGGCGTGCCGCGCGGGTCAGGCCACACGGGCGCGCGACGCGCCGCCGCGCCGGGCCGCGCCGAGCAGTCCCCGTACGGCCACGAGCACCCCGATGGCCACCAGGCCCGCGGCCACCGACATGCCCAGCATGCCGACCAGCGGCAGCGAGATGCCGATGGCGCCGCCGACCACCCACGACATCTGCAGCGCCGTCTCCGACCGCGCGAAGGCCGAGGTCCGTACGGCCTCCGGCACATCGCGCTGGATCATCGCGTCCAGCGACAGCTTCGCCAGCGCCTGGCACAGGCCGGCGGTGGCCGCCGCCGCGGTGACCACGACGATCGCCAGCACGTTGTAGAAGACCGCCGCGAAGACCGTCGCGGCCAGCGCCAGGCCCAGCATCGCCGCGATGATCGCCTCCGGGCCGCGCGCCTTCAGCCAGGCACCCACCGCCGTACCCAGCGCATTGCCCGCACCGGCCGCGACCACCACCAGCCCCAGCGAGGTCGCCGGGCCCAGCCCGCCCAGCGGATGCTCGCGCAGCATGAAGGCCAGGAAAAACGTCAGAAAGCCGGAGAGCGCCCGCAGACAGGCATTGGCCTGCAGGCCGTGCAGCACCGACGGGCCGACCGTACGCAGCCCCGGCTTCGGCGGCTTGCCGCCCCCCGGCGCCACCGCGTCCCGCGACGCCAGCCGGGCCCGGCCCTCACCCTTGGCCGAGTCGACCTTGTGCGGCAGCGAGAACGACAGGAACGTGCCGGCCACGAACACCACGAACGCCCCGTACAGCGGCCAGCTCGCCCCGATCAGATGCAGCCCGGCACCCGCCGGCGCCGCAACCCCGGTCGCCAGCAATCCGGCCAGGGTCACCCGCGAATTGGCCTTGACCAGCGAAATCCGTGGCGGCAGCAGCCGGGGCACCACCGCGCTGCGCACCACCCCGTACGCCTTCGACGCCACCAGCACCCCCAGCGCCGCCGGATACAGCTCCAGCCCGCCGGTCGCCACGGCTCCCGACATCGTCAGCGCCAGCAGCGCCCGCGCCAGCATCGCGCCCGCCATCGCCGCCCGCCGGCCGTGCGGCACCCGGTCCAGCAGCGGCCCGATCACGGGCGCGAGCAGCGCGAACGGCGCCATCGTGACCGCCAGATACAGCGCCACCCGGCCGCGCGCCTGATCCGTGGGCACCGAGAAAAACACCGTCGAGGCCAGCGCGATCGTGATCATCATGTCGCCCGCGGAATTCACCGCGTGCAGCTCGATCAGCTTGCCCAGGCCCGACTCGCCCGCACCGTGCGCATGGGTCGCGCGGCGCAGGCCCCGGGCCGCGCCGGTGAACGGTGTGCGCAGCGCGCGCCCGGCCGCCCGACCCGCCCGGCGGGCCCGGTTGCCTCCATCCCCGCCTCTGACCACCTGGCCATATTGCCCCAACTCGCCCGACAGATGGCGCTTTCTCCGCCCTGGCGCGCGGGGCGCACCGGCCTCGGCGGGCCGTCGGTGACATTTGCCGCTCCCGCCGAGGGGTCGTACACCATTGAAGGGGTAGCGTGTGTAGCGCGCCACCGGCGGTCGTTTTTGGCCGCGTGCCTCATTGCTATCCCGCAGAATGGGACGTAAGAGGTGCGCTCGACCGAAACCGATCGGGCGCGGACGTCGACGCGGTCCCCAGGTCCGCTCCGCCCGCCCCGGCCCCGCCGGTCGTCCGGACAGACAGGACAGCCTTGGCTGGCGCACTCGTGAGACGGCGTGGAAGAGAGAATCGATTCTTGTGAGTGCTGCGATGCGAAGCCGTACCCCTGACCGCCTGTGCGCCGAGGCGGTCGACCTTGCACGGGCGGCGGCGGAGGAAACCGCGCTTCCCGGCATGGTCGGCGAGCACCTCGACGCCGTCGCCGACGGAGACCGCGTCGTCACCCATCTCTTCGCCTGCAACGAGCCCGGCTACCGGGGCTGGCGCTGGGCCGTGACGGTCGCCAGGGCCTCCCGCGCCAAGCTCGTCACCCTCGACGAGTCCGTCCTCCTGCCCGGCCCCGACGCGCTGCTGGCGCCCGAGTGGGTCCCCTGGAGCGAACGGCTGCGCCCCGGCGACATGGGCCCCGGCGACCTCCTGCCCACCGAGGCCGAGGATCTGCGCCTGGAGCCCGGCTACTCCGGCGAGGACGGCCCGCCGCCGAACTCCGTGGTCGCCGAAGGCATGGCAGCCGATGTCGCCGACTCCGAGGAGGCGGACGTCGTCCCGGGCTCACCCGCCGTCCAGCCGGTCCCCGCGCGCGGCGGAATCGCCGACCTCGCCGAGGAGCTGGGCATGCGCCGCGCCCGGGTCCTCTCCCGCTACGGCCTGCACGCCGCCGCCGACCGCTGGGAAGAGTCCTACGGCGCCAAGACGCCCATGGCCCAGGCGGCCCCCGCCACGTGCATGACCTGCGGCTTCCTCACCCCGCTCACCGGCTCGCTGCGCCAGGCCTTCGGTGTCTGCGCCAACGAGTTCGCTCCGGCGGACGGCCGGGTCGTCTCCCTCGCGTACGGCTGCGGAGCCCACTCGGAGGCCGCCGTGATGCCGGCACCGCCGCGGCCGGCCGAGCCGGTTCTCGACGAGACGGTCATCGAGCCGTTGTCTCTGCGGCCGGAGCCGGGCGGGTCCGTCCCGGAGGCCGGACCCGCGGATGAGCTCGGGCACAGCTAGGCGTGCTTCGGGGTTCGCCCCACGTTGCCCTTCGGGGTTCGCCCCACGGTGTCGGGTGACTCCGCCGTACCTCGTCTGTTGTTTTTTGCCCGCCTTCGGCGGGCGGGGTGGGGTTGGCCGTAGCGGTCGTTTGTGCGTAGGGGTGGGTGCGGGGGCTCTCCTCCGGTACTCCGTCCCTGCGGAGCGCCCCCTCCCGTACGGTGTCGACCTCCGGCCGGGGAGGGGTTACGACGGGCCCCACAACCCACCCTGATCCCGCCGAAGGCGGGAAACGGACCACAGCTGCGGGCACGGCGCGCCACCCGGCAAGGCGGAGCGATACCGTCGGGCCAAGACCATCCAGAGGGAGACAGACACGTGGCTGCTAGGTCGTGGGTGCGAGGCGCAGCCGAGGGCGCCGACCCGTTCGGAACCGCCCGGCTCCGGCGCGGTGTACTGGACGCCTGGGCCGCGTCGCCCGCCCGGTTCCGGGAGGATGCCAACGCCGAGGAAGACCTCGCTCTCGGCGGCTACCGCGACCGCCTCGCCGTGGAACTGGCCCAGAACGCCGCCGACGCGGCCGCTCGCGCCGGCGTCTCCGGCCGGCTGCGCCTGACCCTGCACCCGGCCGATGACACCGGAGCCGCCGTCCTCGTGGCGTCCAACACGGGTGCCCCCTTGGACGCCACCGGGGTGGAGTCCCTGTCCACCCTGCGGGCCTCCGCCAAGCGAGAGGCGAGCGCCGCGACCGGTGCGGTCGGCCGGTTCGGGGTCGGGTTCGCCGCGGTGCTGTCCGTCAGCGACGAGCCCGCGCTGGTGGGCCGTACCGGCGGCGTCCGCTGGTCGCTCGCCGAGGCCCGCGCGCTGGCCCAGGAGGTGGCCGCGCACAGCCCCGGCCTGGGCGGCGAGCTGCGCCGCCGCGACGGCCATGTACCGCTGCTGCGCCTCCCGCTGCCCGCGGAGGGCGGCGCGCCGGAGGGCTATGACACCGCGGTCGTGCTGCCGCTGCGCGACGGCGCCGCACAGGACCTCGCCGAGCGGCTGCTGGCCGGGATCGACGCGGCGCTGCTGCTCACCCTGCCGGGCCTGGCCGAGGTCGTGATCGAGACCCCGGAGGGCGTACGGGAGCTGAAGCGCAGTCAGGACGGCGACCACGTCCTGATCGAGGACAGCGAGCGCGGTGCCACCCGGTGGCGGGTGGCCACGGACGGCGGCCCGCTGGACCCGGCGCTGCTCGCCGACCGCCCCGTCGAGGAACGGCTGCGCCCGGCATGGTCGGTGACCTGGGCGGTACCGGTGGACAAGGAGGGCGCGCCGGCCCGCCCGTCGACCGCCGCCGTGGTGCATGCGCCGACCCCGACGGACGAGCCCCTGGACCTGCCCGCGCTGCTGATCGCGTCCTTCCCCCTCGAGCCGACCCGCCGTCATGTCGCGCCGGGCCCGCTGACCGGCTTCCTGGTGGAGCGGGCCGCCGCGGCCTACGCCTCGCTGCTCCGTGACTGGCAGCCGGTGTCCGTCGGCACCCTCGATCTGGTCCCGGGCCCCCTGGGCAAGGGCGGTCTGGACGGCGAACTGCGCCGACAGGTGCTGGAACTGCTGCCCCGGGTCCGTTTCCTGCCGAGCGCGGGCACGCCCGAGGAGCCGGCGGCGCCGGACGAGTGGGACGAGGACGAGAACGATGCCCAGCGCTACGTGCTGCGGCCCGTGGACGCCGAACTCCTGGAGGGCGCGGGCGCGGCCACGGTCGGCGTACTGGCCGAGCTGTTCCCCAGCCTGCTGCCGGCCGGTCTCGAACGGCGGCCGGAACTGCGGGCGTTGAGTGTGGCGAGGGTGCCGCTCAGCGAGATGATCGACCGGCTGGCGGGGGTCGAACGCGCCCCCGGCTGGTGGTGGCGCCTCTATGACGCGCTGGCCGGCACGGACCCGGACCGGCTGAGCGGGCTGCCGGTGCCGCTCGCGGGCGCAAACGGCCAGGGGCCGGGCGGCGCGAACGGCAGCGTACGGACCACGATCGGACCGCGTCAGGTCCTGCTGCCGCTGCCCGACGGCGGCCCGTACGAAGACGGCGACTCCGAGGCCCGCCATCGCACCCTGGCCCGCCTCGGCCTGAAGGTCGCCCACCCGGACGCCGTCCACCCGCTGCTGGAAAAACTGGGCGCCACCCCGGCCTCCCCGCGCGCCGTACTCACCACACCCCAGGTGCGCGCGGCGGTGGAGAACTCCCTCGACGCCGACGAGGACGCCTACGACGTCTTCGCGGACGAGCTGGGCGGCGGCTTCGGCGCCCCGCTCGGCGCCGAGGAACTGGCCGAGGCGGTCCTCGGCCTCGTCCGCGACGCCAACCTCACCCCCGGCGACGAGCCCTGGCTGGCCGCCCTCGCCCTGCCGGACGAGGAGGGGGAGCTGGCGCCCGCCGGTGAGCTGGTGTATCCCGGCAGCCCCTTCGAGCGCGTCATCCGTGAGGGGGAACTCGCCGCCTGTGAGGCCGAGTTGGCCGAGCGCTGGGGGGAGCAGCCGCTGACGGCCGTGGGTGTCCTGGCCGCCTTCGCCCTCGTCCGCGCCACCGACGTCGTCCTGGACCCGGACGAACTGGAGCCGCGGGACGGGGACTTCGCCGAGCCCGACGACCCGGGCCTGCTGGACGCGGTCGACGTCTGGTGCGAGGACATCCTCGACGCCCTGCCCGAGACGCCCGTTCCCCCCGTCGTCACCGAACTCGTAGCGGTACGCGACCTCGATCTGGTGGACGACGACTCCTGGCCCCAGGTCCTTGCGATGCTCTCCCAGCCGCCGCTGCGTGATGCGCTGACCGCCCCCGTACGGGTACTCCTGCCCGACGGCACCACGGAGTCCGTACGCTCGTACACCGCCTGGTGGCTGCGCGGCCATCCCGTCCTGGACGGCCGCCGCCCCGCCGGCCTGCGCTCGGCCGGCGGCGACCCGCTCCTTGCCGGCCTGTACGAGTCCGCGGACGCCGGCGAGGTCGACGACCAGGTCCTGCGCGCCCTCGGCGTCCGCACCACGGTCGCCGCCCTGCTGGACGAACCGGGCGGCGCCGCGGAGCTGCTCTCCCGGCTCGCCGACCCGGAGGGGACCGTCGGTCCCGCCCAGCTCCACGCCCTCTACGGCGCGTTGACGGATATGGACCCCGACGATGTCACCCTGCCCGACGAGCTCAGGGCCGTCGTCGACGGCGAGATCCGGGTGGTGGACGCCGGCGATGCGGTCGTCGCCGACGCGCCCGACCTGATGCCCCTGGCCACCGGCCTCCCCCTCCTCCCGGTCCGCCCGTCCCACGCCGCCGAGCTGGCCGAACTCCTCCAGGTACGCCGCCTGAGCGAGGCCGTCACCGCCGAGGTCCGCTCCGAAGGCACCCGCCACGAGGTGCCGGAGGCGGTACGGGTGCTGCTCGGCCCGGCCACCCCCACCTTCTACGTCGAGCACGAAGCGCTCGTCCTGGAGGACGGCACCGAACTCGACTGGCGCTGGACGCCGGACGCCACCCTCCACGCCGCCACCCTGGAGGGCGTCGCCGCCGGCCTCTCCTGGGCCGCGGCCCAATGGCCCCGCCGTTTCGAGGTGGCGGCGCTCCTCGAGGACCCGGAGCGGGGGGAGGAGCTGGCGGAGGCCCGGTGGTTCGACTGAGGCGCGGGGCCGGCGGGGCTACGGCCTGCCGGCCCTAGGCCGGGACTTCCTCGCCCGCGAGCCCCGTGAGCCCTGCCTGCCGGAGCGCCCGGGTCATGGCGGGCAGGTCCCAGTGTCCGGCGTCGGAGTCGGCGACCAGGGATTCCAGCAGCTCCGGCGTCAGCCGGTACCGCTCCGCCCGGTCCATGAGGGTCTCGGCGCTGTGGCCGGCGGCCGTGCCGAAGTCGTTGCCGTCCAGCATGCCCAGGGCCTCGTCCTTGTCGGCGAAGCGGTTCAGGCCGCAGTCGAGGCCGTCGTCGTCCAGGCTGTCGGGGTACGGCGCGCGGGCCCAGGCGCCGTTCTCGTACCAGTAGACGCAGCCCAGTTCGTACCCTTCGAGCAGGTCGCGCAGCGTCTCGTACGGGAGCCAGTCCGGGGCACCGGCCAGCATGTCGATCGGCGGCTGGTGCCACTTGACGTCGCTCGACTCGTCCTCGCCGAAGAGCACGAACCGGCCTTCGCCCCTGTCGGCCAGCGTCCACCACGTGCAGCCGCTGTCGTCGAGGTGCAGGCCCCCGTCGTCGATCCAGCAGCCGGTGCGGTGCACCCCGAGCCCCTCCGCCGCGGTACTCGCCTGCAGCACGGCAACCAGCGCCCACCGTGCCCACAGCACCTCCGCCGGCGGCAAGTCCCCCGGTAGCCCCGGTTGGTGAATCGTCATGCCGTCCTCCGGCTGGTCCGCGCGTTCATGGCCCCGGAAAGGCTACGGCCACCCCGGGACCGGCCGCTTCAGTCCGAGGTGAACTTCTTCACCAGGGTCCAGATGACGACGACCGCGCCGACGGCCAGGATCAGCCACTCCCACCAGTCCATGACGCCGTTGCCGCTGCCGTGGCTGCCGCCGTAGTGGTGGGAGTAGTGGTGCGAGTGGTGGCCACGGGCCAGGATTTCGTAGGTCAGATCCCCCGAAGTGAGCTTCATGGGGAGGGACCCTAGGGGGAGAGGGGCCGGAGCGCCACCCTCGCGGGTGCCGCGCGCCGCCACCGGCCTGCGTCGCGTTGCGGAAGGCCGCAAGGGCGGCCCGATGGTGAGGAGTCGGGCCGCCCTTGCGGGATGAATGGTGGGTGCCGGGTCAGTTCGTGAACTTCTTCACGACGCTCCAGAGGATGGCGATCACGCCGATGGCGAGCACCACCCACATCCACCACTCCATGGTGCCGTCGCCGGTGCCCGAGTAGGTGCCGCCTCCGCCGTGGTGGTGGCCCCTGGCCAGGATTTCGTACTTGAGGTGATCCCCCGCTGTGAATGTCATGGGCATGGACCCTAGGGCGAGGCAGGCGGAACCGCCAATTCCGTAGTTTCCTCAGGCGGGGTGGCGCCGCGCGACCCAGCGCCAGGTGGTCTCCAGGAGCGCGGCGGCGACGGCGGCGACGGCGACGGCGGCCCACGGCATCGTCGTGCCGACCAGGCGTAGGTCGAAGAAGCGTTGCAGCCATGGGGTGACGAGGACGACGAGGAAGCCCAGCGCCATGGCCAGGACCAGGGCGATACGCCACCAGGAGTAGGGGCGGGCGATGATCGCCAGGACCCACAGGGCGGTGAGGAAGAGGGTCAGGGTGGCGGCGCTGGTCTCGGCGGGTAGGGCGCCGGGGCCGGTGTAGTAGCTGCGGGCCAGGAGGTACGTGGCGAACGCGGCGGTGCCGGTGATGAGGCCGGAGGGGATGGCGTAGCGCATGACGCGGCGGACGAAGTGGGGCCGGGCGCGTTCCTTGTTGGGGGCGAGGGCGAGGAAGAAGGCCGGGACGCCGATGGTGAGGGTGGACAGGAGGGTGAGGTGGCGGGGGAGGTAGGGGTAGGGGATCTGCCAGCAGGCGACCAGGATTGCCAGAAAAACCGAGTAGACGGTCTTGGTGAGGAAGAGCGTGGCTACTCGGGTGATGTTGCCGATGACGCGGCGGCCCTCGGCGACGACGGAGGGGAGCGTGGCGAAGCTGTTGTTGAGGAGGACGATCTGGGCCACTGCGCGGGTCGCCTCGGAGCCGGCGCCCATGGCGACGCCGATGTCCGCGTCCTTGAGGGCCAGGACGTCGTTGACGCCGTCGCCGGTCATGGCGACGTTGTGACCGCGTGACTGGAGGGCGGTGACCATGTCGCGCTTCTGGCCGGGGGTGACGCGGCCGAAGACGGTGGCCTTGTCGAGGGCGGCGGCCATGGCGGCCGTATCGGGGGGAAGCTCGCGGGCGTCCACGGGGGAGTCGGCGCCGGGCAGGCCGAGTGTGCCGGCCACCGCGCCCACCGAGACCGCGTTGTCACCGGAGATCACCTTGGCCTGGACGCCCTGGTCGGCGAAGTAGCGGAGGGTGTCGGAGGCGTCGGGGCGCAGGCGTTGCTCGAGGACGACGAGGGCGGTGGGGCGGACGTTCCGGGTGATCTCGGGGTCCTCCAGGTCGCGGTCGGCGGCGGCGAGGAGGAGGACCCGCAGGCCCTGCGCGTTGAGGGTGTCGACCTCGGCCAGGGCCCGGTGGCCGGGCGGCAGCAGGACGTCGGGGGCGCCCAGGAGCCAGGCGGTGCGGTCGCCGTCGGGGGCCTGGAGCGAGGCGCCGCTGTATTTGCGGGCGGAGGAGAAGGGGAGGGAGCCGGTCGTGGTCCAGGTGGCGCCGGTGGCGGGGCAGGCGTCGATGATGGCCTGGAGGGAGGCGTTGGGGCGGGGGTCGGAGGCGCCCAGGGCGGCCAGTACGTGGCGGACGTACGGTTCCTCGGCGCCGTCCTGGAGGCGGAGTTCGCGGACGTCCATGCCGCCCTCGGTGAGGGTGCCGGTCTTGTCGAGGCAGACGACATCGACCCTGGCCAGGCCCTCGATGGCCGGCAGTTCCTGGACGAGGCACTGTTTGCGGCCGAGCCGGACGACACCGATGGCGAAGGCCACGGAGGTCAGCAGGACCAGGCCCTCGGGGATCATGGGAACGATGCCGGCGACCATGCGGCGGATGGCTTCGTCGATCGGCAGCCGGAGGGTGAGCAGATGGCTGAGGATGAGCCCGAGGGCGGTCGGAATCATCATCCAGGTCACGTATTTGAGGATCTGGCTGATGCCGGTGCGCAGTTCGGAGTGGACCAGGGTGAACCGGCTGGCCTCCTCGGCGAGCTGGGCGGCGTAGGCCTCGCGGCCGACCTTGGTGGCGGTGAAGGCGCCATTGCCCGCGACGACGAAGCTGCCGGACATCACCGGGTCGCCGGGTTTCTTCAGGACCGGGTCGGCCTCGCCGGTCAGCAGCGATTCGTCGACCTCCAGGCCGTCGGTCTCCAGGACCTCGCCGTCGACGATGACCTTGTCGCCGGGCCCTAGTTCGATGACGTCGTCGAGGACGACCTCGGAGGTGGGGATCTCGGCGGCCGCGCCGTCGCGGCGGACGGTCGGGCGGGCCTCGCCGATGACCGCCAGGTTGTCCAGGGTCTTCTTGGCGCGGAGCTCCTGGACGATGCCGATGCCGGTGTTGGCGACGATGACGAAGCCGAACAGGCCGTCCTGGATCGGGCCGACGACGAGGATGATCACGAAGAGCACGCCGATGATCGCGTTGAACCGGGTGAAGACGTTGGCGCGGATGATCTCGGCGGCGGAGCGGGAGGAACGTACGGGGACGTCATTGACCTCGCCCCTGGCCACCCGTTCGGCGACCTCGGCGGAGGTCAGGCCGGGGTGCGCCACTGCGTGGACGGGCCGGCGGGCGGGGGGCCGGCGGCCGGGCCGCCCGTCGCCCGGTCCGGGTTCGTTGACCTCGGTCCTCGCCCGATCCGTCATGTACTCGACGGTACGGGGGGAACGCGGCCCGCACCTGCCGGGAGTGTGACGACAGGCCCTAAGCGGGTTCGTCCGCCGCCGCGTGCTTGAGGGCGGCGTCCCGCTTGATGGCGGCGTCGCGCTTGCGCACGTACCAGATGCCGAGCAGGCCGAGGGCGCCACCGGCCAGGCAGGTCCAGATCAGCTCGGTGCGGTCGTGGTCGGCGTACCAGCCGTAGAAGGGGAGCTGGGCGAGGAAGAGCACGAACCAGATGACGGTGCCGCCGATGATCGTGCCGACGACGGGACCTTCGAGGGGCGCCGGGGCCTCGCGCAGTTCGGACTTCTTCCACATGGGAGCAAGCTTACGGGGAGGGGGAGAGGCGGGTGCCGACGGTGCCGGTGCCGGATTCGGGGCCGTACGGCGCAAGGGTCTACGCGCGGAGATAGCGATCAAAGCATTGTTTATTCATACTGAACCTTTCTGGGTCTGACGGGATTCGATCGTTGATTCATCCAATCTGATCCGGTTGATTGTGCTTTCGCTTGTGTTCGTGTTCCGGGCACATGGCCCCCCCCGCGCCTGCTCCAAGGCCCGTCCGACTGAGGTCCCGCATGCCCCCCTCGGCCACCACGCCGGTCGACACCGTCAAGAACCCGGCTCCGAAGCCGCAAGGCGGCTTCGACCGCTTCTTCAAGATTTCCGAGCGGGGGTCGACGGTCGGCCGCGAACTCCGCGGCGGACTGGCGACGTTCTTCGCGATGGCCTACATCATCGTGCTGAACCCGATCATCCTCGGCGCCGGCGTCGACAAGTTCGGCCATCACCTCGACAACGGCCAGCTGGTCACCGCCACCGCGCTGATGGCCGGGCTGAGCACCGTCCTGATGGGCCTGATGGGCAACGTCCCGATCGCCATCGCCGCCGGCCTCGGCATCAACGCCGTCGTCTCGCTCCAGCTCGCCCCCAAGATGAGCTGGCCGGACGCGATGGGCATGGTCGTGCTCGCCGGTCTGGTGCTGATGATCCTGGTGGCCTCCGGCCTGCGGCAGCGGGTGATGGACGCGATCCCCGGCGGGCTGCGGCGCGCCATCGCCATCGGCATCGGCATGTTCATCTCGCTGGTGGGCCTGGTGGACGCGGGCTTCGTGACCCGTAATCCGGACGCCGCGCACACCACCGTGCCGATGGGCCTGGGCCAGGGCGGTCAGCTCCAGGGCTGGCCGGTGCTGGTGTTCGTCATCGGTCTGGTGCTGATGTTCGTCCTGACCGTACGGAAGACCAAGGGCGCGATCCTCATCGGCATGGTGACGATGGCCGTGGTCGCGATCATCATCAATGCCGTCGCAGATATTCCGGACGCGGCATGGGGGCTGGCCGTCCCGAACGTCCCCGAGAAGATCATCGGCGCGCCGGACTTCGGCCTGATCGGCCACATCAGCCTCTTCGGCGGCTTCAAGGAAGTCGGCGTGCTGACCGGCTGCCTGTTCGTCTTCACGGTGCTGCTGTCCGGCTTCTTCGACGCGATGGGCACCATCATCGGTGTCGGCGAGGAGGCCGGGCTGCTGAACAACGAGACCGGCCAGCTGCCGAACATGGGCCGGATCCTGATGGTCGACGGCATCGCGGTCGCGGCCGGCGGCGCGGGCTCCGCCTCCGCCAACACCTGCTTCGTGGAGTCCACGGCCGGTGTCGGCGAGGGAGCCCGTACGGGCCTCGCCAACCTCATGACCGGCGGGCTGTTCCTCCTCGCGCTGATCTTCACGCCGCTGGCGACGGTCGTCCCGTCACAGGCCGCCACGCCAGCGCTGCTCGTCGTCGGCTTCCTGATCCTGGCCGCGAACGTCAAGGACATCGACTGGGGCGACTTCACCGTCGGCATCCCGGCGTTCCTGACGGTGATCTCGATGCCGTTCACGTACAGCATCACCAACGGCATCGGCATCGGTGTGCTGTCGTACATCCTGCTGCGCACGGCGACCGGCCGGTTCAAGCAGATCCCGTGGCTGCTGGACGTGGTCGGGCTCTGCTTCCTCGTCTACTTCCTGCTGCATCCGATCGAGCAGGCACTGGGCGTCAAGTGACCGACGGCGGGCCGCCTCGTGCGGGCGGCGCGCCGGAGGGCCTCACAACGGCGGCGCCTCGTAGAACCGCTCCGTCTCGTCGACCGACGTCTTGAAGCGTTCGTCGAAGTCATCACGGATGAGCGTCCGGACCACATAGTCCTGGACGCTCATTCCGCGTTTTGCGGCGTGCTGCCGAATGCGCTCCAGCAGCTCCCCGTCCACGCGCAGGCTGAGCACTCTCGATCCCATAGGGACACGGTCTCGGTACGAGCCGGTCAGGCGGGCCGCTTTCGGCTGCGTCCTCACCCATATGGGTGAGCGAGGGGGCGTTCCGATGGAGCTCGGGGCGGCGCCCGCTCATGGCTTTACTTAGAAAAGGTAATGAGTTATGCTAACGACCATGCCGGAACTGTCCAGCGGCGACGACGCTGCCGCCGTGAGTGCTCTGCGGGGCGCCGTGATGCGCCTGTCCCGTCGACTCAAGAACCAGCGGGTCGACGAGTCGCTGAGCCCCACCGAGATGTCGGTGCTCGGTACCCTCGCCCGGTGCGGCAGCGCCACGCCGGGCGAGCTGGCCCGTAAAGAGCATGTGCAGCCGCCGTCGATGACCCGCATCGTGGCGATGCTGGAGGCCAAGGGGCTGGTCCGGCTGGAGCCGCACCCCGACGACCGCCGCCAGAAGGTCGTCACGCAGACAGAACAGGCCGAGGCGATGCTCGCGGAGAGCCGCCGTAAGCGCAATGCCTGGCTCGCCGAGCTGGCCTCCGGGCTGGACGATGACGAGTGGGCCAAGGTACGGGCCGCAGCTCCCGTGCTGGAGAAACTCGCCCAGCTGTAAAACCCCAGGCCTAGGAGGCGAAGCCACTTTGAGTACGGGATCCGGAGCACACTCCGCCCCCGCACCGAACTCCGACCACGACACGGTTTCCGACGACGCGACCGCGACCACGCCGGGCCCCGCCCCGGGTGTCGCCGCCGACCCCGCCGCCACACCGCGCAAGGGCACGTTCAGTTCGCTGAGGATCCGCAACTACCGCCTCTTCGCCACCGGCCAAGTGGTGTCCAACACCGGCACCTGGATGCAGCGCATTGCCCAGGACTGGCTGGTGCTGAGCCTGACCGGCTCGTCCGCGGCCGTCGGTATCACCACGGCGCTGCAATTCCTGCCCATGCTGCTCTTCGGGCTCTACGGCGGCGTGATCGCCGACCGCTTCGCCAAGCGCAAGCTGCTGCTCTTCACCCAGTCCGCGATGGGGCTGACCGGACTTGTCCTGGCGGTGCTCACCCTCAGTGGCCAGGTGCAGGTCTGGCACGTCTACCTGGTGGCCTTCCTCCTCGGCCTGGTCACCGTCGTCGACAACCCCTCCCGGCAGGTCTTTGTCTCCGAGATGGTCGGCCAGGAGGATCTGCGCAACGCCGTCAGCCTCAACTCCGCCAACTTCCAGTCCGCCCGGCTGATCGGCCCCGCCGTCGCCGGCGTGCTGATCACCGCCTTCGGCAGCGGCTGGGCCTTTCTCTTCAACGGCCTGTCCTTCGCGGCGCCGGTCATCGGACTGCTGATGATGCGGACGTCCGAGCTCCACAAGGTCACAACCGTCGCCCGCGGCAAGGGCCAGCTGCGGGAGGGCCTGCGCTATGTCTCCGGGCGACCCGAGCTGATCTGGCCCATCGTCCTGGTCGGCTTCATCGGCACCTTCGGCTTCAACTTCCCGATCTGGCTGACCGCCTTCGTCTACCACGTCTACCACGCCGGTGCCGGCACATACGCCCTGTTCAACGGCCTGATGGCGGCCGGATCGCTGATCGGCGCACTGCTCGCGGCCCGGCGCGCCGCCTCCCGGCTGCGGCTGCTGGTC
Organism: Streptomyces sp. NPDC028368; assembly: GCF_055565615.1. Lineage (NCBI taxonomy): Bacteria > Bacillati > Actinomycetota > Actinomycetes > Kitasatosporales > Streptomycetaceae > Streptomyces > Streptomyces sp. NPDC028368. The sequence continues at coordinate 111,579 of NZ_JBVHTY010000013.1, read as the reverse complement.
GGCGCGGCGGTGATTTTCGGCGCCCTGGAGGTCATGGCCGCGCTCGCGCCGTCCTTCTGGATCTTCGCGGCGCTGCTCGTCCCCATCGGCGTCTTCGGCCTGACGATCAATGTCACCGCCAACTCCAGCATCCAGATGGCCACCGATCCGCTGATGCGCGGCCGGGTGATGAGCCTGTTCATGATGGTCTTCGTGGGCGGCACACCGCTCGGCGCCCCGCTGGTCGGCTGGGTCACCGACACCTTCGGCGCCCGGACCGGCTTCGTGGCGGGCGGCGTGGTCTCCGCCGGAGCCGCGGCGGCCATCGGTCTGATCCTCGCCCGGGTGGGCGGGCTGCGGCTGAAGATAGACCTGCGGCGGGGGCGCCGGCATGTGGCGTTCGTGGCGCGGGGAGTGCCGGGGCCCACGGTCGCTGCATCCGGCGGGGCTGCCGGGGCGGCGGAACCCGGGGACGCCGGGGCAGCTGAGGAAGCCGGGGAATCCGAGGGGAAGCGGGTCGCCGTGACGGCCTGAGAGCGGTGCGTGCCGTGGCCCCGGGCGCTCGCGCACGGCGGCCGGGGCCGGCGCCGGGAAAGCGGCCGGCGGCAGGCCCTGCAGGCCCTGGCCCATGGCCCTGACTCGGGGTCATGGGGGTGGTACGCGCCCTGCCCGGGGCTCGTCCTTCTGCGCCGGGCCCCGGACTCGGACCCCGGCGCCGGGACGGCGTCAATCCCTGCGGCGCGACCGCCCCCTGGGCGAGACTGGACCGTATGAGACTCTTTGCCGCCGTACTGCCGCCCGCGCCCGTCATCGCCGAACTGGCCGACGAGGTAGCGCAGTTGAAGGCACTGCCGCAGGCGGAGCGGCTGCGCTGGACCGGGCCGGACGGGTGGCATTTCACGCTGGCGTTCTACGGCGAGGTGGCGGACGACGTGCTGCCCGAGCTGCGGGAGCGGCTGGCGCGGGCCGCGCGGCGGCATGCGCCGTACGAGCTGCGGATCGTCGGCGGCGGCCGCTTCGGCGACCGGGTGGTGTGGGCGGGGGCCGAGGGTGAGCTGGCCGTCATGCGGAAGCTGGCGGACTCGGCGGAGGCGGGGGCGCGCCGGGCCGGAGTGGAGAGGGACGAGCACCGCACATACCGCCCGTATCACCCGCATCTCACGCTTGCCAGGAACCGCGTCGAGCACCTGCATCTCGCCGCCTTCGCGGCCGGCATGGACGGCTTCGAGGGCACACCGTGGACCGTCCGGGAGCTGGCGCTGATGCGCAGCCATCCCCCGGTGCCGGGCGTCGAGGGCAGTCAGCCGCGGTACGAGAAGCTGGCCTCCTGGCCCCTGGGGCACTGACCGGCCCCGGGCCGCCGAGGCGCTCGGATCCGTTCCGGTTACGCTCATCGGGTGGACCCCAAAACCCGTAACCGGATCATGTCCGGACTTTTTGCCGTGCTGCTTGTCGTCGTGATTGTGGCGGCGGCCATGCGCTAAGGGCCGGTGGACGTGCCGAGGGCGCCCGGCGGCCCCGGCCGGCCGTACGGCGACACCCGGTGGGCAGCCTGAGCCGGCCACCGGGTGCGCCTCGCTCACCAGGCGAAGGCCTCCGGGGACGGGCCGGGTCCCGGGAAGATCTCGTCGAGGGACGTCAGCACCTCCTCCGGCAGCGTCAGCTCGACGGCGCGCAGTGCGGAGGCGAGCTGTTCGGTGGTGCGCGGGCCGACGATCGGGCCGGTCACCGCGGGCCGGGTCAGCAGCCAGGCCAGCGCGACCTCGCCGGGCCGCAGGCCGTGCTTGTCGGCCAGGTCCTCGTACGCCTGGATCTGCGCGCGGATCACCGAGTTGGCCAGCGCGTCGGCGGAGCGCCCGGAGTTCGTACGGCCCGCGCCGCCCTCCTGCTCCTTGCGGATGGCGCCGCCCAGCAGCCCGCCGTGCAGCGGCGACCAGGGGATGACCCCGAGGCCGTACCCCTCGGCGGCCGGGATGACCTCCATCTCGGCCCGCCGCTCGGCGAGGTTGTAGAGGCACTGCTCGCTGACCAGGCCGAGCGAACCGCGGCGCGCGGCCGTCTCGTTGGCGCGGGCGATATGCCAGCCGGCGTGGTTGGACGACCCGGCATAGAGGATCTTGCCCTGCTGGACGAGGACGTCGATGGCCTGCCAGATCTCGTCCCAGGGCGTGTTCCGGTCGACGTGGTGGAACTGGTAGAGGTCGATGTGGTCGGTGCCCAGGCGCTTGAGGCTGGCGTCGACCGCGCGCCGGATGTTGAGCGCGGAGAGCTTGTGGTGGTTGGGCCAGACCGGGTCGCCCTCGGTCCCCATGTTCCCGTAGACCTTGGTGGCCAGCACGGTCTTGTCGCGGCGGCCGCCGCCCTTGGCGAACCAGGAGCCGACGATTTCCTCCGTGCGGCCCTTGTTGGCGCCCCAGCCATAGACATTGGCGGTGTCGAAGAAGTTGACGCCCGCCTCGAGAGCGGCGTCCATGATCGTGTGACTGTCGGCCTCGTCCGTCTGCGGGCCGAAGTTCATGGTGCCGAGGACCAGTCGGCTGACCTGGAGTCCGGTGCGTCCGAGCTGCGTGTACTTCATGGTTGGTCAGCCAACGCCTTGGAGTGCGCTCGAATCAAGGGTGGGCACGGGTGCGTCGGGTGGTTTCGCGGGCGGCCGCGAAGGGGCGGCGGGTCCGGCGGGGTCATCGAACAGAGGCGGCGCCCGCCGCGGACCCCGGCTCCGCCGCCGGCCCCGGAACCCCGGCGCGACCCGTACCCGTACAAGTACCCGTACCCGTACCCGTACGCCTACCGGTACTTGTACGGCCCGCCGACTCCCCAGGCCTGCTGCATCGCATCGGCGAACGCCCCCGCCAGCAGATGCTCCCCCAGGGCCGACGGATGCGTCCCGTCATACGTAGCGCTCTCGATCTGCCACTCGTTTGGCTCGGAGGTCAGCAGCAACGGCGAGCCGGGCGTGGAGAGATCGGCGACCGCCTTGGCCAGCAGCTCGTTGAACCGCTCCCGCTCCGCCCCGAACGCGGTATCCGTCGCGGCCCGCACATTGCGTATCACGGGCATCAGCACCGCCCGTATGTGCGGGGCCGCCGCCCGCGCCCCGGTCATGAAGCGCCGCACATTCTCCGCGGTCTGCTCGGCGTTCGTATAGAACCCGAGGTCTATCAGCCCGAGCGACACCAGCAGCGTGTCGGCCTCGTACCGGCGCACCGCGTCGCCGATGAGCGGCGCCATGTGCAGCCAGCCCTCGCCCCATCCGGCGAGGTGCCCGCGCGCCTCCTCGGGAAAGCCGGGGTCCCCGTAGTCGTACGAGGTGAGCGTGTCCCGGGCGGTGTCGTGGAGCGCGTGGCGCGGTCCGACGATGCGGTACGGGCCGTCGAACGTCGCGTTCAGGTGCTGCCACATGCGGTAGCGCCATGTGAAATCGCCGGTGGTGCCGATGGTCATCGAGTCACCGACGCACATGATCCTCATCCGGTCATGATGGCCGAGAAACCTTACTGCCCGGTACGTGACGCTGGACACGCTCCGCGTCCGGCGGTCCGGGATGGCAGTCTTTGCCCATGCGTTCGCTTCTGTGCGCGGCCGGTGCCGCGGGGATTCTGTGGGCGGCGGTCGGTCCGGCCGCCGCCGCCGAGCCCGACGGCTTCACCATCAGCGACTCCCGGATCACCGAATCCAGCGGGCTGGCCGCCAGCCGCGCGCACCCCGGGATCTACTGGACCCACAACGACAGCGACGACGGCCCGTACGTCTACGCCGTCGACGGCAAGTCCGGCCGTACGGTCGCCCGGATCACGCTGCGCGGCATCGGCTCGCCGCGCGATGTGGAGGCGATCTCGATCGGTCCGGACGGGAACATCTACGTCGGCGACATCGGCGACAACCTCGGCGGCACATGGAACCACGTATGGATCTACCGCTTCCCCGAGCCGAAGCGGCTGCGCGATGCCACCGTCACCGCCGCCCAGTTCACCGTGAAGTACGCCGACGGGCCGCGGGATGCGGAGGCGCTGATGGTGCATCCCAAGACCGGCCGGGTCTATATCGCCAGCAAGAAGCAGGACGGCGGCGGCGCGCTCTACGAGGGTCCGCGGCGGCTGACGGCCACCGGCACCAACACCTTCCGCAAGGTCGCGCCGATCGATCTGTGGGTGACCGACGGGGCGTTCTCGCCGGACGGCTCCCGGCTGGTGATGCGCAGCTATTTCGGGGCCCGGATGTATCGCTGGCAGGACGGCCGGCCGAAGGACATCGGCAGTGTGGGTGTGCCGATCCAGCAGCAGGGGGAGTCGGTGACCTTCACCCCGGACGGCCGGACGCTGATGTACGGGTCCGAGGGCAACGACAGCGAGGTCAAGCCGGTCGGGCTGAGCGATGCGCAGCTGCCGGAGTCGGCGCGGGACGATGCGGCGCCGGGGTCCCCTGACCACGGCGAAACGGGAAAGGGCGGCGGTGCGGAGTCGAAGCCGGGTTTCACCCAGGGCGTGCCGGTGCTCGTGGTGGCGGCGGCATTGATCGTCGTGCTCCGGAAGGTGCTGCGCCGGCGCTCATGAGGCCGCTGCCGAGTTCATCGCCGCCGCGGCCGGAATCCAGGCGACCTTCGGCGGGATCGTGCTGCAGGCCGGCATGGCCGTCGAGGGCATCCGGCTGTTCGGCCACTACCTCGACCTGATGGACACCCCGGACGAACTCTCCTCCGGCGACGCCCCGGCCGGCCCGCTCAAGGACATGATCGAGCTGCGCGATGTGTGGTTCCGCTACGACCCGACCAGGCCCTGGGTGCTGCGCGGGGTGACCCTGCGGGTCCCGGCCGGCACGGCGGTCGGCCTGGTAGGCAAGAACGGCGCGGGCAAGAGCACGCTGGTCAAGCTGCTGTGCCGGTTCTACGATCCGGTGCGCGGAGCGATCCTCTGGGACGGCGTGGACATCCGCACCATGGACGTCGCGGAGCTGCGCCGCTTCGGCTATGTCCCGGCGGACGCCGTCCTCGGTGTGGTGATGGCCTGCCGTCGCGGCACCGTCAGCTGATCACCCGTCGATGAGCCGCAGCTCGTAATGGAGCGTCTTCTCCTTCTTGAGGCGGTGCGCCAGCGGCACCAGAAGCCCATGGATCAACGGATACTTACGCGTCAGCGAGCGTTCGGCGCGGCGGTATTCGCGGGTCTGCGGGTCGAGCAGCCGTACCCGGGCCTTATGGGTGGGACCGGTCGGACGGCCGCGCCAGGTGGCCGCGCAGATCTCCACCTCCGGAAAGTTCCGCATCCGCCTGGTCTTCCAGGCGCTGCCGTAGGTGCGGAGATAGGCGTGGTCGCCGTCGACGGCGATATTGACCGGTGTCCCGACGCCGGTGCCGTCCCGCTTGTACGTGGTGAGCAGGATCGCCCCCTGGCGTGCGAACTCGGCGAGGCCGGGGCTCGGTGCAGTCGTCATGGCTCCATACAGGCACATCTGGCCCGTTTCGTCACTCCGCGATGCGTCCGTTCGGGTGTTTTTTCGGACGCTCGTGCGAGTGGTACGGGCGACGATCCGCCGCGTCGCCCTCCAGTGGCGCGGCCTGGACCGGCGTCCGAAGTGTGGTGTCAGTGGCCGCAGTTAGGGTTCCGGCCATGCCGAACGCGAACGATGAAGAGATGCCGGACGCGAAGCCCGAGGAGGACCCCGAGGAGGGCCCCGAGGAGGAGCTCGACTGGGTCAGACCGAATGACAGCCACACCGAACTGACCCTGTTCTTCCCGCCGTTCACCCACCCGGATGCGCCTGGCGGCCCGCCGGCCCCGGACCGGCACGACCCGGTGCGCGCCCGCCGGATCATCGAGTCGCTGAGCACCGTCGCGGAGGTCCTGGAACAGCTCCCGGACTGCCGCGTGGAGGATCTGGAGGCGCCCGAGGTACGCGACGACCTCGAGATCGTCGCGGTCGGATGCTGGGGCGGCATCGTGCAGATCACCGAGCCCGCGCTGGGTGACCACGGCCTCTCGTGCCCGATCCAGGAAGAGGTCCATGGCCTGCGACAGCTGTACCCCGAGGCCCGGATCGTCGGGACGGTGTCCATGGATTACGGGCTGACCTACAACCATCACGTGGTGGATCTGCCCGGGGCCGGCGATCTGGAGATCGCGGGATGGAACGACGAGAACGGCCTTCAGGTCGCCGGCGACCCGGCCCGGATGCTGCGCGCCATAGGCATCGATCCCGCATCGGTCCAGGACGAGGGCATCGACTTCACCGACCTGGACCACTGCCTCTGGGACGCGTACACCGGCCTGTTCCTCGGCGACTTCTCCGACATCGCCTATGAAGCCATGTCCGCCCTGGAGGTGTCGGTCTTCCGGGTCCGCCGCTCGGAACAGGCCCAGAGCGACATCGAGGACGCATGGTTCGGTGATTAGGGCCTGTCCTGGCCCGCCCCGGTATCGCGCCTCCGCGCCACCGCCACCAGCCCCGCCGTAACGGCCAGTCCCACGGCCGCCACGGCACACACCGCGGCGAACCCGGCGCCATGGACACCGCCGGCCGCGTTCAGCACGGTGCCCAGAACGGCGACGCCCAGGCCCGCTCCCAGTTCGAAGGCGGTCTCCTGGACGGCGGCGGCCTCGCCGGAGCGTTCCGGGCGGGCCGCGCCCATGATGGCGTCGGCGCCCAGTGTCATGACGATGCCGGCGCCGTAACCGGCCACCATGAGCAGGGGGACGAGCGGCCCGTAGGCGCCGGTGTCGCCGGATGCCGCCGGCGCCGCCAGCGCGACCAGTGCGGCCGCGAAGGCGGCGAGAGCCCCGGTCAGCGACCACCGATGGCCCCAACGGCCCGCTATCCATGGCGCATTGACGGCCCCGCCGGCATTGGCCGCCGCCAGCGGCATCAGCGCGAGACCGGCGCGCAGCGGGGAGTAGCCGCCCACCTGCTGCAGCCATTGGGTGAAGAAGAACAGCAGGGCGACATAGCTGCCGAAGCAGACGACGACGCAGATCGTGGCCAGGGAGAAGCGGCGGTCGGAGAAGAGCGAGAAGTCCAGGAGCGGTTCGGCCAGCCGGCGCTGGCGCCGGATGAAGAGGCGGAGGAGAAGCGCGCCGGCGAGGGCGGTGAGGAGCGTGGCGGGGCTCACCGCGAGGTGCCCGCCCGCCTGCTTCAGGGAGTGGACGACGGCCGCCAGCCCGGCGATCGACAGGACGACACTGGTGAGGTCCCAGCGGCACGGCGTCGGATTCCTCGACTCGGGGATGACCCGGGCGCCGATGACCAGAACGGCCGCGGCGATCGGCACATTGACGAGGAACGCCGCGCCCCAGCCCCAGCGTTCGGTCACCGCGCCGCCCACCAGGGGGCCGATGGCCGCGCCCACGCTGTGGGCCGCCGTCCAGATGCCGAGGGCGACGGAGCGCTCGCGGGCGTCGGGGAAGACGACGCGGATGACGGCCACCGTCGACGCCATGATCATCGCGGCTCCGGCACCGAGGGCGACCCGGGCGGCAATCAGCTCCCCCGTCGTCGAGGAGCAGGCCGCCGCCGCGGAAGCCAGCCCGAACAGCGCGAACCCGCCGAGCACCATGCGTTTACGGCCGATCCGGTCGCCCAGGGTGCCGCAGGTCACGAGGAGCGAGGCGACCGTGAGGGCGTAGACATCGACGATCCACAGCAGCGCCGTGCTGCTGGGGTGCAACTCCCTGGTCATGGTGGGCACCGCGACATGCAGGACCGTCAGATCGATGCCGCACAGCAGCAGGCTGACGCACAGGACGGCCAGTACCGCCCATCGATTCCTCGAAGGTTCCCTTCCGTCAACTCGCGCCGCGGTAAGGCATTCCGTATCGCTGTCTGCCATGCGGAAACCCTCTGCTCTACTGAACAGGGAAACAAGTACGGTCAGAAAAGTGCCGTAGTACCACTCTGTATACCGACGTGGATAGGAAGGTTGCGTGCGCGGCGACGTACCGAACACCCAGGAATACTGCGCCATCGAAATCGCCATGGAAGTGCTGGGCGGCCGCTGGAAATTGGCCGTACTGAATCTGCTGCTGACACACGGCACCCTGCGCTTCGGTGAACTCAGGCGCGCCCTGCCGAGCATCACCCAGCGCATGCTCACCCGTCAGCTGCGCGAGATGGAGGCCGATGACCTGGTCATACGCACCGTCTACGGGGAGGTGCCGCCGAAGGTCGAGTACTCCCTGACGGAGACCGGCGCATCCCTGCGGGACATCGCGGCGCACCTCGACAGGTGGGGCCGCTGGTACCTGGAGAAACGAAAGGCATAGGCCCCGGCAGTTTCCTGCCGGGGCCTATGGCGATGCGCGCTACGGAAATCCGTGAACGGCGGCGGACGCTACAGCTTCTCGATGACGTAATCGATGCAGGCCGTCAGCGCCTCGACGTCCGACGGCTCGATGGCCGGGAACATCGCGACGCGCAGTTGGTTGCGGCCGAGCTTGCGGTACGGCTCGGTGTCGACGATGCCGTTGGCGCGCAGCGCCTTGGCGATGGCGGACGCGTCGATGTCGTCGTTGAAGTCGATCGTGCCGATGACCGCCGAGCGCTTGGCCGGGTCGACGACGAAGGGCGTGGCGTACTTGGAGTCCTCGGCCCAGCCGTAGAGGGTGCGCGCGGAGGTCGCGGTGCGGCGGACCGCCCAGTCCAGGCCGCCCTGGCCGTTGAGCCACTCCAGCTGCTCGTTGAGCAGGAAGAGGGTGGACAGCGCCGGGGTGTTGTACGTCTGGTTCTTCAGGGAGTTGTCGATCGCCGTCGGGAGCGAGAAGAACTCCGGGATGTGGCGGCCGGACGCGTGGATGGCGCGGGCGCGCTCCAGGGCGGCCGGGGAGAACGCCGCCAGCCACAGACCGCCGTCGGAGGCGAAGGACTTCTGCGGGGCGAAGTAGTAGACGTCGGTCTCGGCGATGTCCACGGGGAGGCCGCCGGCGCCGGAGGTGGCGTCGACCAGGACCAGGGAACCGGAGTCGGCGCCCGCGACGCGCTGGATGGGGGCCGCGACGCCGGTCGAGGTCTCGTTGTGGGTGAAGGCGTAGACGTCCACGCCCTCCTCGGCCTCCGGGTCCGGGTGGCTGCCCGGGTCGGCGGAGATGACGGTGGGCTCGGCCAGCCACGGCGCCAGCTTGGCGGCCTTGGCGAACTTGGAGGAGAACTCGCCGAAGGACAGGTGCTGGGACTTGTTCTCGATCAGACCGTGCGTCGCGATGTCCCAGAACGCGGTCGAGCCGCCGTTGCCCAGGACGACTTCGTAGCCCTCGGGGAGCTGGAAAAGGTCACGTACGCCGTCGCGCACCTTGCCGACCAGGTTCTTGACCGGGGCCTGGCGGTGGGACGTGCCGAGAAGAGAGGAACCGGTGGCGGCCAGGGCGCCGAGCGCCTCCGTACGCACCTTCGAGGGGCCCGCGCCGAAGCGTCCGTCGGCGGGCTTGATGTCAGCGGGAATCTGGATATCAGCCACGGAGGAAGCCTAATCCGTCACGGTACGTGCTTCGGCGGCGCGTCCACCCGGTGAGATGGAGATCAGTCGTTCGCCGAGACGGGCTCACACCGCCCGGCCCGTTGGACGCTCGCCCTACGGGCCCGTCTCGTCCCCGCCGTACATATCGCCGAGGGCCGCCGCCGCCCGCGCCATCACCCGCCGGGCCTCCGGCGGGTCCAGCACCTCCAGGGAGTCGCTGAACTGCAGCAGCTGGCGGACGGCCTCGACCACCGGGTACGCCAGCTCGACGACGGCCCAGCCGTCCTCATCCTCATCCTCACCCGTCCGGGGCGGTCCGGTCAGCGCGGGCCCCAGGATGCGTACGGCCAGATCCAGCCGGTCGCGGCGGATCCGGGCGGTCACCCGTACGCCCGCGGGCCGCTCCTCCACCTTGCGCCGCAGCTGCTGCCACACCTCGGCCAGCTCCACGCCCGCCCGGCGCCGCACCGGGGCGTCGGTGAGCGTCGCCGACGCCACCCGGTCGGCCCGGAAGAGCTGCGGGGTGCCGCGCCGGTCGGCCACCAGGTACCAGGTGCCCGCCTTGGCCACCAGGCCGTACGGATCGACGGTGTAGGTGCGTGGGCGGGTCTCGCCGCTGTGGCGATAACGGATGCGCAGCCGGTGGTCGGTGAAGACGGCGGTGTGGAGTTCGTTCAGGTCGACGGCGGGGCGGGGGCCCGCCAGCCATCTGTCGGGGTCCACCAGGATCCGGCGGCCGGTCAGTTCCGCGGCCGGGCGGTGCGGGGCGGGCAGCGCCGCCATCACCTTGCGCAGCGCGGAACCCAGCGCGTCGTCCAGCCCCAGCGCGGTGTGCGCGCCCTGTGCCGCCAGGATGAACAGGGCGCGCGCCTCATCGGTGGTCATCCCCGTCACGTCCGTACGGAAGCCGGGAAGCAGCGCGATCCCGCCGTGCCGCCCGCGCTCCGCATACACCGGCACCCCCGCCGCCGACAGCGACTCGATATCGCGGTAGACGGTCCGGGTGGAGACCTCCAGCCGCTCGGCGAGCTCGGAGGCGGGGACCCGGCCGCGGGTCTGGAGCAGCAGCAGGACGGACAGGAGACGGTCGGACTTCATATCCGGTTTTATATATGACGGCAGGTGTCAAGTTATGGCGCCAGAGTGCGGGGCATGCAGACGACGACCACCGCACCCGCCCAGGACCGGACCGCCACCACGGCGCTCGACCCGGCCGCCCTCACCGACCTCGCCCGCCGTGTCCGCGGCCCGGTCCTCCTCCCCGCCGACGAGGGCTATGACGCCGAACGGTCCGGCTTCCAGACGGCCTACGCCCACCGCCCGGCCGTCATCGTCGGCGCGCAGGACGCCGACGACGTGGTCGCCGCGGTGCGCTTCGCCCGGGACCAGGGGCTGCCGGTCGCCGTCCAGGCCACCGGACACGGGCTGTCCGCGGCCACCGACGGCGGGCTGCTGATCAGTACGCGGCGGATGTCGGGGGTGACGGTGGACACGGCGGCCGGCACCGCACGGGTCCAGGCGGGCGTGGTCTGGGGCCAGGTCATCGAGGCGGCCGCCCCGCACGGGCTCGCGCCGCTCAACGGCTCCTCCCCGGGCGTCGGCGTGATCTCGTACACCCTCGGGGGCGGGGTGGGCGTGCTGGCCCGCACCTACGGCTTCGCCGCCGACCACGTCCGCTCCCTCGACCTGGTCACCGCCGACGCCCGGCTGCTGCACCTCACCGCGGAGAGCGATCCCGAGCTGTTCGGGGCGCTCCTCGGGGGCGGCCACGGCTTCGGGGTGGTGACCGCGATGGAGTTCGCGCTGGTGCCGGTGGCCCGGCTGTACGGCGGGCAGCTGGTCTTCGGCGGTGAGCACCTCGACGAGGCGCTGGCGGCGTATCTGCGCTGGACCGAGACCATCCCGGACGAGCTGACCTCGTCGGTCGCGCTGATCGCGTACCCCGACATCCCCCAGCTGCCGGATACCCTGCGCGGCCGCTATCTCGCGCAGATCCGGATCGCGTACACGGGGAGCGCGGAGGACGGCGAGCGGCTGGTGGCGCCGCTGCGTGCGGTGGGCCCGCGGGTGAGCGACGATCTGCGCGAGATGCCGTACGCCGAGTCGGGCACCATCCACCGGGACCCCAGCGACCCGCACGCCTACGACGGCGACAATGCGCTGCTCAGCGGGCTGGACGCGGCGGCGCTGCGCCGGGTGGCCGCGCTGACCGGGCCGGCCGCCCCGATGATGGTCGTGGTCCAGCTCAACCACCTCGGGGGCGCAATGGGCGGGCGCGGCGGTGCCGTTGGCCACCGGGACGCCCGGTATGCGCTGCGGCTGCTGTCGCCGCTGAACGGAACGGATCCGGCGGCGGTACGGGCACGGCACGCCGAGGCGTTCGCGGCCGTCGCGCCCTGGCGGCTCGGCCGCAGCGTGAACTTCCTCTTCGGCGGACACGGAGAGCGGCCGGATGCGGCGGAGGTGGCGCGCAGCGTGCACGACGCCGATGAGAACCGGCGGCTGGCGGCCCTCAAGGCCGTCCACGACCCAAAGAACGTCTTCCGCTTCCACCCGGCCGGGGCCGCGGCGGAGGAACGTACGCCGGCCGCCGCCACCATTCCTGCGCACTGAACGGGCCCGTCGAAGGGCCATGAACCCGCTCCAGTGGGCAGGCTGGGGACATGGCTGATCGTACGGAGACGGAGAACCGGACCCTGGAGAAGGAGCTGACGGCGGCGGTACGAGGGGAGGTCTCGTTCGCCGCCGCCGACCGGGCGCTGATGACGATGGACGCGTCCAACTACCGGCGGGTGCCCCGGGCGGTGGTCGCGCCCCGGGACGCCGAGGACGTCGCCGCGGCGCTGCGGGTGTGCCGGGAGCACGGCGTGCCGGTCGTACCCCGCGGCGCCGGGACCAGTATCGCCGGGCAGGCGACCGGCGTCGGCGTGGTCCTCGACTTCACCCGCCATATGCGCCGCATCGTCGCGCTGGACCCGCAGGCCCGTACCGCGGTCGTGCAGCCGGGCGTCATCCTGGACGACCTCCGGGCCGCCGCCGCTCCGCACGGCCTGACCTTCGGCCCCGACCCCTCCACCCACAGCCGCTGCACCCTCGGCGGCATGATCGGCAACAACTCCTGCGGCTCCCACTCGGTGGCCTGGGGCACCACCGCCGACAGCGTGGGCGAGCTGGAGCTGCTGACATACGGCGGCGAGCGGGTGCGGGCCGGGCGGGGCACGGACGCCACGGGCGCACCCACCGGACTGCCGCCACGCCTTCGAGATGGTGTAAAGGCCCTGGTGGAGCGGGAGTTGGCCCTGCTGCGCACCGGATACCCGACCGGCCTTCCCCGCCGCATCTCCGGCTATGCGCTCGACGCCCTGCTGCCCGAGGCCGGCGCCGACCTCGCCCGCGCGCTCACCGGCAGCGAGGGCACCCTCGGCGTGCTGACGGAGGCGACCGTACGGCTGGTGGAGACCCCGGCGGCCCGGGTGCTCGCCGTCCTCGCCTACCCCGACGAGAGCGCCGCGGCCGAGGCCGCCCACACCCTCCTCCCGCATCATCCGATGACCGTCGAGGGGATGGCCGCCGACCTCGTGGGCTCCGCCGCCGGCCTCCCCAAGGGCGGCGCCTGGCTGTTCGTCGAGATGGGCGGCGCGAGCCCCGAGGAGGCCAGGGCGCACGCCGAGGCGCTGTGCCGGGCGGCGGAGGGCACCACCGACCACACCGTCGTCACGGACCCGGCCGGCCAACGGGCGCTGTGGCGCATCCGCGAGGACGCCTCGGGCACGGCGACCCGGACGGCGGACGGGGGAGAGGCCTGGCCGGGCTGGGAGGACTGCGCCGTGCCGCCCGCCCAACTGGGGGCGTATCTGAGGGACTTCCGCGCCCTCCTGGGTCAGTACGGCCTACGGGGCACCCCCTACGGCCACTTCGGCGACGGCTGCATCCACATCCGCATCAACTTCGACCTGCTCACCGCGCCCGGAATCCGCCGCTTCCGCGAATTCTCCTACGACCTGGGAGAGTTGGTGGTCTCCCACGGCGGCTCCCTCTCCGGCGAGCACGGGGACGGCCAGGCCCGCGCCGAACTTCTCCCCAAGATGTACGGCCCGGAGCTGGTCGGCGTCTTCGAGCGGTTCAAATCGCTCTGGGACCCGGCCGCCGGCCTCAACCCCGGCATGCTCGTCCGCCCCGCCCGCCTCGACGAGAACCTCCGCTTCGACGTACTGCCCAGGCGCCCGGTCCCGGTGGAATTCGGCTACCCGCACGACGGCGGCGACTTCTCCGCCGCCGTACGCCGCTGCGTGGGTGTCGCCAAATGCCGTAACACCACCTTGAGTTCCGGCTCCTCCGACGTCATGTGCCCCTCCTTCCGCGCCACCGGCGAGGAACAGCACTCCACCCGCGGCCGGGCCCGCCTCCTGCACGAGATGCTGGCGGGCGAGGTGATCACCGACGGCTGGCGCTCGCCCGAAGTCCACGACGCGCTCGACCTCTGCCTGTCCTGCAAGGGCTGCCGCACCGACTGCCCGGTGGGCGTCGACATGGCGACCTACAAGGCCGAATTCCTGTACCACCACTACGAGGGCCGCCGCCGCCCCGCCGCCCACTACTCCATGGGCCGCCTCCCGCAGTGGCTGCACGCCGCGGCCCCCGCCGCCCCCGCCCTCAACGCCCTCGCCCGCACCCCCCTGGCCGCCGTCGCCAAACGCCTCGGCGGCATCGCCCCCGAGCGCACCATCCCCTCCCTGGCCTCCGAACCCTTCACCCGCTGGTGGTGGCGCCGCCGGAAGTCCGACGCCGCCCCGGCCGCGGGCCGCACCGTGATCCTCTGGCCCGACACCTTCACCAACTTCCTCTCCCCGCAGGTCGGCCGGGCCGCGGTCAAGGTCCTGGAGGCGGCCGGCCTCCGCCCCCTCCTCCCCCCGACCGCACCCCTGCGCTCCGCGGGGACCCTGCCCCGCCGCCACCGCCCCCTGTGCTGCGGCCTGACCTACGTCTCCACCGGCCAGCTCGACCAGGCCCGCGCCGTCATGCGCCGTACGGTCGACATCCTCGACCCCCTGCTCTCGGCCGACCGCCCCCTGATCGTCCTCGAGCCGAGCTGCGCCGCCGCCCTCCGCACCGACCTCCCGGAACTCCTCTCCGGCGACCCCCGCGCCGCCCGCCTCGCCTCCTCCGTCATGACCTTCGCCGAAGCCCTGGTGACCCTGACCCCCGACTGGCGCCCGCCCCGCATCAACCGCCCCGTCGCCGGCCAGACCCACTGCCACCAGCACGCCGTACTGGGCGACGCGGCCGACCGCCACCTACGAGAACAGGCCGGCCTCACCGGCGACTTGAGCGGCGGCTGCTGCGGCCTGGCCGGCAACTTCGGCTTCGAGCGCGGCCACTACGAAGTCTCCGCCGCCTGCGCAGAGGACCAGCTCCTGCCCGCCGTGAGGGAGTCGGGGCCGGAGACGGAAATCCTCGCCGACGGCTTCTCCTGCCGCACGCAGCTCGCCCAGCTGGCCGACCGCCGGGGGCGGCATCTGGCGGAGGTGCTGGCGGAGGGGCTGGGGGAGACGGGGGAGCGATGATCCGGGGGCGGTCTGCGGACAGCGCAGTCCGCCACCCACCCCCGCTGGCCTGCTGACACGACGACGGCCCCCGCGATCACGAGGGCCGTCGACTTTGAACTTTTGCACGTGGCTCAGGCTCGGAACTCTTCGCGCTTGACGGCGGAGATAAACGACGACCAGCCGTCCGTAGAGAGGACCAGCACAGGACCATACTGGTTCTTCGAATCCCTGACAGGAACTAGCCCGGATACTGCGAAGCTTCGGGAGAGCTCGATGCATTCGCCGCCGGATGATGTGCTGTACGACGACTTGATCCATACGGCAGACGTGAGGTCCCGGTCAGGGCTCATGGCGTGTACTCCTCGCGCACAGTCTTGATGAAGGCCAGCGACTCGTCAGGGGGCAGCGCGTGCGCCCGCAGCCGATCGTAGTTTTGCATGGCAGCCACAACCGGCGCCGCCCTGCGGCAGAGTCGGCCTCCCTGCGGATCTTCCGAGTACAGCACCGTGGGTGAGTCCCTGAAGGTGAGCAGGGTGAACGGCGCTGAGTGTGCGGCCGCGGCCCCTGCCGTGAAGGGGATCACCTGGAGATCGAGGCCGGGGCGAGCGGCTAGCTCCACCAGGTACTCAAGCTGACCGGCCATGATGGACGAGCCTCCCACATGAGTGCGCAGACACGCCTCGTGAAGCACGGCCCACAGCGTCGGCGGCTTGTCTCGGTTGAGGACTTCGCGTCGCCTCATGCGCGCAGCTGTCTTCCCTTGGATCACCTCCTCCGGTTGGCACGGATGACCAGCGCGGAAGATGGCGTACGCGTACTCCTCGGTCTGCAGCAATCCCATCAGGGTCGTCGTCGCGAAGCCCAGGATGCCCAAAGTCCTCTGTTCCAACTGGACGTAGGGCACGAACTGTGTGGGGTGGTCCCCCTCTTCGATCCGGTGGAGCAAGCCTGTGAACAGCCCGTTCGTCCCGAAGGTCAGATCACAGGCGCTCGCGAACTTCTCACTCGGCATGATCTTCCCGGACTCGACCTGACTGATGTACGACTCCGAGTAGCCCGTCGATCTGCCCAACTGCTTCTGCTTGATCTTCCGGCCTAGTACTCCAGTCTGACTTCGCGATCTTGCGGCGGACTGAACCGAAGCACGATGGTTGTCACGCAGGCGGACTTGTTGTCACCAAGATCGCAGCAGGCGCATCAAGGAGAGACCCTGTGCGGGGTCGGCGGGGTCAGCTGCACCTCCCAAACAGAGCATGGTGCTGGCCGTCTTCGGGCGGTACGCGAACGGGGGTAGGCGCCAGGAAGACCCGGGGGTCTGCACCAGTGCGTCGTAGTTCGGTATGCGTGAGGCTGAACTGGCTTTTGACGAGCCACGTTTGGAGGAACTTGTGGTCATCTCCGTCTCACCATCCTCGCGCAGGGCAACGCGGTACCGCGGCGGCCTCCTGGCAGTAGGGGCAGCCGTCTGCTGCGGCCTGATGCTGAGCGGGCCGGCCGTCGCCACCGCCACCGCCACCGCTGCGCACGCCGCCCATGCCCAGGCGCAGCACGAGGAGCGTGGCCGGGGCCGGCTGGTCTCCGCCGAGAAGCTGTACACGCTCGCGACCCCGCGGGCCGTGGCCGCCGAGCTGCGCGGTGCCGGGTTCGATGACGGCACCGTTCGGTACGGCGTGGTCGCGTACCGGCTGGTCTACCAGACCGTCGATCCGCATGGAAGGCCCACCACAGCGAGCGGGCTGCTCGTGCTGCCGCTCAACAGTGAGAGACGGTTGCAGGCTGTCTCCTTCGCGCACGGCACGGGCATTCACAAGGACGATTCCCCGTCCATGCGTCGCGGCGCCTTCGTGTCCGCGCCGGTGATCGCGCATGCGTCGGCGGGTGCCGCGGGTGTCGCGCCCGACTATCTGGGGATGGGTAAGGGTCCCGGTTTGCACCCTTGGATGGACATCGGCTCCGAGACCACGGCATCTCTGGACATGCTGCGGGCGGCCCGCGCCTTCGCGCCGCGCACCGGACATGTGCTGGAGCGGAAGGTCATGGCCACTGGCTTCTCACAGGGCGCCTCGGCGGCACTGGGGCTGGGCCGGGCTCTTCAGGCGGGTGAGGACCGCTGGTTCAGGCTGGGCGCGCTGGCACCGGTCAGCGGCGCCTACGACTTCAGTGGCGCGGAGTTGCCCGCCTTGTTCGAGGGCAGGCTGGAACCCAAGTCCGGTGTGCTGTACGCGGCCTACACCTTGGTGGCGTTCAACCGGCTCCACCACGTCTACGACAGCCCTGGCGAGGTCTTTCGAGCCCCGTATGACAGCACTGTGGAGGCGCTCTTCGACGGCGCGCACACGGGGGAGCAGCTGATGCGGGGTACCCCGGGCACTGTCGGCGAGCTGCTGACCGATCACGGCCGCGAGCTACTCGCGCATCCGACGGGGCCGCTGGCAGCGGCGCTGCGCACAACCGATGCCGTATGCACCGACTGGGCCCCCCACGCCCCGGTCCGGCTCTATATGGCGACTGGGGACGAGCAGGCCGCCACCGCCAATACGGAGCACTGCCAGGATGCTCTGCTCAGGAATGGCGTGGACGCCCCGGTCGTTGATCTTGGTGCTGTCGACTACCACGGATCCCGTCACCTGGGGTCCAATGTCGCGGCCACGTCGGCGATCGTGCGCTGGTTCGGTGAGTTGCGCCAGCGGTGACGTGAACGTGGCAGCTGGTGCCGGTGACTATGCCGTGCTGCCCGAGCCGGTTGTGGCAAGCAGTGTGCTTACCCGGTGACGATCGCCCTCCCTCGCCGCTGGCAGACCAGCAGATCGGCTGCTCTCGTTGGTGACAACTTCGGCACACGGACGCGGGTGCGGACGGGTACGGTCACCGCGTGATCATCGGGGGTTGTGTGGACTCGCGGAGCGCAGTCCTAGGCGCGCTCTTCACGGATGCCGCTCGCGTTATGCGGTGAGGGAAGCAGGCTCGACCCGGTGCTCTTCCGAGCACCGGGTCGAGCCACCAATCGTCGCGGCTCCGGCTCCCCTGGAGAGCCGGGGCCGTCCGCACGCACCAGACCCCGGCGGGTGCCCGAAAGAGAGCGCGGGCACATGCAGGGTCGTGATGGCTATGACGCTGCGGTGGTTCCTGGCAACGCTGAAGCGGGACGACCCGCGCTCACTCCCGGACGCCTTCCGCGCCTACGTCACCGACTCAGCGCAATGCCTCGTGCGCCTTCAGGATGAGCGTCTGCGCCTGCGCATCGTAAGCGGCCATGCCTCGGAGCTGCTCGAATGCCTTGAGGTACAGAGCGATCTCGGCCTGCTGATTGACCTTAAGACTCGCTGACACCAGCTCGACCGACACGTTCCTGTCGTCGTAGACATGGATCGGCAGTCTGAAGCATTCCCTCGATGACGGCTTCTTCCCATGCGTAAATGACCTTGGTCCGTGCGATCTCGGTGTTCCAGTTCTCTTGCACTGGACGGTGACCCGAGGCAAGTTGACGTCGCCACGACCGAATCTGGGATTCAAATCCCCTAAGGCGCCTATACAGCTCGTCAAATGTCTCGGGCTGATCGATGGCATTTGTCCATGCTCGCAGATCTTCCGGTGTTGCTGTCTGCTTCCCGTTTTCCAGGTTGTAGATCTTTGAGTGTGGCCACCCGAGGCGCTGTGCCAGCTGGGTTCCAGTGAGCCGGCCTCCAGGACGCGAGACACGGAGTTCACGCAGGCGTACTCCGAGCGCGGCTCGCGCTTGTTGGTAGTCCGTGCTCACCGGTTACGTATTATTCCTTGATTGCGGCCACCTGCGCCGCGAACTCTTCGAAGGGGGCAGAGCGATGCAGCGCGGCATCGCGTACTTGGGTGTAGCGCACTACCTCTGTGGGCTCCGTGATCAATTCAACATTGAGGAAAGTGTCCTCGTCGTCGAAATGAAGCAGTGCGACCAGGCGGGAGTCGAAGATCCAGAAATCTTCGGTGGGCAGTTGCAGTTGCTCGGCGTCGGTGCGCCATAGGTTTCGCACATCTTCGCCTGTGGCCGCATTGCACTGCGCGTAGCCGAGGAGAAAGAGCTGGCCGGTTGTCGGAGGGTTGTCGACGATACGCACCCGGCCGACGCGCTTACCCGCTGCTGTCTGTGCGCTGATGTTCTTGCACCATTCGCTGTCGAGATCCCACGCCACAGTTCCTGTTTTGAGGAACTCGCCGTACGCCTCGTCCTCGCGGTCGGAAGCGTAGCCTTGGCGGCATTCCAGGTGCCATGCCGAGTGTTCGAACGTCTTGAAGAGCTGGCGGAACTCGGACTTGTCGATGATGTGGGGCACGCGGGTGATCTCCTTTGGGCCGAAGTCGACGAGCAGTTCCCGTGTCACGACGACGGCGATGGGTGCGGCCGCCAGTAGTCCGTGAACCAAGTCAGGGCGGTCCCGTTCTCCTGGGCGCGGGCCGCCTTGCCGTCCAGGCAGGCCAGTTGGGCCACTGGAACCAAGGGAGAACGATGGGCACGCGCCATCACCATGCCTACATCTGGCTCGGCCATGGGGATGTTCTCGTCAAGCCGGGGGACGCTCATCGGCGGCCGGGGCACAAGGAGTTCGCGTCCGCTCAGGTGATGCCGCTGGAGTGCGCGGACTGGCTGTTGAAGCCGGCCTTCCGGATTGAGGAGACGTTCTACGAACCGAAGGGAGGGGCCGATTGGTACGCCGGGTACATCGCCCAGTACGCCGAGCTCCTCGACGGTTCGTATGCGGGGGAGCCTTCGTACGACGAGACCGTACGAGTCCTGTCCGCCGGTGAGGACCGAGTCGGCGGGTGGTGGGTGACGGGCGGCCGCTTCCTCTCGCTCAATCTGATTGCCTGCAGTCCGCATCGCGTGCGTACGGACTATGCGTGCCCTCTGCGGTAGGCCCCTTCGGGCGGGTGCCCCAGGACCTCGCGGGCCAGCCTGACCAGGTCCGGGATGCGGGGATGGCCGGGGCCGTCGCGCCAGGCCAGGACCACGGGGACGGGCGGGGCGTCGGTGAGGGGGACGTAGGCCATGGCGGGGTGGGGGTGCATGCCGGCGGTGGCGGAGGTGGTGATGCCGATCGCGCGGCCGCCGGTGATGGCGGCGATCCAGTCGTCGGTGTTGCCGATGGTGATCGTGGTGGCCGGGCGGGCGGTCGCGGGCCAGAGGTCGAGGGTGGTGGTGCCGGAGACGGTGTTCAGGGCGATGGTGCGGTCGGTCAGGTCGGTGAGGGTGAGGGCGGAGCGCTGGGCGAGCGGGTCGTCGGCGGGGAGGCCGGCTACCCGGGTTTCGGTGGTCAGCTGCTCGGTGACCAGGCCCGGGGCCCATACCTCGCCGCGGAGCAGGGCCGCGTCCACGTCGCCGCGGGCGAGGCCGGCCGTGCGGTCGTCGATGCGGAGGAGTTCGAGCGGGGTGTCGGGGTGCTCCTCGTGCCAGCGGCGGAGGAGGGAGGTGGTGTACGTGCCCGCGGCCGACCAGGCGTGGCCCAGGCGCAGCGGCCAGGTGGCACCGTGGGGGCGGGCGAGGGCGCGGTCGAAGGCGGTGACCGCGATGGCCGCCTGGTCGCGGAAGGCGACGCCGTCCGGGGTGAGCGCGAGGTGGTGGGTGGAGCGGTCGACGAGGCGGCTGCCCAGTTCCTGTTCCAGCTGGCGGAGCGTGCGGGAGACGGCGGGCTGGGTGAGGCGGAGGCGCTCGGCGGCGCGGGTGATGCTGAGTGTTTCGGCGATGGCGAGAAAGCAGCGGAAATGACGCAGCTCGATGCTCATGCGTGCGGAGCATAACAACAAGGGAAACGGCATTTCACGGAGCGGAAGGGCGGGCCTTAGCGTGGGGGATGTGAATCCCAGTCCCGGCAGCCCTGACGGCCCCATATCGGCCGGTCCCGCTTCTGCTCCCACCCGCCCCTCCGATCACCCCGGCGGCACGGCCGCCGCATCCGCGCACCCCGGCGACGGCGGTATCCCGCAGCCCGTGCCGGCCTCGCCCGAGGTGCTGACGGCGGAGGCCCAGGCCGGGACCGCCGGGGCCGCGGGCGCGCGCGGGCGGCTCGGGTCGGCGGCGCTGGTGATCGGCGGGATCATCTCGCTGCAGTTCGGCGCCTCGGTGGCGGTGCTGCTCTTTCCGCGGGCCGGTGCGCTGGGCGTCGTCACGCTGCGGCTGGTCGCCGCCTCGCTGGTGCTGCTGCTCGCCTGCCGCCCCAAGCTGCGTGGCTATACGCGCGGCGACTGGGCCACCGTGCTCGCCTTCGGCGTCGCACTGGCAGGCATGAACTCGCTCTTCTACGAGGCGATCGACCGCATTCCGCTGGGGGCCGCCGTCACCCTGGAATTCCTCGGGCCGCTGATCCTGTCGGTGGCCACCTCGCGCCGGCTGCTGAGCCTGGTGTGGGCGGCGTTCGCGCTGGGCGGTGTGGTGCTGCTGGGGCGCGAGGGGTTCGACGGTCTCAACCTCGTCGGGGCCGCGTTCGCGCTCGCGGCCGGCGGGCTGTGGGCCGCGTACATCCTGCTCTCGGCCCGTACCGGACAGCGCTTCCCGCAGGCGGACGGGCTGGCGCTGGCGATGACCGTCGCGGCGCTGCTCAGCCTGCCGCTCGGCATCTCCACCGCGGGCTCCGCCCTGCTGGACCCGGTCACCCTGGGACTGGGCGCGGCCGTCGCCCTGATGTCGTCCGTCATGCCCTACACCCTGGAACTGCTCGCCCTGCGCAAGCTCCCGGCCTCCGGCTTCGCGGTCATGATGAGCCTGGAGCCGGCCGCGGCGGCCACCGCCGGATTCCTCGTCCTGCACCAGTCGCTGGGCTGGGCCGAGGTCGTGGCGATCGGGCTGGTCGTGGTGGCGAGTGTGGGGGCGGTACGGAGCGCGGGGGCGGCGGCGCACGGCTGAGCGGTCTCCCTCGGATGGCCGAGCCGAGCCGAGCCGGGCCGGGCCGGAACGGGCCCGGCCCCGACCGGTGACCGTGACGGCCTCGCTCAGGCAAGCCACGGCCGCGTGCCGGAGAGGTACGACAGCCCGTAGCCCGTAGCCCGTAGCCCGTAGCCCGTAGCCCGCAGCCCCGTAGGCGCTCGGCCGCCGCGCCCCTGCGCCGTATGCGCCGACTTGGCGGGAATGCCGGTCGGCGCCGAAACAGAAAATCATGCAGGCGTGCTTGATTGTTTCTGTCCCCGCTGCCACGCTCGGAGCGCACCAGCACCGGAACCAGCAGCACATCCGTCTGCCTGTACGTCGATGTCAACATGCCCTGACAGCACGGCAGTTGGGGTGACGAGGGGAGTGTCGCGTGTCCGATCCCGGCGCCGTACTGGCGGACCTCAGGGACGAGAGCGAGGAGCTGGACACCCTGGTCGCCGGCCTCCCGGCCGAGCGGTGGGCGACGCCGACACCCGCCGAGGGCTGGACCGTCGCCCACCAGATCGCGCATCTGGCCTGGACCGACCGGAAGTCGCTGCTCGCGGCCACCGACCCGGACCGTTTCGCCCGGGAGGCCGTGCCGGAGGCGCTCGCCTCGCCGCTGACCTTCGTCGACGAGGGGGCGGAGGAAGGGGCGAAGGCGTCACCGGCTGAGCTGCTCGAGGGCTGGCGGGGCGGGCGCGAGGCGCTGTGGGAGGCGCTCGGGCGGTGGCCGGCGGGCGAGAAACTGCCCTGGTACGGGCCGCCGATGAGCGTGGCCTCGATGGCGACCGCGCGGCTGATGGAGACCTGGGCGCACGGCCAGGATGTCGCGGATGCGCTGGGGGTGACGCGTATCCCCACGGACCGGCTGCGCCATATCGCCAGGATCGGGGTGCGGACCCGCAACTTCGCCTACTCCGTCCACCAACTCACCCCGCCCGAAGAGGAGTTCCGGGTGGAGCTGCGGACGCCGTCGGGAGCCCCGGAGGTCTGGGCATACGGGCCGCCGGACGCGGCGCAGCGGGTGACCGCGGACGCGCTGGAGTTCTGTCTGCTGGTGACACAGCGGGCGCATCGCGGCGATCTGCCGACCGTACGGGCCGAAGGCGCGGACGCGGAGCGGTGGCTGGGGATCGCCCAGGCCTTCGCGGGGCCGCCGGGGAAGGGCCGGGCGCCCGCGCCGAAGGGCGGCGGCCGATGACCGGCGGCCCCATAGGCGCCGACCCCGCCACCCTGCGCATCGGCAACGCCTCCGGCTTCTACGGCGACCGCTTCGACGCCCTGCGCGAGATGCTCACCGGCGGCCCCCTCGACGTCCTGACCGGCGACTATCTCGCCGAGCTCACCATGCTCATCCTCGGCCGGGACCGCCTCAAGGACCCCGGGCGCGGCTACGCCAAGACCTTTCTGCGGCAGCTGGAGGAGGGCCTGGGGCTGGCCGCCGAGCGCGGGGTGCGGATCGTCACCAACGCGGGGGGCCTGAACCCGGCCGGACTGGCCGACGCGGTAAGGGAGTTGGCGCAGAAGACCGGCGTCCCCGTCCGGGTGGCCCATGTCGAGGGCGACGATCTGATGCGGCACCGGCGGTGGGGGCACGGCGTACTGACCGCCAACGCCTATCTGGGCGGCGGCGGGATCGCGGAGTGTCTGCGGGCCGGGGCCGATGTGGTGGTGACCGGAAGAGTGACCGACGCGGCGCTGGTCAGCGGGGCCGCCGCCGCGCACTTCGGCTGGCGGCCGCAGGACCTGGACCAGCTGGCCGGCGCCGTCGTCGCCGGGCATGTGCTGGAGTGCGGCACCCAGGCCACCGGCGGGAACTACGCCTTCTTCGACGCCGACGACGCCCCCGACCTGCTGCGCCCCGGCTTCCCGCTCGCCGAGATCGCCGCCGACGGCAGCTCGGTGATCACCAAGCACCCGGGTACCGGCGGCGCCGTCACGGCCGGTACGGTCACCGCCCAGCTGCTGTACGAGACGGCCGGTGCGCGGTACGCGGGGCCGGATGTGACGGCCCGGCTCGACACCGTGCGGCTGACGGCGGAGGGGCCGGACCGGGTCCGGATCGCGGGCGTGCGCGGCGAGGCGCCGCCGCCGACGCTCAAGGCCGGACTGACCCGCCTGGGCGGCTGGCGCAACGAGGTCACCTTCGTGCTGACCGGACTTGCCGTCGAGGCCAAGGCGAAGCTGGTCCGGGCCCAGATGGAGGCGGCCTTCGACGCCGCGGCCCACCGCCCCGCCGAGGTGCGCTGGACGCTCGCCCGCACCGACCGCGAGGACGCGGACGTCCAGGAGGAGGCGAGCGCGCTGCTGCGGCTGGTCGTGCGGGACGCCGATCAGGACGCGGTGGGGCGGGTGGTCAGCGGCGCCGCGATCGAACTGGCGCTGGCCGGCTACCCCGGCTTCCACGTCACCGCGCCGCCCGGCAAGGGCACCCCGTACGGCGTCTTCGAGGCGGTGGCAGTGGATGCGGCCGAGGTGCCGCATACGGCCGTACTGCCGGACGGCACCCGGGCCGACATCCAACCCGCCACCGAATTCCGGGAGTTGACCCGGCTTCCCGACCCGGAACCCCCCGGGCCCCTCGACTCCGCTCTTCCCACCCGCCGCGCGCCGCTGGGCCTGCTCGCCGGTGCCCGCAGTGGCGACAAGGGAGGTGCGGCGAACGTCGGCGTGTGGGTGCGTACGGACCAGGCGTGGCGCTGGCTGGCGCACACCCTCACCACGGACCGGCTGCGCGAACTCCTCCCCGAATGCGCCGACCTGCCCATCGACCGCCACCTGCTCCCCAACCTCCGCTCCCTGAACTTCGTCATCGACGGACTGCTCGGCGAGGGCGTGGCGGCGCAGGCCCGGTTCGATCCGCAGGCCAAGGCCCTGGGGGAGTGGCTGCGCTCGCGGCACATGGACATACCGGAGGTGTTGTGTTGACCGTGCTCGGAAGCGGGCTGGACCCGGCGAGTGCCGAATACGCCGAGCGTCGTACGGCGATGCTCGCGAAGCTGGCGGAGGTCGAGGCGGAACACGGCAAGGCGGTCGAGGGCGGCGGCGAGAAGTACGTCGCCCGGCACCGGGGGCGCGGCAAGCTCCTCGCCCGCGAGCGCATCGAACTCCTCCTGGACCCCGACACCCCCTTCCTCGAGCTCTCGCCGCTCGCGGCCTGGGGAAGCGACTACGCGGTGGGGGCCTCGCTGGTCACCGGCATCGGGGTGATCGAGGGCGTCGAATGCCTGATCACGGCGAACGACCCGACCGTACGAGGCGGCGCCAGCAACCCCTGGACGCTGAAAAAGGCGCTGCGGGCGAACGAGATCGCCTACGCCAACCGCCTGCCGGTCGTCTCGCTCGTGGAATCGGGCGGCGCGGATCTGCCCAGCCAGAAAGAGATCTTCATTCCCGGCGGGGCGCTGTTCAAGGACCTCACCCGGCTGTCGGCGGCCGGCATTCCGACCGTGGCCGTCGTCTTCGGCAACTCGACCGCGGGCGGCGCCTATGTCCCCGGAATGTCCGACCACGTCATCATGGTCAAGGAGCGGGCGAAGGTATTTCTCGGCGGCCCGCCGCTGGTGAAGATGGCGACGGGCGAGGAAAGCGACGACGAGTCGCTGGGCGGCGCCGAGATGCATGCCCGTACCTCCGGACTCGCCGACTACTTCGCGCTCGACGAACCGGATGCGCTACGGCAGGCCCGGCGGGTGATCGCCCGCCTCAACTGGCGCAAGGCGCACGCCGATCCGGGGCCGGCCGCCGCACCCCTCCACGACGAGGACGAGCTGCTGGGCATCGTCCCCGGCGACCTCAAGGCGCCGTTCGACCCCCGCGAGGTCATCGCCCGGATCGTGGACGGCTCCGACTTCGACGAGTTCAAGCCGCTGTACGGGCCGAGCCTGGCCACCGGCTGGGCCGCGCTGCACGGATATCCGGTCGGCATCCTCGCCAACGCGCAGGGTGTGCTGTTCAGCGCCGAATCCCAAAAGGCCGCGCAGTTCATCCAGTTGGCCAACCAGCGCGATATTCCGCTCCTCTTCCTCCACAACACCACCGGCTACATGGTCGGCAAGGAATACGAGCAGGGCGGCATCATCAAGCACGGCGCGATGATGATCAACGCGGTGTCGAATTCGAAGGTCCCGCACCTCTCCGTCCTCATGGGCGCCTCGTACGGAGCCGGGCACTACGGCATGTGCGGCCGCGCCTACGACCCGCGCTTCCTCTTCGCCTGGCCCAGCGCCAAATCCGCCGTCATGGGCCCGCAGCAGCTCGCCGGCGTGCTCTCGATCGTCGCCCGCGCCTCGGCCGCCGCCAAGGGGCAGCCCTACGACGACGAGGCCGACGCCGGACTGCGCGCCATGGTCGAGCAGCAGATCGAGTCCGAGTCCCTGCCGATGTTCCTGTCCGGGCGGCTCTACGACGACGGCGTCATCGACCCGCGCGACACCCGTACCGTCCTCGGCCTGTGTCTGTCCGCCCTCCATACCGCGCCGGTCGAGGGCGCGCGGGGCGGCTTCGGCGTCTTCCGGATGTGAGGCAGAAGTGATCCGTTCCGTACTTGTCGCCAACCGTGGGGAAATTGCCCGGAGAGTCTTCCGTACCTGCCGTGAGCTGGGCATTTCCACCGTCGCCGTGCACTCGGACGCGGATGCCGGCGCGCCGCACGTACACGAGGCGGACGCGGCGGTACGGCTCCCCGGCGACGCCCCGGCCGACACCTACCTCCGCGCCGATCTGCTCGTGCGGGCCGCGCTGGCGGCGGGCGCGGACGCCGTCCACCCGGGCTATGGCTTCCTCTCCGAGAACGCGGGGTTCGCGGCCGCCGTGGCCGGCGCGGGCCTGGCCTGGATCGGTCCGCCGCCCGCCGCCATCGAGGCGATGGCGTCCAAGACCCGGGCCAAGGAGCTGATGGCGGCGGCCGGGGTGCCGCTGCTGGCGCCCGTCGACCCGGCGGCGGCCACCGAGGCCGAGCTGCCGCTGCTGGTGAAGGCGGCGGCGGGCGGCGGCGGCCGGGGTATGCGCGTGGTCACCGAACTCTCCGATCTGCCTGGTGAGTTGAAGGCCGCCGAGGCCGAGGCGGCGGCCGCCTTCGGTGACGGAGAGGTGTTCGTCGAGCCGTACGTCGTCGGCGGCCGCCACGTCGAGGTGCAGATCCTCGCCGACGCCCACGGGACCGTCTGGACGCTCGGTACCCGTGACTGCTCCCTCCAGCGACGGCACCAGAAAGTCATCGAGGAGGCCCCGGCACCGGGGCTTGGCGACACGCTGCGCGAGACCCTGTACCAGGCCGCGGCCCAGGCGGCCCGCGCCATCGACTACCGGGGCGCGGGCACCGTGGAATTCCTGGTCTCGGCCGACGGCCGGGCCCACTTCCTGGAAATGAACACCCGGCTCCAGGTGGAGCACCCGGTCACCGAGGAGATCCACGGCCTCGATCTCGTCGCCCTCCAGATACAGGTGGCCGAGGGCCGGGCGCTGCCGGCCCGCCCGCCCGCCCCCTCCGGGCACGCCGTCCAGGCCCGCCTCTACGCCGAGGACCCGGCGGCCGGCTGGCGCCCGCAGACCGGCACCCTGTACCGGCTCGCGCTGCCCGACGGCGTACGCCTGGACTCCGGCGTCACCGACGGCGACACCATCACCGTCCACTACGACCCGATGCTCGCCAAGGTCATCGCCTGGGCGCCGACCCGCGACGAGGCCGTACGCAAGCTGGCGGGAGCCCTGGATCGGGCCCGTATCCACGGCCCGGTCACCAACCGCGAGCTGCTCGTACGGTCCCTGCGGCACCCGGAGTTCGCCGACGTCACCGGGCTGGACACCGGCTTCTACGACCGCAATCTCGCCGCGCTGACCGAGCCCGAAGCGGCCGGCGCCGGCGTCTTCGCCCTCGCCGCCGCCCTCGCCGACGCGCACGGCCGCTCCCGCTTCGGGGGCTTTCGCAATGTGCCGTCGGGGCCGCAGGTCAAGACATATGCCTGCGCCGACACCGAGTACGAGATCCGCTACCGGCTCGGGCGCGACGGGCTGATCGCCGAGGGCTTCCCCGACGTACGGCTGATCGGCCACGCCCCGGACGAGGTGGTGCTCGAAGTCGACGGTCTGCGGCGGCAGTTCACCGTCTCCCGCCACGGCGACCAGGTCTACGTCGACGCACCGCCCGCCTCCGGCGGGAGCGCCCCCACCCCGGCCACCCGCACCCTCACCGCCCGCCCCCGCTTCCCCGACCCCACCGCCCGCACCGAACCCGGCTCGCTGCTCGCACCGATGCCCGGCACGGTCGTACGGATCGCGGCGGGGCTCGCCGAGGGGGACCGGGTCGAGGCCGGGCGGCCGCTGCTGTGGCTGGAGGCGATGAAGATGGAACACAAGATCACCGCGCCGGCCGCCGGAACCCTCACCTCCCTGCCCGTGCGCACCGGACAGCAGGTCGAGGTGGGCGCGCTGCTCGCCGTCGTCACGGACTGAACCGCACCGTCGCACTTCCGCTCCCGTACGACCCTCATCCACCCACAGAAGGAGCCGTCATGAGCAACCCTGTGATCGAGACCGAGGAACACCGCGACCTGCGGGCCGCCGTCGCCGCCCTCGGCAAGCGCTACGGCCGTGAGTACTTCGCCCGCGTCGTCGCCGAGGGCAAACACACCGACGACCTGTGGACGGAGGCGGCCGAGCTCGGCTATCTCGGTGTGAACCTCCCCGAGGAATACGGCGGCGGAGGCCGCGGCATAGCGGAACTGTCCATCGTCCTGGAAGAGCTGGGGGCCGCGGGATGCCCCTTGCTGATGCTCGTCGTCTCACCCGCCATCTGCGGCACGGTCATCGCCCGGTTCGGTACCGAGGAGCAGAAGCGGGCCTGGCTGCCGGGCCTGGCCGACGGCTCCCGCAAGATGGCGTTCGGCATCACCGAACCGGACGCCGGCTCCAACTCGCACCGGATCACGACCACCGCCCGGCGGGAGGGCACGGACTGGATCCTCAACGGGCGGAAGGTGTTCATCTCGGGGGTCGACATCGCCGAGGCGACGCTGATCGTCGGCCGCACGGAGGACGCCCGGACCGGACGCCTCAAGCCCTGCCTCTTCATCGTCCCGCGCGACACCCCCGGCTTCGGCCGCAGCCCGATCGCCATGGAACTGGCCGCCCCGGAGAAGCAGTTCGAGCTGACCCTGGATGATGTGCGGCTGCCCGCCGAGGCGCTGGTCGGCGACGAGGACGCCGGCCTCCTGCAGCTCTTCGCCGGGCTCAACCCCGAGCGGATCATGACCGCCGCGTTCGCCCTCGGGATGGGCCGCTACGCCCTCGACCGGGCCGTCGACTACGCCCGTACCCGCCAGGTCTGGAAGGAGCCCATCGGCACCCACCAGGCCCTCGCACACCCGCTGGCACAGGCCCATATCGAGCTGGAACTGGCCCGGCTGATGATGCAGAAGGCCGCCCATCTCTACGACGCCGGCGACGACATGGGCGCCGGGGAAGCCGCCAACATGGCCAAGTACGCGGCGGCCGAGGCGGCGGTGCACTCCGTCGACCAGGCCGTCCACACCCTCGGCGGCAACGGCCTGACCCACGAATACGGCCTGGCCTCCATGATCACGGCGGCCCGGGTGGCGCGGATCGCGCCGGTCAGCCGCGAGATGATCCTCAACTTCGTCTCGCACCAGTCGCTGGGCCTGCCCAAGTCGTACTGAGGGCAGGACGCCCGTTGCGGGGGCCGCGCCCGGCGCAGGTGACGTCATCGCGTACGTTGCCGGTCAGGCTGCCCCGTACAGGATTCCGCGGCGCGATCCACGCGCAGGGAAAGGAGCTCTACGGCCTGATGACCGACGCATCCTCGGACACCACCGACGCACCCGCCACACCCCTTGTGGTCCGCTCCCACGAGTGCGGCATCACCACCCTCACCCTGGACTCCCCGCACAACCGCAACGCGCTCTCCGCCCGCCTGGTGGCCGAACTCCACCAGGGGCTCGCGGCCGCCGCGGCCGACGACGCCACCCGCGCCGTGGTGCTCGCGCACACGGGCGGCACGTTCTGCGCCGGTGCGGACCTTTCCGAGGCCACCTCCGGGGCGGCGAAGGACGGGCCGCTGGGGCTGGCCCGGTTGCTGCGCGCCATCGTGGAGCTGCCCAGGCCGGTCGTCGCCCGCGTCACCGGCCACGTACGGGCCGGGGGGCTGGGACTGCTCGGCGCCTGCGACATCTCGGCGGCCGGGCCGGACGCCACCTTCGCCTTCACCGAGGCGCGGCTCGGGCTGGCGCCGGCCGTCATCTCCCTGCCGCTGCTGCCGCGGCTGGACCCGCGCGCCGCCGGCCGCTACTACCTCACCGGCGAGAAGTTCGGCGCGGCGGAGGCGGCCCGGATCGGGCTGGTGACACTGGCGGCGGAGGATGTGGACGCCGGGCTCGCGCCCGTACTGGAGGGGCTGCGCAAGGGCTCACCGCAGGGCCTGGCCGAGTCGAAGAAGCTGGTGACGGCCGAGGTACTGCGCGCCTTCGACCGCGACACCGACGCGCTCGCCGAGCAGTCCGCGCGGCTCTTCGGCTCCGCCGAGGCGCGCGAGGGCATGACGGCCTTCCTGGAGCGACGGGCCCCGGCATGGGCGCGCTGACCCCCGCCCGCGGCCCCAAGCAGCCCCAGCAGGAACGCAGCCGCGCCACCCGGATGAGGCTCCTGGAAGCGGCCATCTCCTGCCTGGCGGAGCGCGGCTGGAGCGGCAGCACGGTCTCCGTGGTCGCCGAGCGGGCGGGCGTGTCGCGGGGCGCCGCCCAGCACCATTTCCGTACCCGCGAGGACCTGTTCACGGCGGCCGTCGAGCATGTCGCCGAGAAACGCCAGGGCGCCCTGAAGGCGGTCGCGCACAATCTGCCGCCGGCCGGGTCGATCGCCCGCACCTGGATCATCGTCGAGGAACTGGTCGACCTCTACACGGGCCCGCTGTTCCGCGCCGCGCTCCATCTGTGGGTGGCCGCCTCCGACGAGGAGCAGCTGCGCGACCGCGTCACGGCCCTGGAGGCCCGGGTCGGGCGGGAGGCGCACCGTACGGCGGTGGCACTGCTGGAGGCCGACGAGACGGTGCCGGGTGTACGGGAAACCGTCCAGGGACTGCTGGACATGGCGCGCGGGCTGGGCCTGGCCAACCTGCTGACGGACGACTCGGCCCGCCGGGACCGGGTGGTGGAGCAGTGGGCGAGGATCATCGATGACGTGCTGAACCCCTAGGCTCTGCCAGGTCCTGAGGCCCCGTCCGCCATGTCGGGTCAGGGGGAAGAAGAATGAACCGCAACAACGGCCGGGGGTGCAGGGGGACATGGGAAATTACTTCGACACCGTCGTGGACGTCGATGCCACCGCGGAGGACGCGCCGCGGCTCGCGGCGGAGGTGCTGAGCTGGCTGGTGGCCGAGGGCATCGTGGAGCCGGAGCCCAGTGCGCCTGCGTTCGACATCGAGGGCGACGGCTACGCCCCCGGACCGCAGTGCGGGAAGGCGTTCCACGGCGATCCGGACCGGGCCCTCGGGCTGTCCATACATGTCGGCCGGACGGTTTTCGACGCCGGCCAGGGCGACCCCGAGGCCGTGACCTGTCCGCACTGCTCGACGCGGGTTGAGCTGATGGACGAGGACAGGGTTCTGGAGGACGAGGCCTGGGGGCTGTTCGCGGAAGCCGTCCAGACCTGGGCCGAGTCCGAGGACCCCGCGCCTGTGCGCTGCCCGTCGTGTGACGTCCGGGCACCCGTGCACCAGTGGATATGGGAGGGCGACTACTACACCTTCGGCCACCTCGGGTTCTCGTTCTGGAACTGGGACGTCCTGCGGGCCGATTTCGTCACGGAGCTCATCCGGCGCCTCGGCGGACACCGCACCGTGGCGCTCGAGGGCAAGCTCTGAGAGCCCCCGAGCGCCACGGCCGGGCGGATCAGCCCGCGATGCCCTCGTAGCCCACGATCTCGCGCGGGCTGCGGGACGGCGGGCCGACGTAGCGGGCCGACGGCCGGACCAGGCGGCCCGTCCGCTTCTGTTCCAGGATGTGGGCGCTCCAGCCGGCCGTGCGGGCGCAGGTGAACATCGAGGTGAACATGTGCGCCGGGACCTCGGCGAAGTCCAGGGTGATGGCGGCCCAGAATTCGACGTTGGTGGCCAGCACCCGGTCCGGGCGGCGGTTGTGCAGCTCCTCCAGGGCGGCCTTCTCCAGCGCCTCGGCGACCTCGAAGCGCGGCGCGCCCAGCTCCTTGGCCGTACGGCGCAGCACGCGGGCCCGCGGGTCCTCGGCGCGGTAGACGCGGTGGCCGAAGCCCATCAGCCGCTCGCCGCGGTCCAGGGCCTTCTTGACGTACGCGGTGGCGTCGCCGGTCCGCTCGATCTCCTCGATCATGCCCAGGACGCGGGAGGGCGCGCCGCCGTGCAGCGGGCCGGACATCGCACCGACCGCACCGGAGAGCGCGGCCGCGACATCGGCGCCGGTGGAGGCGATGACCCGGGCGGTGAAGGTGGAGGCGTTCATGCCGTGCTCGGCGGCCGACGTCCAGTAGGCGTCGACGGCCTTGACGTGTTTGGGGTCGGGCTCGCCGCGCCAGCGCTTCATGAAGCGCTCCACGACGGTCTCCGCCTTGTCGATCTCCTGCTGCGGCACCATCGGCAGGCCCTGCCCGCGCGCCGACTGCGCGACGTACGACAGCGCCATGACGGCCGCCCGCGCGAGATTGTCGCGGGCCGTCTTCTCATCGATGTCCAGCAGCGGCTTCAGGCCCCACACGGGCGCGAGCATGGCCAGCGCGGACTGCACATCGACCCGGATGTCACCCGAGTGCACGGGAATCGGGAACGGCTCGGCGGGCGGCAGACCGGGGTTGAACGCCCCGTCGACCAGCAGCCCCCAGACGTTCCCGAAGGACACCTGCCCGACGAGGTCCTCGATGTCGACGCCGCGATAGCGCAGCGCGCCGCCTTCCTTGTCCGGTTCGGCGATCTCCGTCTCGAACGCGACGACTCCCTCAAGTCCGGGTACGAAGTCGGACATCAAGCGGCTCCTCATGATGGGGACGGCACACGGCCTGGGACCGGATGCCGTGCAGTCGAGTCTGATGCGGGCGCCGGCGCGGTTACGCGGCTGCGCGGGGCAGCTCGCGGTCCGTACCGGTCACCCGGGTGATGCCCCGCCAGGGCATGGGTCACGCGAGGGTGCCGCTCGTGGTGGGTCGGGCCGCGGGCGGGCACGGTGTGCGGTGGGGCGTCGGTGTGCTGCGTCGGTGTGCTGCTGTGGTGCCGGGCTCTTCAGGGCGCGCGATGCGTCCCTTCAGGCCGGACACGATAGCTTCCGATGTGCACACGCCACAGTGGGCAGGCCCGTGATTTTGGCGGGTTCGTCACCTGACGGGCAGGTGACATCCGGCACACCGGTCGATTCGCTGACGCGAGGGTTACGTCCGGGCGACGGCGGGCAGACTTCCGCCCCTTCCGGCTGCCCCGGGCGGAGGTGATGCTGCAAGATGAGGCCGTGCACCCTGCCGACGCGCCCTTTTACGAGACCCCCGACCCGTCGCCCATGCGCGCGCACTACCGCGCCGAGGGGCTCGCCGAAGCCGATCTCGCGGCCGATCCGTACGAGCAATTCGCGCGCTGGTTCAAGGAAGCGGTCGCGGCCGGTCTGCACGAGCCGAACGCGATGGTCGTCTCGACGGCGGACGCCGACGGCCGGCCGAGCTCAAGGACCGTACTCCTCAAGGCATTCGACGCCCGCGGCTTTGTCTTCTACACCAATTACTCCAGCCGCAAAGGCCGCGAAATGGCCGAAAATCCCCATGTCTCGCTGCTGTTCCCCTGGCACCCGCTCGCCCGCCAGGTCATCGTGAGCGGCATCGCGGAACGCATCGGCCGGGATGAGACCGCCGCCTACTTCCGTACCCGCCCGCACGGCTCCCAGCTGGGCGCCTGGGCCAGCGACCAGTCCGCGGTCGTCGGCTCGCGCGGCGAACTGGAGCACGCCTACGAGGAGTTGGCGGCCCGCTACCCGGAGGGCGAGCAGGTCCCGGCGCCCCCGCACTGGGGCGGCTACCGGGTCGCCGCCGAGGCGGTCGAATTCTGGCAGGGGCGGCACAACCGGCTGCACGACCGGCTGCGGTACGTCCACGACGGGCCCGCTGACGGCTGGCGGGTCGAGCGGCTGGCGCCCTGACGAGAGGGGCCGTGCGCGAGGCGGGCCGTTGTGATGCGGGCCGTGCGCGAGGCGGGCCGTTGTGATGCGGGCCGTGTGTACGGTCCGCCGTCGGGGGCGCACGCCTCGTCATCGCCCTGCACGCAGACGACCCGCGGGCTGTTTCCTCCGCGCTCGGTGGCGCGAAGGGCCGGTCGGACGAACCGGCAGCCCGCGGGTCGGGTGACTGCTGGGAATTGGCCGGCTGCGCATCTGCAGAATGCGCTGGTCCGGCGCTGCACTTCGGTGAAGCGACGGGCCGCTAGCCCGCAGCCACCTCACGCGTCCGGTGCGAAATCATCTGCCGAACCACCTCCCTTCTCGTGTGCGCTACACGTTAGGCAGCCGTCCAGCCCTGTACAACCGAATTTCCCGTACGCAACGATTTCCGTGAATCGGGTGTGTGCTGGGTCACGTTCCAGTTGAATAAGGCGAGGTGCAGCACGTGCGGCCGTGTTCTTAAGGGGTGCCAGTGACTGCTTCGTCGGCTTCGTCTGCCTCGTCCGCTTCCTCTGCGTCGTCATCTGCCTCGGCCGGCTCACCGGCCGCCGCCCGCCGCTCCGCCGACGGGACCGGCGACACCGCAAGACCCGGCGACTCCGCCCTGCTCGCCGCGCTCCTGGACGGTATGGATGCCGCCCTCGCCGCCTTCGGTGCCGACGGCACGGTCACCCACTGGAACGGCGAGGCCGAGCGCATCCTGGGCTGGACGGCGGCCGAGGCGATCGGCCGCAGAGGCCTGGCGGGCTGGGCGGCCCGCACCGAGGACGCCGAGGAGATCCAGGCGGTGCTCGCGGCCGCGATGCGCTCCCCGGGCCGCCAGGTGCAGGAATTCGCCCTGCTGACCAAGGACGGCCGGCGCGTCCTCGTCCGTACCCAGGTCTCGGCGGTCCTCGGCCCCGGTGGCCGGCCCGGCGGGGTGTACTGCGCCTTCAGCGAGGTGCACGCCCAGCTCGACCTGGAGCGGTCCATCGCGCTCAGCGAGGCCTTGTTCGACGACGGGTCCTGGGGCGTGGTCCTGGTGGACGCCGACCTGCGGCTCGCCGTCCTGAACGCGCACGCCGCCCGCGCCCTGGGCGTCGGGCGGACGGCCCGGCTGGGCTGCCCGCTGGGCGATCTGCTGACGCAGGGCGTGGAGGAGCTGGAGGGTGCGCTGCAGCACGTACTCGCCGAGGGCGCGCCGCCGGCCGTGGCCGAGCTGTGGGTGACGCTGCGCTCCGAGGAGGCCGACCATCCGCGCCGGTGCTGGCGCAGCGGCTTCGTCCGGCTGGCCTCGCCGCTGGCGGAGGAGCCGGTGCCGCTCGGCGTCGCCTGGCTGTTCCAGGACGTGACGGATGCCAAGCGGGCCGACCAGGACAACTCCCTGCTGCGCTTTCGCGCCCATCAGCTGCACCGCGCGGGCCGCGCGGCCGCGGAGTGCCCGGACCCGTCCGAGGCCGCCGCCGTCCATCTGGACTTCGCCCTGGCCGGGTTTGCCGATCACGGCCTGGTGGACCTCGCCCAGGCCCCCGTACCGGCGCCGTACGGCGCGGTGGACGAGGAGGACGTGGACGCGCAGTGGGACGTGGCCATGGGTGCCGCCGCCAGGGCCGGGCGGGGGCGGGCGCCGCGGCTGGTGCGGGCGCTGGCCTCCCCGGCCGGGGCGCCGGGGCCCGCCGAGGTGTTTCCGGCGGCCGGTTTCCCGGTGGCGTACCCGCCGGGGCATCCGGCGGCGCAGGCGTACGAGCGGCGCGGGTCGGTGCGCACCAGCGCGGGCCCGGAGGCGGCCGAGGGCTGGGCGGCAGCGCGGAAATGGCCGGACGGCACGGTCCACGGTCTGTGTGTGGTGCTGCGCAGCCGCGGCCGCACGCTGGGCGTCGCCACGTTCTTGCGGGTGCCCTCGCGCCGCCCCTTCGACCGCGCGGACGCGGACTACGCGGAGGAGGTCGCGGGCCGGATCGCGGCGGCGCTGGACCTCGCGGGGGCGGGCGGCTGAGGCCGCGGCCCCCGCTCATTGCCGCTTACTGCCGGTAGAAGATCCGGTCCGCGTACTCGTTCATCACCCGGGCATTCCAGTCGTGGCCGCCGTCGACGTTCCCCGAGCGCAGCAGCGGCGGGTCGATACCCCGCTCGGCGAGCGTGCCCGCGGCCGTCGCCACCATGGCCTGCATGATCGCGCTGGTGACGACCGTGGAGGCGGGGGCGAACGGCGCGTCGATGCCCGGCAGGGTCAGCTCGGCGTCGCCGACCGCGATCGCGCTGTCCAGAACGATGTCGCAGTGGTCCTTGAGGTAGGTGCCCGAGGTGTGCCGGGACCTGGTCTCCTTCGTGTACGCCACCGATGTCACGCCGATGACCTTGATGCCGAGCGCCCGTGCGTTCATCGCCATCTCCACGGGCAGCGCATTGCGCCCGGAGAGCGAGATGATCACCAGCACATCGCCCGCCTGCAGCGGGCTGGTGTCCAGGACGGCCGCGGCGAGCCCGTCGACGCGCTCCAGGGCGCTGCCGAGCGTCGCGGGCCGTACGTCCACGCCGACGACCCCGGGGACGGACAGCAGGTTCATGACCGCCAGGCCGCCCGCCCGGTAGACGGTGTCCTGGGCGGGGAGCGAGGAGTGCCCGGCGCCGAAGGAGAACACCCGGCCGCCGGCCTCGACGGTGTCGGCGATCAGCTGTCCGGCGGCGGTGATCCGGCCGCCCGTCTCGTCCCGTACGCGCCGCAGCAGATCGATCGCGGCGTCGAAGTACTTCCCGGCCAGTTGGTCACTCTGGTCGCTCTCAGGCATCGCCGCGGGCCCTCTCGTCGGGTCTCGTACAAGCGTCGGAACAGTTGCGTAGCAGCGGGGGATCAGTCGTGGCGCGGATCACGTTGCGGTCTGGACCAGTGCCCTGTCAATACGGCGCAACTCGGTGCGCGGGGTCCGGTGTACGGACGAGGAGGCACCGTTGTCGGTGGGATGCGTCAGAATTGAGTTCAGGGCCACCGCACGACACATCGAGGGGCACGCATGTCCGGACTGATCGACACCACGGAGATGTATCTCCGCACCGTCCTCGAGCTGGAAGAGGAAGGTGTGGTCCCCATGCGCGCCCGCATCGCGGAGCGGCTCGAACAGAGCGGCCCGACGGTCAGCCAGACGGTGGCGCGCATGGAGCGAGACGGCCTGCTGACGGTCGCCGGCGACCGTCATCTGGAGCTGACGGAAGAGGGCCGGCGGCTGGCGACGCGGGTGATGCGCAAGCACCGCCTCGCCGAGTGCCTGCTCGTCGACGTCATCGGGCTGGAGTGGGAGCAGGTGCACGCCGAGGCGTGCCGCTGGGAGCATGTGATGAGCGAGGCGGTCGAGCGCCGCGTCCTCGAGCTGCTGCGGCACCCGACGGAATCGCCGTATGGCAACCCCATCCCGGGTCTTGAGGAGCTCGGCGAGAAGTCCGAGGCCGACCCGTTCCTGGACGCCGGCATGGTGAGTCTGATGGATCTGGACCCCGGGGCGGACGGCAAGACGGTCGTCGTACGCCGTATCGGTGAGCCGATTCAGGCCGACGCACAGCTGATGTACACCCTGCGGCGGGCCGGTGTGCAGCCGGGCGCCGTGGTGAGCGTGACGGAGTCGCCGGCCGGTGTGCTGGTCGGCAGCAGCGGCGAGGCGGCCGAGCTGCAGGCCGATATCGCCTCGCATGTCTTTGTCGCCAAGCGCTGAGCCGGGCGGTCTGGGCTGAAGCCCTTGCCGGCTCTTCCGCCTGTCCCCGCTTCTTTTTGCAGCGTTCTTCTGTTTTTCCCCGCGAGCCCGCTGAGCTGCGCCGATGCGCCGCTCAGCGGGCTCGTCAACTGTTTGTGCATTGAACGAACTTGTGGGAACCCGTGCGATTCGGCCGGTGTCGTGCCACGCTGGCGCTGACGCAATGGCATATGTCGGCACGAGGCGTATTGCGCAGGTGTGGGGTGTCGGCTCTCCGGGGTGGGGAGGGGACTCGGGTGCCTCTGATGGCCGTGCCGTGGGACGGTCAGGGCCCCGGCGCTGCGAGCAGCCAGGGCCCTGCCTCCCCATGTCCCCCCTACAAGACCCGGAGCCCCGAGCTCCCAGGGTCTTTCCCTTCGGGCCCCCTTCCCGGTAGGGCCCGCCTCCCGGCAGATGTCTCCCCGTGCCGGGCGCGGTCAATCCTTGGGCGAGGTCACTCGAACGAGGGGTATTGGCCGCGAGAACGGCGCGTTCGAATAGAGGTTCGATAGTGTGGGTGTGGGGCAGGCCAAGGACGATTGGGGGTGCCGGGGCACATGGTGCGGCGCATCGATGTGACAGGGGCCGGCGGCGTACGGCTCGCGGCCTGGGAGTTCACCGACCCGCCCAAGAGCGGCGGCGGGGCGGGCGGGGCCGCGCGCGGCCCGAGCGTGCTGATGCTCCACGGCCTGATGGGACGCGCGGCGCACTGGGCGGACACCGCGCGCCGGCTGAGCGCGCGACATCGCCCGGTCGGGCTGGATCAGCGTGGCCACGGCCGCAGCGAGAAACCCGGCGACGGGCCGTACGACCGCGAGGCTTATGTCGATGACGCCATCGCCGCCATCGAGCAGCTCGGGCTGGCCCCGGTCGCTCTCATCGGCCATGCCATGGGGGCCCTGACGGCGTGGCAGGTGGCGGCCCGGCGGCCGGATCTGGTGAGCGCGCTGGTCATCTGCGATATGCGGGCCTCGGCGCTGGGCGCGGCCTCGCAGCGCGAATGGACGGAGTGGTTCCGTTCCTGGCCGGTGCCGTTCGCGACGCTCGCCGACGTCCGTAAGTGGTTCGGCGAGGACGATCCGACGCTGGAGCGGCCCAAGCCGGTCCGCGGTGAGTTCTTCGCCGAGGTGATGGCGGAGCGGGCCGACGGCTGGCGGCCGGTCTTCTCGCGCCGCCAGATGCTCCGGGCGCGCGAGACATGGGTGTTTGACGCGCACTGGGAGGAGCTGGTGCAGGTGCAGTGTCCGGCCCTGGTCGTCCGCGGCCTGGACGCCGAGCTGGGCCGCGCCGAGGCCCAGGAAATGGTCCGGGTGCTCCCGCGCGGCGAGTACGCCGAGATCCCCGACGCGGGGCATCTGCTCCCCTGGGAGCAGCCCGACGCCTGGTGCCACGCCATCGAACCGTTCCTCCGTACGACCACGGCACCCGGCTGAGCCCCGCGCGCCGCGCGCCACGGCGCTCCCAGGGGCCGTGGCGCGCGGAGCTGAGGAGCCGTCAGGTGCGGCGCTCCGTCGGGTGCGGTGCTCCGGCGGATACGGGGCTCGGCCGGTTCCGGGCCGGTCAGCCGGCGTTCGCGAACTTCCAGATGAGCGGGTTCTTGCTGTCCTCTTCCGCCCAGTGGACCTCCACGGACTTCGCGCCCTTGGGGATCATGTAGGTCTGGCAGATGACATGGCTCTGGCCCGACTTCCAGCTGTCGATGTCGACCGGGTCCTCGCAGCCGGGCAGGTCCTCGGCGGCGCCGATGAGCAGACCGCCGCGACGGCCGTCCGCATAGATCTCGGAGTTGTTGTCCACGTTGGGCAGGCCCTTCACCACTCCGCCGCCCTTGTTCGTGTACTTCACGAAAGCGGTCGCGGCAACAAGACCCTTGGCGTCCTTGGGGTCCGAAACCAGTTTCTTGGTCTCGGCCTCGGTGCCCACGTGGATCTTCTGTGCGGTGATCTCGTAGGTGATATTGACTTTCCCGGACTCTTCCTTGAACTGCCGGGTTCCGCCCTGTCCGGGCTTCAGTTCACCGTCTGCCGCGGAGTCTCCCGCGTTCTTCTCCGTCGTGGCCTGGGAGCCGCTGCTCGCCTTGTCGTCCTTTGCGCCGTCCTTGGCGCCGGATGCGTCCTTCTTGCCGCCGCAGCCGGTCAGGGCCAGGGCCAGTACGGCAACGGGCGCGGCGGCGCGCAGCCAGGCAGTCTTCGTGTGCAGCAAAACGTGTCTCCTCGCAGATTCCCCCGTCACGCCACACAGTTGGCCAATCCCCCGTGTACCCGCGAACGGCTGTGAGCGGAGCATAAGCGCCCTTTCGGCTTTGCCGAAGCGGTCGTTCGGGATCCCGCGGCGGCACACGGAGGGGATTCGCGGTAATTCGCCGCGAACGGTTGTGGTGTTCCGCCAACTCCCGCACCCCATTGCGTATGAATTCAGCGGCATTGCTCTCCTGGCAATTAATTCCGTCAGGAAGCGCTCGGGCCCTTCCGGACCTCGGCAAGGGGCGGCCGGGGACGCGACGTTACGATGCACTGTCCCGGCCTGGCGGCCCGCATTCCGCGCAGTGTGTGCGGCGCGTCGTGCCACGTTCGCTCGATGGGGGAGACCGAGATGGACCCGCTGCTTCCGGACGATCCGCAAACCCTCGGGTCGTACCGTCTGTTGGGCCGCATCGGCGCCGGCGGCATGGGCCGGGTGTACCTGGCGCGGTCGACCGGCGGGCGCACGGTCGCGGTCAAGGTCGTACGCCCGGATCTGGCGCAGGACCCCGGGTTCCGGGGGCGGTTCCGGCAGGAGGTCGAGATCGCGCGGGCGGTGTCCGGCCGCTATACGGCACCGGTCGTCGACGCCGATACGGAAGCCGCGCTGCCCTGGCTCGCCACCGCCTTCGTCCTCGGCCCCTCGCTGACCGAAGTGGTCGACGGGCACGGGGCGCTGCCCGAACACAGCGTGCGCGCCCTCGGCGCGGGGCTGGCCGCGGCGCTCACCGAGATCCACTCCGTCGGCCTGGTGCACCGCGACCTCAAGCCGTCCAATGTGCTGCTCGCCGCCGACGGCCCGCGGGTGATCGACTTCGGCATCGCACGCGCCGTCGACGGCGACCGGATGACCCAGACCGGAGTGGTCGTCGGCTCGCCCGGCTACATCCCGCCGGAGCAGGCGCTCGGGCAGCAGGTCGGCACGGCCGGCGACATCTTCGCGCTCGGCGCCGTTCTCGCCTATGCCGCCACCGGCCATACGGCCTACGGGGACACGACCCCGGCCGCCGTCCTCTACCAGGTCGTCCACGGCGAGCCGGACCTGACCGGTGTCCCCGAGCGGCTGCACGGTCTGATCGCGGCCTGCCTCCACCGGGAACCGGCGCAGCGGCCCACGCCCCAGCAGGTGCTGGAAACGCTGGCGCCGCAGGGGACGGGCGCGGTGTTCGCCAACTGGCTTCCGGGGGCGGTCGCTTCGACCATCGCCACCCACGCGTCGCGCATCCTGGACCTGGAGACACCGGAGCACGGGACCCCCACCGTCGCGGCGCCCGGCACACCGGCTGCGCCCACTCCGGCTCCGGGCGCCGCACACGGCGGATTCGGTACCGCACCTACGTATGTGCTTTCCGGTGCGCCCCAGGCAGGGGCCGCGCCGGCCGGCGGCGCGGGTGCCACCGTGGCCGACACCCCCGGCGCCACCGCCGCCTCTCCCGCCGCGGCCCCCTCGCGCCGTCGCTTCTTCGGGCTGGCGGCGGGCGCCGCGGCCGGGGTCGCGGCCGCCGGCGGGGCCGGGCTCTGGGCGTTCGGGGGCAAGGACAAGGGGCACGGCAGGGGCCACGCCGGCGGGGCGGGCGGCGCGGGCGGCGACGGGAAGGTGCCCGGCGGCGCGGACCAGGAGAAGTTCCGTACGCCGCCCCCCGGCACCGCCCCGCAGGTCCTGTGGCACCGCACCGCGCAGACCGACAGCATCAGCAGCGACCCGCCGCTGCTGGAGCACAACGGCCTGCTGCTGGCCAGCGGCGACCCGCTGGTCGCCCGGCATGCCGTCACCGGCAAGCCGAAGTGGACCCGCAAGGGGATCGCGTCCCCGGGCGCCCCGCTGATCCTCACGACCGGCAAGCTGTTCCTCGTCAGCACGGAGTACGACGGCGACGTCATCGGCCTCGCCCCGGAAACCGGCAAGGAGGTCTGGCGCAGCAGGCTGGGCGGCAACCTGAAGGTCGAGCACATCCTCGCCGCCGACGAGGAACGCCTCTACGTCATCGCCTCGGTGCTCACCGAAGACACCCGGATCGACCTCACGGCCATCGCCGCCATCAATATCCGTACCGGCAAGCCGGAATGGCAGAAGCCACGGGACAAGGGCACCAAGGACTACGACCTGGAAGGCACCGCGGCCGACGGCCGCCTCGTCTACACCGACAGCCGCCGCAATGTCACGGTGCGCGATACGGCGACCGGCCGCCAGCTGTGGACGCGCAAGATCGGCGACGACATCGCCTGGCAACCGGCCGTGCACGCCAAGCGGATCTTCCTGGGCGGCGACCGGCTGCGCTCGGTGCACCTCGACACCGGCAAGGCCGACTGGTCACTGTCCTCCGAGGGGCGCCGCAGCTTCTACCGGCCCATGGTCGTCGGCGGTGTGCTCTACGCCGCGGACCACAGCGGCGGCGTATGGGCCGTGGAGCCGGTACACGGCAAGAAGCTGTGGCTGTGCGAGGAGCCCGGCGCGCGCCGGGCGCCCACGGAGTTCGTCCTCGTCGGCAACACCCTCTACGGCGCGTCGTACGACGACGAAGGCGGCATCTTCGCCCTCGACCCGAAGACCGGCAACGCCCGTTGGCACTACAACGACAACACCGGGAACATGGAGCAGTGGCATGTCGTCGCCTCGGGCCGGCGGCTGCTGGTCACCCATGGCGACGAGGTGTACGGCCTGCCGGCGGTGTGAGACCGCGCAGGCCGCGCCCCCGGCGCCGTAGCCGCTACGTCAACGTGCGGGTGAATTCGCCTCGTTGGACGCGGGCGGCGAGGGAGTCACCGCTGAGCAGCGAGCCGTAGCCGGTGGCCGCCCAGAGGCTGTCCTCGGCCGGGACCTCGAAGTACGGGACCGGGCGGCCCTCCCGCCGGTCGGTGAGGACCTCCGGGGCACGGCGGGCGCGTACCGCCCGTGTGCAGGTCTCGCACGCGGCCACCCGCAGCTGCTCGCGGCGGCCGAGCGGGCGCCAGGGTATGCGGCGGGCGGCGGGGCCGTGCAAGGGGTGGAAGAAGCACAGGGGAAGCGAGGCGGGGGTCCCGGAGAGGGCCGCGCGGCCCTCGGCGATCAGCGCGAACACGCCCGCCAGGTCCGGGACT
The DNA here is from genome assembly GCF_055565615.1 of Streptomyces sp. NPDC028368. Lineage (NCBI taxonomy): Bacteria > Bacillati > Actinomycetota > Actinomycetes > Kitasatosporales > Streptomycetaceae > Streptomyces > Streptomyces sp. NPDC028368. The sequence goes on along the minus strand of NZ_JBVHTY010000013.1, from coordinate 68,543 downwards.
CCGCGGTGGTGGTCCAGGACCGTGCCCGCCGCGGCGTAGGCATCCAGGGCCCGCTCGATGGCGGACGGGTCGCCCTGGGCGGCGCGGGCCTCCTCGCCGAGCCGTACGACTTCTTCGGCGGCGCGCTCCCGGAGCCCGGTCTCGTCGGCGCTGTGGGCGGCGGCGAAGACGGAGCGGGGCAGCGCGAACGGTGTGGCGAGCTCGCCGCGCAGCCGCGAACGGCGGCGCAGCAGCAGCCCAGCGGCCGCGAGCAGCAGCACCGGCCCGATGGCCAGGGCCAGGATCCGCGGCAGCGGGGAACCCGACGAGGCGGGCCGGTCGGCGCGGGCGCCGGGGCCTTCGGCGGTGGCCTTCTTGTACTCCGCGTCGCCGTCCCCTGCCTTGATGATGTCGATGGCGCGGGCGATCCGCCGGGGCACGCCGGCGTCCTCCATATCGTCCTGGAAGGAGACCGCGGCGGCGGCGTTCTGCGCCTGGTGGGCATCGCCCGGCCATTCGCCGGCGGCGATGTCGTCGTGGAACGTCCCGAGCGTGATCAGGATGGCCGGGCCGCCGCCCATCCGGTCGTGGACCACCTCGGTGAGCTGCTGCGGATCGCCGTCCCAGCTGTCCCCCTCGACCAGCGGTACCAGGACCACCTTGATCGGCAGCCGCGTCCCCCGGATCTGCGTGACCAGCTTCCGCTGCTCGGCGGGGTCGACGGCGGTGGCGAGCGACGGATCGACGTACACGGGCGATGCCTTCAGGGCGTTGGCGATCTTCTGCCCGGGGCTCTCGGCGGCCGCGCCCGGCCCTGCGGCGCACAGGAGCAGCGTGACGGACGACGCGGCGAGCGCGAGGGCGGTCCGCACCGGGCGGCGGGGGTCAGTGGACACCGTAGTGCTCCCGTATTTCGCGGGTGAGTTGATCTGTTCCGGCGCCGTCGGCCAGCGTGGCCAGCGGCCCGGGAAGGGTGGGGTAGGGGGCCTCGGAGCCGGCCCTGTCGGAGGCCGAGGGGCGCAGCCGGAGCACCGGTCCCGGAGCCGCCAGGCATGCCGCGCACACCGGGAGTCCGCGTCCCCCGCGACCCCCGCGTCCCCCGCGTCCCCCGCGTCCCGCGGGCCGCACCTGCAGGGCGGGGCCGTGCAACGGGTTGCGATGGCAGACGTTCTGCGTCGGATCCGGGTCCCGGACGGCGGCGAGCCCGGCGCGGGCCAGCACGATCGCGCAGGCGAGGTCGGCCGGGGCGGCATCGGCGTCGATCCGGCCGGTGCTGTAGCCGTCGAGCAGCATCACGGCGGCGTCCAGGCTCTCCCACGCCCGGCGCCGGGCGTCCCCGGACAGCGCGGCGGCCGGGTCCACGACCTCGCTGAGGGCGTCGAGGTCCTTGCCGGCGGTCTCCCGCAGCCAGCGCGGTGAGGGGATGGCGGGGGCGTCCGCCCGATGGCCGCTCGGCCGCCGTATCCGCCGGACGAGCGCGTCGACCGCGGCCACCAGCCCGAAGAGCAGCCCCGCGAGCAGGGTGCCGATGAGCAGCCCGGGCGCGAAGTCCCCGGTGAAGAGGCCGGGCAGCGCCTGTTCCTGCTTCGGGTCGGGCGCCGGGGAGGGGAGGTACGGCTCATCGCCCGGGGCGGCCCTCGGGCTCTTGGCGACGTAGCCGAGCAGTCTGTCCAGGCGGGCGCCGAGGTCGTCGGCGGAGTCGCTGTAGGAGAGGTCGTGCGGGCGGTCCAAGAGGTAGCTGCCGTCGACCGGGGCACCGAAGTTGACGGTTTCGATGGCGCCGCCCGCCGGGTCGGCCAGCACGATCAGGGCATCCCGGTGCAGCCGGTCGTGCAGTGCCTTGGCCAGCAGCTGGGCGTCGCCGCCGGATTCGTCGTCCATCGGGGTGGGGAGGGCGGCGATCACCACGGGGATGCGCGAGGCGCCCAGCCGCTTCCGCAGATGGGCGCGGGTGGCGGCGTCCAGCACCGACGGGCTCTCGGGGTCGACGTAGAGGGGGTCGCGGCGCAGTCCGTCGGCAACCCGGTCGACCCGCGCCCGCATATCGGCGGCCGTCGGGAACGTGCCGTCGCCGCTGGTGGTGTCGTCAAAGATCTGCGCGGCGGTGAACGCCAGCACCCCGCAGAGGGCGAGGGCGCCCGCGGCGAACGGGAGCAGCCGGGGGCGGGGGCCGCCGGCCTTCGCACCGACGCTCCACGGGGGGACCGAAGCCGTCGCCGTCGGGGCCGGACGGAGCCTCAGGCGACGCCGCACATGGACGGTGACCAGCAGGGCGAAGAGCGGGATGCCGGTGATCGCGACGCCGGTGGCGAAGCTCTCGTTCTCGCGGTCGGTCCGGGAGGTGTGCCACTCCGCCGGTTCGTCCGCCGGATAGGCGCCGCCGTATGCCTCCCGGGCTTCCTCGGCCCGCTGCGCCGCCTGGCCCGACTTCAGAACATCGACGAAATGCCGGAACGCCTCGCGGGGCGTGGCGTCATCCGGCAGCTCGTACATCGTCGCCCAGCGCGCGTCCTTGGCGCCGGGCACGCTCACGCCGTACGTCTGCACATCCGACAGGCCCATTTCGTCCAGCGAGATGTACAGCCCCTTACGCCCCAACCGGTCGTGTACGCCGGGAAGCAGCCCGTCGGAGCCCCTCTCGACATCGCTCGGCAGGACGATGACATACGTCGGGACGCCCAGCTTCCGGGCCTCTTGGGCGAATTCGGGAGCCGTGGAGCGAGGCACCGAGCGCGGCAGCTGATCGGTCACATAGACCGGATTCTCCCGCAGCCGCTCGGTGAGATACGCGGTCCGGGGCGGGGCATCGCCACCCGCGGGCGCAGCCTGCCCCACCCCGGCGGCGCACAGCACCGCCAGCCACCCCATCACCAGCACCATCCCGGCGCGCAGCACCGCCCCCACCACCCCTCGTCCGGTCGTTCCCACGACGCTACCGCCGAGGCGAACAGCCCGCCGAGCCCTGTGGATAACGTCCCGGCAAAGCCCGGTCGCCGGCGAGGGCCCGGCGCGCGCGGGCCCGCCGACCGGAGCGCGCGGCCCTCACCCCTTACTGACCGCCGCCAAGATCTCCGGCAGCCGCCCCGCCACCCGGGGCGCCGCCACCCGCAGCCCCAGTTCCGCCACGACGATGCCGTAGACCGAGCCGACCGGCAGCAGTACCCACAACAGGCCGTGCAGCCCGGCCACATGCAGCCAGATCGTCAGTCCGAGCAGCGGCGAGCACAGTACGGCGCCCACCAGCAGCCCGCCGAAGAGGCTGAACCAGGCGATCGCACCCTGCCCCGGTGCGATGTTCTTGTTGCCTTCCGAGGGGATCGAGTACGGGAAGACCGCCGAGGACAGCGCGCCGGTGGCCAGCAGGGCGCCCAGCATGGCCAGCGAGAGTCCGTACACCTCGAGGAAGTCCGACCAGGGGCCGATGAAGGCCGCGGCGCCGACGACGACCAGGGTGACGTACGGGACGGCCACCAGGGCCAGCGTCAACGCGCGGGCCCGCAGCTCCTCGTACGCGTCCCGGGGGGTGGCGATGGTCGAGGCGACCATCCAGAAGGCCGAGGTGTCCTGGCCGAACTGGTTGTACATCTGCAGGCCGAGCAGCGCGGACGCCGAGAAGGCGGTGTAGATGCTGCCGTTGCCCTGTACGGAGGACGCGAGCGGGACCAGGAGGCCCACGCCGAGCGCCATGGCCCAGGCCATCTTGGACTTCGGGTCGCGCCAGGCGTAGCGCAGGGTACGGAGCATGACCGTGCCCGTGCGGCCGTCGGGCAACAGGCGCGCGAGCCCGCGGTCACCGGTACCGGACCCCCGCGCGCTGTCCTTCTCGACGGCCTGGAGGGTGGAGGAATCGGGGGAGGTCATCAGGGTGGTCAGCGTGCGCTGCCACCACCACAGGAGAAGGACCAGGGCCAGCGCCGTCAGGGCCAGGCCCGCCGCCGCGCGCCCGTAGGCCCCCTGGCCCGCGTCGTCCACCGCGCTGATCGCGGAGGCCGGCGGCACCCAGCGCAGCACGTCGCCCAGCGGCTCCAGCACGGACAGGCCGTCCGGGCGGCCCAGCTGCTGGGCGGCGATGTTGACGCCCTGCGAGCCGATCGCGATGAACAGGCCGCCCAGTACGGCGAGATCGCGGCCGCGGCGGCTGGTCAGCAGCCGTACCGAGGCCGTGGCGACCGCGCGTGCCAGGGACACGCACACCAACACCACCAGGACGACGGCCAGTACGCCGACCACCGCGGCGACCGCTCCGTGGGCGACGGAGATCACCGAGCCGACCACCAGGGCGAGCGTGAAGACCGGACCGATGCCGATCAGCGACGCCACCAGAAGCGAGACGATCAGCGGACGTGGCCGCAGCGGCAGCATGACGAGCCGGGTCGGGTCCAGGGTCTCGTCGCCGGTGGGGAAGAACAGCGGCATCACCGCCCAGCCGAGGGTGAGGATGCCGGTGAGGAGCACGGCGAGGGCGCCGGTGTGCGGGTTGCCGCGGAGCGCGATCAGGGCGAGGACCACTCCGGCCGCGCAGAGCAGACCGACGATGACGGAGGCGACATAGGCGAGGGTGCGGCCCGTCGACTGGCGCAGGCCGTTGCGCAGCAGCGACAGCTTCAGCTGTACGAAGACGGAGGTCAGGGGCGGTGCCGTGGGGGATTCGGTGGTCATCGGGCGCCGCCGCCCAGCCAGTCCAGATTCTGGCTCGCGCCGCGGTCGTTCGCGCCGACGAGTTCGAGGAAGGCGTCCTGGAGGGAGGGCGCATCGCCGCGCACCTCGGCGAGCGGGCCGTGCGCGCGGATCCGTCCGGCGGCCATCACCGCGACCCAGTCGCACAGCGACTCCACCAGCTCCATCACATGGCTGGAGAAGACGACCGTCGCACCGGAGGCGGTGTAGCGCTCCAGGACGCCGCGGATGGTCTGGGCCGACACCGGGTCGACGCCCTCGAAGGGCTCGTCCAGGAAGAGGATTTCGGGGTTGTGCAGCAGCGCGGCGGCCAGGCCGATCTTCTTGCGCATACCGGTGGAGTAGTCGACGACCAGTTTGTTCTGGGAGCCGGAGAGGTCCAGGACGTCCAGCAGCTGACCGGCCCGCTTGTCGACCTCGTCGCCGGGAAGGCCGCGCAACCGCCCTATGTAGGCGAGGAGTTCGCGGCCCGACAGCCGCTCGAAGAGGCGCAGTCCCTCGGGCAGTACGCCGATCCGGGACTTGACGGACACCGGGTCGGCCCAGACGTCATGGCCGCCGATCTCGACCTGCCCGGCATCGGGCCGCAGCAGCCCCGTCACCATGGACAGGGTGGTGGTCTTGCCCGCGCCGTTGGGGCCGACCAGGCCGATGAAGCGGCCCGCGGGGAGGGTCAGGTCGATGCCGGAGACGGCGACCTGTTCGCCGAATTTCTTCCACAGGCCCTGGACCCGGACGGCGGGCGGCGAGCCGGGCGCGGCACCACCGGGGGGCCCGGCCGGCCCGGCGGCCCGCTCATCGCTGTCCCGCGATCCGATGTGTTCCGGTTCGTTGCCCACCGGTCCTGCCTTCCGACGTCCCCGCAGAGGCCCGGTCGAGCCTCCGTCCGACGCCGTCAACGATACGGGCGGCCACCGACACGGCCGGATCGGGCCGCGCGCTCAGCGACCTCGGACCGCCGCCGCTTCCCGCCCGCACGCGTAGGCCAGCGGGCTGATCAGCTCCTCCGCGTCCGGCAGCCAGCGGTTGGTGGCGGTGGGGCGGCGCGCCCACTGCACCGAGCCATGGGGTCCCATACGGGTCGGCGGCGCGGCGATGTACTCGCCCTCGCCGCGGCAGATCAGGTCCAGCGCGGCCGGCGGCCAGCCCAGCTTGCGTACCAGATCCGGCACCTTCGCCGAGGCGCCGGGCAGTACGAGGAAGAGCATCCGGCGGCCGGGGGTACGGGTGACCGGGCCGAGTGGCAGCTCCATCCGCTCCATACGGGCCAGCGCCAGGCAGCCCGCGGTCTCGGGCACGTCGAGCGCCTCGAAGGTGCGGCCGGTCGGCAGCAGGATCGAGGCGTGCGGGTGCTTGGTCCACATCCGGCGGATGGCCGTCGCGCTGCCGCTGGCCTGGCCGGCCCAGCCGGGCGCGGTGGGGTGTGCGCCGGGTGCGGCGCAGTCGGCGGCGTCGCACGAGCAGCGCGGCCTCTCACCGCCGTGCTCCAGCCATGCGCCGGGGAACACATCCCAATGCCGCTCCTCCGCGTAACGCACCGCGATCTCGAGCAGCCGCTCGCCGCGCTGCTGAGGGATCTGCGGGGCTCCTGTGACTCCGATGGTCTCTTCCACGCAGAGGACAACTTCGCTTGTCACCAAGGGTTACGGCCGAATGGGGGACACCCCCGGCGCATCGTTCATGCACCTGGGGCGCATGGATGCATGGGCGGGGGCGCGTATGGGGGTGTGGTCCGGGGAGCGGGTAGCCACCTGCCTGACGGGCGGAGAGGCCGCCCGCGTGGCAGCCCGCGGTGCACACCGGAGAGTCCGGGCCATGGCGGCGCCGCGATCCGAGCACGGGCACCGCGCGCCACCGTTCTCCTTCTTGGATCAGTCCCAGTTCCTGGACCAGCGCCGCGCACTTGACACCAGGCCGCACCGGCCGGCGCCCGTACCACTGGACCGGTGTTTCTCGGGTCGTATCGCGCGTATCCGGGATGTCTCGGATATCCGGCATATGGGTGGGGAATTGATCGCGGAGAACGGCGTTCGACGGTGAACGCGCAGCAGTAACAGGGGGTACAGCATGGCCGCCAGGCCACTCGTCGCGCGGCAGCCCAACGAACGGCTGCAGGCGCTGATCCAGGAAGCCGCCTGCTCCAACGCCGGGCTGGCCCGCCGCGTCAATATGTGCGGTGCCGAGCACGGACTCGACCTGCGGTACGACAAGACCTCGGTGGCCCGATGGCTGCGCGGACAGCAGCCGCGCGGCCGGGCCCCGGCCATCATCGCGGAGGCGCTGGGCCGGAAACTGGGGCGTACGGTCACCATCGACGAGATCGGGATGGCCGACGGCAAGAATCTGGCGTCGGGGGTGGGGCTCCAGTTCTCGCCGACCGTTCTCGGGGCGATCGAGCAGGTCTGTGAGCTGTGGCGCAGCGACGTCGGGCGGCGCGACTTCCTCAGCGGCTCCACGGTGGCCGCCTCGGCCCTGGTGGAGCCGAGCCGCGACTGGCTGATCACCGGTGCGGACACGCAGGTGGCGCGGAATGCAGGGGCGCGGGTCGGGGCGGCGGACGTCGAGGCGGTACGGGCCACGACCGCGGCGCTCAGCGACCTCGACCACCGCTTCGGGGCGGGACATGTCCGGCCGGTCGTGGTGCATTACCTCAACAGCGTCGTCTCGGGGCTGCTCGCCGGCTCGTACCGCGAGTCCGTGGGCCGGGAACTCTTCGCGGCCGTCGCGCGGTTGACGGAACTGGGCGGCTATATGGCCGTCGACACCGGGCAGCCGGGCCTCGCGCAGCGCTACTACATCCAGGCGCTGCGGCTGGCCCAGGCGGCGGGCGACCGCGGCTACGGCGGCTATGTGCTGGCCGCGAGCATGAGCCATCTCGCCGCCTCGCTCGGCAATCCACGGGAGATCGCCCAGCTCGCGCGCGCCGCGCAAGAGGGGGCGCGCGGGCAGGTCACGCCGCGGGCGGAGGCGATGTTCTTCGCGGCGGAGGCGCGCGGGCACGCCCTGATGGGCGACGCGCGGGCCTTCCAGACGGTGGCCGGCCGGGCGCTCGCGGCGATGGAACGCGCCGAGGCGGTCAGCGACGCGGGCGACGACCCGGCCTGGATCGGCCACTTCGACCAGGCGTATCTGGCCGATGAACTCGCTCACTGCCACCGGGACTTGGGGCAGCCCGGACCGGCCGCACAGCGGGCACAGGAGGCGCTGGACGGGCATCCGGAGAGCCGGGCGCGGCGGCGCGCCATCGGGCTGGTGCTGCTGGCCGGCGCGCAAGTGCAGCAGCGCGAGATCGAGCAGGCCTGCCATACGGGCACCCAGGCCGTGGAGTTGCTCAGCGGACTGCGCTCGGACCGGGGTGTGGAGTATCTGGAGGACTTCCAGCTGCGCCTCGAGCCGTACCGGGAGGAACCGGTCGTACGGGAATTCAGCGCGCGGATGGAGCTGCGGGACGCGGCGGCGTAACGGCGGCGCGGCCCGCAGGCGTACGGAAGGCAGCGGAGGCACAGGTCGTGCGGCGGCGGAGTGGGCCGGATTTCCGGCCCGCCCGGCGCGGCCGAGGGGCGGGCGGGGCGGTGACCAGGGCTCGTGGTCGAACGTTGCTGCGACCCGGTAGCGTGAGCCGACGGTTCCGTAGGTTGCACGATGGTAGGAGTCCCGGTGACGCAGAGCGGACAGGGCCACGACCCGCAGAATTCTGCGGCCGGCCCCGCGCGAGAGGGCATTGTGCTGCCCGCAAACGGTGAGCCGTGGGTGCCCGACCAGCAGGCCGCACCGTCGGCCGGTCAGCCCTGGGGCCAGCCCTGGGGACCCGACCAGCAGGCCGGCCAGCCGCCCGCCCAGCAGCAGGGGTACGGCCAGGCCCCGGCCCACGCCCCGGCGCCGGGCTACCCCCAGGCCCCCGGGCAGGGCTACGCACCCCAGCCGGCCGCCCAGCCCCCGGTGCCGCAGCAGGCGCTCCCGCCGCAGGGCGAGGCCTACCCGCCGCCGCCCCAGGGGCAGCCGCCGGTGCCGCCCATGCCGCCGTCGATGCCGCAGCAGCAGGCGCCCGCGCCGCAGCCCCCGGCCGCCGCGCTGCCGCCCGAGGGACCGTCGTACGGAGCCGGTCAGCCGCAGGCGTACGGCGGGCAGCCGCAGGCGCCGCAGCCGGACCCGTACGGCCATCAGGCCCCGCAGCCCCCGGCCGATCCGTACGGCGGGCAGTCCCCGGCGCAGCCCCAGCCGCAACCGGAGCCGTACGCCCAGCAGCCGCAGGCACCCCACCCGGAGCCGTACCGCCAGCAGCCCCCGCAGCCCCAGCCCGAGCGGTCCGGCGAGCTGGTGCGCGCGACCCCCCAGGCCGGCGCCCCGCTGCCCCCGACCACGGGCGACGCGGACGCCACCGCCCTGATATCCCCGATAGCCGACCGGCCGGGCGCCCCCGGTGCCGCGCCGCTGCCGTCCGAGGCGGCCGGCCGCGCCGAGACGCCCGGCGAGTCCACCACGATGCTGCGGGTGATCAAGCCGTCGCAGGGCCAGGCCCAGGGCGGCCGACCGCAGCCGATGCCCGGGGCCGCCCCGCCGAACGACTCCGAGGCCACCCAGCTGATCTCCCCGGTAGGCGGCGGTGTACCGGGCCCGCCGCCCGGCGCGCCGTTCGGGATCCGCCCCGGTGCGCCCGGGGACCGTCCGACCCCCGCCGAGTTCGACGGACTTTTCCGCGACGGGCCGGGCGCGCCGGGACCTGCCGGGGCGCCGGATGCCACCGCGCAGCTGCCGCGCTTCGAGGACCCGGGCCCGTCGCCGTACGGCCAGCAGGGCCAGGGCTACGGGCAGCAGGGTTACGGTCAGCAGGGCTACCAGCAGCCTTATGACGACCAGCCGTATGACGACGAGGGCGGGCGCCGCCGCGGGCTGCCCGCCGCCGCGATCATCGGCATCATCGTGGTCGCCCTGGCGGGCGCCGGTCTCGGCGTCGGCTGGATGCTCAGCGGCGGCGGTGACGACACGGCGAAGAAGAAGGACGCGGGTACGGGCACCACCAAGACGGCGACGGAGAAGGCGCAGCCGAAGCCGTCCGCCGACCCGGCGGAGGCGCAGGCCAAGGGCCTGGACGCGCTGCTCGCCGACAGCGGCAACAGCCGTTCCTCCGTGGTCAACGCCGTCCAGAGCATCAAGTCCTGCGACAAGCTCGGCGTCGCGGCCAAGGATCTGCGGGACGCGGCCGGACAGCGCAACAACCTGGTGACGCGGCTGAAGCAGCTGCCGGTCGACAAGATCCCGAACAACGCGCAGCTGACCGCCGCGCTGACCAAGGCCTGGCAGTCCTCGGCCGCCGCCGACAACCACTTCGCGGCCTGGGCCGGTCAGGTCGGCGGCAAGAAGGACTGCCACAAGGGCAGGGCCAGGGGCACCAAGCAGACCGTGCAGGGCGGTGCGGCCAGCACCCAGGCGACCAAGGCCAAGCAGCAGGCGGCGCAGATCTGGAACCCGATCGCCAAGAAGTACGGCCTGACGGAGCGCCGCCCCGAAGCGCTGTGAACGGCGACGGGGCCGGGCGGATCACCTCCGCCCGGCCCCCGCTCACCGCGTGCGCTCAGCCGGCCTCGTCCGCATCCCGCCGCTCCAGCGTCTTGGTGACATTGACAAAGCCGTCCTGCGCCGCGACCAACTGCCCGTCCCGTACGACCTGATAGGTCACCGTCCCGTTCACGATGCGCGGGAAGTTCTGGACGGCGAGCAGATCGTCCTCGCGCCAGCGCAGCTTCGGGGTCAGACCGCCGGTGTCGATGGCATGGTCGCCGTCGTCCAGCGTCTTTTGAATGGCATGCGGTGTGATGTCCTCGACACCCGCGTCGTCGAGCTGCTCGATCACCGCGTGCAGGACCGTATAGGCGATCCAGGTCGTCTGGACGCCCTGGTCCGCGGGGTCGATGCGGTTGTCGTCGAAGGCGAAATCGTTGACGACCTTGCGCATCGGCTGCCAGTGCGAATCGCTCGCGACGGGGTACCAGCCCGTGAGATAGGCCCCTTCCAGCGGGCCCGCGCGGCCGCCCGTACGGTTCACCAGCGACTGTCCGACGCTGCCGAGGACCGAGCCGATATGCACCCGCGGGCTGTCTTCCTGGAGTCGCCGGAAGGAGTCGAAGAACGTGTCCGTGTGATCGCCGAGCGAGGTGGTCACACAGGAGCCGGCCGCCTTGCCGCCGTTCTTCGCCGTGCCGTAGACCGCCGGATCCGCGCCCACGTCGTCCAGGGCGCGGGTCACCTGGGACGAGTAGTCGGTGCCGTCCTCGGGCGCCTTGATGTCCTTGACCGGGCTCCGATGACCGTCGCGCAGACCGGAGTTGAGCAGGGACGGCATCTGGTCGCCCTGGATGGTGTCCGGCCGTACCAGGGCGACCCGCTTGCAGTTGCCCGCCAACTGCCGCCCGTTTCCGGCGAGGAGCGATGCCTGGCCGCCGTTGACGGGATACGAGAGCGGGCTGGCGAACTCCTCGTCGGAGGCGCCGTAGCCGCCGATGAAGGGGATGCCGCTGACCTCCAGCGGCGACATGAACGACCGGCCGAACTGGCTGTACGAGCCGACGACGGCGGCCGCGCCCTCGTCCACCGCGCGCTGTGCGCACTGCGCGGCGGCCACCGTGTCGTTGTGCTCGTTGCAGGTGAGCACCTTCAGGTGGTGGCCGCGGATGCCGCCCTGGGAGTTGACCCACCGGGCGTACGCCTGCGCCATGGCCGGCATGCCCGGCATATTGGTGGCCTTGGTGTCCTCGGGGGCCCAGGTCATGACCGTGATCGGCTCCTTCTCCCCGGAGTCCCCCGAGGCCCCGGGGAGGGAGCCGCAGCCCGAGAGCAGCGACGCGATGACCGCCGCACATGCCACCGCCGAGGCGATCGCGACCGCGGGAGCATGGGAGTAGGGGCGGGGGGAGGAGCGTCGCCGTCCGGTCATGTCGCATGAGCCTTCCGTTTCGCCCTCAACGCGTGAGTGACGGCGGGGCAACGGATAGTGACGCAGAGGTGAACTCCAGGGGGCTGCGGGAGATCATCCGTGAGGAACGTACGATCGAATACTGTGCAAGGTTCGGAGAAGTCTTCCCGTCGCGGCCGCCGCTCGACCACCATGGGCGGTATGCCACTCAACGACATGCCGTGGTGGCGCTGGCGCAGCAATGTGCGCTCCGCGCTGCACATGCTCTCCGACCCCGCCTTCCAGCAGGAGACCTGGCTGGCCGGCCGCCCCGGGTACGGCGACGTCACCGACGCCGTCTACCGCCTCGTCGAGGACACCTGGCTGGACAACTGGTCCGCCGACAAATACGTCGGCACGATCTTCCGCGACGCCCAGGAGGCGCAGCTGGTCGATGTCGCCGTACTGCAGGTGCTGCGGATCATGCACCAGGTCGGGCCGGACGCCCCGGTCACCGCGTATGTGCAGCATCACGCCTGGCCGGAGGCCGTACGGGCGGCCCGCGAGGCACATGTCCGGCTGGCCACGGCGGACGGCGAGGACCCCGATGGGCCGCCGCGCTCGCTGGAGGTCCTGGCGATCATGAACGGCGCCACGGACGCCCCGGCCTGAGCATTCCCCGCAGGTGTGCGACCCTATGAGGTCATGAGCGAGCCCCAGCCCACGCAGCCCGGCAACCACGACCTGTCGGACCAGTACGTCCTCACGCTGTCCTGCCCGGACAAAAAGGGGATCGTGCACGCCGTCTCCAGCTACCTCTTCATCACCGGCTGCAACATCGAGGACAGCCAGCAGTTCGGCGACCGCGACACCGGGCTGTTCTTCATGCGGGTCCACTTCGCCGCGGACGCCTCGGTGAGCCTGGAGAAGCTGCGGGCCAGCTTCTCGGCGGTGGGCGACTCCTTCCACATGGACTGGCAGATCCACCGGGCCGAGGAGAAGATGCGGATCGTCCTGATGGTGTCCAAGTTCGGGCACTGCCTCAACGACCTGCTTTTCCGCTCCCGGATCGGGGCGCTGCCGGTCGAGATCGCGGCCGTGGTCTCCAACCACACCGACTTCGCCGAGCTGGTCGGCTCGTACGACATCCCCTTCCACCACATCCCGGTCAACCGCGAAAACAAGGCGGAAGCCGAGGCGCAGCTGCTGGAGCTGGTGCGCACGGAGCGGGTCGAGCTGGTGGTGCTGGCGCGCTATATGCAGGTCCTCTCCGACGACCTCTGCAAGGCTCTCTCCGGCCGGATCATCAACATCCACCACTCTTTCCTCCCGAGCTTCAAGGGCGCCAAGCCCTACCACCAGGCGCACGCCCGCGGGGTGAAGCTCATCGGGGCCACCGCCCACTACGTGACCGCCGATCTCGACGAGGGCCCGATCATCGAGCAGGAGGTCGAGCGGGTCGGGCACGACGTCACGCCCGACCAGCTCGTGGCGATCGGCCGGGACGTGGAGTGCCAGGCGCTGGCGCGGGCCGTGAAGTGGCACAGCGAACACCGGGTGCTGCTGAACGGCAGCCGGACGGTCGTCTTCGCGTAGCGCCGGCTGCCGTTCAGCGGCAGAGGCCTCGGCAGCAGAGGGACTTCACAGACGGGACAGCGACGCGGTCGCGAACAGGACATCGCGGATCGCCTCGCGCTCGCCGTGCTGGCCCGCGGCGGCCTCCTCCGGCGAGACATGCCCCGCGGCCAGCTGGCAGAACTCTGCGCTGTCCAGGGCGATGTGCGCGACGGTCTGTTCCTTCGTGCCCAGGGCCGCCGGGGAGTCCAGCGGTATGTACCAGTGGCCGCCACCGCTGCCCTCGACCTCCAGGTGGAGGGTCCGGCCCGGGGCGCCCGCCTCACCCAGCTTCCGCGGCGGCGAGGCGAGCCCGGCCCGGCGGCGGTCGGCCAGCGTGGTGGGCAGCAGCCGGGCGGCGAGGTCGACCAGCCGGTGGACATGCCCGGCGGCCGGCGGCTCGTACGGATAGTCCACCGCGTCCGCGATATCGCCGGCGTGTACCCAGCACCCGAAGGCGCGGTCCAGGAACGAATCGCACATCGGGAGCCGCAACGTGCCGTACGGGACGGCGAGTTCGTCGACGCCGCCGCCGGCGAACGAGACCGTCCTTATCAACGCGTAGCTCTGCTCGCGCCATGGGCCGTGGGTGGCGAGGCGGCCCGGCTCCTCGCCCACCGCCTGCCAGTAGGCCTCCGTACGGTCCGTCGGCCCCGGGGCGCCCGACGGGGCGGCGGCGCCGAGCGGGTCGGGCAGGCCGAGCGCCGTCGCCACCAGGCCGTCGACCGTCATCAGATGGCCGATGACCCCGGCGACGGTGGTCTCGCGCTCCACCGGCCGTTCGCCTTCGAACCAGCGCAGCCGCACCGGGGCGCGCCACTCGGCCTCGCCCATGTCGTGCAGCAGCGCGTCGAGCTTCGCGGTCTCCGCGTCGTACGGCGTCGCCCACTCCGGCACCGGGATACGGGGCGGGCGGCGGTCCAGGCAGCGCTCCAGGACGCGGGAGCGCAGCAGCGGATCGAGGTCGAGGCTGTCGGCGGGATGCAGCAGGCCGACGGCCTCGCGCAGCCGCAGCGCCTCATCCGCGCAGGAGGCGCAGTCGGTCAGATGGGCCTCGACGGCGGCGGTCTCCTCGGTGGAACAGGCGGCCAGCGCCCAGGCGCCGAGCAGCGACTTGAGGACCCTGTGCGGCGGGGCGGCCGGGACCGGGAACGGAACGGGCTCGGGCGGCGAGCCCCCGGAGCCGGAACCGGAGCCCGAACCGGAGCCGGAGCCCAAGCCGGTGGCGTCGGTCATGGGTCCCGTATCTGCAGCCGTATCCGTATCCCTATTCGTGTCCCTACTCGCATCCCGCTCCGGCTCCTGCTCCCGCTCCGGCGCGGGACGGGCGTCCGGCAGCGGGCCGTGGTCCTCGGCGGCGGGGCGCGGAGCTGGTATCCGCGGCCGTTCACCGGGCCCGCCGGGCCGGCCGGGGCCCTCCCATTCGTCCGGGCCGTTCACAGCAGCCGTCCGTGACCCGAGCCGGGCGGGGCGTTTCCGGGGCCGGTGTGCTGCGGCGGATGCGGCGAGCGCGGCCCGTGGGGCGCATGTGATGACAGCGGTGCGTGGGACGGCGTACGGGAGCCGGGTGCGCTGCGTGGCGCGTGGGACGAGCGGGGCGCGGAGGGCGACAGGGCCGGGTGGTTGCGGGCGGTGGACAGCAGCTGCAGCCCCAGGCGGAGCCGGCGCCGGGCCTCGTCCTCCGTGACGCCCAGGTCCGCGGCGGTCTGGCGGTAGTCCCGGCGCTGGAAATATGCCAGCTCCAAGGCGGCCCGCAGCGGGGCGGGCATGGAGGTGACGATGTAATCGGCGCGGGCGGCCGTGGAGGCTTCGTGGATCTTCTGCTCCATCTCGGCCGGCGCGGGCGCATCGGGCCCGCAGTCCCGCGCCGAGGCGGCCTCGGTCCGGCGCAGCCGCTGGACGGCCTCATGGCGGGTGACCGCGGCGACCCACGAGCGCAGCGAGCCCTGCTTGGGGTCGTAGGAATGGGGATTTTCCCAGAGGTAGGTGAACACCTCGCGGGTGACGCGGTCGGCGGCGTCCTCGTCGTCCAGGACCCGGTGCGCGAGGCTGTGCACGAGCGAAGCGAAGCGGTCGTAGAGCTCGCCGAGCGCGGCCGCCTCGCCGCGCGCCAGACGCTGCTGCATCCGCCTGTCCCAGCGCGGGGGTGTGTCGTTTCCCATCGGACCCCTATCCCTGTCCGTCGCCGCCGTGCTCACACCTCTGCTTCGGGCGCCGTGCTCGCTTCGCCCACTCCGAATGTAATGCGAGGGTCTGACAACGCACGCTCCTTTGAAGCAAACCAAGTTCTTCGGGGGATGCGGATGGTAGGGGAGTTGTCACTATGAGGTGGTATCCCCCCCGTCGAATCGGATCAAAAGCGATCGATAGAGAGATCCATGTGCATCCTTCGTGCCGGTATCGGCTCCGGATCGACCCTGTATCGGCCGATGTGTTATCCGTGTGTGACCGGATACCGGGGAAAACGCACCGCCCAGTGGGCATAGCCTTGGGCAGGAACGGCCTGTTGCGCCAAGGATTCGGAAGAGTTTCAGGGGAGAGAGGCCGGGCAGTCGAGCCGGGGAAGGTGTGTTCCGGATAGATCCGGAACGCAGCCGGTCCGAAAGCGAGCGAAAGGCTTCGAGCGCGTGTCGTTGAAGGTGGCAGAGGGCGAACAGGGCCGGTGGGCCGTGCTGCAGGTTTCCGGCGAAATGGACCTGGTCACGTCGCCCGCGGTACGCCAACATGTGCACGACGCGGTGGCCGACGGCCGGCGGAGTGTGGTGCTCGATCTTTCCGAGGTCCGGTTCTGCGATTCCAGTGGTGTCGGCGTCCTGATCGCCGCCCGCAGACTGATGCGCTCCTGTCAGGGGCGCCTGCGACTGATCCTTCCCGCACAGGGTGCCGTCGACGGCTCCCACGTCAACCGCGTCCTGGCGGCGCTGGGCGTCCGCCGGCTCTTCGAGGTCTACCCCGACCTGCATACGGCCGTGGACGAGGCGGCGGCGCCGCTGTCGGCCTGAGCTGCCCGCGTCAGGCCGGGGCGCCGCGCCGCAGGGCATCACCCGGCCCCGCCCGGAAGGCGCCGTAAGCCATCACCCCGCCCCGTACGGGAATTCCGCCCGTACGACAAAGCCGCCGTCCGACGTGTTCCGCGCCTCCAACGTCCCCCCGAGACTCTGGGCCCGCTCGCGCAGCCCCACCAGCCCGTGCCCGCCACCAGGGAGCGCGGGCGCCGTAGCGGCCTCGTCCGGCGGCCCGTTCCGTATCTCGACGCACAAGCTCTCACCCGCCCCGGAGCCATCGGCTGCGACCCGGACCCGCACCCGCGCCCCCGGAGCGTGCTTGCGCACATTGGTCAGTGCCTCCTGGACCGTCCGGAACGCCGCCCGCTCCACCGTCTTCGCGCCGCTCGCCCCGGCCACCACACCCCCCTCGTACGTCACATCCAGCGCGCTCATCTCGATCAGCCGCGGCAGCTCCTCCAGGTCCGGCTGCGGCGCGAGGCGATGGGCCTCCGCCGCCTCCCCGCCGTCCGCCCGCAGCACCCCCACCATGTGCCGCAGCTCCTCCAGCGTCCGCACCGACAACTCCCGGATCGTGCGCGCACCGGCCCGCGCCGCCTCGTCCTGCGTACTCACCTGCACCGCCCCCGCCTGCAGGCTGATCAGGCTGACCTGGTGGGCCACCACGTCATGCATCTCCCGGGCGAGCCGGGCGCGTTCGGTGGTCTTCACCCGGTCCGCGAGCAGCCGGTCCTCGCGGCGCAGGCTGCGGGTCAGATCCTCGACGCGGACGGCGAGTTCCCGCCGCGTACGGACCAGCAGCCCCATGGCGATCGGCCCGGCAGAGGTGACGCAGGCATCGATGAGAACCAGGGTGTTCTCCCGGTACGAGGTCGGCTCGAAGTCCGAGATCGGATACGGGAAGAAATGCGCGGCGATCAGCAGCACCGCGCAGATCCCCAGCCGCACCCGGCCGGGCCGGCGGGCGGCGAGCGTGTACAGCCCGATCATCGGCGCGAACCAGATGTAGCCGATGTAGAGGCCGGGCAGCGTGAACAGAAAAACGAGCAGCGGAAAGCGGCGGCGCAGCAGCAGGGCCGTCGCGGCGACCACCGAGACGCCCAGCTCCAGGGCAAGTTTGAGGCCGTTGACCAGCACCGCGTCGGCGATGGCCAGGAGAACCGGGACCAGCAGCGGGGCGATCCGGCGCACCCGATGCGCCAACGCTCCCCGCGCGAACACCCGCGCCCGCGCCCGCAGGCGTGTCACCGCCCCGCCGGCCCTCACCGCGCCCCCCGGGGATCGCCGGCCACCAGCCCGGCCCGGTCGGCGACAATCGCCGCCTGGATGCGATTGATCCCGCCCAATTTCGCCAACAGGGCGCGCACATGATCCTTGACCGTGCTCGAGGCCAGTCCCATCCGCTCCGCTATCTGGGCGTTCCCCAGCCCCTCACCGAGCAGCGCCAGCACCTGCGACTCACGCGGCGTCAGCCCGCTGACGGCCCGCGCCGCCGCAGCCTGGTCCTCGGCCGTCAGATATCCGCCGATCACCGCCCGCGTGACCCCCGGATCCAGCACACTCCCGCCCGCCGCCAACGTCCGTACGGCCCGCACCAGCTGCTCCGGGTCCGAATCCTTGAGCAGGAATCCGGCCGCCCCCTCCCGCAACGCCGCGGTCAGATACTCCTGGGCATCGAAGGTCGTCAGCATCGCCACCGCAGGCGGCTCGGGCGTGGCCCGCAGCCGCCGCAGCACGGTCAGCCCGTCCACCCCCGGCATCCGGATATCGAGCAGCACCACTTCCGCGCCGCTGCGCAGCACGGTGTCCACGGCCTCCGCGCCACCGCAGTCCGCGACCATCTCGATATCCGGGGCGGTCCCCAGAATCATCCTCAGCCCGGACCTGACAAGCCGCTCGTCGTCCACCACAGCGACACGGATCACCGGCCGCCCCTTTCTCCTCCGCACCCACCCGACTCCACGGAACCACCCGGCGCTGCGCGACTCCGTTCCCTGTCACCGGGGTCCGCCTCAGGACGGCCCCGTACCCCCGCCGACCGGCGGGGGTAATCCCGCGACCTGCGAAGGATGCCGTGGAGTGACCTCCACGGGCAGAGTTGTTCTTATGCTGCACCACTGAAGAGGCCACAAGCCCACGAGGCGTTGCAGTTCACATCGGCGGCCGCCGCGACCCCCACACGCGGCGGCCGCTGCTGGCGCGCGGGGGCGGTTCGGAGGGGGATCTCCCCCGCACGCCCGGCCCGGCGTTTCAGCCGCCCCGCAGCCCGCCCCGGCTCTCCGCAATCCGCACGGCATCCCGCAGCGCCGCACTCAGCTGCACCGCCAGAAACCGCAGCTGCCGCGCGCCGGCCTTCGGGTCATCGATCAGCTCCTGGGCATGCCCCAGCAGCCCCACCCCCATCTCAAGTTGTACGGCCTCCATCTGATCGGCCCACTCGGACACGTATCCGCCGTCGCCGTCGGTGAGCAGATAGCAGGGCTTGTCGTCGGGGGTGGTCCAGGGGAGGAGACGGGCACTGGGGGGCGTGTGCGGCACGTGGGCCTGCCTTTCGTCGGGGTGGGCGCGTCCCGCGCCGTTCCCTCGGTCGCGGGGGTCTGTCGTGCACGACCCTTGCGCCCCAAGGTCCCCCGCGCCCATCCCAAGTCCCTATAGGACCGCCCTATATTGGAGGCATGGGTGACTTTGATACGGGCCTGTGGTCTCACCCGCGGCTCGTAGCAGCCATCGCTGACGAGGACTGGGGCGCCGTTTTCCGCACATACCGGCGGCGGTGCTACTGCGCCGCAAGGCTCCGGAAGGGCGTCAGCTCGCGGATGCGCTGAAGGAACGCGACTGAGGGGGCACCCCGGCCCCCCGCCCCGTCGCCAACAGCACCACCGACGTCATCGCCGCCAGCGCATACGCCGTGGTCGCCATCGACAGCGCCCCCTCCAGCGTCTCGGAGGAGAGGTTGAAGAAGTCCGTCACGGCCAGCCACACCACCGTGCGTACGGTCAGGTACAGCTCCACGGACGCGAAGAGCAGGAGCGCGCCCCGGATGTCCTGGTGGCCGCGGAAGGCGGTCACGCCGAGGATCACGAGGGCCAGCACCGAGCCGACGGTGGTGAATTCGGCGGCCACGGAGAGGTCGAGGGTGCCGAGGACCGAGCCGTCGAACACGGCGTGCAGGTAGCGGCCGACGTCGATGTCGCTGGATGCCAGGTTGCGGACGGTCCAGCCGATCCGGGTCACGGCCGTGAGCAGGAACAGCACGCCGCAGATGCGGGACAGGCGGCGCCAGCGGGCTTCGGGGCTGTCGGGGGCGGGCGCGGGCCGCGGGCCGGCGGGCCGCTCCCTGGCCGGGACGAGCACGGCCAGGATGACCAGCGCCGTCAGGAGGCCCAGGCCGCGCGTCGCCAGCACCCAGCCGCCCAGGGTGTCGTCGCTGTAGTGGTTGCGGTAGGCGGAGTCGAACAGGCCGATGCCCTCGCGGAAGGAGATGGCCAGGAGGAGGAAGGCGCACAGGAGGGCGGCGCTGCGGGCCACCCGGCGCTGGGCCAGCGACAGGCCGGAGACGGCCAGGAACGCGACGGTGAAGGCCCATTCGTAGGGGCCGAGCACCTGGACCGCGGTGGAGGCGCCGGGGTTGAACAGACCCTCGACGAAGTCCCAGGCGGTGCCGTTGCCCTGCGAGATGCCGTAGACGGTCCAGGCGAGCAGTGTGCCGCCGTAGAGGGCCAGGCACAGACCGGTGGCCAGATAGGCGCCGCTGTGTTCCGGGGCGGCCCGGCCCGGGTCGGCGCCAGGCCGGACATCCACCGTTCCGCCGTCCTGCATCACCATGGCCGACCCCCGCTCCGCCGTATCAGCCGTCGTACCAGCTGTCGTACCGGCCGCCGTTCGCGTACGGCGGCCTCAATGGCCTCACTGTGTCAAGGACGGCCGGAGGGGCGGTGGAGGTTCCACCCCGTGTGTCGTGGGGTTCCGCACAGGTGCGCCCGGTCGTCCCCGTTCAGGCGCCCGGCCGCCCCGTTCAACGCACGCGCGGCGCCGTGGCCGCGATGAAGCCGCGGATCCCCTCCCGGGTGGCGGCCCGTACGGCGGTCAGCGTGTCCCGGTCCTCGGCCCAGTGGAGCTCGGTGACATCCGCCATCACCTGCTCGCTACGGGCGAGGATCTCCGCATCATCGGTCACCATCTGCGCCCGGAACATGGCTTCTTGGGCCGTATAGCGGGTCTTGTACATCTCCTCGCGGAGTGCGGGGGAGTCCTCGTCGCAGCGGTTCTCGTCGTGCAGTACGAACCAGCGGTGGACGAGGACCCGGCGGTAGTCCAGCAGCGCACCCGCATAGGCGCAGTAGGCGTCGATACGTTCCTGGCGGAGCCGCTCCTGGCGGGCGAAGCGCTCACTGCGGTCGGTCGCACGATTCTGAAAGACGTGAGTGATGCCGGAACCCAGCAGGGTGCCTATGACGGCCACAATGCTTGCCACAACTGCCTCCATGAGGGCAGTGGACCACAGTGGTCCCAGGTCAGGAGGGATACGGGCGAAATCATGGCCCGTTCATGGCGGTTGGCGGGGGAGCCGCCCCTGCCGGGCCCGTCGTGGTACGGCAAGATGGCCCCCATGGGGATCTTCGGGGGCGAGGGCCGGCTCGTGGGTGGCCGGTATCGCTTGGACATACGGCTGGGCCGCGGCGGAATGGGAACGGTCTGGCGGGCCACCGATGAACTGCTGGGCCGCCAGGTCGCGGTGAAGGAACTGCACCTGGACGAGGCGACGGCCGAGTCCGAGGCGCGGGTGCAGCGTGAGCGGGCGATGCGGGAGGCGCGGACGGTCGCCCAGGTCAAGCATCCCAATGTGATCGTCGTGCATGACGTGGTCGAGCAGGACGGCCGGCCGTGGATCGTGATGGAGCTGGTGGACGGCCCGTCGCTGGCCGACCGGCTCTACAGCGGCGGGCCGCTCGCCCCGCGCGAGGCGGCCCGGATCGCCGTCGCGCTGCTGGGCGCGCTGCGGGCGGCGCACGCCCGCGGCGTGCTGCACCGCGACATCAAACCCGCCAATGTGCTGATCGAGTCGGGAACCCACCGGGTGGTGCTCACCGACTTCGGTATTGCCCAGGTTCCGGGCGTGACGACGCTGACCGAGGCGGGCGGATTCATCGGCTCGCCGGAATACACCGCGCCGGAGCGGATGGCCGGGCACGGCACCGGTCCCGAGGCGGACCTGTGGTCGCTCGGGGTGCTGATGTGCGCCGTGCTCAGCGGTGAATCGCCGTTCCGCCGCGACTCGTTGGCCGGCGTGCTGCATGCCGTCGTGTACGACGCGATCGAGATTCCGGAGGCGGCGCGTCCGCTGCTCGCCGTGATCAACGGGCTGCTCGAGCGGGATCCGGAGCGTCGCCTGGATGTGGAGGAGACGGAACGGCTGCTGCGGGAGTACGTGCGGACGGGGCGAGCCCCGGAGCGTACGGCGGGCCCGCACCGGGGGCGCGGCCGCGGCGCCGCAGGCCGCGGTCCCGCAAGCCGCGGCGCCGGCTTCGGTGAGGCGGCCGCCGCGAGCGCCCCGGCCGCCCCTCGCGGACCGGCCCCCGACGCCCACGACCCGTTCTACGACGCCCCCAGCGGCGACCTTCCCAGCGAGCACCCGCCCAGCGAGGACCTGGACGACGGCAGCCGGTCCCTGCCCGGCGGCACCCCCCTCGCCCCCACCGGCTACACCGACCGCCGCGCGCCCGCCGGCCCCGCCCCGGGCCGCCCCCGTACCGGCAGCCGCACTCCTGGGGTCCCCATCCCCGACGCGCTCGACGACCGGGCGCTGGCGGCCGCCGCCCGTCCGCACACCGGACGCACCCGCACCTTCCTGCTGGTCGCCCTGGCGGTGGTGGTCCTCGGCGGCGCGGGCGCGGGCATCACGGCCCTGGTCATGAACCAGAACGACGACCACGGCAACCAGGGCAAGGGGGGCGCGACGCCGAGTGCGTCCCAGGGGGGCGCGCACTCGCCGTCGCCTTCAGGGCCGGGGGCGCAGGGCGGCACGGCCCACCCCGGCGCGACCGTCACGGGCACCTCGAAGCCCGCCGGGGGCAACGGCACCAAGATCCCCGCCGGTTACGGTCTCGTCCGCGACCCGGCCGGCTTCACGCTCGCCGTACCGGACGGCTTCACCCGCTCGTACGAGAAGGGCCGGGTCTACTACTACTCGCAGGGCAAGCGCTTCCGGATCGGCGTCCAGCTGCAGAAGCCGGTGCCGGAGGGGCCGATCGGGGCGATGCGGGCGGCCGACGCGGACAACAACTACACGGGCTACCGCCAGAGTCAGGTCACCGAGACCACGCACAACGGACTCCAGGCGGGGCTCTGGCAGTTCGTGTGGAACGGCAGCGCCCAGGACGGCGGGTCGCGGTACACCTACGACCTGAGCTGGAACCAGGGCGGGAAGATGATCGATGTCTGGATCTCGGCGCCGGTCGGCTCGCGCACCGTGGCCAAGCGGCACTTCGACACCGCGCTGGACGACTTCCGGCTCACCGGCTGACGCCCCTCGGCATCCGGGCCGTCGTCGCTGACCAGACCCTTTACGGCCAGCAATCACTGGCGTAGTCGTGGGCGCCGGGCGAAAACTCGTTACTGCCGGGTACACAAAGTGCCCGGGGAGGAATACGCTCGCCCGCATGACGGACTCGCAGGACACCAAGGACGCCCTTCAGGACACTGCAGCGACGCCCGCCGGGAACCCCGTGGCATCCTCCGCCGCCGGCACCCGCACCGCCGCCGACGTGGTCACCCCGGAGGTGGTCGCCCGCCTGACCCGCGGAGTGGTCGGCACTGGCCGGACCGCCAACCACACGCCGTTCACCGGCGAGAAGCTCGCGGACCTGCCCGAGTCCACCCCCGAGGACGTCGCCACCGCCTTCGAGCGCGCCCGCGCCGCCCAGGCGAGCTGGGCGCGGGTCCCGGTCAAGCGCCGCGCCGCCGTCCTGCTGCGCTTCCACGACCTCGTCCTCCAGCGCCAGGCCGAGGTCCTCGACCTCATCCAGCTGGAGACCGGCAAGGCCCGCCTCCACGCCCACGAGGAGGTGCAGGCGGTCGCCGTCGCCGCCCGCCACTACGGCCGCAAGGCCGCCTCCTACCTCAAGCCCAAGGGCCACACCGGCGTCGTACCGACCCTCACCAAGGTCACCGAACTCCGCCAGCCCCGCGGCGTGGTGGGTCAGATAGCCCCCTGGAACTACCCCTTCGAGCTCTCCGTCGGCGACGCCCTGCCGGCCTTCGTCGCGGGCAACGCCGTCGTCATGAAGCCCGACACCGAGACCGCGCTGACCGCCCTGTGGGCCCGCGAGCAGCTCATCGAGGCCGGGCTGCCGCCCGAGGTGTGGCAGGTCGTCATCGGCGACGGCCCGGTCGTCGGCCCCGAGATCGTCAAGCACGCCGACTACGTCTCCTTCACCGGCTCCACCCGCACCGGCCGCGAGGTCGCCCAGGGCGCCGCGGCCCGCCTGGTCGGCTGCTCGCTCGAACTGGGCGGCAAGAACGCCATGCTGGTGCTGCACGACGCCGATGTGGAGAAGGCCGCCTCCGGCGCGGTGCGCGGCTGCTTCTCCTCCGCGGGCCAGCTGTGCATCTCCATCGAGCGGCTGTACGTCCACGAGTCCATCGCCGACGACTTCGTCCAGCGCTTCGCCGCCCGTACGAAGGCCATGCGCCTGGGCAACGCCCTCGCCTACGGAGCCGATATGGGCTCCCTGGTGGGCGAGCGGCAGCTGGAGACCGTCACCCGGCACGTCGAGGAGGCCGTCGCCAAGGGCGCCAAGCTCGTCGCCGGCGGCAAGCCGCGCCCCGACATCGGCCCCCTCTTCTACGAGCCCACCATCCTGGACGGCGTCGAGGCCCCGATGGCCGTCTGCGGCGAGGAGACCTTCGGCCCGGTCGTCTCGATCTACCGCTTCAGCGACGAGGACGAGGCGGTCGCGCTCGCCAACGCCACGCCCTACGGCCTCAATTCCAGCGTCTGGACCAAGGACGGGCGCCGGGGGCGGGCGGTCGCCGCGCGGCTGCGCACCGGCACCGTCAACGTCAACGAGTCCTACGCCGCGGGCTACGGCAGCGTGCAGTCCCCGATGGGCGGCATGGGCGACTCAGGGCTCGGCCGCCGGCACGGCTCCGAGGGCATCCTCAAGTACACCGAGGCGCAGACCGTCGCCCACCAGCGGATCATGCCGCTCGCCCCGGCCTTCGGCATGGACGACGAGAAGTACGCGGCGCTCATGTCGCTCAGCCTGCGCGCGATGAAGGCGTTCCGACTCCGGTAAGTCACCTCATTCAGGGAGAGCCAGTGCCCCAGGAGAACTCTGCCCAAAATCAGGGCCCGGACGCCGAAGTGGACGGCGGCTATGACTACGACGTGCTCGTCGTCGGATCCGGCTTCGGCGGGTCCGTCTCCGCGCTCCGCCTGACCGAGAAGGGCTACCGCGTCGGCGTCCTCGAGGCGGGACGGCGCTTCACCCGCGAGACCCTCCCGAAGAACTCCTGGGACCTCAAGAACTACCTCTGGGCCCCGGCGCTCGGCCTCTACGGCATCCAGCGCATCCATCTCCTCGGCAATGTGATGGTCCTGGCGGGCGCCGGGGTCGGCGGCGGTTCGCTGAACTACGCCAACACCCTCTACGTACCGCCGAAGCCGTTCTTCGACGATCCCCAGTGGAAGGACATCACCGACTGGCAGGAGGAGCTGAAGCCGTACTACGACCAGGCCCGGCGGATGCTGGGCGTGCGGCTCAACCCGACGATGACGCCGTCCGACGTCCACTTGAAGGCGACCGCGCAGGCCATGGGCGTCGGTGACTCCTTCCACATGGCGCCGGTCGGGGTGTTCTTCGGGGACGGCGACGACGCGGACGGCACCTCGAAGACCTCGCCCGGAGGAGAGGTCGCGGACCCGTACTTCGGCGGCGCGGGCCCCTCCCGCAAGGCCTGCACCGAGTGCGGCGAGTGCATGACGGGCTGCCGGCACGGCGCGAAGAACACCCTCAACGAGAACTATCTCCATCTCGCGGAGCGGGCGGGCGCGGTCATCCACCCCATGACCTCCGTCGTCACCGTCACCGAGGACTCGCGCGGCGGCTTTGCCGTCGGCACGCTCCCGACCGACGACAAGAGGAAGGGCAGAAGGGCCGGTGCGGCGCGAAGCGCCTCGACGAGGGGCGGTGGTCGGGTGACGGGCGGGCATACGTTCACCGCCCGCCGTGTCGTCATCGCGGCTGGCACGTACGGCACCCAGACGCTGCTGCACCGCATGAAGGACAGTGGCCTGCTGCCGTACCTCTCCGGCCGGCTCGGTTCGCTGACCCGTACCAACTCCGAGGCGCTGGTGGGCGCGCAGAGCGACAACCGCCGCTACCGCAAGCGGCACGGTGCGGCCAAGGTCGACTTCACCAAGGGCGTGGCGATCACGTCCTCGATCCACCCCGACGCGAACACGCACATCGAGCCCGTCCGGTACGGCAAGGGCTCCAACGCGATGGGCGGGCTGACGATCCTCCAGGTGCCGTACCGGCCGGCGGGGCGGGTCGCGGGCTGGCTGGCGAACGTCGCCCGGCACCCCTGGCTGGCCGTCCGCTCGCTCTCCAACCGCCGCTGGTCCGAGCGCACCATCATCGGCCTGGTGATGCAGTCGCTGGACAACTCCCTGACCACGTACCGCAAACCGGACGGTCTCGGAAAGGGCCTGCTCACCGCGCGCCAGGGGCACGGCGCCCCGAACCCCAACCAGATCCCCGAGGCGACCCGGGCGGCCACCCTCCTCGCCCAGGAGATCAACGGCTTCGCGGGCAGCAATGTCGGCGAGCTGATGGGCACGCCGCTGACCGCGCACTTCCTGGGCGGCTGCCCGATCGGCGAGGACGCGGACCAGGGCGTCATCGACCCGTACCACCGCCTCTACGGACACCCCGGCATCTCGGTGGTCGACGGTGCCGCGGTCTCCGCCAACCTGGGCGTCAATCCGTCCCTGACGATCACGGCACAGGCCGAGCGCGCGATGTCGCTGTGGCCGAACAAGGGCGAGCCGGACCCGCGCCCCGCGCCGGGCCGGGCCTACGAGCGGCTGGCGCCGGTGGCGCCGGTCAGCCCCGCCGTCCCGGAGCAGGCCTTCGGGGCGCTGAATCTGCCGTTCCTGGCCGTCCCGCCGGTGCCGCCGAAGAAGTAGGCGCGCAGACGACGGAAGCGGGCGAGGGGCCGCACCGGTATCCGGTGCGGCCCCTCGCCGTCAGCTGATCACCGCTTACGCGGCCGCGACGCCATCCGTCTTACGACGGCGGACGACGAAGAGCGCACCCGCGCCCACCACCATGGCGATACCGCCCACCATGCCGATGACCGGCAGCGCGGAGGACGAACCGGTCTCGGCGAGCTTGCCGGTGACCGGAAGCTTCTTCAGATCGCCCTGCGGAGCGGGCTTGTTGCCCTTGCTCTTGCCCGGCTTGCTCTTGGCCGGCGGCACGGTGCCCGGCTTGCTGCCCGCGACCAGGATGTCGAAGTCGTACTCCGCGACGTCGGAGAAGCCGCAGACGTCGTCCTCGTCGTGGTACGCGCCGATGGTGAACGCGAAGCCGTAGCTGCCCGGGGTCTTGGCATCGACCCTCAGGCGCAGCTTGGCGTCGGCGTACTCATCGGGCCCCAGGTCGTAGACGGTGGCGAAGTAGCCCTCCGTGTCGGTGATGGCCTTCCAGGTGCCGGAGTCCTCGTCGAACCACTGCACCGTTACGTGCCGCGAGACGTCGTGGAGGGAGTCGCTGCTGATGCCGGCCAGTGCGACGTACGCGTCGACCGACTTCATCGCCTTGTCCGAGGTGTTGGTGGCGCGGAAGGTGAAGTTCTTCCAGCCGGAGCCGGCCACGACCTTGCTGGGCAGGCCGCGCAGCTCGGTGGAGATGGCCGTCTCGTCCGACTCCTTGGCGCACTCCGGGTCCTCGGAGGGCTCCGTGGTCGGCTTCACGGTGGGGGAGACGGTGGGCTTGTCGGTCGGCTTGTCCGTCGGGTCGCCGGTGGGCTTCTCCGTGGGGGTGCCGGTGGTGGGCTCGTCCGTCGGCGCGGTGGGCTCGTCGGACGGCGCGGGGGCGGTGGAGCCTTCGGTGGGCTCGTCGGCCGGCGTGGTGGCGCCGTCGGTCGGGTCCGCGTCGGGGGTGGCCGGCGTCGGCTCGGCACTCACGCCGGCCTCGGTCTCGGGGCCGGTCGCGTACGCGGCGGGCGCCGCCATCAGGACGGCGGGGGCGATGACGGCCGTAGCGGCAGCGGCTGTCAGGGCACGGCGAAGCTTCATCGAGAAGACCTCTCGGGTGTCCAAAGTGCCGCAGGGCGGCACAAGTTGGTGCGGGCCGTCGCGGTGGGGCGCGGTAGGGCCGTGCGATTGCAGGTACATGACCAGCCATGGCCGAAAAAGGTTGTTCGCCAAACCGGAAACGCCGCAGTGACGCCGCTCACACGTCTCACAGGCGCCACACAGGCAACACACGGGCAACGCACAGAAAACGGGCGGACGGCGCATATGGGCTCACGGACAGTGCACAGCCGCCGGACGGGGCGGGCACAGCGAAGGGCCCCGGGACGCCGTCCGCGAGGGGGGTGCGGACGGTCACGGGGCCCTTGGCTTTCGGTGCCGGCGTCAGGGCAGCGCCGGCACCGACGGGCGGCGCTGGGGGGGGGGGTAGCGCCGCTGGCATATGGGGTGGTGCGTGTGGTTCGGGGTGGTGCGGACCGCGCGGTGGTCGGACCAATGGCAATGCCGAGGGCCGTACCAGGCGCGGAAAGCGGTACGTCAAGCATCGTCCTGGATGCGCCTCACCCGGCGCAACCGTTTCGACCGGATGCGGTCGGTCCCGGGCGTCCCCAGGACCGACCACCCCATCGGATGTGACCGGGCTGCTGTCCCCTGCTGACCGGTCACGGCACCGCAGCGAGGTCCCACGACGCGGACCGCTGCAAGCGGCCGGCGTCTCATCGCTCCGGCTTTCCGCCCGTGGGGCGGCGTCTACGCGTAGTCCTGCAGGCCGCGCCTGGCTGGCGTGGCACCGGGAACAACGAAGCCTCTCGGCGGCCGGTCACGCGCCGTACGGGTGAGTCGGCAACCGAACTCAGATGCGGCCGCCGCGCCGGAGCGCGTATCCCGGCGTCCCGCGCCCTCGCCCGGCCCCGGATACCGGTCGGATTCCGGCCACGCCTCAGACCTGCCCCCGCGACAGCTCCAGCAAGGTCATCGCCAGCGCGGTACCCGGCTTGCCGAGCTGGTTGCGGAAGTGCGCCAGGATCTCCATCTCGCGGGCGAGGTTCACCCGGCGTCCGCCGGAGGCGATGCGCTCGCGCTGGATGACGGCCGAGACGGCCATCCGTTCCTGTACGAGACCGATGATCCGGCCGTCGAGATCGTCGATCCGGCTGCGCGCGTCCGTGATCAGCCCGGCCGCCTCGGGGGTGCGGGCGCCGGTGTCGGGGGCGGCGGGGGCGGCGGTCGCGGTGTCGGTGCTCATATCCGTATCTCCTGGGGTGTGGGTCCCCGGGGCCGACATGATCCGGAACGCAGACGCCCCGGGCCTTGTCGGCCCGGGGCGCCTGGGAAGTCGCTTGTCAGTGGATCAAGCAGCACGACCATGGCAGCCGGACGGGCCGGTGCCATAGGTAAAGACGAAGGTCAGCTGCTTGGACATGGGGCCAAGTATGAGCCCGTTAGAATCGAAAGTCCAACCCCTTGTTCCACCGCCGGAAGGCCGCCGAAGTGTCATCAGGACCCCCTGCCGCCGCCCCGGACGTCGTCCTCGTAGTCGACTTCGGTGCGCAGTACGCCCAGCTCATCGCCCGCCGCGTCCGCGAGGCCAGGGTCTACAGCGAGATCGTGCCGTCCACCATGCCGGTGGCCGAGATGCTCGCCAAGAACCCGAAGGCGATCATCCTCTCCGGCGGTCCCTCGTCGGTCTACGCGGAAGGCGCCCCCAGCCTCGACCGCTCCCTGTTCGAAGCCGGCGTCCCGGTCTTCGGCATGTGCTACGGCTTCCAGCTGATGGCCACGACCCTCGGCGGCACCGTCGACGACAACGGCGCCCGCGAGTACGGCCGCACCCCGCTGACCGTCTCCAAGCCCGGCTCGACCCTCTTCGAGGGCACCCCGGCCGAGCAGTCCGTCTGGATGTCGCACGGCGACGCCTGCTCCGCCGCCCCCGAAGGCTTCACGGTCACCGCCTCGACCGACGTCGTACCGGTCGCCGCCTTCGAGAACGACGAGAAGAAGCTCTACGGCGTCCAGTACCACCCCGAGGTCCTGCACTCCACGCACGGCCAGCAGGTCCTGGAGCACTTCCTCTACCGCGGTGCGGGCATCGAGCCGACCTGGACGACCACCAGCGTGGTCGAGGAGCAGGTCGCCGCCATCCGCGAGCAGGTCGGCAGCAAGCGGGCGATCTGCGGGCTGTCCGGCGGCGTCGACTCCGCGGTGGCCGCCGCCCTCGTCCAGAAGGCCATCGGCGACCAGCTGACCTGCGTCTACGTCGACCACGGCCTGATGCGTAAGGGCGAGTCCGAGCAGGTCGAGAAGGACTTCGTGGCCGCCACCGGCGTCCAGCTGAAGGTCGTCGACGCCCAGGAGCGGTTCCTGAACGCGCTGGCCGGGGTGTCCGACCCCGAGACCAAGCGCAAGATCATCGGCCGCGAGTTCATCCGCGTCTTCGAGCAGGCCCAGGCCGAGATCGTGGCCGAGGCCCCGAACGACCACCCCGTGGCGTTCCTGGTCCAGGGCACGCTCTACCCGGACATCGTCGAGTCCGGCGGCGGCACGGGCACGGCCAACATCAAGTCGCACCACAACGTCGGCGGCCTGCCCGACGACATCGAGTTCGAGCTCGTCGAGCCGCTGCGGCAGCTGTTCAAGGACGAGGTCCGGATGGTCGGCTCCGAACTCGGCCTGCCGGACGAGATCGTCCACCGCCAGCCGTTCCCCGGCCCCGGCCTGGGCATCCGCATCGTCGGCGAGGTCACCAAGGACCGCCTCGACCTGCTGCGCGAGGCCGACGCCATCGCCCGCGAGGAGCTCACCGCGGCCGGCCTGGACCGCGAGATCTGGCAGTGCCCGGTGGTCCTGCTCGCCGACGTCCGCTCGGTCGGCGTCCAGGGCGACGGCCGCACCTACGGCCACCCGATCGTGCTGCGCCCCGTCTCCTCCGAGGACGCGATGACGGCGGACTGGACCCGTATGCCGTACGACGTCCTGGCCCGCATCTCGACCCGCATCACGAACGAGGTCGCCGATGTGAACCGGGTGGTGCTCGATGTCACCAGCAAGCCGCCGGGGACGATCGAGTGGGAGTGATCCCCTGGTGATCTCCCGCTGAGGTCAATGGCTGCGCCGTCGCTCATTCGTTTGGGCGGCGGCGTTGTCGTTTGCCCTGGGTACGCTGGCGATACGGCCCAGAATCCCGTCCATGGGAGGACTTATGACCGCTGAGATCGCGCACCACTGGCCGGTGCCGCCGCAGGACGGTTACACCGTGGACGACCTGCTGACGCTGCCCGACCTCCCGCCGCACACGGAGTTGCTCGACGGGAGTTTGGTTTTTGTGAGTCCGCAGCGCATTTTTCACAGTGATGCGATCGACTTGCTGGTGAGCGGGCTGCGCCGCACCGCACCGCCAGAGCTGAAGGTCAAGCGCGAGATGACCGTGGTGATCGACAAACGCAACGGCCCCGAGCCGGATGTCGCCGTGATTCGAGCTGCCGCCGCGCGGAATCGCGAACAGACCTACTTCCAGGCCAGGGACGTGATGCTCGCCGTCGAGGTGGTCTCTCCCGAGTCCGAGGCCCGTGACCGTGACACCAAGCCGCACAAGTACGCCAATGCGGGTATTCCGTACTTCTGGCGGATGGAGATGGCCGGCGTCGACCAGTACCCGGTTGTCCATGTCTTCGAGCTTGACGCGGAGGCGCACGTCTACGTCCCCACAGGCACCCACCACAACCGCCTCAAGGTCTCCGCCCCCTACGGCATCGACATCGACCTGACGGCCATCGACGCACTCTGACGGTTGACGCTCCTCGCCGGCGCGCCGCATGATGGATTCCGGATAGCGATAGCTTGATTCCGTTTTGTGGAAGTTAGTGAGCGTGGCGTAATGAGCACCATCGCCTTCATCGGCCTAGGCATCATGGGCAGCCCCATGGCCGTGAACCTCGCCAAGGCCGGGCACACCGTGCGCGGCTGGAACCGGAGCCCCGGGCGGGCCGATGCGCTGGTCGCGGCCGGCGGCAGGGAGGCGGCCTCCCTCGCCGAGGCGGTGCGGGACGCGGATGTGGTGATCACCATGGTCCCGGCGTCGCCGCAGGTCGAGGCCGTCGCGTACGGCCCTGACGGCATCCTGGAGAACGCCCGGTCCGGTGCGCTGCTGATTGACCACTCCTCCATCACTCCGCAGACCTCCATCGACCTGGCCAAGGCCGCCGCCGACAAGGGCATCCGGGTGCTGGACGCCCCCGTGTCGGGCGGCGAGGCGGGCGCCGTCGAGGGGGTGCTGTCGATCATGGTCGGCGGTGACAAGGCCGACTTCGACGCCGCACGGCCGGTCTTCGAGGCCGTCGGCAAGACCGTGGTGCACTGCGGCCCGCACGGCGCCGGGCAGACCGTCAAGGCCGCCAACCAGCTGATCGTCGCCGTCAATCTGCAGGCCGTCGCGGAGGCCGTGGTCTTCCTCGAGAAGTCCGGCGTCGATCTGCGGGCCGCGCTGGAGGTCCTGGGCGGCGGACTGGCCGGCTCCACCGTCCTCGCCCGCAAGAAGGACAACCTCCTCGCCCACGAATTCACCCCCGGCTTCAAGCTGGAGCTGCACCACAAGGACATGGGCATCGTCACCGACGCCGCCCGCACCGTCGGCGTCCCGCTCCCGGTCGGCGCCGTCGCGGCCCAGCTCATCGCCTCCTCCGTGGCCCGCGGCGACGGCGCCCTCGACCACTCGGCACTGCTGCGCGGCGTGGAGCTGCTGAGCGGTGACGTGCGGGAACGGGGCGCGGGTTCCTAACCCCCTACGGCGGCGGCCAGGCGCTCCAGCGTGGCCGCCATCGCCGGGCCCATCCGCCGGGGATAGCCGGGGAGTTCGACGACCAGCCGGGGGAGCCGGGCGCGGGACCAGTCGTAGGTGTGGGTGACGCGGGTGGCGCCGGCGCCGTCGACGGCGGTCAGCTCGAAACGCCAGCGCTGGCCGCCGACGAAGCGCCGCCCGCGAAACTCCCCCCACGTCTCCCAGGCGATCAGCCGGTCCTTCTCGTACTCCACCACCACATTCACCGACCGGTACGCGATCCGTCCCTGCCGCATCCCCATGCTGAACCGGTCGCCGGGGCCCAGCGGTGACGGGCCGTCGGGCCGGCCGCGCAGCATGCCCGAGCCGTCCAGCTCGGCGTGCCGGCTCGTGTCCCGGAGGAGGGCGAAGAGCTGCTGCGGGGTGGCGGCGATGTCCCTGGTGCGGGATATGGACCTCATGGTGTCCCTTCCGATGCCGGATGCTCCGAGGCCGGATGCCCGATGCTCGATGCCGGGCGTTCGCCGACGGAGCCGGGCAGCCATCATGCAGGTGCAGACAGGTCCGGGCATTGATGCCCGTCACAGGCCTGGCCCTCTGCAGTACCGGAGGGTAGCTTCCGCCTCTGGGGGAAGCACTGGGAGCCCTACGCACAGGAGGAGAGCCACGATGCCCGAGCCGACGCCCATACCCACCGAGCTGCTGCAGTTCGCGATGCCGCCGACGCATGAGACCGTCGACGACGAGCGGCGCTACCGCAAGGAGCGCCTGGTCGCGGCGCTGCGCCTGTTCGGGCGCTTCGGCTTCGAAGAGGGTGTGGCGGGCCATATCACCGCCCGCGACCCGGAGTTCACCGACTGCTTCTGGGTCAATCCCTTCGGAATGTCCTTCAAGCACATCACGGTGAGCGATCTGATCCTGGTGAACGCGGAGGGCAAGGTCGTCGAGGGGCGCTATCACGTCAACCAGGCGGCGTTCGCGATCCATTCGCAGGTCCACCAGGCCCGGCCGGACGTGGTCGCCGCGGCCCACAGCCACTCCACGTACGGCCGGGCGCTGTCCTCGCTGGGCGAGCTGCTGGACCCGATCACCCAGGACGTCTGTGCCTTTTACGAGGACCATGCGCTCTTCGACGACTACACGGGCGTGGTGGTGGACGAGGAGGAGGGCCGCCGGATCGCGGCCGCGCTCGGGCCCCACAAGGCCGTGATCCTGCGCAACCACGGGTTGTTGACGGTCGGCGACTCGGTGGACGCGGCCGCCTGGTGGTTCATCACGATGGAGCGGTCCTGCCAGGTCCAGCTGACCGCGAAGGCGGCCGGCAAGCCGGTGCCGATCGACCACCACAATGCCGTGCATACGCGCGAGCAGCTCGGCAACGATCTCGTCGCGTGGATCAACTACCAGCCGCTCTATCAGCAGATCGCACGGAGCGAGCCGGACCTTTTCAACTAGGGCCTGTCGTTTGGGTAGGGGGCGGCGGAAGGGGACGCCGGACCGCCGCCCTCTCTTGTCCTTCGGTCTTGTCCTTCGGTCTTGTCCGCCGGCATGCTCTCGTCTTCCGGTCTGTCTTGTCCTCCGGTCCGCTTTTGTCCTCCGGTCCGCTCTCGTCGTCCGGTCCGCTCTCGCCCCCCGGCTCCGCTCGTCATCCGGCGCCGCCCGTGACCGGCCGGACGTCCTCTGGGGGTGGCTTGCCGATCATGTGGTGCGCCACGGAATCCACTCATGTGGTGACCCACGGAATACCGCCCCGGCCCGCCACGTTGTGGCCCCGCAGGGGCGCCTGCATCCCCTACGGCATGCGTTCGACCGCCCCCTTAGGGGGCATCGGTGATCGGCAAGACGCTGCCCCGGGCGAGGAATGTCGCCACGGTCCGGCAGAAGCGGCGGGGGTCATCGAGCCAGGGGTAGTGGCCGGCGCCCGGCTGGACGGTCAGTTCGGCCTGGGGGAAAAGCTTCGCAATGGCAGCGGCGACGCGGGGGAGCGGGCCGCTGTCCACTTCACCGGCGAGGATCAGGACCCGAGCGTCCATGGTGGCGATGGCTGCGCGGGCTGCGGAAGGCTCGAAGGCTCCGCGGGACGCGTAGAGATCCGCGGCTTCCTCATGGGTCTGCTCCACTTCGGCTGCGGCGTGTGCCTGAGCGGCTGCGTCCCAGCGGCCGTAGAAGAACGGGGCGGCGGCGTCGTAGTCGGCGTCGGTCGCGGAACCGTCCCAGACTCTTCCGTAGGCGTCGTGCGCAGCCCCGAACCATGGTTCGGCCGTGCGCAAGGCGGCCCCCTCCCGGCGGTGTTCGTCGGTGAAGTCGACGCCGAGGGCGCGCGCACGGGCGGTGATCAGAGTGAGGGTGCGGATGCGCTGCGGGTGCCGGGCCGCGTAAAGAAGGGCCAGGTCGCCGGCCGCGGAATGCGCGAGAACATCGACGCGGTCCAGGCCGAGGTGGTCGCGGAGGGCCTCGACGTCGGCGACCTGCCGGTCACAGCGGTACGTGGCCGGGTCGGCGGGGACGCCGGAGTCGCCGGTGCCCCGCAGATCCAGCAAGACCAGCCGGCGGTGCTTCGCCAGTCCGCCGAGATCGCCGAGGTAGGCGGAGGCGCGCATGGGCCCACCGGGCAGGCAGAGCAGCGGCTCGCCCTCGCCCACGGTGCGATAGGCCAGTTCCGTGCCGTCGAGCGCGGTGAAGGTAGGCATGGCGCCATCCTGATGACCGCCTGGCGATCACGGCAAGGGGGTATGGAAGGCGTTGCAGAGAGCTTGCCACCGGCGCGTATGCGGGCGCCCCGCGGGCCGGGGGAGCGGCCCGCGGGGCGCGGGTCAGGGGGCGGCGCCCGGTCAGGGTGGCCTCGGATCAAGGTGGCTTCGGGTAAGGGTGGCTCCGGATCACGGGTGTGTCCGGATCACAGGTGTGGGAAGAGGTCGGTCAAGGCATCGGACCCGGCGGAGATGCCCCGGCTGAAGGGGGCGTCGAAGTCCCACACCAGGAACAGCAGGAAGGCGATCAGCGCGCTGAAGAGCCCGGCCATCAACAGCTCACGTGCCGAACGCCGGATCTGCAGGGTGAAGATGAGGCCGATGGTGATGGCGGCCCCGGCGATCAGCCCGAACCACACCACCCCCGGCAGCGTCGAATCGGCGGCGTCGGCCCGGCTGTTGCGGGCGTCATCGGCCGCCCCCACCTGGTCGACGAGTGGCTGGTAGGACTGCCCCTCGTAGTCGTCACGCGGGTGGTAGTTGATGACATCGGCGCGGACCTTGGCCAGCAGGTCCGTGCCGCGCTGGGTGAGATGTTGCTGCTCGGCCATGACCGGCCACTCCTTGTGGACGACGTAGCTGACGTACGCGTCGACGTCCGAGCGGATACGGTCCCGCATCGGCGCCGGATACGCCGCCGCCCGCGTGCTGACCTCGTGCAACGCCTGCGCCTCGGTCCGTACGGTGTCCTCGGCGGCGCTCCGGGCCTCCCAGACGCCGGCGATGGCCAGGCCCAGGACGATCGCGTAGACCACCCCCACCATCATCGTCATGTACTCGATGACATCGGGTGTCTCGGACGGATCGTCGTCGTCACCGATCCGGCGCTGCTTGAGGACCGTGATGGCCAGGACGACGCCGCAGGCAGCGGCCATGGCGATGGTCAGTACCAGCCATTGCGACATGGAAACCTCCTACGAGGAACGGCGCCCGGCGGAACCGGACGAGGAGCTCGAACGGGGACGAAGCGCGGCGCCCGCCAGCACGGCCGGGGCGGTGACCAGCAAGGTCCTGGTCACCAGGGAGCGCCTGGCACGGGGTTTGTGGGTCACCGGGGGCCGGCTGTGCACGAGGACAGGTGAGGGCGAGGGCGGCGCCGGGGCTCGTTGGGGGGCTGCCTTCGGCGGTGGCGGGGCGATGTGCCGGGGCGGTGGGGGCGTCGGCCGCGGGGGTGGCGGCGGGGGCGGCTTCGGCTTCGGCTTCGGGGGCATGGCGACGCGGGGCCGGGGTGCCGGTGCCGGGGGGCGCGGCCGGGGCGTCGGGGTGGCCGACGTACAGGGGAAGTGCCAGTCGTGCGGCATCGGGAATCCGGTCGGTACGTCGACGGGCGGACTCGTCCCGGCGTAGGCGCAGTTGTCGCGGTCACCGACGCCGGCGTGGCTGCCGGTGAGGCCGGCGGGGTGCGCGAGGCGGTCGTGAGCGATTGCTGGGGGTGCCGGGACCGCCAGTACGGCGAACCCGACGGGCACGGTGAAGGCGGCGGCCACCAGGCACGCCGCAATCCGGTGTGATCTCTCTATTTCCCACACGCCGGAGAGCTTGCGCAGGCGGGGCGCGGCTCAGCCGTCGACCTCTGCCAGTTCCCTCGAAGGTGGTAAGTGCCGCATTTGGGGGCGTACTTGGCGCCGAGGTGTGCAATCTGCGGACCGCGTGCCCCCGGGCGTCAACCTCGCGCGGATCGCGCCACTCCGCGCCAACTGGCCGTTTGGCAGGTGCCCCCGCCATCTGGGGCACAATTTCCGTTCAGGAATGACAAGTTGATGATGGTCACGGCTTCTTGCACGTGGCGGTGACCAGGCCATGACGATGAGGATGACGATGGTGCGGGGCGGTAGCGGACGTGTCTGTTGAGGCGGCGGGCAGGGTAGCCGGAACGGCCGGGCCGGAGGGTGGCGGCACCTGTCTGTGCGGACAATGCCCGCACGGCGCCCGCGCGGGGCATCGGCAGGCGGTCGCCGCGTTTGTCGCGCTGCGCGAGGACTTCGCTGCCGGGCGGGGCGTACCGGCCGGGCTCGCCCACTCCGCCGGGGCGGCCCGGCAGTGGGTTTCCGATGAACTCACCCTGTCCGCACGGGTATTGGCCGAGCGCGCCACCGCCGAAGGGGTCGCCTGGCTGGCCGCCGTACGGCGCCGCACCCTGCTGGTGGTGTGGGCCGCGGTGGCCGCCCTGCT
This sequence comes from Streptomyces sp. NPDC028368, assembly GCF_055565615.1. Classification (NCBI taxonomy): domain Bacteria; kingdom Bacillati; phylum Actinomycetota; class Actinomycetes; order Kitasatosporales; family Streptomycetaceae; genus Streptomyces; species Streptomyces sp. NPDC028368. Next base: position 31,420 of record NZ_JBVHTY010000013.1, on the reverse strand, counting down.
GCTCGGGCAGGCGCTGACCGCCATCGGGACGGGCTGGACCCCGGCCCGTACGGCGGGACTGATCGCGGCCGTCGTGCTTGCGCTGGTCCTGACGGCGGCGGCCTGGCGGCATGGTGCGCACGGCGGCGCGCTCGCCCCGCTGATCGGCGAGGACCGGCGGCTGTCCACCTCGCGCGCGGTTGCGGCGGGGTGGGTGACCGTCGCGCTGTACGGGGTGCTGATGGCCGCCGTCCAGCTGGCGATGGCGGGGCCCGGCGCGCGGCGCCGTCTCCTGAGCGGGCTTGAGCTCCCGCACTCCGGCGCCCTGCTGGCGGCGCTGTGCGCCGGGTGTGCGGTGGCCGTGTCGGCGCACGCCCTGGTGGCCGTACGGGTCCGGGCGGGGCGGCTGCAGAAGGTCCCCGCCGAACGGCCGCGGGCCGCCGATCTGCTGGCGGACGACGCGGAGCGCGGGAACTTCCCGGATGCGCAGTACGTGTTGGTGAACGGCGCCGTGATCGGGTACGCGCTGGTGTGCCTGGCCCGGCGTCCCGGTCAACTGCCAGACTTTCCTTGGGGGTTGGTGGTGCTCCTCCTGCTCTCCGGCGTCACGTATCTGGCCGGGAAGGCGGTGGCCGGCGGCCGCCCGGTCATCCTGTCGGTCGTCCGGTCCCGGGAGCTGGGCGATCTGGCCGCGCCGATCCGTACCGGCGATGACATCGAGATCCGCGGCACCGGCTTCGTCCCGCCGGGCGCCGGAACGCCGGACCGGCTGGCCCGTACCGTCGTACGGATCGGGACGGTGCATGTCCCGGTCCCCCTGGTCCCGGTGGCGGGCGGCTTCGCCAATCCGACGGATGAGGTCCTGACCGTGCCGGTGCCGGTCGATGTGGAGCCGGGGCGGGTGGAGGTCCGGGTGGTCACGGCGGCGGGCGTGGAGACGCCCGGGTATCCGATCGACGTCCAGGAGTAGGCGGCGGCGTCCGGGGCAGGCGGCCCGTGAGGCCGTTTTGTCGGCGGGGTTTGTCGCGTGTTGCGCGGCCCTCCGGCGGGCGGCCGGCCGGCGGCCGGCGGACGTCGGGCAGTTGAACCTGGTCCGTATGTGCGTACGTACCTCCCCAGGAGGCGCGGGCGCAGGCACAATCGTCTGCGCCCGGTGGCAACGGAGAGGCGGACGTCATGGTGCACGCGAATCGTACGGTCGGTGCCGACTTGGGAGGGGCGGGCGCCGGTGGTGGCACCGGGGCGCGGGCGGCGCTCGCGCGCCATGCGCTGGTCCCCTTGCGGCTGTTTCTGGGCGTCACCTTCGTCTACGCCGGGCTCGACAAGCTGCTGGACTCGGGGTTTCTGGCGGCCCGGGGCACCGGTTCGCTCGGCGCGATGCTGCAGCAGGTCCATGACACGGCGGCGCTGCCGGTGCTGGTGGACCTGGCGCAGAAAAGTCCGGTCGGCTTCGGCTATGCCATCGCCATCGGTGAGCTGGCGGTGGGCGTCGGGACGCTCGTCGGGCTGCTGGGGCGGCTGGCGGCGTTCGGCGGTGCGCTGATATCGCTGACGCTGTGGCTCACGGTGAGCTGGGCGACCACGCCGTACTACTACGGCAATGACCTCGCCTACCTGGTGGCCTGGATCCCGCTGGTGATGGCGGGTGCGCCGAAGTTCTCCCTGGATGCGGTGCTGCGGAACCGGCGTAACCGCCACGGGGCCCAGTTGTTCGGGTGAACCGGCACGGGCGGCACCCGCCGGCCTGGTGGCTCGGCGGGCCCGCCGTGTCACTCGGCGGGTCCGCCGTGTCAGGAGTCGTGGGTGAGATGGCGGCGGGTCGTGGCCCAGATGGCGGCCGTGACGCCGGAGAGGAACAGACCGGCGGGAATGGCGAAGAAGAGCCAGGGACCGGGGGCGTGCCAGAGGCCGAGGGCGTCGAGGCCGTAGCCGGTCCCTACGGCGAGGGCGGTGACGCCCGAGACCAGACGCGCGGGTTCAAAGGGGTGGCGCTTCATGACGCGGCTCCCTGGGAGGCGGCCGGGGCCGTGGGCGGGGACGTGGGCGGGGACGTGGGCGGGGTGGTGGTCCGGGTGGTGGACGGGGTGGCCGCCGGGGTGGTGCGGATGTCGACCTGGCCGGCGCCGACCTTGAGCCTCAGATCCAGCGCACCATGCGGTTTCTCGCCCTTCTTCAGGCCGGTGGCGGGCAAGGTGACCGTCCGCTGCCGGCCGCCTGCCGAGATGTCCACGTCGTTGGGCGCGTCGCCGGGCAGCTGGAGATCGCCGACGCCGAGCGAGACATGGACGGTCGTGGTGACGCCCGGCGGCAGCGTCACCCGGAGGCGGCCGGCGCCGACCTCCGCGCTGGTACGCACCGTCCGGCCGCCCTTGAACGGCAGTCCGCCCAGGTCCAACGTGCCCTCCCCGGAGCCGAGTGCGTAGTGCGGCTGAACGGCGGCGAGGCTGGTGGGGGACCAGGTGCGCCGTTGCCAGTCGGCGGTGATGGTGTCGGGCAGGACCGTCGCACCCGCCAGGAGCAGCGCCGTCAGTACCACCATGAACACCGTGCCGCCGCCCGTCCGGCCGAGCCAGGCGCTGAGCACCAGACCCAGGCCGAAGACCACCAGCGCACAGCTCAGGCCCGCTTGGAGCGAGGGCGCGAGAGCTTCGTGCCGGGATACCGCGACGGCCGTGCCGGCGCCGCCGAGCAGCGCCAGCAGAAACGTCCAGCCGCCTATGGGCCGTCCCCTGTGGGGTCTGCGGCGCGGGGCGCGGGCGGGGGAGGGCATCGGCGGCCGGGGGCGGCCGTGCCGGAACTCGTAGGTGATGTCGAGCGGTGCCCTGTCGGGGCCCCAGAGGTAGTCCAGGCCCGCCGGCGCGTCCTTGGAGCGCGGGTCACGCCACCACGAGGGGCTGTTCGGCGCGGGGGGCGCCTGGGTTTCGGGCGGGGCGTCGGCCACCGCCTGGGCGGTCGCGGCGTCCACCGACTCCAGACCCTCGGTCTCCGCCCGGCGGCGCTGGCGCGACCAATAGGCCGAACCGGCCACGGCCAGCGTCAGCATGATGGCGAAGGACATCACGCTGCCCTTGCCCAGGCTCGTCAGGAACAGCCCGCAGCCCACCAGCGCGAACAGCAGGGCCGTCAGCGCGGAGCCCTCGACGCGCCCGGACAGCAGCCTGCGGCCTTCGTTCTCCTCCTCGCCGTCGAACGGGATGAGCAGCCAGGCGAAGCCGTAGACGATCAGGCCGATGCCGCCGGAGACCGTGAGGACGGCCAGCACGATCCGGAAGATCACCGGATCGAGATCCCACTGCCGGCCCAGCCCGCCGCACACCCCGGCAATCACCTTGTGCCGCCGGCTGCGGCGCAGCGGCGGATGCGGCGGGGTGGGGCCGGCGGGGCCGGAGGGCGCCGACTCCTCGACGGGGGCTGCATCGTTCATGGACCCATGGTGACAAGAGCGACGGAATCCCGGCATCAGTGGGAACCCTGGCAGATCCCTGAGATCGGCCCTGATACGTGCCTGATACGCCCGGATGCTCGCCCCGACCACCTGACGCGCGCCCTGACCCGCCGCCGGACGCGCGCCCTGAGGCGCCGCCGGACGCGCGCCCTGAGGCGTGCGCGGAGCTGCGCCGTGAGGTCCCGCGCCGAAGCCCGTCGGCCGGTTTCGCCGCCCCTCGGGGATCGGTTCTGCCGTGCCCCGGGACGAGCTTGTCTCCCCCGCGGACGATTTTTCCTGCCCACCAGTCGGTTTCCCGTCCCCGTGAACGCACCTGATATCCCCCGCGGGTTCGCATATCCCCCCCGAGACATCCCCGCGACCTGAAACTGGGGCGCCGACGGGCCGCGGGCGGGGGCCGATAAGTCGACGCCGGAGACTATCGTTGCGCCTTGGATACGTACGGGTTTCCGGAGGGGCGTGCGGTGGCGGAGGCGGCGTCGGTGGACGAGGGGCGACTGGTCGCCGGGCGGTATCGCCTGGTTGAGCGGATAGGCCAAGGCGGTATGGGCACCGTCTGGCGGGCCCGGGACGAAATTCTCGGTCGCCAGGTCGCGGTCAAGCGTCTCCATGTGTCGCCCCAGCTGGAGCCGGACGAACTCGCCACCCGGTACGAGCGGACCACCCGGGAGGCGCAGGCGGCCGCCCGCATCAACCACCCCAATGTGGTCGGCGTGCACGACGTCGTGGACGACGCCGGGATGCCGTGCATCGTCATGGAGTACGTGCCGTCCTCGACGCTCGGGGACGCCATCAAGGAAGGGACGAGCTCGGGCCGTTCACTCCCTCCCCGGGAGGTCGCGCGCATCGGCCGAGGCATGATCGCGGCGTTGCGGGCCGCGCACTCCGCCGGCGTGCTGCACCGTGACGTCAAGCCGGGCAATGTGCTGCTCGGCGCGGACGGCCGGGTCGTGCTCACCGACTTCGGGATCGCGGTGGCCACCGGAACGTCCACGCTCACCAAGACCGGCGAACTGGTCGGTTCCATCGACTATCTGGCACCCGAGCGGGTCAAGGGCGGCACCCCGGGGCCCGCGTCGGACCTGTGGGCGCTGGGGGCGACGCTCTATCAGGCGGTCGAGGGGCGGCCCCCCTTCCGTAAGACCACCGCGGTGGAGACGGCGTACGCCATCGCCATGGATCCGCTGGCGCCGGTGCGCAACGCCGGGCCGCTGACGCCGCTGATCGAGGCGCTGCTCGCCAAGGAGCCCGACGACCGGCCGACGGCCGAGGTCGTCGAACAGGCGCTGCGCGCGGCGGAGGCCGAGTCGGACACCGCGCTGCTGGGCCGCGCTGCGTTGTACTCGGGATCGGGCGGCGGGGCAGGCGGCGGGGAGGCGACGGCGGGCGACGGGACGGCGGTGTCGACCGGCGGGGCGTCGTGGGCCTCGGCGCCCGCATCGGCCGCCGAGCCGGAGCCCGTACCGGAAGCCCGTACGGAGGCTGCCGTTCTCCAGCCCCGCACGAGGGGCCGCAGCCGTGCGGTCGTATGGGGAGTCGTGGGCGCCCTCGCCGCCCTGGCCCTCGCGGGCGGTGCTCTCTACGCGACGGGGTATCTGGATCTGCCGGTCGACGAGGTGGCGGGAGTTCCGTCGCTGCCGCAGCAGTCCACCACCCAGAAGCCGAAGCCGAGCTCCACCCCGATCAAGCTGCCGCCCACACCGGACGGGTATCACCGTGTGACGGAGAAGAAGTTCCACGTTTCCTTTCCCGTTCCTGACGGGTGGACTCGCGAGTTCAAGCCGCTGCTGAACGAGGTTGACTACGTCGATCCCACCAAGATGGTCAACCTGAAGATCAACGTGCTGCCCTTCGCGAGCTCGAGTAACGTCCGGCATTTCGAGCAGGTCGAGCAGCAGTTCAAGGCCAAGGAGCCCACGTACGATCGACTGCGGCTCCAGGACACGACATTCCGCGGCGCCCCAGCGGCTATCTGGGAGTTCCGGTGGGCGGGCAGACGTCGCGAATTCCGCGCCATGGACCTGGGGTTCGGGCGCAAGGGGGAAAACGAGTACGCGATCTACCTGTCCGCGCCCTTGGCTCAGTGGGAGCAGTACGTGCCGGTATTCACCGCGGTGCGCGATGGCTTCAGCCCCGAGTAGCGCATAGCGATCGCGCGGCGTCGGCCGTGACTGCGGTCTCGGCGTCGGCGGACGACGCCGTTCTCACGGGCTACCGCAACTCCGGCGGTCGCGGTCCCTGATGCCGAACTCCGGGACCGATCAGGGTCGACCCTGATGTCCCGGGCCCGCGTGGCGTGTGAACATCGGACCCATGACCACCGCGCCGCCCCGCGCCGGGACGCAGTACGCCCCGGCGCCGGACCCCGAAGAACCGCCCGTGCGCAAGCTCTACCGCAGCGCCGACGGGCGGCTGCTCGGCGGTGTCGCGCGGGGGCTCGCGGGGCATCTGGGGCTGCCGGTTTCCTGGGTGCGGATCGTGTTCGTGGCCCTCTTCATGGCCGAGGGCATGGGCGCCGTGCTCTACGCCGCGTTCTGGTTCTTCGTGCCGCTGGGCATCGGCGGCGTGGAGGCCCGGCGCCCCGCGGCGGCCGAGGAAAAACGGCGGCTGCTGTCCCGCAGGCCCGACAAGGGCCAGGTCTTCGCGCTGATCGCGCTCCTGGTCGGCGCCTCGATCGTCGCCTCCAGATTCCAGCTCGGCCGGGCCAACGGCTACCTCTGGCCGGTGCTGTTGATCGGCGCCGGTGTCGCGCTGGTATGGCGCCAGGCGGACAACTCCCGCCGTGCGCAATGGCTGGAGCTCGGCCGCCGCAAGGGCGTGCTGCCGGTGCTGCGCGGCGCGGCCGGCGTGGCGCTGGTGTGCGTCGGGGTGACCGGCATCGTCGTGCTCCAGGGCTCGGTGCGCCATCTCGGCTCGGTGCTGCAGGCCGCGCTCGCCGTCGTCGTCGGCATCGCGCTGCTGGCCGGCCCCTATCTCGTACGCATCACCCAGGACCTCTCCGAGGAGCGGCTGATGCGCATCCGCGCCCAGGAGCGTGCCGAGGTCGCCGCCCATGTCCACGACTCCGTCCTGCACACCCTCACCCTGATCCAGCGCAACGCCGACGCCCCCCGGGAGGTGGCCCGGCTGGCCCGCGCCCAGGAGCGCGAGCTGCGCGCCTGGCTCTACAAGCCCGAGGGCCGCGGCAAGGAGGAGGACGAGGAACCGGAGACCCTGGCGGAGGCGGTGCGCAGGGCCGCCGCCGAGGTGGAGGACCACCACGGCGTCCCGATAGAGGTCGTGGTGGTCGGCGACTGCCCGCTGGACGAGGCACTGGGCGCCCAGATGCAGGCCGCGCGCGAGGCGATGGTCAATGCCGCCAAGTACGGTGGCGAGGGCGGCGCGGTGCAGGTGTTCGCGGAGGTGGAGGGCCGTACGGTCTTCGTCTCGGTGCGCGATCGGGGCCCCGGATTCGATCTGGACGCGGTGCCCGCCGACCGGATGGGCGTACGGGAATCCATCATCGGCCGGATGGAACGCCACGGCGGCACCGCCCGGCTGCGCTCCGCCCCTGAAGGCGGCACGGTGGTCGAGCTGGAAATGGAGCGCAAGGAATGACGGGGGCCGGGGGCGGCCGCCCGGTGGCGGGCGGCAGCGGGCCGTGCCGTGTGGCGATACGGCGAGCGCGCGGAGCGCCGGAACACGACGGGACCGACGGGGCGTGACCCGTCATGACCGGGCAGACATGACCGGGCATGACGGAGGATTGCGGAGTATGGCGGATCAGGACGGGTCATGAGACGGGGCATGAGACACGCCATGGCGGATCACGACGGGGCCGGCGAATCATGACGGGTCATGACCGAGCAGATATCGAGGGACGGATGGACGACATGAGCAGCGACGACGCTCGGCAGGGGTACGCGGAGCCGGGCAAGCCGGGCGGCGGCGCAGAGCGGGACGGCGCGGAGCAGGGCGGCGCGGAGCGGGGCGAGGCCGGCGGGGCGGCTGAGGGGCGGACCGTAAAGGTCGTGCTGGTCGACGACCACCGGATGTTCCGTACGGGCGTCCAGGCCGAGATCGGCGAGACCGAGCGCACCCGCGTCGAGGTGGTCGGCGAGGCCGCCGACGTCGACCAGGCGATCACGGTCATCACCGCCACCCGCCCCGAGGTCGTCCTCCTGGACGTCCATCTCCCCGGTGGCGGCGGCGTCGAGGTGCTGCGCCGTAGCGCCGCCATGATGGCCGACGCCGAGCGCCCGGTCCGTTTCCTCGCACTCTCCGTCTCCGACGCCGCCGAGGACGTCATCGGCGTCATCCGGGGCGGTGCCCGCGGCTATGTCACCAAGACGATCACCGGGACGGACCTGGTCAACGCGATCTTCCGGGTCGCCGACGGCGATGCGGTCTTCTCCCCGCGGCTGGCCGGCTTCGTCCTGGACGCCTTCGCCTCCACGGACGCCCCGCCGGTCGACGAGGACATGGACCGCCTCACCCAGCGCGAGCGCGAGGTGCTGCGGATGATCGCGCGCGGATACGCGTACAAGGAGGTCGGCAAGCAGCTGTTCATCTCGGTGAAGACGGTCGAGAGCCATGTGTCGGCGGTGCTGCGCAAGCTCCAGCTGTCCAACCGGCATGAGCTGACGCGCTGGGCGGCGGCCCGGCGCCTGGTCTGAGCGGCGCCACCGGGAAGGGGGAACGGCGAGGGGACGGAGAGGGGACGGCGAGGGAACGGATGGAGGCGCCACCGGGGTCGGGAGAAGACGCGTAAAGAAGGGCCAAAGACGGGCAACCAGGACCGCGCGGATCGCCATCTAAGGGCGCGGAGAGGCTCACTGCCGAAGGCGGGGCCAGAACCACAGCCCACGTCCTTCGCGTATCTGTCCTGGAAGCGAGACCCCGATGAGCCTGACGGGCACGCCCTTCTTCCTCACCTCCATCGCGCTTCTGATAGTCGCCGTAGTCCTGCCGCTCGCCCTGTGGGGCCGGATAGCCGGGCCGCCTCTGGTACGCGGCCTCGCCCGGCTGCTGATGCTGCTGTTTGCCCAGGTCACCGCCATCACCTTGGTCTTCGTGCTGGTCAACAACGCCAACAGCCTCTACGACACCTGGGGCGATCTCCTCGGCACCGACAGCCATGTCCAGGCGGCGCAGGACCTCGGCCCGGACGGGATGGGCGGCCGGAAGATCAAGAACGAGCCCAAACAGATCCAGCACTTCCGCCCGTCGGACGACCCCAGGACGGGCCCCGGCGTCCGGATGACCGACCTCAACGGCCGGATCTCGGGCGTCAGCGGCGAGGTCTACGTCTGGCTGCCGCCGCAGTACAGCGACCCCGCCTACCAGCACAAGAAGTTCCCCGTGGTCGAGCTGCTGCCCGGCTACCCCGGTTCGGCGAAGGCCTGGTACGGGGCGCTGCATGTGGGCGAGCAGCTCGGGCCGCTGATGCAGCGCGGCGAGGTCAAGCCGTTCATCCTGGTGGCGCCGCGGACGAACATCCTCACCGGCGCCGACACCGGATGCGTCAACATCCCCGGCAAGGTCAACGCCGACAGCTGGCTGACCGTCGACGTACGCCAGATGGTCATCGACAACTTCCGGGCCGGCGGCAAGCCGGACTCCTGGGCGCTGGCGGGTTATTCGGCGGGCGCGCACTGTGCCGCCAAGCTCGCCCTGTCCCACCCCGACCGCTACCGCGCCGCCGTCGCCATGTCCGGCTACAACGACCCGGCGCTGGAGCCCGATTCCCTCGCCGGCAAGGACCCCAAGCTGCGCGTCGAGTCCAACCCGCTGCACATCCTCAAGGCCGCCAACGCCGCCGGACGGCCGCCGCGTACGGCCCTGTACGTCTCGGGTGCGGCGGGCGACGGCTACCAGGCCGGCATCGGCCTGCGGCAGCTCGCCAAGAGGCCGACGACGGTGACCGTGCACCAGATTTCGGCGAATGCGGGCGGCCACACCACGGCGGTGTGGCGGAACCAGGTGCCGGAGATCTTCCGGTGGCTGGGCACACAGGTCAGGGCCTGAGCGCGCCCCTCGAAGCCGACCGCCGGCCCCTACGCGGGCCGGGTCGCCGCCGCGAACGGCATTGTGTCGATGGGGGCGATGCGCACCGGTGCCCCCGGATGCGGGGCGTGGATCATCTTGCCGTCGCCGATGTAGAGCCCCACATGACTGATGCCGGAATAGAAGAACACCAGGTCGCCGGGGGCGAGTTGGGATTTGTCGATACGTGGCCCGGAGCTGATCTGGGTGTAGGTCGTACGGGGCAGCGAGACGCCGCCGGACTTCCAGGCGGCCTGGGTCAGGCCCGAGCAGTCGTACGCGGAGGGGCCGGTCGCGCCCCAGACGTACGGCTTGCCGAGTGCTGCGTGGGCGAAGGAAACGGCGCGTGCGGCACGGGAGTTGGCGGCCGGGGTGTCCGGGGTGTCCGGGGTGTCCGGGGCGGCCACCGGCCGGTCCTCCTCGCCCGTCATCCGCCGCCGCTGTTCGTCGGTCAGCCGGTCGAGCAGCGCCTCGGCGGAGTCCAGCTTCCGCATGACCGTGATGCGGTGCCGCTTCAGCGTGCCCTCGGTGTGCTCCAGCCGCTCCGCGGTGGCCTCGGCGCGGTCGCGGATCTGGCGGACGCTGCCGAGCCGGCGCGCATAACCGGCCACCGCGTTCGCCTGGTGGCTGCCCGCGCGCTCGAGGACCGTGGCGCCGTCCAGATAGCGCTGGGGGTCGGCGGACATCATCAGCCGCAGGGTCGGGTCCACGCCGCCGGAGCGGTACTGGCTCCCGGCCATCGTGCCCAGTTCGGCCCTGGCGGCGTTCAGTTTCCGGGTCCGGCGGGCGGCCTCGTCCTGGAGCCGGGCCAGCTCCGCGCGTGCGGTGTCGGCCTCTTCCCTGGCGCCGTTGTAGTGCTGCGTCGCCACCTCTGCCTCCTGGTACAGCGCGTCGACCCGGTCTTTGACCTGGGCGGGGGTGGGGCGGGGAGCGGCCTGGCCGGTGCCGTCGAAGGCTGCGGCGCCGGCGGCGCCGGCGAGGGCCAGGGTGGCGGCCGTACGGGCTGTCGGGTGGTGCTTGGTCCTGCGGTGCGACGCCACTGCGGCCGTCACTTCCTTCCGTACCGGCCGTGGGTCCATCGGCCGTCTGGGGAAGGACGCTAAACCTGCACGTCACGGCGTAGCTCCCAGATGCCCGGAATTGGCCGTTTCCGACCGGGAGTGATGTCGGGGTGAGCGCGCCCCGCCGCGAACGCGCCCCGGAGGGGCCTGGCCTGACCGAAGCGGCGATTACCGATGCCCTGCCGGAAAGCGCGTGCTATGCGGCGGATACGATCGCGCACTATGGACGTAGTAATCAATATCTTCGTCGGCCTGCACATCATCGGCATCGCCTCCCTCCTGGGCGGCTTTCTGACCCAGATGAAGGCGATGAGCGCGGGCACCGCCCGCTTTGTGCCGGCCATGCTGCACGGCGCGCTGACGATGCTGGTCACCGGCATCGTGCTGGTCGGGCTGAACGAGGCCCAGGACCACACCCTCAACAACATCAAGATCGGCATCAAGATGGCCGTCCTGGTGGTGATCCTGGCGCTGGTCTACGTCAAGCGGGACGACGAGAAGATCGCCAAGCCGCTCTTCGGTGCCGTCGGCGGGCTCACGGTGGCCAACATTTTCATCGCGGTGCTCTGGACCTGAGGCCCGGCGCCCGCAGAGACGACTCACCGCGCGGTCATCCCACTGAGGGGACGACCGCGCGGTGGCGTGTGGGGGGTGGCCGTGGGGGGTGGACTCCGGGGGGAGCGGGTCAGGCCGGGCGGACGCTCCCGTAGATCGGCATGTAGTAGATCGACTCCTCCCGGACGCTGGCGCCCGGGTGCGGGGCGTGGATCATCTTGCCGTTGCCTATGTACATCCCGACGTGGCTGATGTCGTCGTAGAAGAACACCAGGTCACCCGGCTTGAGGTCACCGGTGGCGACCCGCTGGCCGACCTTGACCTGGTCCCAGGTCGTACGCGGCAGATCGACGCCGGCCGCCTTCCACGCCGCCTGGGTCAGGCCCGAGCAGTCGTAGGAATTGGGTCCGGTCGCGCCCCAGACGTACGGCTTGCCCATCTGGGAGCGGGCGAAGGCGAGCGCCTTCTCGGCCTTGGTCGAGTACGAGCCGCCGTCAGTGGACCCGCCCCCGGTGGAGCCGCCGCCGGTCTGGCCGCCCGTCGAGCCGCCGCCGTCTTGCTGCCGCTGCTGCCGCTCCTTCTCCGCCTGCTGACGCGCCAGCTCCTCGGCCCGGCGCTTGGCCGCCGCCTCCTTCTTGCGCTCCAGCTCCGCCAGCCGGGCCTTCTCCTGCACGGTCAGCCGGGACAGCAGCTGCCGGGTCTCGGCCAACTTGCTCTGGACGGACCGCTTGGACTCCTGCAGCGAGGCCTGCGACGTCTGGAGCCGCTCCAGGCTCCGGGTCGCCTCGGCGCGCTGCCGGGCGGCCGCCGCCTGCTGCTCCTCGTAGTTCGTGACCGCCTGCTTCTGCCGGCCGGTCAGCCGCTCCATGAGGTGCGTACGGTCGAAGAAGTCCTGCGGGTCCTTGGCCAGCATCAGCTGCGCCGTCGGGTTCATGCCGCCGGTGCGGTACTGCGCCGAGGCGAAGGTGCCCAGCTCACGCCGGGACTCGTTCATCTTCTCCGCGCGCTTGGCGGCCGCATCGAGCAGACCGTTGACGGTGGCGCGCTGATGTTCGGCGCTCTCCTTGGCGGCGTTGTACTTCTGGGTGGCCACCTCGGCCTGACGGTAGAGCCCGTCGACCTTCTGTTTGACCTCTTCAATGGTGGGCTTGGGGGCCCTCGGGGCGGCCCCGGCGGACTGCGAGAGCAGGGTGACCGAGGCGAGGGCGGCGGTGGTGAGCCCGGCCGCGGTACGGCTTCCGGGCGAGGTGAGAACGCGGGTGCGCGGCTTGCGATGCGACGCCAAGGCCGGCGACTCCTTCCGTGGACCGCCTACCGGGTTAGCTGTCGGGTTCGGGCGGTGTCGCTGACGGAAGGCTTGCCCTACGGTCGCTGCGTCCGCCGCTGGCGGCCGTAGTGATCGATTCACCCCGGTGGTGCTGGTGGGTCCCCGGCTCCGGGTGCCTGAGGGCAGGGCCGGACTCGGCGGAGGCGGCCCGTGCGGACGCTGTCGTCCACGGGGATGCGGGCTGCCCGAGCAGGCACGGTAGCCAACTCGTGTGGCCCCTGTGAAGGCTGATGTTCGATATGCCCGAAACCTTTTCGTTATCTGAGGAGAAGTTGAGGCGAAGGGGCAGCGTGGCGAAGGGGCCGCGCGGTGGAAGGCGTGGCCGGAAGACGATGCCGGGCAGCCCTGGAAATGTGGTGTGCCGCATACCGGATGCCGGATCTGGTCAGGTGGGGGCGGGCTGTCAGTCCGGCGGCCTAGACTCGGTGGGCGATGAGCAGCCTCTTTGACGACAGCTTCCTGGCGGATCTCGGCCCCAAGGGCGAGGACGAACATCCGCCGCCCCCCGAGGACGAGCACGGCCCGGCCCCGGAGGAGATTCCCGCCGACCTCTTCGGGGGGAAGTTCGACGCGCCCGTGCCCAAGGAGGCGTACTACCGCGACGGCGCCGCCCGCCCCGTCGTGGACCCGGCCGCGCTGCTCGAGGGCCTCAACGACGAGCAGAAGGCCGCCGTGGTGCACACCGGCGGCCCGCTGCTGATCGTCGCCGGCGCCGGCTCCGGCAAGACCCGGGTGCTCACCCACCGCATCGCGCATCTGCTCGCCGAGCGCCATGTCCACCCCGGCCAGATCCTCGCGATCACGTTCACGAACAAGGCCGCCGGCGAGATGAAGGAGCGCGTCGAGGACCTGATCGGCCCGCGCGCCAACGCCATGTGGGTCTCCACCTTCCACAGCGCCTGCGTGCGGATCCTGCGCCGCGAGTCCAAGAAGCTCGGCTTCACGTCCTCCTTCTCGATCTACGACGCCGCCGACTCCAAGCGCCTGATGGCCCTGGTCTGCCGCGATCTGGATCTGGACCCCAAGCGCTTCCCGCCCAAGTCCTTCAGCGCCAAGATCTCCAACCTCAAGAACGAACTCATCGACGAGGAGACCTTCGCCGGGACGGCCGCCGACGGCTTCGAGAAGACCCTGGCCGAGGCGTATGCGATGTACCAGTCGCGGCTGCGCGAGGCCAACGCCCTGGACTTCGACGACATCATCATGACGACGGTCAATCTCCTCCAGGCCTTCCCGGATGTCGCCGACCACTACCGCCGCCGCTTCCGCCACGTCCTGGTCGACGAGTACCAGGACACCAACCATGCCCAGTACACCCTCGTCCGCGAACTGGTCGGCGCCGGCACCGCCGAGATGCCCGCCGCCGAGCTGTGCGTCGTCGGTGACGCCGACCAGTCGATCTACGCCTTCCGCGGCGCCACGATCCGCAACATCCTCCAGTTCGAGGAGGACTACCCGGACGCGACCACGATCCTCCTGGAGCAGAACTACCGCTCCAGCCAGACGATCCTGTCCGCCGCCAACGCCGTCATCGAGCGCAACGAGAACCGCCGCCCCAAGAACCTCTGGACCGACGCCGGCGCCGGCCCCAAGATCACCGGCTATGTCGCCGACACCGAGCACGACGAGGCACAGTTCGTCGCCGACGAGATCGACCGGCTGACGGACGCGGGCGACGCCAAGGCCGGCGATGTCGCCGTCTTCTACCGCACCAACGCCCAGTCCCGTGTCTTCGAAGAGATCTTCATCCGGGTCGGGCTCCCGTACAAGGTCGTCGGCGGCGTGCGCTTCTACGAGCGCAAGGAGGTCCGCGACGTCCTCGCCTACCTGCGGGTGCTCGCCAACCCCGAGGACACCGTCCCGCTGCGCCGGATCCTGAACGTCCCCAAGCGCGGCATCGGCGACCGCGCCGAGGCGATGATCGACGCCCTGTCCTCCCGCGAGAAGATCACCTTCCCGCAGGCGCTGCGCCGCGTCGACGAGGCGTACGGCATGGCGGCCCGCTCCGCCAACGCCGTCAAGCGCTTCAACGTCCTCATGGAGGAACTGCGCACGATCGTCGAGTCCGGCGCCGGGCCCGCCACCGTCCTCGAGGCCGTCCTGGAGCGGACGGGCTATCTCGCCGAGCTCCAGTCCTCCACCGACCCGCAGGACGAGACCCGGATCGAGAACCTCCAGGAACTCGCCTCGGTGGCCCTGGAGTTCGAGCAGGACCGGGGAGAGGAGAACCCGGGCACGCTCTCCGACTTCCTGGAGCAGGTCGCGCTGGTCGCCGACTCCGACCAGATCCCCGACGAGGACGACGACGGCAGCGGCGTGATCACCCTCATGACCCTGCACACCGCCAAGGGCCTGGAATTCCCGGTCGTCTTCCTCACCGGCCTGGAGGACGGCGTCTTCCCGCATATGCGCTCCCTGGGCCAGACCAAGGAGCTGGAGGAGGAGCGCCGGCTGGCGTATGTGGGCATCACACGTGCCCGCGAGCGGCTCTACGTCACCCGCTCGACGATGCGCAGCGCCTGGGGCCAGCCCTCGTACAACCCCCCCTCCCGGTTCCTGGAGGAGATCCCGGACGACTACGTGGAGTGGAAGCGCACCGGTCCCGCGACGCCGTCCGCCTCGATGGGCGGGCTGTCGTCACGCGGTGGCGGTGGCGGTGGCGGCCTCGGCGGGGGCATCGGGTCCACGCTGTCGTCGGCACGCGCCAAGGGCCCGAGCGGGTTCGCCACGCGCCGCGCCACGGACCGGCAGGTGCCCTCGCTGGCCGTCGGCGACCGCGTCACGCACGACAGCTTCGGCCTGGGCACGGTCGTCGGGGTCAAGGGCAGCGGCGACAACGCCGAGGCGACCATCGACTTCGGCGGCGAGAAGCCGAAGCGGCTGCTGCTGCGGTACGCGCCGGTGGAGAAGCTCTAGCGGTCCGTCTGACGCGTCGCCGCCCGGCCACCTTCTCGGTGTAGCCGGGCGGTGGTCAGTTCGGGTTGAGGCCGTGGTCGCGGAGCCACGGAATCGGGTCGACCGCCGCGTCGCCGCCGGGGCGCACCTCGAAGTGGAGGTGCGGGCCGGTGGAGTTGCCGGAGTTGCCCGAATACGCGATCTGCTCACCGGCCTTGACCGAACCCGAGCGGATCTTGGTGCTGCTGAGGTGGCAGTACCAGGTCTCGGTGCCGTCGGGCGCGGTCACTATCGCCATGTTGCCGTAGGCCGAGTTCCACTGGGTGCGGACGGTGCCGTCGGTGGCGGACATGACGGGGGTGCCGTAGCTGACCGGGAAGTCGATTCCGGTGTGTACGGACATCCAGTTCACGCCGGCCTGGCCGAAGAGCGCGCTCAGCCCGTGCTGGGTGACCGGCAGCACGAACTTGGGCCGCAGGGCTTCCTTGCGGGCCGCTTCCGCCGCCGCGCGCTGCTTCTCGAGGGCCTGGCGCTCCTTGAGGTCGATCCGCTCCTGGGTGCGGTTCGCCCGGTCGCCGAAGTCACGGGCGTCGGCGCTGAGTCCGGCCAGCTGGCTGTCGAGCTTCTTGTTGGCCGCGGACGCCTTGACCGAGCCGGCGTCTCCGATGGCCTGGGCGGGCTTGTCGTCCTTCTTGTCATCCCCGACGAATCCGGTGACGGAGGCGGCCGCGGCCGCGCAGACGCCCATGGCGGCGACCGAGGGCACCGCAACGGTCAGCAGCGCCGAGCGCTTGGCCGTACGGCGGCGGCCCCGCCCGCGGACGGCTTTCCCGGCCGCCGGCCCCTCGACCCGCCGCGCGGCGGGGACCGGGGCGGTGACCGGCATGGCCTGCGTCATCGCGTCGGCGACCGCGGCGGCGTCGTCGGGGACATCCGTGGCGGCCGGGGCGTCGGCCTCGGACTCGGCGGCTTCGAAGTCCGGCGCCTCGAAGTCCAGAGCCTCGAACTGCGCGGTCTCGAACTGTGCGGTCCCGTAGTGCGCGGTCTCGTAGTGCGACGGGCCGGCCTGCGCCGGGATGCCGGCGATCAGGTCCTGGTCCGTGGTGGACCAGATCGCGGTGGCCTCGAAGCTGCCGGTGGCGTGATCACGGGTGTCGTAGCCGCCGGTGTCGTACGCGGGCTGCCCGTACTGCGGGTGCTGCCCGTACGGGTCGTTCTGATCCTGCTGATCTTGCTGCTCGTGCTGCTTGTATTCCTGGTACTGCTGCTCGTGCTGCTGCTCATGCTGCTGGTACGGCTCGTGCCCGGCGTGCTCGTACGCGGTGTGGGCGTACGGGTCGTAGGCCTCGTATGCGCCGGTGTCGTACGTGCCGGTCGCATAGCCATCTGCGGCGTATGTGGCCGTTGTTGCGTACGTGCCGGTGTCGTAAGCGGTGGTGTCGTAAGCGGCAGTGTCATAGGCACTCGCCGTCCCGTAGGCACCCGTGCCGTACGTGGGGGTGCTGTACGCGTCGCCGTTGTACGTACCGGTGTCATAGGAGCCGGTGCCGTAGGTGCTTGTGTCGTACGCCGCCGCGTCGTAACCGCCGGTGCCGTAACCGCTGGTGTCGTACGCACTCGTGCTGTATGTCCCGGCGTCATGGCTGCCGGCGTCGTACCGGCCCGCTTCGTATGAGCCCGGAAGCGAGCCGAAGAGAGGGTCGCCGTCGCCGTACTCGCCGTAGCTGGACGCGGTGTGCTGCTGCCCGTGGGAGTCGTAGGCCGGGTAGCCCGATGGGTGACGGTCGTTCACCAACTTCTCTTTCGCCTCGGCAGCAGGAGAATTAGCGGCGACTGTACCCGGCGGTACGCGACGGCGACAATCATCAACAGGTTTCCGACTCGGCGAGACCGGGCATTTGGCCGCCTTTCGGGAGCCCACATGCGAGTTCTTGGCGCCTCGTTCGAAGTCTGTTCGAGGAAACGACAAGATCGGTTCGTAAACGGGGGCCGCCGCGGCGTTGCGTGCGATGAATTCAGGCCACCGAAATGGCGTTTTCTGTACCTTCTGCGCCTCGCGCCGAGGTCAATGCCTCGCGTATTCCGGCCGCTACGGCGCCGCTGACCGGTAGCGCGAGATGTCCGACACCGGCGACATGCACGTTGTACGCGAGCAAATCCGGGTGATCGATTCGGGCCGTCCTGGCCGGCACCATCACCTGGTCCACCTCGCTCCAGAAAGCGACGAACCGCGTCCGGCAATTCGGCGCCGGAAGCGACAACTCGGCTATCACCGCGGAATCCGGCCGCATCTGCCGGACGATCGGGTGGGCCGACATCAGGGGGGCGACGCGGGTGCCGGAGTGCGGGGTGCCGAGCGTGATCACCGTACGCACCCGGGCGTCGCCGCCCAGGCGCTGTACGTAATAGCGGGCGATGAGCCCGCCGAGACTATGGCCCACGATGTCCACCCGGCGGTGGCCGGTCCGGGCGCACACGCCCTCCACATGGCGGCTCAACAGCTCGGCGGCCTTGCGCAGATCGCAGGTCAGCGGGGAGTAGTTGAGCGCTTCGAGGTGGCGCCAGCCGTGCCGGCGCAGCGCGCGGCGGAGCAGGACGAAGACCGAGCGGTTGTCGATGAAGCCATGGAGAAGGAGGACGGGCGGATGAGCGCGGCCTTCGGTGGGGAGGAGCGGCGGGGCTTCGGTGCCGGATGCGGCGGATGTGGAGTGCGCGATGGGCTGCTCCTGGGAGATGCCGGTGGGGTAGAGGAGCAGATGGCCGGCGAGGACGGCCAGGTCCAGGGCGGTGCTGCGGAGGAGGGGCGGAAGGGCACAGAGGCGGTTGGGCAGACTGGCCTGCATGGTCGACCTCCCGGAGGGCATGCGGGAGGCGTGCTCAACGGCGCGGCGGCCCGGCTGCGGCTTCCCGTGCGCCCGTCCCCGTGCGCACTGCGCCGTCCCTGGCTGTGCGACACGCGGGACGCGGCGTGTGGTGAATGTGTCCCATGTGTGATTTCCCCCTCGCCGCATGTCACGAAACGGCTGGGTACGGGATGCTGGAGATAACGTTCGTTCACGCTCGTGGCCGCCGATCGTGGCCGCGCGATCGATTGTCGGCTCGGCGGCACCGCCCGGCGAGTGCCGTACTTGGCTTGGAGGCAGTGATGAGTGTGGCTCGGCAGGACGGAGCGCAAGCGGAGAGCCAGGGGGCGGCGGGCCGGTCGGGGCCGATCCGGGTCGTGGTGGCCAAACCGGGGCTGGACGGTCATGACCGCGGCGCCAAGGTGATCGCGCGGGCGCTGCGCGACGCCGGTATGGAGGTCATCTACACCGGACTGCACCAGACCCCGGAGCAGATCGTCGACACCGCCATCCAGGAGGACGCCGACGCGATCGGGCTGTCCATCCTCTCCGGCGCGCACAACACGCTGTTCGCGAAGGTGATCGCCCTCCTGGAGGAGCGCGACGCGGCGGACATCAAGGTGTTCGGCGGCGGCATCATCCCGGAGGCGGACATCGCTCCGCTCAAGGCGCAGGGCGTCGCGGAGATCTTCACGCCGGGCGCGACGACCACCTCCATCGTGGAGTGGGTCCGGGCGAACGTGCGGCCGCTGGCGGTCTGAGCCAGCGGCGCGCGGGTGGCGTACGGGGCCCGCGAGGTGGTGCGGGCCCCATGGCGGGCGGACGGTCATGGTGCGGTGGGGGCGGGCTCGCCGGCCCCGTTCGCCGGAGCGTCGGGCCGGGTGAATTCGGCGTGCATGGTGGCGCGCAGCCGCAGGGTGCCGACCAGGCGCTGGAACGCCTCGGACCAGTAGCCGCCGGAGCCCGGGGAGGCGCCTTCCGGTTCGTCCGTGATGGCGGTGAGCATGTCGAGACGGTCCGCGGCGGCCGGGTCCAGACAGCGCTCGGCCAGGCCCATCACCCCGCTGAAGCTCCAGGGATAGCTGCCCGCGTCCCGGGCGATGTCCAGCGCGTCGACGACCGAGCGGCCCAGCGGCTCGGACCAGGGGACGGCACAGACGCCGAGCATCCGGAAGGCGTCCGAGAGGCCGTGCGCGGCGATGAACTCCGCCACCCACGCGGCACGTTCGTCCTCGGGCAGTACGGTCAGCAGCTTGGCCAGGTCGCGGGACGAGCCGGCCGGTGCCACCTCGGTGGCCCGGTCCGGGGCCGCGGGCGCGCCCAGCAGTGCCCGCGCCCACCCGGCGTCCCGCTGGCGCACGGCGGCCCGGCACCAGGCGTCGTGCAGCTCCGTCCGCCAGTTGTCGGCCACCGGCAGGGCAACGATCTGTGCCGGAGTACGGCCGGGGAACTGCTCACACCAGCCCGCCAGAGGGGCCGCCTCCGTCAACTGGCTCAGCCACCAGGCGCCAAGGCCCCGCCCGGAGGGCGGCTTGAGCACCACGCCGTCCCGCTCCATCCCCGCATCGCACTCCTGGGGCGCCTCGACGGTGATCACCGGGCCGGGGGTGTGGACCAGGCCGATGCAGGCGCGGGCGCGCTCTGCCATCCGGGCGGCGAGCGCCGAACCGGGCAGCGCGGAAAGCAGCTCGGCGGCCGTGGCGCGGACATTGCGGCTGCGGTCGGACAGCGCCTGTTCGAGGAAGGGCTCATCGGCCGCGGCGAGGCCCTCGCGCAGTGAGTCGAGGAACATCAGCCGGTCCTCGGCGCGCTCGGTGGCCCAGGTGGTGCCGAGGAGTTCGAGACCGGCGGCCGGGTCGCGGCGGCGCAGCGCGGTCAGCAGGGTGACCCGCTCGGCGAACAGGCCCTCCTCCCACAGGCGCCGTACGCCCTCGGGGTCTCCTTCACTCTCCTCTCTTCCCCCGCTCTCGGCTCCTCTTGAACGGGGGGACCCCGATGCGTGGAAGCTGCCTCCCACACCGAGCGCGGCCGCGGAGCCTCCGATGCCGCGGAGCGCGAACTTCCAGTCGTCGTTGAGCCGGGCCAGCCACAGGGCGCGCGGTCCCGCCAGGGCGAGCGCGGCGGGCCGCAGGTCCGTACGGGCGCGGGCGGCGTCCAGCAGGGCGGGCAGCAGCGCCCCGGGGGCGCGATAGCCGTGCTCCTGGGCGGCGGCGAGCCACTGGGGCAGCAGCTCGGTGAGGTCGGGGGCGGTGCCGCGGCGGCTGCCGCTGCCGGTGCCGCCGCGGTCGGCGAGCAGCAGGGACAGCCTCCGCCGCGCGGCGGGCGGCAGCGGGGGCCGCGGGTCGGCCGGGGCGGCGGCGGGCCGCTCGCCGGCCAGGGCGGGGCGCAGCGCGGCGCGGCGGCGGACCGTACTCACGGCGGCCGCGTCCAGCAGCGCGGCCGCCGCGCTCTGCCCGGCCGACGGCGCCACCGGCGGCGTGCGCCGCTCCGTGCCGAGCAGGGCGGCGCTCACCAGGTCCTCCCAGGCGGCGGTGGTCATGGCCTTCGGTGGGGTGCTCGTCATCGGGTCTCTCCAGGTGTCGGGCGGCGGGTGGGGGTACCTCCCGCGCATGGGGGTCCTCCCGCGCGTGGCCCCCCTCGAGCGGAGCCGAGAGTGGGCGAGGAGCCGAGAGCGGGCGGGGGCGGCGTCGGCGGCGCGGCTGTGGCCGAGGCCGGCTGCCGGGTCACAGGGACACCGGGGTGGGGTCCCAGGCGGTCAGCGGCAGGAAGCCGCGGTGGCCGCATTCGCCGAAGACCGTGATCGGCGCGCCGCCCGATATGGCGGCCAGCTGCCACAGGCCCGCACGACCCAGGCAGCAGGGGTCGAGCGGGAGCGCCGACTCCCCGTCAGCATCGGCCAGTTGCCAGCCCGCGCCGTCCCGCGCCGGGATCGGGGTGACATCGGCGAGCACCACCGGCCAGGAATCCAGCCAGGGGTCGTCGCGCAGCGCGTCGCCGTACGCCGCCAGGGCGGCATCGATGCCGCAGCCGGGCGGCACCGTGCCGGGCGCCGCCGGGGAGTGCCGCTCGCCCAGGGCGGCGCGCAGCGGCCGGGCGCCCGGGTAGTAGGCCAGGTCCGCGTCGAGGACCTGACCGGGCGGCAGGGCCACGTCCAGGGGACGGCCGGAGCCGCCGAAGGACAGATGCAGCGCCATCCGGCCGGTGCGCTCGCCGCGCAGAAAGATTCTGCGGGTGGTCAACTTGCTGTCCTCGACGTCCTGTTGGGACAGCACCAGCCAGCGGTCCCGGACCGTCGTCGCATCGGGCCCGGTCAGCAGGTCCGCGGCGTCCGTGGTGAGCCCGACGCGCGAGCGCACCGTCGCGGCGAGCGGGGCCGGCAGCCGCTCCCTCCCCAGGAAACCCTGGTCGAGGAGATGGAGCAGCGCGCACTCCTCCAGCAGCCGGGCCGGCCAGTTGGCCCCGGAGGCGACGACCGATCCCAACTCCCGGACCCGGGCGGCAAGTCCGGGTGCCTGGGCGTCAACCATGCGCGCGGCCGTCTCGTCCCAGGAGCCCCCTCCGCCGGCTCCTTCGGCCGCGGCCAGGCCGGATCGCAGCAGGTCCTCCAGGCGCCGCTCCAGCTCCGTGGCGCCGGCGCCGATCCGCTGCAGCCGGCGCTCCGCCCGCCGCTTGGCGGCCTCCGGGTCGGCCGGCGTGCGTGACGCGGCCGCTCCGCCGGTCGCAGCGCCCGCGGCCCGCTCCGCCTTTTCCCGGCGCCCGGTCAGCCACTCGCCCGCCCACTGCGGCGGCTCCCCGGCCGCCACCTCCCCGCCCCCGCCCGCCCAGAGCAGCAGTAGCCCCAGCGCGTGCTTGCACGGGAATTTGCGGCTCGGGCAACTGCACTTGAAGGCGGGCCCGGTGACGTCGATGACGGCTTGGTACGGCTTCTTGCCGCTGCCCTTGCACAGCCCCCACACCGCGCCCCCGTCCGCGCCCGTCTCCGACCACGGTCCGGGCGAGGCGAGTTTGCCGCCCGCCTTACGTGAGGCATCGTCAGGCGCCAGCGCGAGCACCTGATCCGTCGTCCAGCGTTCCCCCTGCGGATTCATGTCTTCGACGCTACGACCCGCCACTGACAACGGCCCGGACAACCCTCGACCGTTGTGACGAAACAGCAGCTCAGAGACGGTTTTCGGGCCGTTGTCAGTGGTGTGGTGCAGGCTTGATTTCAGCAAGCGGCCGGCGGGTTTCCGCGCTGCGGGCCGCACACCTTGCGACGTATTTCCGTGACGAGGGGGAGCCATGTCCGACAACCACACCAAGGCAGCGAACGACGAGGCACTGCGGCCGCACGCGGAGGACACCTTCGCTGATGAACTGAAGGCCCTCGCGGCGGCCGACGACCGGCCGCGGCCGGAGCGCTGGCGGCTCTCGCCGTGGGCGGTGGCGACCTATCTGCTCGGCGGCACGCTCGCGGACGGCACGGTCATCACGCCCAAATATGTCGGCCCGCGGCGGATCGTCGAGGTCGCCGTGACCACCCTCGCCACGGACCGCGCGCTGCTGCTGCTCGGCGTGCCCGGCACCGCCAAGACCTGGGTGTCCGAGCATCTGGCGGCCGCCGTCAGCGGCGACTCCACCCTGCTGGTGCAGGGCACCGCCGGCACCCCCGAAGAGGCGATCCGCTACGGCTGGAACTACGCCCAGCTGCTCGCCAACGGCCCCAGCCGCGAGGCGCTGGTGCCCAGCCCGGTGATGCGGGCGATGGCCCAGGGCATGACCGCGAGGGTCGAGGAGCTGACCCGCATCCCGGCCGACGTACAGGACTCACTCATCACCGTCCTGTCGGAAAAGACCCTGCCCATCCCCGAGTTGGGGCAGGAAGTGCAGGCCGTCCGGGGCTTCAACCTGATCGCCACGGCCAACGACCGCGACCGCGGCGTCAATGAGCTCTCCAGCGCGCTGCGCCGCCGCTTCAACACCGTTGTGCTGCCCCTGCCCGCGACACCGGACGAAGAGGTGGACATCGTCTCCCGGCGGGTCGAGCAGATAGGGCGTTCGCTGGACCTGCCGGCCACCCCGGAGGGCATGGACGAGATCCGCCGCGTCGTCACGGTCTTCCGCGAGCTGCGCAGCGGCATCACCGCCGACGGCCGCACGAAGGTCAAGTCGCCCTCCGGCACGCTCTCCACCGCCGAGGCCATCTCCGTGGTCACCAACGGCCTGGCGCTGGCGACGCACTTCGGGGACGGCGTGCTGCGCGCCGGGGACGTGGCCGCCGGCATCCTGGGAGCGGTCGTCCGCGATCCGGCCGCCGACAGGGTCGTATGGCAGGAGTATCTGGAGGCCGTGGTGCGCGAGCGCGCCGGCTGGAAGGACTTCTACCGCGCCTGCCGTGAGGTGAGCGCGTAACGGGATCCCCTTCCTGAAGGAGGGGTTTTCAGCCGAACTGGCTGAGGGCCGCCGTTACCAGCACCAGCCGACACCACATTGGAGGTGAACGAAGTTGGCTACGTTTCACGTACGACAGAAGACCCACCCACCTGTTCTTCCTCAGCAGTTGGCTCTGGAATTCGAGTCAGCAGACACCCCCCGGATCGGGGACGAAACGGGGCTCGAACGCCGTAAGGCACCGGGCGTGGAACATGTGCGAGGGGAGATCACCAGCGCTTCACCTGGCGTTGGTGGCGTCACCCCCAACCCTGCGGTTGGGGAGAAGGCCCGTGAGGGCCACCCCGTCGTGTTCGTCCTCGACAAGCACGGCACACCCTTGCAGCCCACCACCCCCGCCAGGGCGCGCAAGCTGCTCACGTCCGGCCGGGCCGTGGTCGCCCGGCACACCCCGTTCGTCATCCGCCTCAAGGACCGCACCGCTGAACGGTCCGAGGTGGACGGTGTCCAGCTGGGTATCGATCCCGGCTCCAAGCACACCGGCATCGCAGTCTTCACGGAACAGGAAGGCAACCGGCGAGGCCTGTACGGAATCGAACTCACCCACCGCGGCGCCCGGATCCGGGACAAGATGTCGCAGCGAGCCGCCTACCGGCGCGGTCGTCGTACCCGCAACCTGCGCTACCGCGCACCCCGCTTCCTCAACCGCACGAGACCGAAGGGCTGGCTTGCCCCCAGCATGCGGCACCGTGTCGAGACCACCATGTCGTGGACGAACCGGCTGGCCCGGTGGGCACCCGTCCGGGCGGTGCATGTGGAGCGGGTCGCCTTCGACACCCACGCCATCTCCGCCGGCAAGCCCTTGGAGGGGGCCGAGTACCAGCACGGCACGTTGCACGGCACCGAGGTCCGCGAGTACCTCCTCGCCAAGTGGGGGCGCGCCTGCACCTATTGCGACACCACCGGCGTGCCGCTCAACATTGACCACATCCATCCCCGCAGCCGGGGCGGCTCCGACCGCATCTCCAACCTGTCCACCGCTTGCATCCCCTGCAACCAGACCAAGGGCAATCGCCCGGTCGAAGAGTTCCTGTCGAAGTCCCCGCGTCGGCTGGCGCGCATCCTCGCCCAGGCGAAAGCCCCGCTGCGGGATGCGGCAGCCGTCAACGCGACCAAGTGGGCACTGTGGCACGCGCTCGGCAATGCGTTCCCCGGAGCGGTCCACACAGCGTCGGGCGGGCGTACGAAGTGGAACCGCACCCGCACCGGCCAGCCCAAGACCCACACCCTCGACGCCCTGTGCGTCGGCGCACTGGACACCATCGACCGCACCCCGCACACCGTTCTCGCCGTCATTGCCACGGGCCGGGGTACCTATGCCCGCACCCGCACCGACACGTACGGCTTCCCCCGCCTCCGGCTACCGAGGCAGAAGCAGTTCTTCGGCTACCAGACCGGAGACCTCGCACGTGCCGTCGTCCGCACTGGCAAGAAAGCGGGCACCCACACCGGCCGGATTGCCGTCCGCGCTACCGGCAACTTCAATATCAAAACCGCCCACGGCCTGATCCAGGGCATCCGCCACAAACACTTCCGCCTCCTCCAACGAGCAGACGGATACGCCTACACCACCCGACCCGAAGGAGCGCTGGGCGCTGCGGACTGACCCGTCAGAGCACGGCTCGGGCCCTGGAGGCCCTCCCGCGCTTGCGTTTCCTCCCCCAGCTGAAGCAGGGGGCGTCCACGAAAGGAATCCGATGACCACCAGGACCACCACGGAGCCGGTGCTGCTCGGGGTGCGGCATCACGGCCCCGGGTCGGCGCGGGCGGTGCGGGCCGCCCTGGATCAGGCCGCGCCCGGCGCGGTGCTGATCGAGGGCCCGCCCGAGGCGGACGAGCTGGTGCCGCTGGCCCTACGCGAGGACATGCGGCCCCCCGTCGCGCTGCTCGCCCACGTACTGGACGACCCCGGCCGCGCGGCGTTCTGGCCGCTGGCCGAGTTCTCCCCGGAGTGGGTGGCGCTGCGCTGGGCGCTGGAGCACGACGTCCCGGTCCGCTTCATCGATCTGCCCGCGGCGCACTCCCTGGCCATGGCGGCGGAGGAGGAGGCCACGGCGGCCGAAGAGGCGGAGAAGGCCGATGCCGATGCCGGCGATCCCGCCGACGTCCGGGTGGACCCCATCGGCGTACTGGCCGAGACCGCCGGATACGACGACGCCGAGCGCTGGTGGGAGGACGTCGTGGAGCACCGGGGGGTGAGTGGTCCCGGGGCGGACGCGCTGGCGCCGTTCGCGGCGCTGGCCGAGGCGATGGCGGCGCTGCGCGAGACGTACGGGGACGGCCGACCGGACCGCGACCCGGTGCGCGAGGCCCATATGCGGCTCCGGCTGCACGCCGCACGGCGGGAGTTCGGGGACGACATCGCCGTGGTGTGCGGAGCCTGGCACGTCCCGGCGCTCGCCCGCCGCGGCACCGTGACCGCTGACCGGCAGCTGCTCAAGGGCCTGCCCAAGGTGAAGGCGGCGGTGACCTGGGTGCCGTGGACCCACCGGCGGCTCTCCCGGCGCAGCGGTTACGGCGCCGGTATCGCCTCGCCCGGCTGGTACGGCCATCTCTTCAGCTCCCCCGACCGCCCCATCGAGCGCTGGATGACCAAGGTCGCCGGGCTGCTGCGGGAAGAGGATTTCGCCGTTTCGTCGGCGCATGTCATCGAGGCGGTGCGGCTCGCCGAGGGGCTGGCCACGGTGCGCGGCCGCCCGCTGGCCGGTCTCGCGGAGACCGACGACGCGATCCGCGCCGTGATGGGAGACGGATCCGACGCCCCGTCCTCGCTGATCCACGACCGGCTGGTGGTCGGGGACGTGCTGGGCGAGGTACCCGAGGACGCCCCCACGGTGCCGTTGCAGCGCGATCTCACCCGCAGCCGGCGGGCGCTGCGGCTCAAGCCGGAAGCGCTGGAGCGCGAGGTGGAGCTGGACCTGCGCAAGGAGACCGACGCAGGCCGCAGCAGGCTGCTGCACCGGCTGCGGCTGCTCGGCATCCCCTGGGGCGAGCCCACCCGCTCCCGCGGCAGCACCGGCACCTTCCGGGAGACCTGGCTGCTGCGCTGGGAGCCCGAGCTGGCCGTACGGGTCGCCGAGGCCGGGATCTGGGGCACGACCGTCCTCTCCGCGGCCACCGCCAAATCGGCGTCGGAGGCGGTGGGCGCGGCCACACTCGCGCAGGTGACGGCGCTCGCCGAGCGCTGTCTGCTCGCCGAACTCCCCGACGCCCTGCCGGTGGTGATGCGGGCGCTGTCGGACCGCGCGGCGCTGGATGCGGACGTGGGCCATCTCGCCCAGGCACTGCCCGCTCTCGTACGGTCCGTGCGGTACGGCAATGTGCGCGGCACGGACGGCGCGGCGCTGCGCGAGGTGGCGCTGGGCCTGGCCGAGCGGGTCTTCGTCGGGCTGCCGCCGGCCTGCGCAGGCCTGGACGACGACGGCGCCGCGGAGATGCGCGGCCATCTCGACGCCACCCACCAGGCCGTCGGTCTGCTCGCCCAGTTCGAGACCGACGCCCGACGCGGGACCGACACCGAACCGGAGACCGACACCGAACTCGGGGCCGCCGCCCGGCCCGAGGGCGGACCGGCGGACCTGCGGTCCCGCTGGGCCGGGGTGCTGCGGGCGGTCAGCGGACGGGACGCCGTACCCGGCCTGATCCGGGGGCGGGCCGCCCGGCTCCTCCTGGACGACGGCCGGCTGGACGACGGGGGAGCGGAGCGGCTGATGGGCCTCGCCCTCTCACCGGGCACCGCACCCGCCGACGCCGCCGGCTGGATCGAGGGCTTCGCCGGCGGCGGGGACGGCGGCATGCTGCTCGTCCACGACGAACGGCTGCTCGCCCTGGTCGACGGCTGGCTGACGAGCGTGCCGGACGCCGCGTTCACGGATGTGCTGCCGCTGCTGCGCCGGACCTTCACCGAGTACGAGCCCGGGGTACGCCGGACCCTCGGCGAGCTGATCCGCCGTGGCCCCGCGGCCACCACCCGCGCCCCGGCCGGCGACACCACGGACGCCGCGTCCCCCGGCTTCGGTCCCGGCCTGGACCGCGACCGCGCCGCGGCCGTCCTCCCCACCCTGCGCCTGCTGCTGGGCCGGGACCAGGACACCGACGCCGCCCGACGACCGGACAACGACCTCACGGGGGTAGGGACATGACCAGCACGACGACCGGACCCACGACCGAGGCCGAGCGGCTGCGGCGCTGGCGGCTGGTGCTCGGCGGCGACGGGGCGGACGGCACCGGATGCGAGCTGCGAGGCCAGGACGCCGCCATGGACGGGGCGCTCGCCGCGCTCTACGGCCAGGGCAAGGGCGGCAAGGGCGCCGACGGGGCGCACCGTTCGGCGGGGCTCGGCGCCTCGGCGCCCTCCGTGGCGCGCTGGCTGGGCGACATCCGTACGTACTTCCCCTCCTCCGTGGTGCAGGTCATGCAGCGCGACGCCATCGACCGGCTGGGCCTGAACAACCTGCTGCTGGAGCCGGAGATGCTCGAGGCCGTGGAGGCGGATGTGCATCTGGTGGGCACCCTGCTCTCCCTCAACAGGGTCATGCCGGAGACGACGAAGGAGACCGCTCGGGCCGTCGTCCGCAAGGTCGTCGAACAGCTGGAGAAGCGGCTGGCGACCCGCACCCGGGCCACCCTCACCGGCGCGCTGGACCGCTCCGCGCGGATCAACCGCCCCCGCCACCGCGACATCGACTGGGACCGCACGATCCGGGCCAACCTCAAGAACTACCTCCCCGAGTACCGCACGGTCGTCCCGGAGCGGCTGATCGGCTACGGCCGGGCCGCCCAGTCGGTGAAGAAGGAGGTGGTGCTCTGCATCGACCAGTCCGGGTCGATGGCCGCCTCGGTCGTCTACGCCTCGGTGTTCGGGGCGGTGCTGGCATCGATGCGGGCCATCGACACCCGCCTGGTCGTCTTCGACACCTCGGTGGTCGATCTGACGGACCGGATGAGCGATCCGGTCGATGTCCTCTTCGGCACCCAGCTCGGCGGCGGCACGGACATCAACCGCGCCCTCGCCTACTGTCAGTCCCGCATCACCCGCCCCGCCGAGACCGTCGTCGTCCTCATCAGCGACCTCTACGAGGGCGGCATCCGGGACGAGATGCTCAAGCGGGTCGCCGCGATGAAGGCGGCCGGGGTGCAGTTCGTGACACTGCTCGCCCTGTCCGACGAGGGCGCGCCCGCCTACGACCGGGAGCATGCCGCGGCGCTCGCGGCCCTGGGCGCACCGGCGTTCGCGTGTACGCCGGACCTCTTCCCGGATGTGATGGCGGCCGCCATCGAGAAGCGGCCGCTGCCCATACCGGACATGGCGGAGCAACGGTGACAGGAGCACCGGGGCGACTTGCATGGCACGTGGCAGGTCGTGCGAGGATCAGCCCATCGCTCGATCGCCCGCGACGAGAGTGACACCGAAGCCGCGCGTTGGCGCGGCCGGGTGTCCCCGTCCGTATGGGAAGGTCCCCTCCTTGTCCGCTGTGTTCGCCATGCCTGCCGCCGTGCGCCTGCCGCGCGCGGCGGTCGCGCGGCGTGCGCTGCTGGCGGGGCTCTTCCTGGTGGCCTTCGTCGCCCTCGGCTTCGCCTTCGGTCCCGGCGCGCACGCCGATGACCGTACGGGCATGCAGGCTCCGGCCGGCGTGTCGTCCCCGGGCCGGGCCCCGGCCGAGGCGTCCGCCCCGGACCAGACTTCCCCCACTCCCGGCTCCGCTCGAGCGGGAGGCACCCCCAACCGGGACGGTGCGGCGGACCGAGCGGACCGGCTCTCCGGCTCCGACACCGCGGTCGCGCGGCAGGGCGAGGCGGCCGACACCAAGCTCACCCGGCGCACGGATGCCGCTTCCGCGGCGGTGGCCACGGCCGTACGGCCCGCCGCCGAGCGGACCGCTCCGGTCACCACGCCGGTGTCCGGTGTCGTACGGGAGACCGGCACCACCGTCGGCGCCACGCTGCCCGTCCGGCTCCCCTCCGGTGAGCAGGCGGGACGGCCCGGCAACGGCACCACGCCCGCGCCCGGCGAGCGGCCCAACGGCGCCCGTGGCGCCGGGTCGCGGACCGTCGGCCCGGCTGGTGTCTCCGCCGCCGCGCTGCACCCGGCGCACTGCACCGACGGCCCGCACAAGCCGGCCGGCCACCCCCGCCCCGCCCTGCACGAGCAGCGGGACCAGGGACATCACGGCCTGCCGGGCCAGTTCCCGCAGGGCCCCGTGGCGCCCGCCTCGCACACCGCGGGCGACGGCCACGGCTCCCGTGGCGGGGACCTGCACGCCGCCGCCCCGGTGGACCCCACGCGCTTCCGGCTGCTGCCCGGTGGCGTCCGCACGGCCGATGGCGCTCCGACGCGTCGGCGTGCCGAAGACATCCTCGAATTCCCCGGCTAGGGCAGACCGCTCCGCGTCTGTACCACCGACCTGCCGCGCGGGGGCGGGACAGGTCTGCCCAACACCCCTGAATTCGAAGGACTTTCACCATCATGCGCTCCAACATCCGCCGTTCCATCGTCGTTGCCGCTGCCGCCAGCGGTCTGTGGGCCCTCGGCTCCGTCGCCGCCAACGCCGCCGAACTGCCCGCCGCCCCGCAGCTGCCCGCCGCCGGGACGGTGACCGATGCCGCGAAGCAGCTGCCCGCCGGCGACGTGACCGGCACCGCCACGAAGGCCGTGGGCACCGTCACCACGACCGCCAAGAAGACGGTCGGCGACGCGACCGGCAAGCTGCCCCGGGTCGGCGGTGCGACCGGCGCCGTGGACGGCGTGCGGAAGCTGGT
Organism: Streptomyces sp. NPDC028368; assembly: GCF_055565615.1. Classification (NCBI taxonomy): domain Bacteria; kingdom Bacillati; phylum Actinomycetota; class Actinomycetes; order Kitasatosporales; family Streptomycetaceae; genus Streptomyces; species Streptomyces sp. NPDC028368. Next base: position 1,102 of record NZ_JBVHTY010000013.1, on the reverse strand, counting down.
GGGTGGCGCCGGGCTGCCGAACGCCAACGCCGGTGACCTGAAGAAGGCCGCCGATGTGAAGCAGGCCAAGAAGGCCGCGAAGAAGGCCGGCAAGGCCGTCAAGAAGGCCGCCAAGGCCGCTCAGCTCCCGAACGTCACGCTGCCCGCCGTGCCGAACCTGGCCGGTGCCCCGTCGCTGCCCGCCACCCCCGGCGTCCCCGCCGCCGGCCTCGGCGGCCTGACCAAGGGCCTGCCCAAGGCCCCCGCGCTGCCCAAGGCGCCCGGCTCGGTCACCAACCTGCTGGCCGCCCTCGCCGGTACCGGCGTCCGCCCCGAGCAGCTGACGAACCAGGCCCGGACCGCGCCGGCCACCGCCCGCCCGGCCGTCGACAGCGCCGCCGCCGATGTGCTGCCGCCCGTCGCCCGGCGGATCGTCGTCAAGGTGGTGCCGGTCACCCAGAACGCGGTCGGCGGCGCCGGCCGGCTCGCCGGTGACGCGGCCGCCCAGGCGACCCCGTTCGTGACCTCCGTCGGCGGCCGTGCGCAGGTCTTCACGCAGGGTGTCGCGACCGACGCCGCGCCGTTCGCGCAGGGCCTGGGCACCGTAGTCGTGACCGACGGCCAGGGCATCGCCGCCGGCGCGCAGGGCCTGGCCCCGGTGACGTCCCTCCCGGCCGTGCCGGCCGCGCCCGCCCACCTCGGCGACCTGACCAACGCCGCGAACATCCCGGCCCTGCCGGCCCTCCCGGCCGTGCCGAACCTGCCCGTCCAGGGCATCTGAACCCCTCCGGCCGGTAACCCCGGCCGAAGGTAGCCCCGGCCCATCCGTCTCGGCGGAGGCGGACAGGCCGGGCCGGGCCACGCCGGATCATCTCCGGCGCCCAAGAACGGCCGGGCGGTTCTCTGTGGGGGAGAGCCGCCCGGCCTTGGCGTTTTCCGGCCGGGGCCGGGGCCGGGGGCGGGGCCGGGGGCGGGGCGGGAATGGGCCTCGGGAGACGCCCTGGGAAGCGTCTTGTCGGTCATCGACACCCCTAGTACTGCAACCGCATGTGGGGTGTGTGGCCTCGGCGTTGGTAGTGGCAGTGGCGGGCTCGGGCTTGGCTGCGTCTGCGGAAGTGTGACC
>NZ_JBVHTY010000012.1:240972-285022 GCF_055565615.1 Streptomyces sp. NPDC028368 | reverse complement strand
AGCAACCCAGACCCTTCACCTGGACGAAAACAGCCGACGAAATCCTCGACAAAATCGCCGCCTACTGCCACCGAATCTCTGACTCAGGTCACTAGGTGGACCTCTCCATGCCTGAAACAGCTACCTCTGCCGATCCCCGGCGCTGGAAAGCGCTGATATTCATCGCTCTCGCCCAGCTGATGGTCGTGCTCGACGCGACGATCGTGAACATCGCGCTGCCCTCCGCCCAGACGGACCTCGGCATCACCGACGCCAACCGGCAGTGGGTCATCACCGCCTACGCCCTGGCCTTCGGCGGGCTGCTGCTCTTCGGCGGACGCGTCGCCGACCTGTGGGGCCGCAAGCGGACCTTCATCATCGGACTCGTCGGCTTCGCGGCCGCCTCCGCGCTCGGCGGGTCCGCGGGCGACCAGGGGATGCTGCTGGGCGCGCGGGCGCTGCAGGGTCTCTTCGGCGCGCTGCTGGCGCCGGCCGCGCTGTCGCTGCTGGCGGTGACGTTCACCGAGGCCAGGGAGCGGGCGAAGGCGTTCGGCATCTTCGGTGCGATCGCCGGTGGCGGCGGCGCCGTGGGGCTCATCCTCGGCGGTGTGCTGACCGAGTACATGAACTGGCGCTGGACCTTCTTCGTCAACATCCCGTTCGCCGTGGTCGCCGCGACCGGCGCCGTCCTGGTCATCCGCGAGCCCGCCGAGGGCCGCAACCCCTCCCGCCTCGACGTCCCCGGTGTCATCCTGGCCACGCTCGGCCTGGTCTCACTGGTGTACGGGTTCACCCGCGCCGAGTCGGACGGCTGGCTGGCCGCCCCGACGCTGGGCCTGTTCGTCGCGGCCGCCGTGCTGCTGCTGGCGTTTGTGCTGGTCGAGTCCAAGGTGAAGGCCCCGCTGCTGCCGCTGCGGGTGGTCGCTGAGCGGAACCGCGCCGGCGTCTACGCCTCACTCGGGCTGGCCGTCATCGGCATGTTCGGCCTCTTCCTCTTCCTGACCTACTACCTGCAGGTCGTGAAGGGCTACACCCCGGTCGCGACCGGCCTGGCCTTCCTCCCGATGATCATCGGCATGATCACCGGCTCGACGCAGATCGGCGCCCGGCTGATGACCCGCGTCCGGCCGCGGCTGCTGATGGCGCCCGGCTTCGTGGTCGCCGCGGTCGGCATGCTGGTGCTGACCCAGATCGACCTGGACACCTCCTACCCGGCGCTGATCCTGCCCGCGTTCCTGCTGCTGGGGCTCGGTATGGGTACGGCGTTCATGCCGGCGATGTCCCTGGCCACGCACGGCGTCCAGCCGCGCGACGCCGGTGTCGCCTCCGCGATGGTCAACACCTCGCAGCAGGTGGGCGGCGCGATCGGTACGGCGCTGCTGAACACCATCGCGGCCAGCGCCACCACGGCGTACGCCACCTCGCACGCGGCCGGTGCGGCCTCGCAGAAGCTGCTCAAGCTGGAGTCGATGGTGCACGGCTACACCACCGCTATCTGGTGGGCGGTCGGCATCCTCGTCCTGGCTGCGGCGATCGCCTTCGTCTTCGTCAACACCGGGCATCAGGGTGGCGGTTCGCCGGCGGCCTCGTCCGGTGAGGGTGCCGGTACGGGCGAGAGCGCGGACGCGGACGTTCAGGTTCCGGTCATGGTGCATTGAGGCGGGAACTGAGGACCTGAGCGGCCTGAGGGGACTGAGGGAACTGAGGAAGGGGGGACGGGCGGCTGCATGTCGCCGCCCCTCCTCCCTCCCTCTTTCCGTCCGGGAGGACCGCCGCAGGCATCTGGTGGACCACTCGAAGGCGTCGACACCCCGATCCGTTAGCGGAGCCAGGGGAGGTCGGCGCCTTTTGGCTGAAGTCCGTCGGCCATCACCCGACAGATTTCGGCCAGATGGCCAATCTGCTCGGGGGAGAGCCGGTCGAAGATCGCGGCCCGGACGGCGGCGACATGTCCGGGCGCCGTCTTTTCCAGGACCCGCATGCCCTCGTCCGTGAGGTAGGCGTTCTGGCCCCGCTTGTCGGACGGGCAGTCCTCGCGGTGTACCCAGCCGTTCTTCTCCAGCCGGGCTATGGCATGGGAGAGGCGGGACCGGGTGATCTTGGCGTTCTGGGCCAGCTCGGTCATCCGCATCCGGCGCCGCGGCGCACGGGAGAGCTGGACGAGCAGGCCGTAATAGACGTGCGGCATCCCAGCGTCACGCTGCAACTGGCGGTCCAGGTGATCCTCCAGGAGCGTGGTGGCATGGAGGTAGCACTGCCAGGCGTATTGCTCCTCGTCGCTGAGCCAGCGTGGCTCGGCTGGGGGTTCGGTGCTCATACCATCCACTGTCTCACCGTTGGGTAATTTATTGAAGTTTTAACAATGCGGAGATAGGCTGGAAAATGGTGGTTGGTGATTGCCTGGGCCCCTGATTGCCCGCAGATCCAGGCCAACGGCGCCGACCGCCCCCTCAGGCCGCGGGCTGGATCAGCTCCAGGGCGCGGAGAGCGGCGGACAGGGCGCGCTCGTCGCCGGCCGGGGCCCAGGAGGCCACATCCAAGGCCGTGTCCGTCAGCTTGATGGCGTGTTCGTCGCCGTGTGCGGTGGCGCGGGCGAAGACTTCCTCCGGGGTGAGCGTGCCGGCCCGTAGCGGCGGCAGTGCCTCGGCGGGCGAGTAGACGGAGGTCAGGGCGGCGCAGGCGGCCCAGGCCATGCCGAGGGAGGGCGCCCACAGGCCGCGGGGGAGGGCCGGAAGGGTGCGCAGGACGGCGTTCGGGGCGGTGGCGGCGTGCACCAGCAGGATCGCGTCACCGTGTGCGTAGTCGAGATAGCGGTGGGTGGCGGCCTGGACCAGGGCGGCCGGCTGGTCGCGGGCGGCATCGGGATCCTGCGGGGCGTGTACCGCCTCGGCGGCCGCCGGCCAGCCGTCCGTGTCCGGGAGTTGGGCCAGTCCGTCGAGTGGGAGAACCCGCTGGTCGGCGATGCGCGGGAGGGCGGCCGGCGCGTCGGCGGGGGAGGCGGTGCCGACGGGCCGGACGGTCACCGGCAGGGTGGTGTGGCGGGCCGCCCAGTACCCGATGGCATGCGCCAACTCGGCGATGCGCGGCGCCTCTTCGCCTTCCTCCAGGAGAACCCGTACGGCGTGACCGACGCGGATCACGGGGTGGGTCGCGGCGCCCGCGATGCCGGGCAGTAACCGCGGCCACCACTCGGTCAGGACCTCACGCCAGGGGCGTTCGGCCACCTGGCGCGTCAGGTACGTGGTCCAGTCGGTGACCCGGCGCGGATCGCCCAGCGCCTGTTGCCAGTTGGTGTCGTCGAGGGGCGACTGCGGGCCCGGTACGTCCTCCAGCTTGGTGGCGTAACCGTCGAGCCAGCGGTGAACGGTCCGGGCCTGGCCGTGCCGGACCAGGACCTCGACGGCCATCGGGCCGTGATTGCTCAAGAAGCCACGGAATTCCGGGCCGGTGGTGTGCAGGCGTTCCAGGGCTTCGTCGAGTGTGCCGCGCGCCGTATCCATGGCTCGAGGCGGGGGCGGGGCGTAACGGCCTGCGGCCCTACGCCGCTGGTCGTAAGGCCGCAGGTGAGGGGTGTGCGGAGGGGGTGCAGAGGGCTGCGCGGAGGGGATTGTCAGTGGCGGGTGCGACGCTGAAGTCAGGGGTGAGTACGGAGCGTTGAGCGCGAGGGAGGGGGGCGTGGCCGGGGCGCGGGCCGGGCTGAAGTGGCGGCGGCGGGCGCCGCGGCGGTACGGCAGGGGTGTTTGAATCCTCCCCTCCCTACGGAGGGGAGGGGGCGGCCGGCTCAGTGTGCCGCGTGCGCGCGGTGCGCGCCGTGGGCGCGGTGGGTCGTGTGGGGCCGGTGCGAGCCGTGCGGTTCGCGGACGCGGCGGCCACGGAAGAGGTACAGCGAGACGACGAACATCACGGCGCCGAGGCCGAGGCCGAAGGCGCACGACTTGAGGATCGACTCCCCGCCGAGGCTGTAGACCCAGCCCATCGACGCCCCGAAGAGCGCGCCGTATCCCAGCGCCCGGGTTTCCGTGATCATGGTCGACTGGAAGTGGACCAGATACAGCCCCAGTGCCCCGGTGACCACGGCCGCGCACAGTCCGTACAGGATGGTGGGACCGCCCTTGGTGCCGTCGCTGTGCACGCGGAAGATCGTGAAGCAGCCGAAGGCGAGGGCCGCGATGATCGGCATCGCCACGGTCGTCGGGACCCGGCGCGTGGTGCCCGGGAGCCTGAAGCCGGTCTCTGGGGTCTCGGGGCTCGCGCCGTGCTCCGGCTCGACGGTGCCGTGTGAGCGGGCGGCCTCGTGTGCCTCGCGCCGCTGGGGGTGCGTGTCCATGACGGGCTCCTCTCGCTTGCCCCGCCTTTCGGGAGGCAGTCGAAATGGCTCTCCGTCCAGGCGACACCCGCGTAGGGCATGCGTCAACTGGATCAGCGGGCAAGGAAGTCCGGAGCGGGGCCGGCCGGCCCGGGGCGGGGCCGCCGTTCGGTCCATGTGCTGACCCGGCCCGCGACCCATCTCCCGGTCCAGGTCCTGCCCCCCATGCCCTGGTCCAGGCCCTACTCCGTGCCCCGGTCCAGGTCCTGACCCATGTCCCGGTTCAGATCCTTCTGATACCAGGCGACATCCCAGTAGCGGTCGAACTTGCGGCCCACCTCGGTGTACGTACCGACGTGCCGGAAGCCGAAGCGGGTGTGCAGGCGATGGGAGGCCTCGTTCGGCTGGGTGATGCCCGCGAAGGCGCGGTGCACGTCCTCGGTGGCCAGCGCCTCGAACAGGGCTTTGTAGAGGAGGGTGCCGATGCCGCGGCCGGCGGCGTGCGGGGCGCAGTAGACGGTGACCTCGACGGACGGCGCGTAGGCGGCCTTCGGGCGGAAGGCGCTGCTGGTCGCGTACCCGAGGAGCGGTCCTGCGGAGGCGGGGCCGCCGGGGCCCGGAATGGCGCCGTCCGGGGGTGTTCCGGCCTCCTGCGCAACCAGAAGCCGGTGCGGGCCGTCTTCGGGGTGGGAGAGCAGCCACGGGCGACGCCGCTCGGGAGTGAAGGGCTCCGTGTCGAACGTGATGGACGTCTCACGAATGTAGTGGTTGTAGAGCTCCGTGAGGGCCACGAGGTCCGCCTCGACGCCCGCTCTGACCTGCACTTCCCTGCTCTCGGGCAGCATCCCACCTCCCTGGTGAGGGAGCAGGGTACTGCATGATCACAAAAATAGGGTCGCGGCATGGGAATTCTGTCCGGATTCCAGCCGTTGTTTCCTTCGGACGGGTCACTCAGTCAAGTATCGAGTCTCCCGCCTCACCGTCCCGCGACCTTCCCCAAGCTCTCGGCTTCGCTCGAGCAGGGGAGACCCCAACATCGCAAAGGGAGCACACGCATGGCAACCCGTGCCGTCGCCCGTCGTCAGGAAAGCAGCAGCGGTTCTGACGGGGCCCGCAGCGTTCGCGCCGTAGGCGGGGAGATCGCCGACCGCGACCTGGTCGGCATGTACCTCGACGAGATCGCGCGCACGCCTCTGCTCGACGCCGCCAAGGAGGTCGAGCTGTCCCAGACCATCGAGGCGGGCGTGTACGCCCAGCAGATCCTGGACGGCGACGTCACCGACGGCAATGCCGCAGGTGCCGGCCGCGAGGAGCTCGAGGCACTGGCCGCCGAAGGCGCCAAGGCCAAGGACATTTTCATCCGTTCCAACCTGCGGCTGGTCGTCGCCGTGGCGCGACGTTACCCCCGTGCCGGTCTGCCGCTGCTGGATCTGATCCAGGAGGGCAACGCCGGTCTGGTGCGTGCCGTGGAGAAGTTCGACTACGCCAAGGGCTTCAAGTTCTCGACGTATGCGACGTGGTGGATCCGTCAGGCCATCACCCGCTCCATCGCCGACCAGTCGCGCACGATCCGGCTGCCCGTGCACCTCGTCGAGGAGCTCGGCCGCATCCGCCGGGTGCAGCGCGAGTTCAACCGCGAGAACGGCCGCGACCCGGAGCCCGAAGAGGTCGCCGGCGAGCTGGGCTCCACGCCCGCCCGCGTCACCGACGTACTGGACTGGGCGCGCGACCCGGTCAGCCTGAACATGTCGGTGGACGACGACGGCGACACCCAGTTCGGCGATCTGCTGGAGGACACCTCCGCCGCCTCGCCCGAGCAGTCGGTGCTCACGCTGCTGCGCAGCGAGGAGCTGGAGGATCTGATCGACCGCCTCGACCATCGCACCGCCTCCATCATCAAGGCGCGGTACGGCATCGAGGACGGCCGCGAGCGCACGCTGACCGAGGTCGGCAAGCAGCACGGTCTGACCCGCGAGCGGATCCGCCAGATCGAGAAGCACGCGCTGCTGGAGCTGAAGCGGATGGCGCGGGACACGGGGTTCGACGCGGCGGCGTAGCCCCGCAGCCTGCAGATTCTCGTAGAACGAGCCCCGGTGCCCATGGATGGCGGCGGGGCTCTTTTGCGCCGTGGGCCGGGTGGCCGTGCCGTGGGCCGGCGGTCGGCGGTGATGTCTGTTTGAGTCTGCCTTCTGCCCGAACATGTTTACTTCGCGGATGTCTCGGCGTAGCATCGCGCCGAAACCACAGGTTCGGGCAAGGAACGGACGCAAACGCGAATGTACGCACCGGAGCGCCAGCAGGAGATTCTGCGGCTCGCCCGTGAGGGCGGGCGGGTGGATGTGCTCTCCCTCGCCGAGGAATTCCAGGTCACCGCCGAGACCGTACGGCGCGATCTGAAGGCCCTGGACCGGGCGGGGCTGGTGCGCAGGGTGCACGGCGGCGCCATCCCGGCCGGCCGGCTGGACTTCGAGCCGGACCTCGCGGAGCGGGACGCCGTGGCGGCCGATGAGAAGCAGCGCATCGCGCGGGCCGCGCTCGCCGAGCTCCCCGGGGGCGCATCCGGCTCCGGCAGCGTGATCCTGGACGCCGGGACGACCGCCGCCCGGCTCGCCGCCGAGATCCCCCTGGAAGCCGAGCTGACCGTCGTCACCCACGGTCTGCCGGTCGCCGCGCGGCTGGCCGACCACCCCGGGCTCACCCTCCACCTCGTCGGCGGCCGCATCCGCCACCGCACCCGCGCCGCGGTCGACGACTGGGCGCTGCGCGCCTACCGCGAGATCAACGCCGATGTGCTCTTCCTCGCCACCAACGGCTTCTGTCTCGACGGCGGCCTGACCACCCCCGACCTCGCGGAGGCCGCCGTCAAGCGGGCGCTGATCCGCGCCGCCCGCCGGGTCGTCCTCCTCGCCGACTCCGCCAAGTTCGGGCAGCGGCACTTCGCCCGCTTCGGTGACCTCTCGGACGTGGACCTGCTCATCACCGACACCGGGCTGAGCCCCGACGACGCCCTCGCCATCGAGCGCGCGGGCACGGAAGTAGTACGCGCATGATCCTCACCGTCACCCCCAACCCCAGCCTGGACCGCACCTACGAGATCCCGGCGCTGGACCGTGGCGCCGTGCTCCGGGCCACCGCCGACCGGATCGACCCGGGCGGCAAGGGCGTCAATGTCTCGCGGGCGGTCGCCGCCGCCGGACACCGCACCCTTGCCGTACTCCCGCTGGGCGGACCGGCGGGCGCGGCGCTGGCGGGGCTGCTGGAAGCCGAGGGGATCGAGGTGGCGGGTGTTCCGGTGGCCGGCCAGACCCGTTCCAACATCTCCGTCGCCGAACCCGACGGCACGCTCACGAAGATCAATGCCACCGGGCCCGAGCTCACCGCCGAGGAGTCGGAAGCGCTGCTCGCGACGGTCGGTGAGCGTTCGGCGGGCGCCGACTGGATCGCCTGCTGCGGCAGCCTGCCGCGCGGGCTGCCGCCCGAGTGGTACGCCGAACTGGTCGCGCGGGCCCACCGGGCCGGTGCCCGGATCGCGCTCGACACCTCCGGCCCGTCGCTGACCGCGGCGCTGGCCGAGCGCCCGGACGTCGTCAAGCCGAACGCCGAGGAGCTGGCCCAGGCCGTCGGCCGCCCGCTCGCCACCCTCGGCGATGCCGTCAAGGCCGCCGAGGAACTGCGTTCGGCGGGCGCGCGTGCCGTACTGGCCTCGCTGGGCGCCGACGGCCAGCTGCTGGTCGACGAGGACGGCGCCCACTTCGGCAGCGCCCCCGTCGCCGCCGTGCGCAGCAACGTCGGTGCGGGGGACGCCTCGCTGGCCGGGTTCCTGGCGGCGGGCGGCAGGGGCGTACGGGCGCTGGCCGCGGCGGTGGCGCATGGCGCGGCCGCCGTCCAGCTCCCCGGGAGCCTGATGCCGGCGCCGTCGGATCTGGCTCCTTCGGCGGTCCGCACGACCGATGACGTGCCCTGGGAGCGCAAGCTCATGGAGCCGGTGCCATGACCGGCCTCCGCCACCCCGTACCGTCCCCACCGCTCTTGAGGCGGTCACGCGCGCAAGGGAGCCCGCGATGAGTGAGCTGATCACCGCGGAACTGGTCGACCTCGGCCTGTCCGCAGCAACGAAGGACGCCGCCGCCCGCTCGCTGGCCGAGCGGATGGTCGCGGCGGGCCGCGTCACCGATCTGGACGGCTTCCTTGCGGATGTGGCCGCGCGCGAGGCGCAGATGCCGACCGGCCTGGACGGCGGCATCGGTATCCCGCACTGCCGCAGTGCACACGTGACGGAGCCGACGCTGGCCTTCGGGCGCAGTGCCTCCGGGATCGACTTCGGTGCGCCGGACGGCCCGGCCGATCTGATCTTTCTGATCGCGGCTCCGGCGGGCGGCGACGCGGACCATCTGTCGATTCTCTCGACGCTCGCCCGCCATCTGATGGATGAGACCTTCACCGGGGCACTGCGGTCGGCGAGCGAGCCGGGGCGTGCCGCGGCGCTCATACGGGGGGAGGAGCCGGAGCCCGACACCGCCGAGGCGGCCGGGCCCGAGGCCGCTCCCGAGCCCGAGCCGGCCCCCGAGCCCGAGCCGGCCCCCGAGCCTGCGCCGACCCCCGAGCCCGAGGCCGCCCCCGCCCCCTTCCGTATCGTCGCCATCACCTCCTGCCCCACCGGCATCGCGCACACCTACATGGCCGCCGAGTCGCTCGAGAAGGCCGGAAAGGCCGCCGGTGTCGAGGTGTTCGTCGAGACGCAGGGCTCGGCCGGGTTCAAGTGCCTGGACCCGCAGCTGGTCGCGGACGCGGACGGCGTGATCTTCGCGCATGACGTCGAGGTACGGGACAAGGACCGCTTCGCCGGCAAGCCGACCGTCGACGTCGGGGTGAAGGCGGGCATCAACCGCCCCGCCGAACTCATCGCCGAGGTACGCGAGAAGGCCGCACGCGGCGAGGTGAGCGCCCCCGCGCACGCCACCGCCCCCATGGACAAGGGCGCCGACACGGCCGCCGACGGCTACGCCACCCGCCTGCGCAAATGGCTGATGACCGGCGTCAGCTACATGGTTCCCTTCGTCGCCGCGGGCGGCCTCCTGATCGCCCTCGCCTTCGCCATCGGCGGCTACACGATCAACAAGGCGCCGTCCGTCGCCGACCACTTCATCTGGACCGAGTCCACCAGCTGGGCGGCCCTGCTCTTCCAGGTCGGCAGCGTCGCCTTCGGCTTCCTCGTCCCGGTCCTGGCCGGCTTCATCGCGTACGGCATGGCGGACCGGCCCGGTCTCGTCCCGGGCTTCGTCGGCGGCGCCATCGCCCTCACCGTCAACGCGGGATTCCTCGGCGGCCTGATCGCCGGACTCATCGCGGGCGCGGTGGTGATGGCGATCCAGCGGGTCGACGTCCCGGCTCCGTTGCGCGGCATCATGCCGGTCGTCGTCATCCCGCTCATCTCCGCGGCGATCGTCGGCTTCCTGATGTTCCTGGTGGTCGGCAAGCCGATCGCCGCGCTGCAGAAGGGGCTGACCGACTGGCTGTCCGGCCTGACCGGCGCCAACGCCGTCATCCTGGGCGCGCTCCTCGGCCTGATGATGTGCTTCGACCTCGGCGGCCCGCTGAACAAGGTCGCCTACGCCTTCGCGGTCGGCGGCCTCGCCAACCCCAACGAGGGGAGCCTGAAGGTGATGGCCGCGGTGATGGCGGCCGGTATGGTCCCGCCCTTGGCGATGGCGCTGGCCACGACCGTACGCGGCCGGCTCTTCACCAAGGCCGAGCGGGAGAACGGCAAGGCGGCCTGGGTGCTGGGCGCCTCCTTCATCACCGAGGGCGCCATCCCCTTCGCCGCCGCCGACCCGCTGCGCGTCATCCCCTCCGCGATGGCCGGCGGCGCGGTCACCGGCGCCCTGTCGATGGCCTTCGGCTGCACCCTGCGCGCCCCGCACGGCGGCATCTTCGTCGTCCCCCTGATCGGGCAGCCGCTGCTCTACCTGGTGGCCGTCGCGGCCGGTACGGGCGTCAGCGCGGGCCTGGTGACGCTGCTCAAGGGGCTTCGTGGGTCCCCCGGGGCGCGGTCCTCGGCGCGGGGGGAGGCCGCCTCGCACGAGCGGGACGCGCCGGTCGCCGCCTGATCCGTCAGCAGGGGGCGCGGTGGCGAGCCGGTCGCCGTCCGCCATCGCGTCCCAGCGCTGCGGAAAGTCTGCGCCGGCGTCTCGTAGGAGACGTACGCGGCGGGCACGCGGATCACCGTATCTGCGTGCCCGCCGCCCCGTTTCGCCCGCTTATCGGATCCGCTCGCTGATGATGCTTTTCGGCGATGGTGAAGGCATTCGGCGAAGACGGCAAGGGAATTCCGTCGACCCGGATATCCCGTAACTACTCGGATATCCCAAAGCGCCGGTGCAGCGCCCGCAGCGGCCCCGGCGCCCACCAATTCGCCTTTCCGGCGAGCCGCATGAACACCGGTACCAGCACCGCCCGGATCAGCGTGGCGTCGAGGAGAATCACCACCACCATGCCGATGCCCAGCATCTTCAGAAAGACGATTCCGGAGGAGGCATAGGTGGCGAACGAGGCCGCGAGAATGACCGCCGCCGAGGTGATCAGTGGCCCGCTGCGCTCCAGGCCCGCGACCACCGCGCCGGTGGTGTCGCCGCTGCGGTCGTACTCCTCCTTGATCCGCGCCAGCATGAAGACCTCGTAGTCCATGGACAGGCCGAAGGCCGTGCAGAACATCAGGATCGGGATGCTGGGCTCGATGGAGCCGCTCGGGGTGAAGCCCAGCAGCCCGGACAGATGGCCCTCCTGGAACACCCACACCAGGACGCCGGACATCACCGCCATGCTGAGGGTGTTGAGCACCATGGCCTTCGCCGGGAGCAGCACACTGCCGGTCATCAGGAAGAGCAGGACGAAGGTGACGGTCAGGATGAGCCCGAGGACGAGGGGCAGCCGGCCGGTCAACGTGCGGCGGAAATCGCTCAGTTCGGCCGGATAGCCGCCCAGCCGGACCGTGGCCTCCCCGGCTGCGGTGCCGCCGCCCGCCGTCCTGCGTACGTCCGCGAGGACCCGGTCGGTGTCCCGGTCCAGACCCCGGTGCGTGGCGACGACCGAATACCAGGTGTCGCCGCCCCCGCCGGTGAACCTCCCCGCCGGGCCGTCCGGTGCGGAGATCTTGCGGCCGTCGGCGTAGGAACCGGTGAGCGTGTCCACCTGCAGCACCTCACGGACACGGGAGAGGGCCACGGCCGTCGCCTCGATCGAGCGCCGCCCGCCGGCACCGGCTTCTTCCCTGCGCAGGACCTGGATCGCGTCCATTTCCTCCCCGGCGAAGTTGTCGCGGATCTGCTGCTGCACCACCCGGCTGGACGCGCTCGCGGGCAGCACCCGCTCGTCCGGTGTACCGAAGGTCAGGCCCAGCGTCGGCGACGCCAGCCCCAGCAGGACGGCCACCGCCGGGATGCCGTACAGCAGGGGCCGACGCATCATCCGCAGCGCGGTGGCGCGCCACCAGCCGCCGCCACTACCGCCGGCGCCGATGCCCCACCGCCCCGCCGCGCCGCCGCGAACGACCCGCCCGCCCAGCCGGGCCAGAGCCGCGGGCAGCAGCACCAGCGCCGCGAACACCGAGGTCAGCACGGTGCCGATACCGGCGTACGCGAACGACCGGAGGAAGGGGAACGGGAAGAGAAGCAGGCAGGACAGGGACACCAGTACCGTCAGGCCGCTGAAGGCGACGGTGCGCCCGGCGCGGGCGACCGCGTGCTCGACGGACTCGGCGACCGTCCGCCCGGCCGACAGCTCCTCCCCGAAGCGGTTGATGACGAACAGGCTGTAGTCCACGCCGAGCCCGATGCCCATCACCAGCGCCAGATTGGCGGCGAAGGTCGAGACATCGGTGACGTAGGTGACGCCGCGCAGCAGCGCCAGCGTGGTGATCACTGAGAACAGACCCATGACGAGGGTGAGCACGGCGGTCGAGAACCGGCGGAAGAGGGCGAACAGAAGCACCAGCACCAGCGGGAGGGCGATCAGCTCGGCGCGCAGGAAGTCCTGCCGGGACTGCTGCGCCGCCTGCCGGAACACCTCGTCCCCGCCGCCCACCGCGACCGACACCCGCGGCTCGTCCCGGGTGAAGTCCGGGGAGAGAGTGGCGAGCCGGGTGCGGGCCTCGGTCACCGTGCCCGCCATCCGCGCGATGATCAGGGCCTGTCTGCCGTCGGCGCCGCGCATGGCGGGCGAGTTGCCCCGCGACCAGTACGAGGCGACCTCTGCCACGCCGTCCCGCCCGGCCAGCTCCCGCTCCACCTTGCGGCCCTCGGCAGCCACCGCGGCGCCGTCCACGGTGCCGTGCCGGGCGGTGACCATCAGCAGCACGCTGGGCGTGCCCGTACCGAACTCCTTAGCCAGGACGGCCCGGGTGCGCACCGATTCGGACCCTGGGCTCTCGAAGCGGCTGAGCACCAGACGGTCCATGACACCCGCGGCGAGCACCAGCCCCACCACGGCCAGCAGGACGCCGACCCAGATCACCGGCCGTGGCCGCCGCGCGACCACCCGCCCCCACCGTCGTATCACTGTTGTTCTCCGCTCTCATCCAGCTCGCACCCCGGGTGACGGGGATCCGTTCCACCCTGGAGCAGGCCACTTGACGGACCGCTGGTGAAGTCGCTGGCGAATGTGCTGGAGCAGACGCTGGACGAAGGGCCGCGGCGGTCCTCTGTAGCCTTACCGCGGGCGTATCCGGGGGGAATTGATGTCAGGTGTGCTGTTGCGCGAACGTGGCTTCGAGGGCGACGGCGAGGACGGCGGGACGCGGCTGCGCTGCCGGCTCTTCGGGCCGCTGCATGTCACCCGCGGCTCGGCGGTGCTCGATCTGGGGCCGCCCAAGCAGCGCGCCCTGCTGGCCGTCCTGCTGCTGCGGCCCGGCCTGGAGACCGGCGTACAGCAGCTGACCGAGGCGCTGTGGGGCCAGGACTACCCGGCGTACGCCAAGAACCTGATCCAGAAGTCCGTCTCCGGACTGCGCGGCCAGGGCGTGTCGGTGGACTGGTCCGGCGCCGGCTACCGGCTGGACATCGGTGCCGCCGAGGTCGATCTGTATGTGTACGAACGGCTGGCGTCGGCGGGTATCTCCGCGGCCCGCAAGGGCGACATCCACGAGGCGGCGCGGCTGCTGGAGAAGGCGCGCACGATGTCCACCGGGCCGCTCGCCGAAGGCCTCGAAGGGCCCATGCTGGAGCGCGAACGGCTCTACCGGCAGGAGCGGTTCCTGACGGACATGGAGATACGCGCCGAGCTGGAACTGGAGCTGGGCGGACACCGCAACGCCATCCCGTATCTGCACTACGCGGTGCACAAGTACCCGCTGCGGGAGCGGTTCGTGTGGCTGCTGATGCTGGCGCTCTACCGCTCCGACCGCGGCAACGAGGCGCTGGCGGTGTACGCCGCCCACCGCCGCCGCGTCGTCGACGAACTGGGCGCGGAGCCGGGCCCGGCGCTACGGGCGCTCCACGAGCGGCTGCTGCTCCAGGACCCGCAGCTGATGACGGTCCCGACGCTCCGCCGGGACGAGGGCTTGATGGGCGCTCGCCTGCTCACCTAAAGGTGAGTACGCACTCATTAGTGCGTACTTGTCCGCCCCCGGGCTTCCGCAAAGACCGGCGACGCCCGTAAGCAGCGCGACGAGGACCGCGACCGGGGCGGGAGGGGACCGCGACAGTGAACGCGACGGTGGCCGGCCCCGGAAAGGGACCGGCCACCGTCAGCGCTCAGAGGTCATGGCACCGCTCAGGCCGCGCTGCCCGCCTGCCACTGCGACCAGGACAGGTTCCAGCCGTTGAGGCCGTTGTCCGGCTGGACCGTCTGGTCCTTCGAGTTCTTCACGATGACGACATCGCCGACCAGCGACTCGCTGAAGAACCACTTGCCCGGGGTGTCGCCACCGCCGCCCTTGTTGTCCTGCAGACCGACGCAGCCGTGGCTGGTGCCGGTGTTGCCGAAGACGGACGGGGAACCCCAGTAGTTGCCGTGGATGAAGGTGCCGGAGGACGACAGGCGCATGGCGTGCGGGACGTCCTTGATGTCGTACTCGCCGCCGAAGCCGACCGTCGAGCCGTCCATCCGGGTCTGCTCGAACTTCTCCGAGATCACCATCTGGCCGTTGTAGGTCGGGTGGTCGGGGCTGCCACCGGAGATCTTGATGGTCTTGTAGGTCTTACCGTCCCGCTTGATCGTCATGGTCTGGGTGTTCATGTCGACGGTGGAGACCTGCGAGCGCCCGATGGTGAAGGTGACCGTCTTGGACTGGACGCCGGTGATGCCCTGGCCGCCCTTCACACCGTCCAGGTCGATCTTCATGGTGACCTTGGAGCCGGCCTTCCAGTAGTCCTGCGGCCGGAAGTCCAGGCGCTGGGCGCCGAACCAGTGGCCGACGACCTGCTGGCCGCTGCTGGAGGTGACCTTGATGTGGGACTGGACGTCCTTCTTGTTGGTGATCACCTTGTCGAAGTTGAACGACACCGGCATCCCGACACCGACGGTCTTGCCGTTGTCGGGGGTGAACGAGCCGATGAAGCTGTTGGCCGAGGAGACCGTGGTGAAGGTGGCGTTCTCGGTGGCCGAACGGCCCTTGGCGTCCTTGGCATTCGCCGTGATCTTGTACTTGGTGCCCCGCTCCAGCTGGACGCCGGGCTTCCAGGAGGCCTTGTCGTCCGATATGGCTCCGGCCACCGGGGCGCCGGAGTCGGCCACGGTGAGCTTCACATCGGTCAACTTGCCGCCGGTGACCTTCACCCCGGTGTCGTTGATGCTGGCGTCGGTGGCGCCGTCCTTCGACGACACCTTGATCTTGGCGTCCGAGGCGTCCTTCTTGGCCGCGGCATCCGCACCGGCCTGGCCGTTCTTGGCGTCATGACCGCCGGCCTCGGCGTCGCCGCCACAGGCCGACAGGGTCAGCGCACCGGCCGCGAGGAGCGAGGCCACGGCCAGCGTACGGCGGGTCCGGCGGGCGCGGCGTGAGACACCCGCCGTGGTCTGTTCGGCTGGCTGGAGCGGCTGGTGGGCGGTGCGGGACCAGGCGGGTGCGGGGTTGTCCGGCGATGTCACGAGCTGCTCCATACAGGGGTGTTGTGATTCCGTGCTGGTAAACAGCACCTACGGGCGGATTTGGTTGCGGGCACGGCCATGTTGTGACGAAGGTCACACTCGCGGGGGGAGGGGCCGGTCGGCGGGTCCCGACAACCAGGTTCGCAGCGGTGTGCCGTGTTCGTCCAGGCGGGGTGGCGCCAGCGGTTGGGTCACCGGGGTCCCCGAGAGCCGGAGCGGACTGGCGACTTGGGGAATCCGGCCCTCGCCGACCGGGATGACCGGGTCGAGCCCGAGGCGCGCTGCCAGCTCCAGCGCCTCGGAGAGTGTATTGACCGGCCCGCACGGCACGGAGACGGCGCTCAGCCGCTCGGTCCAGCCCTGCGGGGTGTCGGCCGCCAGCCGTTCCTCCAGCGACTTGATGAGGTCGCCGCGGTGTTCCACCCGGTCCTGGTTCCGTACGAAGCGCAGGTCGTCGGCCAGCTCCGGTGCGCCCAGCGCCTGGGCCAGTGCCCGGAATTGCCGGTCGTTGCCGACCGCCACCGCGAGCAGCCCGTCCCGGCAGGCCAGCGTCTCGTACGGGGCGATGCTCGGGTGCCGGTTGCCCATCGGCCCCGGGTCGTGCCCCGTGGCCAGATGACCCGATGCCTGGTTGACCAGCGAGCCGAGCAGCGAGGACAGCAGGTTGACCTCCACCAGCTGGCCCTGGCCGGTGCGGTCGCGGTGCCGCAGCGCCGCGAGGATGCCGGTGGTGGCGTCCTTGGAGGTCAGTACGTCCACCAGCGCCACGCCCGCCTTTAGGGGCGTGCCGCCGGGCTCCCCCGTGATGCTCATCAGGCCGCCGACGGCCTGCACCACGAAGTCGTAGCCCGGCAGCCGGGCGCCCTCGCCGGAGCCGAAGCCGGTGATGGCGCAGTGCACCAGGCCGGGGTTGGCGGCGCGGGTGGCCGCGTGGTCCAGGCCGTACTTGGCGAGCGAGCCGGGGCGGAAGTTCTCGATCAGCACGTCGGCCCGGCGCGCCAGTTCGCGGGCGGCGGCCGCGTCGGCCGGATCGCCGAGGTCCAGCGCCAGGCCGCGCTTGGAGCGGTTCGCCGCATCGAAGTACGCGGCGGTCCCTTCCGCGGCGAACGGCGGCCCCCAGGCGCGGGTGTCATCGCCGGTGCCGGGCCGCTCCACCTTGATCACCTCGGCGCCCAGGTCGGCGAGCGTGGCGGCGGCCAGCGGCCCGGCCAGCACCCGGCTGAAGTCGGCCACGAGAACGCCGTCGAGGGCGCGGGCCGGGGGCTGGGGCGGCTGCGGCGGGGACTGCTGCGGCACGTACGTACTCCTCACGTCGCGGACGAGGTGCCGCCATCGTTGGGGGCGGTCTTCGCCGGAGGGAAGCCTCCGGGGTGTCCAAGGAGCGGCGACGGACCCTGCCACGCCGGAAGGTGGCGGGGGCGCGCCTGGGGGCGGCCACTGGGAAAGGGCTGAAATGTCATAGGAGATGTGTCACTTCGGCAATTACGGTGCTAGATCCCCTGTCGGAAGCCATGAGCCGTGGTGTCCAATGGAACAGCCCAGTCCCGTCCCGTCCCGCCCGGCCCAGTCCCGTCCAGCGCCTGTCCTGGAGGACCGTATGCTCCCCTCCGTTTCGATTCTGCAGCAGGTCACGCTCGCCGCGCTGTTCGTCGCGACCGTCGCCTGGGTTGTCGCACTGGTCAGACTGATGCGACGGGCCCGCCACCAGGCTGCGGCCGGGCGTGGCCGGCCGCAGCTGCTCGGCGCGGTCCCACGGCAGACGGGGCCCGCCGGACCGCCCTCGGAGAGCGTGGAGCTGAGCGCCGCCGAGCGGGAGGCGTTCGCGGGACTCGTACGGCAGCTGACCGGCCGCGGTTAGCTGACCGGCCGCACCGTCAGCGGACCGGGCCCAGCCGGAGCAGCGCCAGCGCGGCCAGCATCTGCACCGCCACCGCGGCCGCCGACTTCAGCGTAGTGAGATGGTGCTGACCCCTGATCAGCAGCACTGCCAGGACATAGCCGAAGCCCCAGGTCGCATAGGTCGCGGCCTGGACGAAGGTGGTGTCGGTCGGCAGCCAGGCCACGATGGCCAGCCGGGGCAGATCCGTCACCCAGAACAGCACGATGAACAGGCTCGCGGTCGGCGCGTAGCGGCCGCTGCCGCCCAGCGTGCGAGCTATGGCGTGGGTGACCGACCCCAGCGCGAGGCTGGCCACCAGGACGCCGGCCTCGGCCAGCCCGGCCAGTTGCAGCGCCATGGTCCGCCCGGCCGACCACTGCTGCCGGAACGCCTCCACCGAGAGTATGCCGATACCGCCGCTGACCAGCGACAACAGCACCGCCGCACCCCAGGCGCTGCGGTCCCGCGCCTCGTCCAGGACCTCCACCGGCCGGTACCAGAGCCCGAAGATCAGCCGGTGCCACCACAGTCGGCGGCGTGGCGCGGGCTTACGGGGTGCCGGCTGGACGAGCGTGGGGGGAGGAGGGGAAGGGGGCGGGGAGTGGGGAGGTGGCGATGCGGACATACGGCCGTTTCTACCACCGGCGATTTCCGGGCGGCGCGGGGGAGTCGGGCGGCGACACCGTGGCGTAGATGAGACGCTCGGCCGGTGAGCTCTCAGACACCCGAGCACGACGAGGCCCATGGCCGCGGGCTCGGCAGCCGGCTCAACTGGCTGCGGGCCGCGGTCCTCGGCGCCAACGACGGCATCGTCTCCACCGCCGGCCTCGTCGTCGGCGTGGCCGGCGCCACCGACGAGCGCGGCGCCCTGCTGACCGCGGGCCTGGCCGGACTGCTGGCCGGATCGATGTCGATGGCCGCGGGCGAATACGTATCGGTCTCCACCCAGCGCGACTCCGAAAAGGCCGCCCTGGCCATGGAGAAGCGCGAGCTGGCCACCGAACCGCAGGCCGAACTCACCGAACTCACCGAGCTGCTGGAGGGCAAGGGGCTGAGCGCGGAGCTGGCCAGGGAGGTCGCCGAGCAGCTCACCGCGCACGATGCGCTGCGTGCCCACGCCGAGGTCGAGCTGGGCATCGACCCCGACGAACTGACCAACCCCTGGCACGCGGCCGGCGCCAGCTTCCTCGCCTTCACCGTCGGCGCCCTGCTGCCGCTGCTCGCGATCGTGCTGCCGCCCGCCGTGGTGCGCCTGCCGGTCACCGTGGTCGCGGTGCTCGCCGCCCTCGTCCTGTGCGGCTGGAGCAGCGCCCGGATGGGAGCCGCCCCGGTCGGCCCGGCGCTGCTGCGCAATGCGGCGGGCGGTGCGCTGGCGATGGCGGTGACGTACGCGGCGGGAACGCTGCTGGGGGCTGCGGGGGTGTGACCGCGGCGCCCGCCGTCAGATCCCGTACAGATCCCGGTACGACGGAAACACGCCCCCCGGACCGTCCACCGTCTCCGCCGACAGCGCCGCCTTGACCACGGCCCGCGTCAGCACATCGGCCCCCGCGGCCAGGATCTCGTTCAGCGCCCCGGCCTCCCTGTGCACCCCGAACACCGGGTCGGCGAGAACCTCCTGGGGGGCGACCGGGCGGGTGCCGGTGGACAGTGCGAAGACCGTGTCGCCGTCGGAGAGGAGATGGACGGGGCGGACCGCGCGGGCCAGGCCGTCGTGTGCGGTGCCCGCGAGCTTGTGGGCCTGGGCGCGGGTGAGGACCGCGTCGGTGGCGACCACCGCGAGGGTGGTGTGCAGCGGCGGCCGGACCGAGGCGGCCGCGCGGGCCCGCGAGAGCTCCCTGGCCTCGGCGAGCCGGTGCTGGGCGGTGGCGTGGACGTCGGGGGAGGGGAAGGCGGCCGGGCCGCCCGCGAGCCGCCCGTAGAGCGCGCCGGTGTCGGGATCGGCGAAGCCGCCCGCCGCGTTGACCGCGGCCAGCGCGGCGACGGTGGTGCCGCAGGGCAGCACCACGCTCGCGGTGCCGATGCCGCCCTTGAGGCCGCCGGCCACCGCCCCCGTACCGGCGCCGGTATTGCCCTGTGTCACCGGGGAGCGCGGGTCCGTACCCGCCGCCGCCTCGGCCGCCGCCCGGCCCAGCGCGGCATCCGGCCGGGCCCGCCAGTCGCCGCCGCGCCCCAGGTCGAACAGGGCGGCCGCCGGGACCACCGGCACGACCTGAGTGGGGTCGGGGCCGACGAGGAAGCCGCGGCCCTGCTCCTCCAGCCACGCCACCACACCGGACGCGGCATCCAGCCCGAAGGCGCTGCCACCGGTCAGCACCACCGCCTCCACCCGCTGGACGAGATTGCGTGGATCCAGCGCGTCGGTCTCGCGGGTGCCGGGCCCGCCGCCCCGTACGTCGACGGCCGCGACGGCGCCGCCCGCGGGGGCGAGGACCACGGTGGTGCCGGTCAGATATCCGTCGCCGATCCGCTCGGCGTGCCCCACCCGCAGGCCGGTGACGTCGGTCAGTGCGTCGTGCGGCCCCGGCAGATGCGGTACGTCCCGTCCCTGCTGTGCGTCAGCCATGGGTCATGGGTACCACGCCGGCGGGCGCCCCGGCGGGAGTCAGATACCGGCCGGGCCCATCACGACAACCGGGTGCTGGGCGGGGTCCAGGGTGCGCAGCAGTTCCCGCATCACCTTCGGCTTGAGGCTCACGCACCCCTGGGTGGGGCCGTCGTGGTCGACGTGCAGCCAGACGCCGCCGCCCTTGTGCGCGCCGTCCGGCCGTTGCTGGTCCAGGGGGGAAGTGCCCGGCACCCGGTTGTAGTTGATGGCGATGACGTAGTCGAAGGCGCCGGCCAGCGGCTCACCCTCCACACCGGTGCCATGGGCGACGAAGTTGCTGTTGTGGTCGTAGGGCAGCTTGGTGCCGTCGGGGGCGGCGAGCCGGCCGCCCGCATCGGTCAGGGTGTAGACGCCCTCCGGCGAGCGAAGGTCACCGTAGTGGTGGTCTTCGGTCCAGCCGTGGGCGGCGTTGTGCGCGTCCCAGGTGCCGCCGGGCCGCCAGTCCTCGGAGCCCTTGGCGCGGGTGTAGAGGATGACCCGGGACTGGTAGGAGTCGCCGGTCTTGCCGGTGACGACCAGTACCTGGCGGGTGGCGGCCGGTATCTGCTTGCGGGCGGCGTCGCTCAGACCGGGGATCATCCGGGCGGCGGAGACGGCGTTGGGCTCGGTCCTGGAGGCGGCGGACCTGTTCGGGGCGGCGGCCGAGTCGCGGCCGGCGGCCGTCTTCGGCGTGCCGTTCTTGCCGTCGGCCAGGCCGTTGTGATCGTTGCCCGAGGCCGGCCAGGCCCACAGGGCGGTGCCGACCAGCGTGGTGAGGGCCAGACCGCCGACGGCCTTGCTGCGCCGGGAAAGGCTCTTGCGCGCGCGGGGCTGAGCGTGGCGGGCCATGCTGGCGTCTCCTCGGGTACGGACGGGTGGACGGCCGTGCAGACTACCGATACCGGACTGCTGATACGGAAACCCGCAGGCATAAAAAGGGCAATCTGCACCCTACCGCGTCCCTGCCGAGGCCCCTCCTCCGCCCCTGGTGAAGGGCGGGGAAAGGGCGGATGACGGCACGGGAAGTGATGCCCGTTCGCGGGGAATTGGTGGGGATTGAGGTGGGCGCGGCAGCGCTGCGGGCAGACCGCCTCCGACGTCCGAAGATGGCCGAATACGGCACCGATTCGGCCCAGCGGCAGGCCAGTTGAGGGCCGACGGCATACGTCCGCACGGGATTCGCCCGCTTCGGTGGCCGCGTACGGCCGTTCGGCACGCTTACGGGCGAAACGGCGCCGGCGGCCGTAACGGGCCGGGCCGTCCGGGGTGCCCGGTTACGCCTCCAGAGCCGTGCCCTGCCGCGCCGTCAGGGTGACACCCACCGCGACCGTGACGCAGGCCACCAGACCCGCCGCCGGCACCGCGAGCCGCCCCGCGAAGGTGCAGACCAGGACCAGCACGCAGGACACCGGGAGCACCAGCTGCTGCGCCAGGCCGCGCTTTTGGTGGCGGGAGTGGATCAGCCAGACCGTGAACATGAACAGGGCGGCGGGCACCGTGCCACAGGCGGACGCCGCGAACACCGACAGATGCGTCTTGCCCACCGATTCCTCCACCGCGATCTCGATGCCCGCGCCGATCGCCGCCGCCGAGACGTAGACCAGGTAGTGGCCGTAGCCCCACCCGAACGCCTGGGTGTTGGAGCGCAGATGCAGATGGATGGGGACCGCGAAATAGATCCAGTACGCGGCGAAGACCAGCAGCAGGCCGCCGCCCGCGATCGGCAGCAGGGTGCCCAGCGCGTCGTGCTCGTCCAGCGCGGACTGCACGGCGACGGTGGCCGCCGCGATCGTCTCGCCGAGCACGATGATCGTGAACAGGCCGTAGCGCTCCGCGATGTGATGCGGATGCCAGGTCGTCTGCCGCTCCCGCTCGGCGAGGGCGGGGACGGACAGTTCCAGCAGGCCCATCACCACGAACACCCAGGGCGCGGCGGCCGCCGGCAGGAGCACCAGCGCGAGCCAGCCGATCTGGCACACGGTGACGCCCAGGGCATAGCGTAGCGCGGTCCGCCGTTCGGCCCCCTGGCTGCCGTGCGCGGCCCGCAGCCACTGGGAGACCAGGGCCAGCCGCATCACCACATAGCCGAACCACACGATCCGGAAGTCGCTGTCGGCGAAGGCGCGTGGCACCCCCGCGGCCAGGATCAGCACACCCACGATCTGAATGAGGGTCACCACACGGAAGAGCACGTCGTCGGTGTCGTAGGCCGACGCGAACCAGCTGAAGTTGACCCAGGCCCACCAGATGGCGAAGAACAGCATCAGATAGCCGGTGATGCCGTGGCCCGGATGGCCCTCGGCCAGGGCGTGCACCAGCTGGCGGCCTGCCTGGGCGATGGCCACGACGAAGCACAGGTCGAAGAAGAGTTCCAGCGGGGTGGCGGTGCGGTGTGCCTCGTCACGGCTGCGCGCCCGCATGGGGACTGTCATGGGCGGGACCGTCAGCCGGTGATCCGCATCAGCGCGATGCGGTCGCCCTCGATGGTGAAGGCGAAGTCGGACGGGCCGGTGTAGCCGTTGCCGCCGACCTGGAGGCTGACCGTGGTCGTGGCGCCCTGCGTCCGTACGGCCGTCACCTCGAGGGTGACCTGGCGGCCGATGAACTCGGCGTCGCTCCAGTCGCGGATGGCCTCATGGCCCCGGAATTCGCGGCCCCAGTCGTTGACCGCTCCGTCGTCGGCGAAGGCGGCGAGGAAACCGTCGATGTCGCCGCCGTTGGCGGCGTGCAGGGCTCGGTCGACGGGCGCGGGGAGGGGCGGGGTGGGCATGGCGGCTCCTTGGCTCCGTGCGCTGGTTCCGGCCCCGGGCCGTGGGCGCGGGGTGGCATCAGTACATCCCGGGCGGGCCGCGGCGCCGCGCTGGGCGCGAGAGCGCGGCGTGTCGTGTCGCGGGAGCCGGGGCGGGCCGGGCCGCCGGCGCGGCCGGGCGGCTAATCCGCCACCGCCTCCACGATCGAGGGGAACGCCGCCGTCGGCAGTACCCGCGTCAGCCGGAATCCCCCGTCCGAAAGCAGCCTCGAGAACTCCTCCGCGGTCCGCTCCTGGCCGTTCAGGACCGTCATCATCGCGACGTCCATCGTCTTGCCGAAATGCGGTGCATTGCCCTGCGGCAGTACGCAGTCGATGACCAGCAGCCGGCTGCCGAGGGCCATCGCGGCATGACAGGTGCGCAGAATGCGCCGGCAGGCCTCGTCCGGCCAGTCGTGCAGCACATGCTTGAGGACATACACATCCCCGCCCTCCGGTACGGACGCGAAGAAGTCGCCCTCCTCGGTGCGCCAGCGGCCCTTGAGCTCGTCGCCGTCCAGCAGATGGTGGGCCAGCGGCGGCGGCTGGTCGAAGAGCACGCCGGTCAGCTGAGGGTGGCGGCGCAGCGCGGCGCGTAGCAGGCCGCCGCGGCCGCCGCCGATGTCCACGACCGTGCCGTTCTCCGGGAACGGGTAGGCGGCGACCACCGCCTCGTCCACCGGGCCGGACAGTGACGACATCCCGCTGTCGAACAGCTCGCGCTGCACCGGGTCGGACCTCAGATGCTCGAAGAGCGGCGCCCCGAAGAGCCGCTCGAAGGCCGCGCCGCCCTCCCGTACCGCTTCCGGCATCCGTGCCGAGGTCCGCAGGAACAGCTCGTCGGTGATCATCATGACGGCGGGGTGCAGCGAGTCGGGGACGTCGGTGCGCAGCGCTCTGGCGGCCGGTGTCAGCTGGTAGGCGCCCGCGGCGTCCTCCCGGAAGATGCCGCGGGCGGCGAGATAGCGCAGCACCCGGCGCAGATGCGGGGCGTGGGTGTCGGTGGCGAGGGCCAGCTGTTCGGCGGTGCGCGGGCCCTCGGCGAGATGGTCGGCGATGCGGTAGTGGGCCGCGGTGCGCAGTGCGGCGGAGAAGAGATGGCCCATGGCCTGGTCCATCAGGTGGGCCGCGAGGTCGGTGGGTTCGCCGTTCGGTGGGGTGGATGCGGTGGCCAATGTCAGCCTCCAGTCAGCGGCTCGGGCAGGCTGGTTCACGGTGGCAGTCGGGGGCCGAGGTGTCACGGGGCGGCCGCGGGCGACCCGCGAAGTCCGGCCAGGCGGGGGCGGGTACGGACCGATGCCGTGCGAGGGGTCTGCCGGTGGGTGCGGCCGGGGCCGTTCATGGTCGAATGCGCGTATGAGCGACAGCGACCACTCCAGCCCCGTCATCGACTCCGTCCTGGCCCCGCTCGACGCCCGCCTCGCGGACCTGGTGGCGCTCTACGAGGACCTGCACCGCCACCCCGAACTCGGCTTCCAGGAAACGCGTACGGCCGCCGAGGCCGCCCGCCGGCTGACCGCGTACGGCTATGACGTCACGACCGGCATCGGCGGCACCGGCGTCACCGGCGTGCTGCGCAACGGACCGGGGCCGGTGGTCCTGCTCCGCGCCGACATGGACGCACTGCCCGTCACCGAACGCTCCGGCCTGGCCTACGCCTCCGAGACGCCCGGCCGGATGCACGCCTGCGGCCACGATGTCCATGTGACCTGTCTGCTGGGCGCCGCGGACCTGCTCGCCGCGGGCCGGGACAGCTGGTCGGGCACTCTGGTCGCGCTGTTCCAGCCCGCCGAGGAGGTCGGCAACGGCGCTCGGGCCATGCTCGACGACGGCCTCTACAGCAAGGGCCTGGTGCCCGTCCCCGACGTGGTGCTGGCCCAGCATGTCGCCCCGTTCGGCGCCGGGTTGATCGCGTACTGCCCCGGGGCCTGCATGGCCGCCGCGGACAGTCTGGAGATCACCTTCCACGGCATCGGCGGACACGGCTCGCGCCCGGAGACCACCATCGACCCGATCCTGATGGCGGCGTCGT
This sequence comes from Streptomyces sp. NPDC028368, assembly GCF_055565615.1. Taxonomy (NCBI): domain Bacteria; kingdom Bacillati; phylum Actinomycetota; class Actinomycetes; order Kitasatosporales; family Streptomycetaceae; genus Streptomyces; species Streptomyces sp. NPDC028368. Next base: position 260,369 of record NZ_JBVHTY010000012.1, on the reverse strand, counting down.
TCGTGCAGCGGGTGCAGTCCGTCGTGGCCCGCGAAGTGGCCCCCAAGGACCAGGCCGTGATCAGCGTCGGCTCCTTCCACGCCGGTGACGGCGCGAATGTCATCCCCGACCACGCCGTCGTACGGCTCAGCGTCCGCAGCTTCGACGAGACCGTACGCAGCCGGGTGCTGGCCGCCATCGACCGGATCGCCCGCGCCGAGGCCACCGCCTCCGGCGCCGAGTGCCCCCCGGAGACCAAGGTCCTCGACTCCTTCCCCGTCACCGTCAACGACTCCCGGACCCTGCGCAAGGTCAACGAGGAATTCACCCGACTCTTCGGCGAGCAACGGCTGTTCGCCTACGACCCGGCATCGGGCAGCGAGGACGCGGGCCTGCTGGCCACCGCCGCCGAGGCGCCGCTCTACTACTGGTGGCTGGGCGGCTGGGACCCCGAGGAGTTCCGTACGGCACTGGCGGCGGGGCGGCTGGCGCAGGACATCCCCTCCAACCACTCGCCGCATTTCGTGCCGGTGGTGCGGCCGACGCTGACGATGGGCGTGCAGGCACTGACGGCGGCGGCGATGAACCGGCTGGAGCCGGCCGAGAGCTGACGCACGGGGCCCTGACCCGGGCCGTTGACCTTGTCCTTGGGGGAAGGCCCAGCATCGGCCGTGCCGGGCGAAGGGCCCGGTACGAGGAGGGCGGACGGGTGGCGGGGAGCGGCGGGACGGCCGGTGAACTGCTGACCATCGGGGCGTTCGCACGGGCGTCCCGGCTCTCGCCCAAGGCGCTGCGCCTGTACGACGAGCTCGGCCTGCTGCGCCCGGCCCGCGTCGATCCGTACAACGGCTACCGCCGCTACGCCCCGGCCCAGCTGGAGCGGGCCAGGCTGGTCGCCTGGCTGCGCAGGCTCGGTATGCCGCTCGCCCGCATCCGTGAGGTGTGCGAACTGGCGCCCCGCCCGGCGGCCGAGGCGGTCGCCGCGTACTGGGCGCAGGTCGAGGCCGACACGGCCGCCCGCCGGGACCTGGCCGCCTTCCTCGTCGACCAGTTGCACAGGAAGGACGACACCGTCATGACGGCACCACGTACCCCTTCACCCTCCCCCTTGACGATGCGCTACGCCGCCCGGACCGACCGGGGGCTGGTCCGCCCGGCCAACCAGGACGCGGCGTACGCCGGACCGCGGCTGCTCGCGGTGGCCGACGGCTACGGCGCGCAGGGCGGCCCGGCCGCGGCCGCCGCGATCGACGAGCTGACGGCCCTGGAGGACACCGACCCGGCCACCGTGGACCCGCTCACCGCCCTGGAGGAGGCGGCCCGGCGCGCCAACCGGGCGGCCCCGGCGGCGGACGGGGCGACCGGCTGCACCCTGACCGCGCTGCTGCGCTCCGGCTCGCGGCTGGGGCTGCTGCACGTAGGGGACTCGCGGGCGTATGTGCTGCGCGACTCCGGGCTGTTCCGGATCACCCACGACCACAGCATGGTGCAGTCGCTGGTGGATGAGGGCCGGCTCACCCCTGAGGAGGTGCCGTCGCACCCTCAGCGCGCGCTGCTGCTGCGGGCGCTCGGCGGGGGCGCGGAGTTCGCCCCCGATCTGCAGCTGCTTCAGGCGCGGCCGGGCGAGCGGTATCTGCTGTGCACCGACGGGCTGTCGGGCGTGGTCACGGCCGAGGGGATGCGGGACGTCCTGACGGCGGCGGCCGGCCCCGAGGAGGCCGTACGGGAGCTGATCGCGCTGGCCCATGAGGCGGGGGCGCCGGACAACGTGGCGTGTGCGGTGGGGGAGGTGGGTGCGGGGTGAGGCCGTAGCGCCTGAAGTCGGCCCCGCCCGTAGCGGGACGGAGCCCACCCCGCGCGGTGGTCAGCCGGCCGCCGGTACGACGTTGGTCGCGTCCACCGCGGGGCGCAGGGCACGGGCGAGCCGGACGCCGTCACCGACGACCCAGAAGTGGGTGAAGAACAGGCGGGGTTCGTCCGTCAGTCCGTGGTTGTGCAGCTCGACGAGCTCGGCCCCGGCCCGCCGCAGGGCCACCAGGACGTCCTGGACTTCCTCGGCGATCATCGCGCAGTCGCCGCTGATCGCGGCCCGGCCGCCGCCCAGCGGCTGGAAGTTGAGCGCGGTGGTCGAGCCCAGGCCCGGGGGCAGCACCATGCCGCCGTCGGTGATGGTCTCGCGGCGGACGTAGATGCACTTGTAGATGCCGTCGTCGACGGAGCCCTTGACGCCCATCGCGGCATCGATGCCGTCGGTGTCCAGGTCGACGGGCTGTTCCGGGACGGACAGCAGCGCGGGCGGGGTGCCGGTGCGGTCGAACGCCGCGCGCAGGCCGCGGGCCAGGGCCGCCGGGTGGCCGTGGCCATGGACGTGGATCCACCAGATGTCGGGCGTCTGGGAAAGGAGGTGCTTGTGGATCGCGGTCTGCCCGATCCGGTGCTCGTGCAGGGCATCGGTGAAAGGCTGCAGTTCGTCCTCGGTGACCACCACATCGCCCATCAGCAGCGTGGTGTCGTCGGCGTAACGGACGAAGGACACATGCGAGCCGAGGGCGAGCGCCGGTTTGACGGCGATATGGCGGGAGACCACCAGCAGGTCCCGGCGGGGGAGAGCGGTGTGGTACATCGTCTTACGCTTCATGTCGCCCCGTCGGCCCAGCGTGTCGGCCACATTCGACCAGTCCGACAGGGTGGTGGAAACGGGCTTGACGGGATTGCTCTGTGCCCCGGCCGTCGTAGTGGGCAGGGCGCGGGCGGGGGTCTGCGCCCCGGCCAGCAGGGGAGCCAGGGCGGCTGCGGCGAGCATGCGCCGTCGCGGTGCACCTGCATGCGGGTAACTGTCCTGCGGTCGGTCTCCGGCCATCACGTGAGCACCTCCATGACGGGATGGAAGCACGACGGACCGGAGCCCCACGTCATCGCCGTCATCGCGTGGGGCCAAGTGGCCTAAGTAGTCAGGCCCGTGGTGTCGACGTGGCAGGCGGCCGGGGTGTTCCCGCGGCGCCGCGGGGCACCCGGAACGGCACGGGGGCACAGCTCTCACAGCTGTGCCCCCGTCAGTCATCTGTGGGTGTCAGGCAGTACGCATCCGCCGGTTCAGCCGATGGCCTTGGACACCCAGTCCTTGAAGTAGTGGATCTCGGTGTAGACATCCGGCGTCTCGCCGCAGACATGCCCGACGCCGCGGCTGTCGACGCCGATGATCTCCCAGCGGCCGTTGACCTTCTTCAGCAGCGGGGATCCGGAGTCGCCGCCGCACGGGCCGAACTTGCCGGTGGGGTTGTCGGCGCACACGTCGCCCTTGTGGATGCCCCAGGACTCGTCCCCGTCCGGGCCCTTCACGCACTTGGGCGTGTTGGCCGGGATGGTGGTGGTGTCGAGCTGGTTGAGGGCCTTGGGGAGCTTGTCCTGGCCCTTGTCCGCCGGGCTGGTGTAACCCCAGCCGATCTCGCGGACCGCCGTGCCGGCGCCGGTCGCCGTGGACGACATCGCGACCGGTTCCTGGGAGACCTTCTTGTTCAGGTGCAGCAGCGCGAGATCGTTGCCGTTGCTGCGATCGTCCGAGGCGACGTTGTCCGGGTGCACGATGATGCTCTTGACGCCCACGACGGTGCCGCCGGTGGTCCGGTCCGTGGAGCCTATGCGCACCTGGAACTCCGAGGCCGGGATGGTCTCGGACGTGCCGTCCTTGCCCGGCTTGGAGACGCAGTGCGCCGCGGTGACCACCCAGTCGCCGCGGATCAGCCCGCCGCCGCAGGTAAAGGCCTTGGGGTCACCCCAGCCGCCGTGGATAGCGGCCATGAACGAGTAGGCCGGTGCCGCGCCGCCACCAATGATCTTCGGCGAGTTGTCGCCGGGCCCGGGGGCGGGGGCCGCACCGGCCGTCCCCGTACCCGCCATCGCACCGACGAGAACGGTCGCGGCGACCGCGACCGGTGCGTACCGCGCCCGCTTGGCGGCGCCCTTTAACTTCATTCCGCGTTTCACGTAGGAACTGCTCCCTCGAATGTATGTTCAATCCTGTTGCCACGCTAGCCACTTGATTCATGTCTCACAACGTCAATAACAAGTGACTCAGTAGCCGCAGAGCTCACTGGATTCACAGAGCTCACAGAAGTCACAACAGTCCCAGGAGTTACTGGAGTTCGGGTATCCGTTGTCGTACTCAGACGGGGAGGCCCCCTCGCGCGGCACGCGCCGAAGTCCCGGGCGAGGATCCGCCCCTACGCCAGGCCCTTGAGCATCCCCTTGAAGTACAGCTGCGGCAGCCCGTAGCGCTTGAGGAACCACATGTCGGTGCGCTCGCGGGTGGTGTCCAGGAACGGGATCGACGGGGCGGGCCGCAGGTCGTAGTCGAACTCGGCGAGGAGCATCTTGTGGCGCGCGGTGACCAGCGGGCAGGAGGTGTAGCCGTCGTAGCGGGCGGTGGCCGGGCGGCCGCGGAGGCCGGCGAGAAGGTTGGCGACGAGGACGGGGGCCTGCTTACGGATTGCCGCTCCCGTCTTGGACGTCGGGAGATTGGCCACGTCGCCGAGCGCGAACACCTCGGGAAAATCAGGGTGCTGGAGGGTTTCGCGGTCGGTCTTGACATACCCGTAGGGGGAGTCGGGGTCGGCGAGCGGGCCGTCGGCGAGCCATTCGGGGGCGCGCTGCGGCGGTACGGCGTGGAGGAGGTCGTAGCGGAGGGTCTCGGTCGTGCCGGTGGCGTGATCGGTGACGACGGCCTCGCGCGCGGCGCCGTCCAGGGCCGTCATCTCCGACCGCAGCCGCACCTCGATGCCGTACCGCCGGGCCGTCTCCGTCAACGCCCGGGAGAACACCGGCACCTTGAACATCGCCGGCTCCGGGAGCACCAGGACCGTGCGGATCGCGCCCAGCACGCCGCGCTTGCGCCAGTGGTCGGCCGCCAGGTACGCGATCTTCTGCGGGGCGCCGCCGCACTTGACCGGCCCGGAAGGCATGGTGAACACCGCCGTGCCGCGCCGCATCCGGCGGATCAGCTCCCAGGTGTGCGGGGCGAGATCGGGCCGGTAGTTGCTGCTCACCCCGCCGTGGCCGAGCGCCGCGGCCAGGCCGGGCACGCCGTCCCAGTCGAGGTGGAGGCCGGGCGCGAGGACCAGACGCCCGTAGCCGAGGACCCTGCCGGATGCGGTGGTGACCGTGCGGGCGGCCGGGTCGACGGCGGTCGCGCGCTCGCGCAGCCAGCGCACGCCGGGCGGGATGACGTCCGCCTCGGTGCGCAGCGCGGCCCGCAGCGGCGCCTGGCCGCCGCCGACCAGTGTCCACAGCGGCTGGTACCAGTGCGTGTCCGAGGGCTCCAGCAGCGCGATGTCCCGTATGCCGGCGCGGCGTAACCGGGCGGCGACGGTGATGCCCGCGGTGCCGCCGCCGATGATCAGAATCTGGTGGTGGGTGGCGGGGGGTGTCATGGGGGTCCTCCAGTAGGGGTGCTCGGTCGGTGGCGTCGGGGTTACAGGCGAGGTATCGCGGTGGCCGCCATGCTGACGGCGAGGACGATGACGAGGGCGGCGAAGGCGGTGGTCAGGACGCGTACGGGCAGCCGGGTGGTGAGGCGGTTGCCGAGATAGCTGCCGGCCGCCGTACAGGCCGCGAATCCGGCCAGCAGCGGCCAGTCCAGGCCGCCGGTACCGGCCCGAGCGGCCAGCGCCGTCAAGGAGTTGATGAGGATGACGAGGAGCGAGGTGCCGATGGCGACCGGCATCTCCAGGCCCAGCACGAGCGTGAGAGCCGGTACGACGACGAAGCCGCCGCCGACACCGAAGAAGCCGGTCAGCAGCCCCACGGCGGACGCGGTCACGACGATGCGGGCGGGATGCCGGCGGGCACCCGCGGCCGTCTGCCGCTGCCCGCGGCCCCGTAACAGCAGCGCCGCCGCCACCGTCAGCATCAGCCCCGCGAACGCCGTCATCAGCACCGCCGGGTCCAGCGCCGCGCTCCACCGGGTGCCGAGATAGCTGCCCGCCGTGCCCAGCGCGCCGAAGACCGCCCCGGCCGCCCAGCGGATCCGGCCCGCACGCGCATGACAGGCCAGGCCGGTGACGGCGCCGACGGCGACCACCACCAGCGCACCCGCGGTCGCCTCGTGCGGCGACTGGCCCAGCAGATACACCAGCGCCGGTACGGCCACTATCGAACCGCCGCCGCCGAGGGCACCCAGCAGCACCCCGATCAGCAGCCCGCACGGCAGCGCCGTCACGGCTAAGAGGACCGACACGCTACGCGGACGGACACGCGGCCCGCGGCGCGAGGGCCACGGCCCGGCTCGCGTCGGACCACTCCGCGACGAAGGCGAACCGGTCGCCGCGTACCGCCGTCTCACGCCATTCCACCGGCCGCTCCCCGGCCCGGCCCAGCCGCTCGATGGCGAACGCCGCCTCCCGGTCGGCGAGCCCCAGCAGCCACGCCTGCCGGACGTCCGGCAAAAACGGCTGGATCCGCTCCCGGCCGCCGGTGACCTTCACCGAGCAGCGCCGCGCCAGCTCGCCGTAGAGCGAGGTGTGCCCGAAGTCGGTCTCCAGCAGCGGCTCGGCGATCTCGGCGGGCAGATACGCGGTGTCGTGCGCGAGCGGTTCGCCATCCGCGAGGCGCAGCCGCTCCAGTACGACCAGCGGCGCGTCCGGAACCAGCCCCAGATACCCCGCGACCGTCCCGTCCACCGTCCGCTCCAGCCGCAGCACCTCGCTGCGCTGCTCCACGCCCTGGCCCTCCAGCTCACGGAAGAGGCTGTAGAGCGAGCCGAGCGGCTGCTGTATGCGGCGGGTGTCCAGCCGGCTGGCGCGGCCGCGTTCGGCGATCACCAGGCCGTCGGCGCGCAGTTTGCGCAGCGCCTCGCGGACGGTGTGCCGGCTGACCTCGTACTCGCCGGTGAGCCGGTGCTCGGCCGGGAACTCCTCGGTGAACGCGCCGGTCTCCATCCTCCGGCGCAGATCGGCGAAGAGCTGCGCCCACAGGGGGAGCGGCGAGCCCCGGTCCAGGGGGCGCGGGCCGGGGTCGGGGGAGTCCGGCTGGCGGGTCGTCATGGATTCCTCCGCGGGCGGGCGTACGCGGGTGTGCGCGAGGGACGGGCGTGAGGGAGCGGGCTTGTTGCCGCCCATCAGGCTGCCTAATGTACGTACATCCGTGCATCCGCACAACGGACGCTGCCCGAGCGGGCCTTGGGCACACCCCCTGGAGGCCACCGTGCATTTCGCGCAGTACTACCTCGACTGCCTTTCCCAGGCGTCGTACCTGATCGGCGACCAGCGCACCGGACGCGCCGTCCTGGTCGACCCGCGGCGCGACATCGACGACTACCTGCGCGACGCGGACGAGGTCGGCCTGCGTATCGAACTGGTCATTGAGACGCACATTCACGCCGACTTCCTCTCCGGCCACCTCGAACTGGCGCGGGCGACAGGCGCCACCATCGCCTTCGGTGAGGCCGCCGCGACCGGCTTCCCCATACGGCGGTTACGGGACGGCGAGCGGATCCGGCTGGGCGACGCCGAGGACGAAGGCGTCACCCTCACCGTCCTCGCGACCCCCGGCCACACCCCCGAGTCCATCTGCCTGGTCATCCACGAACACCCCGACGACGCCGTGCCGTTCGGCGTCCTGACCGGCGACACCCTCTTCGTCGGCGATGTCGGCCGCCCCGATCTGCTCTCCGCCGCCGGGCACTCCCCGCACGACATGGCGCTGCGGCTGCATCACTCCCTGCACACCAAACTCATGGTGCTCCCGGACGCGACCCGGGTCTTTCCCGCACACGGCGCCGGCTCGTCCTGCGGCCGCAACCTCTCCACCGAGACCAGTTCCACCATCGGCCACCAGCGGCGCCTCAACTACGCCCTGCAGCCCATGTCCCAGGCCGACTTCGTCCGTCTGGTCACCGCGGGCCAGCCCGCCACCCCCGGCTACTTCGCGCATGACGCGGCCCTCAACCGCGACGGACACCCTCTCCTGGAGCCCACCCCGCTGGCGGCCCTCACCCTGGAGGAGGCCCGCGCCGCCCGCGACCAGCACGGCGCCGCCCTCCTGGACTGCCGGCCCCTCGCCGCTTACACCGAGGCCCATCTCACCGGCTCCCTGCACACCAGCCTGGACACCCGGTTCGCCGAGTACGCCGGCAGCGTGGTGGCACCCGGCACCCCGATCGTGCTGCTCGCCGACCCCGGCACGGAGGCCGAGGCCCGCCTCCGCCTCGCCCGCATCGGCTACGACCGCGTCCTCGGCCATGTCCCCGACCCGGCCGCCGCCCTGGCCCGCGAGCCCGCGCTGACCACCCGCAGCCACCGCATCCACATCCATCAACTCCCCTCCGAAGAACACCAGTTGATCGACGTCCGTAACCCCGCCGAGTACGCGGCCGGCGCCCTCCCCGGCGCCCGCAACATCCCCTTGGCCACGCTCCCCGGCCACATCGGCCGCCTGGACCGCGAGCGGCCCGTCGTCCTGTACTGCCGCAGCGGAAACCGGTCGGTGATCGCGGCGGCGCTGCTGGAGGCGCGGGGGTTCGGGGATGTGCGGGATGTGGTGGGGGGCTATCAGGCGGTGGCGGGGGAGGGCGCGGTCCACGTGGGGTGAGGAGCTGCCCGGTCGGGCCAGGGCGGGCGGTCACTCCCGCCGGGAGCCCCTTCCCTCACCTTGTACGGCGCCCCGTCCCTCACCCCGTACGGCCAAGGCCACGGCCGGCGCCGCCACCAGGCGGACCAGGGCCAAGAGCAGCAGCGACGGACGCCCGCCCGCGGAGCCCTGCCCGCCGTCACCGGTTCCGGAACAGCGCGAGGTCCACCAGCGGGGCACGCGAGCGGCGCTCGGCTCGTACGAAGGCCGCGCGCAGGCGGGCAGCGCCAGGTTCAGCGCGAAGGAGTCCAGTTGGACGCAGAAGACGCCGAGGGCGACGGCGAGCAGTGCGGGCTCGCGGACCAGAGACACAGAACCGGGCAGGGAACGGGGCAGCGGCGGCGGGGGCTTGCGCCAGGAAGGGGACACGGGGGCCTCTCACACGTACGGAAGACGTCAGGGAACGTGCCGGTACGGGGAAGGGAGATTGGAGGCACCGGAAGCGGGGCAGAAAGGCCCGGGTGGCCGCGGAGTTACCGGCGGCGGGTGCGGGAAGAACGGCGCGGGGCCGGCGTGGGAGCGGCGCGGGGCGTCGTACAACGAACACCTGTACAACGGACGTTAATCGATCGTTGATCGCTCATCTTCATGCTGAACCGCATGTTGCGCCGTGTGACCTCAGAGCATGCAGATGACGCCCGGGAAAATCGAGAACCGCAGGCGTCGCGGATCGCCCTCACCTGGAGCGGGGAGCCGGGCCGGATGGAGGAGCTGACGCACGGCATGCTCCTCGAGCAGGCCGACCGGGCGGCGGCCGCACTCGCCCGACTCGGCGTGCGGGCCGGTGACCAGGTGGCGGTGCATCTGCCGCTGGTGCCCGAGTCGGTGATCGCCACACTCGCCTGCGGCCGCCTGGACGCGTTGCGCACCACGCTGCCGGTCTCGCTCACGGTGCCCGAACTGGTCGCGCGGACCCGGGAGTCGGGGGCCCGGGTGCTGATCACGGCGGACGCGGCGTTCTGGGACGGGGCCATACGGCCGGTGAAGGCGGTCCTCGATCACGCGCTGGCGCGGGGCCGCGCCAACGGCGGTGCGCAGGACCGTACGGTCCTGGTCGTGAACCGCTGCGCGCGCCCGGTGTCCTGGACGCCGGGCCGCGACCGGTGGTGGCACGAGGCGCTCGACGAGGCGTAGGGCCTGTCACCGGCACCGAGCCCGGTGGCACCGCAACGCCGCGGTGCCGCCGAGGGAAGCTCAAGCCGGGCTTTTGTTGCCGCGCACCACCTCGAGGTACTCGGCCACGGCGTCCCTGCTCCGGATCAGGCACTCGATGCGTTCCGTCATGCGGTCGCGCTCGAGTCCCAGGGTGGCGAGCATGTCCGGTGTCGCGTCGGCGAAGTGGATGACCCGGGGCTTGTCCAGGCACGGAAGGATCTGCTTGATGATCCGGGTGGGCAGTCCGGCGTCGAGCAGAGCTCTGATCTGCAGGACCCGGTCCACGAACCGCTCGTCGTACTCGCGATAGCCGTTCGCGGCACGGCCGGCGACGATCAGCTGCTGCTCCTCGTAGTACCGCAGCAACCGCCGGGGCGTGCCGGTACGCTCCGCGAGCTCTCCGATGCGCATGTGCTCCCCTCACACAATGTGACGCTTTGGAGCCTGCGCAGCACCGGATCCTGGAGGGGCCCGGCCCCGTACCCTGAAGAGGTGAGCACCACCCGTGAACCCGAACCGGCACCCGCGCCCGAGACCCCCGAGGCGGCCCGCCCCGCTCCCCGCCCCGCCGCGCTGATCTTCGACGACCCGCTGGACCAGCAGTCCTCGGACGACACCGACCGTGGCTGGGGCGAGCGCCCCACGTCCTCCGGCAGCGCCGCCGACCTGGCCCGCTTCCTCGACGAAAAGCCGCCCCACCACCTCTGAGCGAGGCGACGGGGCGGCGGGGCCGGTCCGTGGTGCTCGCTAGCGCTGCGTCTTCTGCGTGCCGATGGTGGCCGATGCCGAGGAGGCCGGGGCCGAGCCGTTGCGCTGGGCGAGGAGTGCGTCGCGGATCTCGGTGAGCAGTTCGATCTCGGTGGGGGCGGCGGCGGTGTCGTCGGCCGGCTTGCGGGCGTCCTGGCGGGCCTTCCACTTGTTCATCGGAAGGATCATGAGGAAGTACACGACCGCGGCGGTGATCAGGAAGGTCAGTGCGGCGCTGAGCACCGAGCCCCACAGGATGTAGATGCCATCCGTGAATGCGCCGGTCTTCGGGTCCGGGTGGCAGCTGGCGCTGAGGCAGGCCTTGTAGTTGTCGAGGTTCTGCGAGCCGAGCGCGCCGATGATCGGGTTGATCACGCCCTTGACCACGGCGTTGACGATGTTGGTGAACGCCGCACCGACGACGACCGCGACCGCGAGTTCGATGACGTTGCCCCGCATCAGGAATTCCTTGAATCCCTGCAGGACGCCCTTGTTCTCGCTCACCTGACAGCCTCTTTCCACGCTCGGTACGGACGGTGCAGCAACAATCAGCACCGCAACTTACGGCAGGGCGGGGCGGGGCTGTCCAGTCGCACCACACGAACCGGCGATCGGCAGGAGCGTCAGTACGGATTCGGCGGACCGGCCCTCCCCCGAGCTCTTGAAGAGCAGGGGGTACCCCCACCCGGAGAAGTTTTGCGTGCGACGGGTGGAGAAGCCACTCGATCTTGGGGCACGGCTACCGCCCTCCGGAGAGCGCCGCCGCCTGGCATCCGGTCGCGGGCGCGGTCCGTACGGCACCGTACGAAGCGCCGGCGGCCAGCGCTGCGGCGGCCAGCGCCAGCCCGGCCGCGAGCAGCCGCAGGCGCGACATCCGCTGCCATCGGCGTCGGCCGCCCTCGGGCCGTACCGGTGCGAAGTGGGGCACTTCACACGTCGGGGGAGTCGGCAGCGGCGGTTCGGGGAGCGGCGGCGCAGGGAGCCGTAAGGCGGTGGCGGGAAGGCCGGGTACGTGGCGGCCGAGTGCGGGAAGGCCGGGTGCGGGGAAGCCGGGGGAGGGACGGGGCATCGTCGTCACCGCCTGTCGGGTGGGTGCGGAATTCGGAACCGGTGATCACCACCGTGCCGGAATTCCTCGCCGCCCGCCGCGGGCTGTGGACGAGCCCGCCCCCTGTGGACAACTCGGCCACCCGCCAGAGCCCTACGGCAGCTCGATGCCCAGGTCCCAGCCCTCATGGGCGCCCGCGCAGCGGCAGTCGCGGGCGGCACTGTCTGGGAGGGCGGCGACCACGTCGAAGAGCACCTCGCGCAGCCGGCCGACGTTCTGGGCGAAGACCTTGAGGACCTCTTCGTGGGAGACGCCCTCGCCGGTTTCGGTGCCCGCGTCGAGGTCGGTGACCAGGGTCAATGAGGTGTAGCAGAGGCCCAGTTCGCGGGCGAGTACGGCCTCGGGGTGGCCGGTCATACCGACCACCGACCAGCCCTGCGCGGCATGCCAGCGGGACTCGGCGCGCGTGGAGAAGCGCGGGCCTTCGATGACGACGAGGGTACCGCCGTCGACCGGCTCCCAGTTGCGCCCGCGGGCCGCCGCGACGGCGGTCCGCCGTCCGACGGGGCAGTACGGGTCGGCGAACGACACATGAACGATGTTCGGGATGCGGCCGCTCGGCAGCGGGTCGCCGTCGAAATAGGACTGGGTACGGGACTTGGTGCGGTCGACGAGCTGGTCGGGGATGAGCAGCGTGCCCGGACCGTATTCGGGGCGCAGGCCGCCGACGGCGCACGGGCCGAGGACCTGGCGGACGCCGACCGAACGCAGCGCCCACAGGTTGGCGCGGTAGTTGATGCGGTGCGGCGCGAGGTGGTGGCCGGTGCCGTGCCGGGGGAGGAAGGCGACCCGGCGGCCGGCCACTTCGCCGAGGAAGAGGGAGTCGCTGGGTGGCCCGTAGGGGGTATCCACCGTGATCTCGGTCACGTCGTCGAGGAAGGAGTAGAACCCCGAGCCGCCGATCACACCAAGCTCCGCATGAGACATGCCGGTCACACTATCGGGGCGAGGCGACCGGCCACAGGTGCGGGCCGGGGAAAAGCCGCGGACCCCGCCGTCCATGCCGGCGGGGTCCGAAGAAGGTCTGGTCAGGCCGCGGAGCTGCTGCTCGTGGACGACGAGGACGACGCCGTCGAGGACGAGGAGGAAGCCGAGGACGACGAGGACGCCGTCTTGGTGTCCGAGCTTCCCGCCGAGTCCGACGAGGACGAGCCGCTCGACGAGGAGGAAGTCTTCGCCGGGCTGCTGCTGGACGACGAGCCGCGGCTGTCGTTGCGGTAGAACCCGGAGCCCTTGAAGACGATGCCGACCGCGGAGAACACCTTCTTGAGGCGTCCGTCGCAGCTGGGGCACTCGGTCAGCGCGTCATCGGTGAACTTCTGCACGGCCTCAAGGCCCTCGCCGCACGCGGTGCACTGGTACTGGTAGGTCGGCACTTGACTTCCTCCTGGCACTCTCACTCGATGAGTGCTAACGACGATCCATAGTGCAGTATTCCCGCCCGTCAGTCCACTGTGACCGGCGTACGGTGACCGACTCCACGTTCGGTCAGGCGCTCGCCAGCTCCCGCTCCCGGTCCTCGGTGACGGCGGTGGCCGGGGCGTCCGTGCCTCCGGCGGCGCTGCCCGCGACCACGGTCGACGAGCGCGGCAGCAGGTGCGCGCGCAGCGTCAGCAGCACCGTCAGTGCCAACGCCGTACCGGCCAGCGGCACCAGGAATCCGGCGCTCGGGCCGAAGCGGTCCGCGAGCTGGCCGGCCGAGGAGGACGCGGCCGCCTGGCCCAGCGCGACCGCGCCGGTCAGCCAGGTGAAGGCCTCGGTACGGGCGCCGGCCGGCACCAGCGACTCGACCAGGGTGTAGCCGGAGATCAGGGCCGGGGCGATGCACAGGCCGATGACCAGGCCGACGGCGGCCAGCAGCGGCACCGCGGTGACCGTCCACAGCGGGGTGGTGGCCAGCGCCAGCAGTCCGTAGCCCACCAGGAGCCGGCGCCGCGGGCCGACCTTCCAGGCGATGGCACCGCAGGCGATGCCCGCCAGCATGTTGCCGGCCGCGAAGATCCCGTAGAGGACGCCGTTGATGCCGGGGTGCCCGATGTGCTCGGTGAAGGCGGTCAGCGAGACCTGCATGCCGCCGAAGACGGTGCCGATGCCGAGGAACGCCACGATCAGGACGCGTACGCCGGGCACCGACAGCGCCGAGACGCGCGGCCGGTCGCCGGCCTGCGCCCGGTGGACGGGCGGCTGGGTGCGCCGCTGCGAGGCGAACAGCAGGCCGCCGGCCAGGGTGAGGACGGCCTCGGCGATCAGGCCGGCGGCCGGGTGGATGCCGGTGCAGAGGGCGGTCGCCAGCACCGGGCCGACGACGAAGGTGAACTCATCGGTCACCGACTCGAACGCGGCGGCCGTCGGCATCAGCGGGCTGCCGCCCAGCTTCGCCGCCCAGCGGGCCCGCACCATCGGGCCGACCTGCGGCGTCGAGGCGCCGGTGGGGACGGCCACCGCGAGCAGCGCCCACAGGGGGGCGTGCGCGAGGGCGAGGACGATCAGCGCCACGACGCCGGCGACATGCACCGCGACGCCGGGGAGCAGCACCGTGCGCTGGCCGAAGCGGTCGGCGAGCTTGCCGCTCTGCGGGGCGAAGAGCGCCATCGAGACGCCGGTGGCGGCGGTCACCGCGCCGGCGGTGCCGTAGGAGCCGGTGGTGGACTGGACGAGCAGGGTGATGCCGATCGTCAGCATCGCGAACGGCTGCCGGGCCAGAAAACCAGGCAGCACGAATGTCCATGCACCAGGGGTGCGCAGCAGTTGTCCGTAACCGGGACGGGAGTCCTTGACCGCGGATACCACGGCCGGGCCTTTCTGCTGCCTGGTAGCGCGCCGCCGCAAGGTCGTCACGGGTACGCGCCGAGAGCTGTCCTCTCGCGCAGGACCGAGTGATACCGCGTGGTCCTCACTAAAGGAAGTGGCTGCGCGTGTGGCAGTGGACCGCGGCCGCCGAGCGGTCGCGCCAGCTCTGCTTCAGGCAGAGTTGGTTCGTTTATTGCTTCTTCATACTACAGGCCGGAGCGCGTGAAGCCCTGGGATTAACCAGAGCTTCACGCGCAATTCCTTGGGATCCGTGGAGAGATACGGCACATACCGGCCGGTCGGAGTCGCACGGGCCTATCCGGGGCCTCGCGGGCCTTTCCGGGCCCCGCGGACCTCCGGGACCCGTCCGGGACCTGAGGCGTGATCCCTTACCCGGCGTCCCGCTGCCTGCCCCGGCGCTCTCCGGAGCCGCCGTGTCCACGGCCGCCCGCGCCCGTCCCCAGCCAGCCGGCCAGCTTGCCGCCCTGGGAGACCGCCTGCAGCCGCCGCTCGGCCGCATCCCGTACCGGATCGGTGGCCACCACCAGCAGCTCGTCGCCGTGCCGCAGCACGGTCGTGGGGAACGGTACGAAGCTGGAGCCGTCCCGTACGACCAGGGTGACCGCGGCACCCGCGGGCATCCGCAGCTCGCTGACCTCGACGCCGTGCATCCGGGAGGTGGGGCCGATGGACGTCGACAGCAGATGGCCGCGCAGCCGCTCCAGAGGGGCCGACTCGATGCCCAGGTCGGCGGCCTCCTCGTCGTCGCCGAGCCGCAGCCGCCGGGCGAGCCAGGGCAGCGTCGGGCCCTGGATGAGGGTGTAGACCACGACGAGCACGAAGACGATGTTGAAGACGCGTTCGCTGCCGGGGATGTCGGTGACCATCGGGATGGTGGCCAGCACAATCGGCACCGCGCCGCGCAGCCCGGCCCAGGACAGCAGGGTCTTCTCCTGCCAGGGCATGGAGAAGGGCAGCAGGCTCACGAACACCGACAGCGGCCGCGCCACCAGCGTCAGGATCATGCCGATAACCAGGGCCGGGATTATGTCGTCGAGCAGGTTGTGCGGGGTGACCAGCAGGCCCAGCAGGACGAACATGCCGATCTGGCCGATCCAGCCGAGCCCTTCGGCGAAGCCTCGGGTGGCGGCCGAGTGCGGCAGTTTGGCGTTGCCGAGGACCACCGCGGCCAGATAGACGGCGAGGAAGCCGGAGCCGTGCGCCAGGGCGCCGGCCGCGTAGGCGGAGACCGCGATGGCCATGACGGCGATCGGGTAGAGGCCGGAGGCGGGCAGCGCCACATGCCGCATGCCGTACGCCCCGAGCCAGCCGACGGCCAGCCCGATGGCGGCGCCGATGGCCAGCTCAAGGGCTATCTCGCCGAGCAGGGCGTACCAGTGCTCGACCGGCCCGGCCGTGGAGAAGGCCACGACCAGGATGACCACCGGGGCGTCGTTGAAGCCCGATTCGGCTTCCAGGACACCGGTCAGGCGGGCGGGCAGCGGCACACTGCGCAGTACGGAGAAGACCGCGGCGGCGTCCGTCGAGGAGACCACGGCGCCGATCAGCAGCGCCTGGCGCCAGCCGAGCCCGGCCAGATAGTGCGCTCCCGCCGCGGTGACCCCCACGCTCACCGCGACGCCGACCGTCGAGAGCAGCGCCGCCCGGGGCAGCGCCGGCTTTATTTCTTTCCACTTGGTGCCCAGGCCGCCCTCCGCCAGGATGACGACCAGGGCCGCATAGCCGAGGAGTTGGGTCAGTTCGGCGTTGTCGAAGACGACTCCGCCCAGGCCGTCCTGCCCTATGGCGATGCCTATCCCCAGATAGATGAGCAGGCTGGGGAGCCCGCTGCGCGAGGAGAGCCGTACCGCGGCCACCGCGATGAGCAGTACGAGCGAGCAGACCAGCAGGAGTTGATTGAGGTGGTCGACAGTCAGGAGCTGGTCCTTTCTCGCACGGGAGCCGGAGGGGAGCGGTCCCTGCGGACCGACGATCCTTACCGTATCTAGTTACTGAGGCTAACAATTTACCATTACTTGAAAGTCGAATGTGCCCGTAGTGACTCCGCGTAGGGGTCGCCGGACCCGTGCGCCTATGGTTGCTCCAGCACTCCCACCCTGCCCCTCGAAGGACAGAGATGCCCGCCAACAAGTCCGGCCCAGCCCCAAAAAAGAAGAAGGGGCGGCGCGGCCGCCTCGTCGCCATCACGGTCGTGCTGCTGCTCGTGGCGGGCATCGGCTGTGGCGCGTACTGGGGCGTGAGTTCCGTGCGCGCCTCCTTCCCGGAGACCACCGGGTCGCTCAAACTTCCGGGTCTGACCGACCCCGTGGACGTCTCGCGGGACGGCAACGGCATCCCGCAGATCTACGCCGACACCGACGAGGACCTCTTCCGCGCCCAGGGATACGTCCAGGCCCAGGACCGCTTCTGGGAGATGGATGTCCGCCGCCACATGACGGCCGGGCGCCTGTCGGAAATGTTCGGCAAGAGCCAGGTCAAGAGCGATGAATTCCTGCGCACCCTCGGCTGGCACCGCGTGGCGCAGAAGGAGTACGACACCAAGCTGTCGCCCAGTACCAAGAAGTACCTCCAGGCCTACTCCGACGGTGTCAACGCCTACCTCAAGGGCCACGAGGGCTCGGCGCTGTCCCTGGAATACACGGCCCTGGACTTCGAGACCGACTACAAGCCCGAGAAGTGGACGCCGGTCGACTCGGTCGCCTGGCTCAAGGCGATGGCCTGGGACCTGCGCGGCAACATGCAGGAGGAGATCGACCGCTCCCTGATGACCAGCCGCTTCAAGCCGGCGCAGATCGCCCAGCTCTACCCGGCATATCCGTACAAGCGGAACAAGCCGATCGTCGAGGGCGGTTCGGTCGACCGGGCCACCAAGCAGTTCAAGCCCAAGGGATCGGCCAACGCCGCCCCGGCCGGCACCGCCACCGCGGGGCTCCAGTCGCAGCTGTCCTCGCTGTCCAAGACCCTCGACAAGGTCCCGGCGCTGCTCGGCCCCAACGGCAACGGCATCGGCTCCAACTCCTGGGTCGTCTCCGGTGACCACACCACCACCGGCAAACCGCTGCTGGCCAACGACCCCCACCTGGCGCCGCAGATGCCCTCGCTCTGGTACCAGATGGGCCTGCACTGCCGTACCACCGGCCCCAAGTGCAACTACGACGTCTCCGGCTTCACCTTCTCCGGGATGCCCGGCGTCGTCATCGGCCACAACCAGAACATCTCCTGGGGCATGACCAACCTGGGCGCCGACGTCTCCGACCTCTATCTGGAGAAGATCAGCGCCAACGGGTACCTCTGGGGCAACAAGCAGGAGCCGTTCCTCACGCGCAAGGAGACCATCAAGGTCGCCGGCGGTGAGAGCCGGCAGATCACCGTCCGCTCGACCAACAACGGGCCGATCGTCTCCGACCGCGACGACGAACTGACCGGCGTCGGCAAGGACGCCCCGGTCGGCAACGCCGCACCGGACCGCGGCGACGGCTACGCCGTATCGCTGCGCTGGACCGCGCTGGAGCCCGGCAAGTCCATGGACGCCGTCTTCGAGCTCGGCCGCGCCAAGGACTGGACGAGCTTCCGCAAGGCCGCCGGGCACTTCGAGGTCCCCTCGCAGAACCTGATCTACGCCGACACCAAGGGCAACATCGGCTACCAGGCGCCCGGCCGGATCCCGGTCCGCGGCAGCGGCGACGGTACCTACCCGGCGCCCGGCTGGGACCCGAAGTACCGCTGGACCGGCTACGTCCCGCAGCAGGCCCTGCCGTACGAGTACAACCCCGAGCGCGGCTACATCGTCACCGCCAACCAGGCCGTCACCGACGAGAAGTACCCCTACCTCCTCACCAAGGACTGGGGCTACGGCTCCCGCAGCCAGCGGATCAACGACCTCATCGAGTCGAAGATCAAGGACGGCGGCAAGGTCTCCACGGACGACATGCAGACCTTCCAGAAGGACAACAGCAGCGAGATCGCCCGGCTGCTGACCCCGTACCTGACGAAGATCGACATCAAGGACAAATACGTCCGCGACGCCCAGCAGCTGCTGGACGGCTGGGACTTCACCCAGGAGCCCGACTCCGCCGCGGCCGCCTACTTCAACGCGGTCTGGCGCAACACCCTCAAGCTCGCCTTCGGCAACAAGATGCCCAAGGAACTGCGGCTCGAGGGCCAGTGCCTCAACGTCCGCCCGGCAGATGAGACAGGCCCCGCCGACGACCTCGACAAGCTGGTGCGCGAATGCGGCGAGCGGGCCCCCGACTCGGCGCAGCCCGACGGCGGCGACCGCTGGTACGAGGTGGTCCGGAAAATCCTCGACGACCCCCACAACGCCTGGTGGAAGACCGAGGACCGGCCCGGCCACCCCGGTGACAAGAACCGCGACCAGCTCCTCGCGGAGGCCATGAAGGACGCCCGCTACGAGCTGACCGCCAAGCTCGGCAAGAACATCGACAACTGGAGCTGGGGCCGCCTCCACCAGATGTACCTGAACAACCAGACCCTGGGCACCGACGGTCCCGGCTTCCTGCAGGGCCTGTTCAACCGCGGCCCGTGGAACGTCGGCGGCGGTGAGGCCGCGGTCGACGCCACCGGCTGGAACGCCGCGGGCGGCTACAAGGTCACCTGGGTCCCGTCCATGCGGATGGTCGTCAACCTCGCCGACCTCGACAAGTCCCGCTGGATCAACCTCACCGGCGCCTCCGGGCACGCCTACAACGATCACTACTACGACCAGACCGACAAGTGGGCCAAGGGCGAACTGCTGCCCTGGGCGTTCAGCGAGTCGGAGGTCAAGAAGAAGGCGAAGGACACCCTGACGCTGACGCCGTAACGCCGTTACGCACGGAGCGCACGCCGTCGGGGGGGGCGGGGGGGGGGCCGCCCCCCCCCCCCCCCCGCCCCGGCCGCCGCAGTTGCCGGACCCGGGCCCCCCCCCCCGCGGCCCCCCCCCCATCCCCCGCCCGGGGGGGGCCCCCGCCGGCCC
>NZ_JBVHTY010000012.1:0-240962 GCF_055565615.1 Streptomyces sp. NPDC028368 | reverse complement strand
CTAAGGGCTCCCCGGGGTTTACCGGTTGGGGGTTTTAAATAACACGGCTATGGACCCCGTGCCGCTCCCCCCTAACCGCGGTTCCCCCGGGCGCCCCGGGGGGGGGGGGGGGGGGGGCAGCCCCGCCCCCCCCGACGGCGTTCTCCGGCCGGCCTCAGTGCCGGAACCGGTGCACCCCCGACGGCGTCACCGCCGCATGCACCGGCCGGTCGTGCGCCTCGGCCGGCACCCGCTCCAGCACCTCCGTGTCGTACAGCAGCACCACCAGTGCCGCCTGGGACCCGGCCTGCTCCAGCCGCTCCAGCACCCGGTCGTACGACCCGCCGCCGCGCCCCAGCCGCAGTCCCTGTCCGTCCACCGCGAGACCGGGCAGCAGCACCGCATCGGCCGCCGTGACGGCCTCGGGCCCGAGCCGGTCACCGTCCGGCTCCAGCAGTCCCCAGCCGGCCCGCACCAGCCGCTCGGCGCCCTCGTACCGGGCCCAGTCAAGATCGTTGTCCGGCAGCAGTACGGGCAGCAGAACGCGCACGCCGGCCGCCCGGAGCCCGTCCAGCAACGGGCCTGTGGAGGGTTCGTGGCCGATGGAGACGTAGGCGGCAACGGTCAGCGGTACGGCCGGACCGGACGACTCATCCCTATTTGCCCCGTTTTCCTGTGATGTCGCCGCCCGGAATTCCTCGAGCTCCAGCGTCCGGCGGGCCAGCGCATCGCCCGTCGCCGCGACGACATCCGTTGGCAACGATCTTCTAACCTCCAGGAGATCCCGCCGCAACCTGCGCTTTCTATCGTGATCAGAGTTCACTTGTGTGCCCTTGCTCCCGCTCTCATGCTCTATTCACCAGACCCTCATCATCGTTCCGATAGGGCCGGTTATGGTGTCGCGCATGACCCCATCGCACACACGGATCAGCAAGGCTGTCATCCCGGCAGCCGGCCTCGGCACCCGGTTTCTCCCCGCCACGAAGGCCACACCCAAGGAGATGCTCCCGGTCGTCGACAAGCCCGCCATCCAGTACGTGGTGGAAGAGGCGGCCGCCGCCGGGCTCAGCGACGTACTCATGGTGACCGGCCGCAACAAGCGCCCCCTTGAGGACCACTTCGACCGCAACTACGAACTCGAAGAGGCCCTGCACCGCAAGGGCGACGAGTCCCGGCTGGCGAAGGTCCAGGAATCCAGCGACCTGGCGACCATGCACTACGTCCGCCAGGGGGACCCCAGGGGACTGGGCCACGCCGTCCTGTGCGCCGCACCACACGTCGGCGACCAGCCCTTCGCGGTCCTCCTCGGCGACGACCTCATCGACCCCCGCGACCCCCTGCTGCAGCGCATGGTCGAGATACAGGAACAGCACGGCGGCTCCGTCATCGCCCTCATGGAGGTCGACCCGGCGCAGATCCACCTCTACGGCTGCGCGGCCGCCACCCCCACCGGCGACGACGACGTGGTCGTGGTCTCCGACCTGGTGGAGAAGCCCGACCCCGCCGAGGCCCCCAGCAATCTCGCGATCATCGGCCGCTATGTCCTCGACCCGGCCGTCTTCGAGGTGCTGCGCAAGACCGAACCGGGCCGCGGCGGCGAGATCCAGCTGACCGACGCCCTCCAGGCACTGGCCGCCGACCCCGCCCTCGGCGGACCCGTACACGGCGTCGTCTTCAAGGGCCGGCGGTATGACACCGGCGACCGTGGCGATTACCTGCGTGCCATTGTCAGACTGGCATGCGAACGTGAAGACCTGGGCCCGGACTTCAGGGCCTGGCTTCGCAGTTATGTCACCGAGGAGATGTAAGACGTTGAACGGCACCACCGACCAGACCCGCCACCAGGACCGCGTCTGGTCGGTGGCCGAGCACCTCGACGACGTCCTGTCGAAGATCCCTCCGCTGGAGCCGATCGAGCTGCAACTCCTCGACGCCCAGGGCTGCGTCCTGGTCGAGGACATCACGGTCCCCGCCGCCCTGCCGCCCTTCGACAACAGCTCCATGGACGGCTATGCCGTCCGGGTCGCCGATGTCGCGGGCGCCACCGAGGAGTTCCCCGCCACCCTCACCGTCATCGGCGATGTCGCGGCGGGCAGCGGCGAACTGCCCGCGGTCGGCCCCGGCGAGGCGGCCCGCATCATGACCGGCGCCCCGGTGCCGCCCGGCGCCGAAGCCGTCGTCCCCGTCGAATGGACCGACGGCGGCAGCGGCCAGGGACCGGCCGCCACCATGCGCGCCCACAGCGCCGCCCCCCAGGACGCCACCGGCGAGGTCCGCGTCCACCGCCCCGTGGCGGCGCGGGCCCACGTCCGCGCCAAGGGCAGCGATGTCTCCGCCGGTGAGCCGGCCCTGCGCGCCGGTACGGTCCTGGGCCCGCCCCAGATCGGCCTGCTCGCCGCGATCGGCCGCGGCACGGTCCGGGTGCGGCCCCGCCCCCGGGTCGTCGTGATGTCGACCGGCAGCGAACTGGTCCAGCCCGGCGAGGCGTTGGGCCCCGGCCAGATCCACGACTCCAACAGCTTCCAGCTCACCGCCGCCGCCCGCGCCGCCGGGGCGATCGCCTACCGCGTGGGCGCCGTCGCCGACGACGCCGAGTCCCTCCGCTCCACCCTGGAGGACCAGCTCATCCGCGCCGACATCCTGGTCACCAGCGGCGGCGTCAGCGTTGGTGCGTATGACGTGGTCAAGGAGACCCTGACCGATCTCTCCGCCGAGGAGGGCATGGTCGAATTCCGCAAGCTCGCCATGCAGCCCGGCAAGCCCCAGGGCTTCGGCCTCATCGGCCCCGACCGCACCCCCCTGATGGCGCTCCCCGGCAACCCCGTCAGCTCCTACGTCTCCTTCGAACTCTTCGTACGCCCCGCCATCCGCACCCTGATGGGCCTGCCGGACGTGCACCGCCCCACCGCCCGCGCCGAGTGCACCGAAGCCATCGCCTCGTCCCCCAAGGGCCGCCGCCAGTTCCTGCGCGGCTCCTACGACCCGGACGCCGGCAAGGTCACCCCCGTAGGCGGCTCCGGCTCCCACCTGATCAAGGCCCTCGCCCACGCCAACGCCCTGATCGTCGTCCCGGAGGATGTCACCGAGGTGGCCGCGGGCGAGGAGGTGGACGTCCTCCTTCTCGGGTAGCCGCCATGCCGTGCGGGACAGGGGAGGTGCCCCTCGCGGGCGCACCTGAGCGACTCTGCAGGCACCTCCTGGCCGCCTGCGGGTACGGTGTCGTCCCACAGGCGCGGCACGGCACGGTCCGGACCAGGAGAACGATGAGCAGCGGCCAGCAACACCTCACCCACATCGACGCGGCGGGCGCGGCCCGGATGGTCGACGTATCGGAAAAGGACGTCACCGCCCGCACCGCCCGCGCCCGCGGCCGCGTCCTGGTATCGCCGCAGGTCATCGAGCTGCTTCGGGGCGAGGGCATGCCGAAGGGTGACGCCCTGGCCACGGCCCGGATCGCCGGCATCATGGGCGCCAAGCGCACCCCCGAGCTGATCCCGCTCTGCCACCCGCTGTCCGTCTCCGGCGTAAAGGTGGACCTGACCGTCACCGACGAAGCCGTCGAGATCGCCGCCACCGTCAAAACCACCGACCGCACCGGAGTCGAGATGGAGGCGCTGACCGCCGTCTCCGTCGCCGCCCTCACCGTCGTCGACATGATCAAGGCCGTCGACAAGGCCGCGGTCATCTCCGACATCCGCGTCGAGGAGAAGACCGGCGGCAAGTCCGGCGACTGGAGCCGGCCGTGAGCCCCGCCCGCGCCCTGGTCGTCACGGCCTCCAACCGCGCCGCCGCCGGCGTCTATCCCGACAAGGGCGGCCCGCTGCTCGCCGAGGGCCTGAGCGCCATGGGCTTCGAGGTGGACGGCCCGCAGGTCGTCCCGGACGGCGATCCGGTGGAAGCAGCCCTGCGCACCGCCGTCACCTCCTCTCTCTACGCCGTCATCCTCACCACCGGCGGTACGGGCATCTCGCCCACCGACCACACCCCCGAGGCCACCCGCCGGGTCCTGGACTACGAGGTCCCCGGCATCCCCGAAGCCATCCGCGCCGCGGGCCGTACGAAGGTGGCCACCGCGGCCTTGTCCCGGGGCCTGGCAGGCGTCGCCGGCACCACCCTGATCATCAACCTCCCCGGCTCTACCGGCGGCGTCCGCGACGGCCTGGCCGTCCTCGCCGACCTCTTGCCGCACGCCGTCGACCAGATCCGCGGCGGCGACCACCCCAGACCCACCGGGAGCCCGAGCTGAACGCGTCCTGGCCGGTGGTCCTGACGGACGGAGATGTCTCCCTCCGTCCGATAAAGATGCGCGACCAGCGGCCCTGGCGCGAGGTCAACCGCCGCAACCGCGACTGGCTGCGCCCCTGGGAAGCCACCATCCCGCCGCCCCCGCCCGGCATTCCTCCGCCACACCGTCCGACGTACCGCCAAATGGTCCGTCATCTGCGCGCCGAGGCACATGCCGGCCGGATGCTGCCGTTCATCGTCGAATACCGCGGCCGGGTCGCCGGACAACTCACCGTGGCCGGTATCACCTGGGGCTCCATGTGCTCGGGGCATATCGGCTACTGGGTCGATCAGGAAGTCGCCGGCCGCGGCGTCATGCCGACCGCCGTGGCGCTCGCCGTGGACCACTGCTTCCGCGCCGTGGGACTTCATCGCATCGAGGTCTGTATTCGGCCGGAAAACATCCCCAGTCGCCGAGTGGTGGAGAAACTCGGCTTCCGCGAGGAAGGTATCCGCCCGCGCTATCTGCACATCGACGGCGGCTGGCGCGACCATGCGGTATTCGCGCTGACCGTGGAAGAAGTGCCCGAGGGCCTGCTCAATCGCTGGCGGCACCACAGGCCCAGCACGCCCGGCACATCCCAGAAATAAAATAAATGTTCGAATACGGTGTCCGGCCTGACCGGATTCTCCGTCACGCCGTCCTTACCATCACAAAAAAAGTTCGAGATATCAGCCAGATCGTGCGACACACCGGCTCAATTGGCGGATGGCCCCGCGCAAACCCCTCTACCGTGTGAGTTGTGAGAAGCAGCGGCCTCATCTACGCAGTCATCGTCGGGGCCTGGGCCGCCTATTTGGTGCCGATGTGGCTCCGTAGGCAGGACGAGCTCAACGAGGCCCGTCCGACCGAACGCTTCAGCACTGCCATCCGGCTCCTGTCCGGACGTGCGGCCATGCAACGCCGTTACGACAAGGGGCAGGAGGAGCGCCCTGCCGACGATGCCGGCGACGAGCAGCACCCGGACGCCCTGGCCGACGAGCCGGACGCCGGGCCCTTCGGCGACCCGCCGGACGAGCTCGAAGCGCACCACACCCGGGTGCACTCCGGCCCCCCGCGCCCTTCTCTTTCCGAGCGCACCAAGCGTGCCAAGGTCCTCGCCCGGCGCCGGCGCACCATCACCATCCTGTTCCTCATCTTCACGATCGGCGCCATCGCCGCCGCGGTGGGCGGCCTCCCGCTCCTGTGGGTCCCCGCCGTCCCCGCCGCCCTCCTCACCGCGTACATCATTTACCTCCGCGTGCAGGAGCGGCGCCGCTTCATCTTCACCATGGACCAGCGCAAGGCGGAGGCGGCAGCCCAACGACTGCGGGAAGGCAGGCCCCGCCCTCAGCAGGCGGCCGACCAGCCGCTCCTCGACGACCACCAGCCCGACGCCCGCGCTGACGTTCCGGCCGAGGCCGCACCGGAGCCACCCCGTCCGTCGACCCCCGCGCACACCGCCGACCGCCGCGCCCTCGTCGAGGAGACCGACCACGCCGAGTGGGTCGACCAGCAGCGCGAACGCGAACGCCCCCGCCCCGCCTCCGGCAGCTGGGAACCGGTCCCGGTCCCCCTCCCCACCTACGTCACGGCCCCGGTCGCGCCCCGCGCCACCAGTCACGTCGACCTCGACGCCGAGGACGCCTGGAGCTCCGCCCGCTCCAGCGCCGCCCCCGACCACGCCCACGACGCGCCCCACGCCGACCGCCGCCCCCGCGGCCGCACCCCTCTCTTCGACCAGTACGCCCACCCCACCGCCGCGGACCCCGCCGACGAGCTCGACCGCCCGCGCGCCGCAAACGAGTGACACCCCTCCACTGACCAGCACCGAAAGCGATTTCCGAGCACCGCGACCGAGATGCTAGAGTTTCACTCGTCGCAAGGGCCTGTGGCGCAGCTGGTAGCGCACCTCGTTCGCAACGAGGGGGTCAGGGGTTCGAGTCCCCTCAGGTCCACAGCGTTTGTCAAGATCCCGTCCGGTCGGTTCGACCGGGCGGGATTTTGGCGTTCCGGCCTCTCCCCACGGGAGATGACGCTCGGACCAAGTCCCGTCGCGCTCCCGCCGGATCGCCGGATCGAGGAACCCGCGGCGCGTACGTTCCGCGCGCTGGGCCTGCCCGGAGGGGCTTCTGCCTTATGGGCGAGGCGGGGGAGGGGGCGCCTAGTCGGCCAGGTGGGCCACGGCCTTGGCGACTTCGGCGGCGCCGTCTTCGGAGGCGAGGCGGTGGGCGGCGCGGGTGGCTTGGGCGCGGAGGGCGGGGGCCGTGGTGGCCTGGGTGAGGGCCTCGGCGAGGCGGAGGACGGCGTTGTCCGCGGTGAGGTCCTTGAAGGGGATCGGAGCGGTGGCGGCGCCGAGGGCGGCGAGGCGGCCGGCCCAGAAGGGCTGATCGGCGGCGACGGGGACGGGGACGGTGGGGACTCCGGCGCGGAGGCCGGCGGCGGCGGTGCCCGCGCCGCAGTGGTGAACCACCGCGGACATATGGGGATACAGCAGGACGTGGGGGACCTCGCCGATGGTGAGGATGTCGTCGGCAGCCGCCTCCGTGGTCAGGTTCGCCCAGCCGGACTGGAGGACGCCGCGGACCTTGGCGCGGCGCAGGGCCCGTACGGCGAGGGAGCTCAGCCGTTCGCCTTCGCCGGACGCCATGCTGCCGAAGCCGATGAACACCGGCGGCGGGCCGGAGGCCAGGAAGTCCTGGACGAGGGGCGGGAGTTGGGCGTCAGGGGAAAGGTATGGCCACCAGTTTCCGATGATGTCCAGGCCGGTGCGCCAGTCCGCGGGGCGGGGCACCAGGACCTCGCTGAAGCCGTGCAGGACCGGCCGACCGGCCGCTTCGGCGCGGCGGCGGACCGTACGGGGCGTTGCGGGTGGCAGGCCGAGGCGGGTGCGGAGGTCGTGGGTCGCGCCGGCGTAGAGCCGGTCGACGACGCGGAGGGAGAGGCGGCCGGCGGTGCGGTTGCCCCAGCGGCCCAGGGAGCGGCCGCCGCTGATGACGGGGGCGAAGTCGCCGGTGGGAGTGTGGGGGACGAGGGGCAGGTCCAGGCACGGGATGTCCAACGCCTCGGCGAGATGCCGGCCGAGGGGGGCGGTGGTGGTGGAGAGGAGGAGCAGCTCGGTGTCCTGGCGGGTGGCGTCGGCGATGCCGCCGCCCAGTTGTCGGACGAAGGCCGCGGCCCGGCGCATCAGGTCCCGGTTGCCGCCCGCGGAGGTGGCCTTTTCCGGGTCGGCGGTGGGGCGGGCGGTGCGTGGGTCGGCCGGGAGGTGGCGGAATTCCAGGCCTGCGGCCCGTACAAGTGGGGCGTATGAGTCGTGGGTGGCGAGTGCGACCTCATGGCCGGCGTCCTGGAGCCGGGCGCCGACGCCCGTGTACGGGGCGACATCGCCGTAAGAGCCGGCGGCGGTGATCAGGATTTTCATGGGGATTCGACCCTCGGTTGGTGGCGGCGGACGCTGAGGCGGATGGCGGATGGCGGATGGCGGATGGCGGATGGCGGATGGCGGATGGCCGGGCGTCGAGGCGTGGGCGTGGACGTACGGTGTGCGCGTCAGGTGGGCCGTACGCGGCGCTCAGTTGTCCTGCGGGGTGTCCGACTGGCGCACCGCGTTGGCGTGGATGGCCGTGCGCAGATACGAGGCCAGGCCGGGGCGTTGCTCGGTCGGGGGGACGAGCAGGGCGAAGGCGCGGGGATCGGCGGCGAAGTCGTCGGCGATCCGACCGTGCATATCGGTGGGGCACGAGGTGAACCAGCGGCTGATGTGCCGGCGGTGTTCCTGGGCGAGGTCCATGGCGCGCTCGCCGTCCGCCGGTTCACCGGCGTCGAAGGCGGCGGTGAGACGCTGCCGCCACGCGGCGGCTTCGGCCATGATCTGCGCCCAGTCCTCCTTGGAGTGGGCGGCGGCCCGTGCCATCGAGCGCTGGTGCCCCGCGCTGTGCTGCCACTTCAGGTTGGCCTCGGTGGCGTAACTCAGATCGAAGGCGACCTCGCCGAAGACCTCGAACCGCTCCTCGGGCGTCAGCGCCACACCCGTCTGCTGGACCTCCATGGCCTGCTCGGCAACCTCGACCAGCCGCCGCAGCTTGCTGATCTGGTCGTTGAGGACACGGTGCCGGGCGCGGAGGTGGTCGAGGGCGTTGGCCTGGGGGTCCTCGAGGATGGTGGCGATCTCGTCGAGGGGGAAGCCGAGTTCCCGGTAGAAGAGGATCTGCTGGAGCCGGGCGAGATCGGCGTCGCTGTAGAGCCGGTAGCCGGCGGGGCTGCGGTCGGTGGGGGAGAGCAGGCCGGCCTTGTCGTAGTGGTGCAGGGTGCGCACCGTGACCCCTGCGAAGCCGGAGACCTGCCCGACCGAGTAGCTCATCGCAGTGCCTTTCGTCCCCTCGTCCCCGGTCCACTCCACCGGTGGCCCGTGCCGTCGATCAGGCTGCGGCCTGACGTGGGGTGAGGGTCAAGCGGGGAGGGGTGGGGCAGGAGGCGGGGCGTCCGCGGCGTCGGCCGGGCCGCAGCCGGCTCATCCGTCCGCGTACCGCTCCTCCAGCACGGAGTTCAGCACCGCCCGCACATCCTCCCGGTCCAGCCCCTCCGCCCGCGCCCGGTCCATCCAGGCGCGCAGTTCCTCGCGGAGCAGGGCGTCCGCAGCGGACTTGGGGCGGGCGAGGGTGCGGCTGACGAAGGTGCCGAGGCCGGGGCGGGGTTCGACCAGACCCTCGCGTTCCAGCTCGCGGTACGCCTTGAGCGTCGTATTCGGATTCACCTTGGTCGTGGCGGCGACCTGCGCGGCCGTCGGCAGGCGGTCGCCCTCCACCAGGATGCCCAGCCGCAGCGCCTGCTGGACCTGCTGGACGATCTGGAGGTAGGTGGCGACGCCGCTGCGACGGTCGATCCGGAACTCCACGACGCTCACCACCTCTCTGCCGCTTCCACCGGGGCCGATCTCCCCGGCCGCGGGCCGGGCCCGCACCGCTTGATGATCGGGTCGCCCGTGCCGGGTGTCAAAGCGCCGCCCGGCGCGTGACCGGGCCCGTCCGACGGTCGGTCACCCCAGGACCCGTTCAGAGCGGCCGCCTACGGGCCCGCCACACGACCAGCGCGAGCACGATCACCGTCGCCGCCAGCAGGATTCCCGCACCGAGCCACTGCATCCCCGTCATCTGGCTGTAGTCGAAGTACTGCACGACGCGGTTGACGATGCCCAGCTTTGCCCGGCAGGCATCGGAATCGTGGGCGTCCGTGCAGGTGCCGAAGCCGTAGAGCTTGCCGTTCGCGGTACCCACCCACTGGTCGATGTCGATGGCGCCGCGCGGCAGGCTGGGGGAGTGCTCGGAGCCCTCGGGGTAGGACATGCTGCGCAGCGGGGCGAGCCGGTCGCGTACCTTCTCCGACCAGACCACGAGGGTGACGAAGGAGAAGACGGCGGTGGCCGCCATCGCGGGCACCACCCGCTTGATCAGCATGCCGAAGCCGATGCCGCAGGCGGTCAGGAACAGGGTCATGGCCGGCAGGACGGGGCCCGCGCCTTCGAACGCCCCGCCGTGGAGCCAGTCGCCGAACGAGGCCAGTTCATGGGCCGGGGACCACAGCCAGTGGAAGACGGCCGCCAGCACGGTGGTGCTCAGCGTCGCGGCGGCCAGCGGCAGACCGAGTGTGGCGGCGAACCAGCGGCTGCGGCCGACCGACTGGGTGGTGACCAGCTTGAGGGTGCCCTGCTCCTGCTCGCTCGCGATGAGCGGTGCGCCCAGGAAGACGGCGACGATGGCGGGCAGATACTCCAGGAACCCGGTGTCGCGGCTGAACATCGAGTTGAACTCGTTCTGGAACTTGTTGAGCAGTTCGCCCTCGCTGTCGGGCGTCGCGCCGTGGGCGTGCAGGAAGTCCATCACGCCCGTCCGCTGGTAGGCGAAGAGCGCGCAGGCGCCGATGGTGATCAGGGCTCCGGCGATCAGCAGGTTGCGGTGGCGCCGGTAGACCACCCAGGGCAGTCCGCGCAGCAGGCGGCGGCGCGGCGCGCCGGCCCCCGTCGTGCCGTTGGCCGGAGAGGCCGGGGAAGCCGTGGTCGTCGTGCTCATGCCGCAACCTCCTGCGGGTCGTCGATGCGTGCCTCGTCCGCGATCAGGGTCGGCGCGTCGGGCGAGCGGAGATACCCCAGCAGGACCTCCTCCATGCTCGGCGCTACGGCGTCCCAGCTGTCGGAGAGCGGGCCGTTCGGCCGCACCAGGGCGGTGAACTGGCGCCCGCTGACCCGGGATTCGATGACGGTGTGCTCCCAGAACAGCTCCTCGGGAACCCCGCCCCGCCCGCCGTCGGCCACGGTCACGCCGGTCACCAGCAGATGCGCCGGAACCAGTTCATCGCTCTGCCCCGCCATCCGCAGCCGGCCCTCCGCCAGCACGATGAGGTAGTCACACATGTCCTCGATCTCGGCGAGCATGTGGGACGACATCAGGACGGACGTTCCCTGCTCGGCGGCCTCGGCCATCAGCAGGCCGGACAGCTCGTGCCGGGCGAGCGGGTCGAGGTCGGACATCGGCTCGTCGAGCAGCAGCAGGTCGGGCCGCTTGCCGAAGGCGAGCGCGAAGGCGATACGGGTGCGCTGGCCGCCCGAGAGGGTGCCGACGCGGGCATCGAAGGGCACGTTGCCGGCCCGCACGATCCGCTCGGCCGACGCCTGGTCCCAGCGCGGGTTCAGCTCGCGGCCCAGCCGCAGGGTCTCGGCCACCGTGAAGCGCGGGTAGAGGGGCTTGTCCTGGCCGAGGAAGGCGATCCGTTCCAGGACGGCGGGGTCGGAGACCGGCACGCCGAACAGCTTCAGGCTGCCGGTCGTCGGCTGGACCAGCCGGGTCGCGGCGGCCAGGAAGGTGCTCTTGCCCGCGCCGTTCGGGCCGACCAGGGCGCAGATGCGGCCGGCCGGGAGGCGGAAGGAGCAGTCCCGCAGGGCCCAGCCGCGCCGGTATTTCTTCCCCAGACCTACGGCCTCGATCGCCCATGGACTCGGCTCGTGCACCCGGATCCCCCCTTTAGCTAGTTGATTAGTGGAATGAGTATGGAGAGCCGCCCGGACCCGTGTCAACAAAAACGAGGGCGGCTACCGCGCCCCCGGCCCGCCGCGCCCTCGCCCTACAGCGACTTCGCCATACACCGGCTCTGCTCATACATCCGGTAGAACCCGAACTTCTCCACCGGGCGATAGCCGCTGGACGCATACAGCGCGAGCGCCTCCGGCTGTTCGGTCCCGGTCTCCAGCACCATGCGGACCCGGCCCGCGGCGCGCGCGTCCGCCTCGAGGTCGGCGAGTATCCGCCGGGCCAGCCCCCGCCCGCGGGCCTCCGGGACCACGAACATCCGCTTGATCTCGGCGTCGCCCACCGCGTACCCCGCCGCCACGTCCTCGTGTCGCCGCCAGCCCCCGGTGGCGAGCGGACGCCCGTCCTCGTACGCGATCAGGTACGTGCCGTTCGGCGGCGCGAACATCTCCGGGTCCAGCAGGGTCAGGTCGCCGTCGCCGTAGCGGCGGGCGTATTCCTGCTGGACGAGCGCATCGAGCGCGACCGCGTCGGGGTGGTCGTAGCGGACGGGACGTATCTCCATTTCGCAAATCGTACGGGCGTCCGGGTGGATGGTGCGAGAAGCCCTGACGGGCGGCCCGGACGGCCGTCGCGTAGGCTGCGCTGCCGCCAGGGCGATGAGGGAGTTTGTGTTGCTGACTGTGACGACGGTGAATGTGAACGGGCTGCGCGCCGCGGCCAAGAAGGGCTTTGTGCCGTGGCTGGCGGAGACCGAGGCCGATGCGTTGTGCCTGCAGGAGGTACGCGCCGAGACCGCCCAGCTGCCCGACGAGGTACGTGACCCCGAGGGCTGGCATGTCGTGCACGCGCCGGCCGCCGCCAAGGGGCGGGCCGGCGTCTCCCTCTACACGCGCCGGGAGCCCGACCGCGTCCGGGTCGGCTTCGGCTCGGCGGAATTCGACGACAGCGGGCGCTATGTCGAGGCCGACCTGCCCGGCGTGACGGTCGCCAGCCTCTACCTGCCCTCCGGCGAGGTCGGCACCGAGCGCCAGGACGAGAAGGAACGCTTCCTGGCGGAGTTCCTCCCGTACCTCATCGACCTGCGGAAACGAGCCGCGGCGGACGGCCGCGAGGTCGTGGTCTGCGGCGACTGGAACATCGCCCACCAGGAGGCCGACCTCAAGAACTGGAAGGCCAACCAGAAGAAGTCCGGCTTCCTCCCCGAGGAGCGCGCCTGGCTCACCGACGTCCTGGAGGAGACCCGCGGCGGCTACGTGGATGTCGTCCGCGCCCTGCACCCGGACACCGAGGGCCCGTACTCCTGGTGGTCCTACCGCGGCCGCGCCTTCGATAGCGACGCGGGCTGGCGCATCGACTACCAGATGGCCACGCCCGGCCTGGCGCGGCGGGCGGTGAAGGCGTATGTGGAGCGGGCGGCGAGCTATGACCAGCGGTGGTCGGACCACGCGCCTGTGACGGCCGTCTTCGACGTGTAGCCGGTCGTATGGGTGGCAGCCTGTCTTCGCAGGTCAGGAAGGCTGCCACCTCGACCGCCAAAGTCGTGCGGCAATGGCGGCGTCCAGATTCTCAGACCTTGATCCCCGACAGCTTCGAGAGCCGCAGAAGCTCAGGGTTACTCCTGCGGTGCAGCGACGACAGCACACGGAACACCTCCCGTGCCATGGGATGGATGCGGGCCATCTGGGGAGCCGCCTCCCACGCATCCGACAGGCTCTCCAGAGCCCCGTCACGGTCCCCCACATCGAGCCGGGCCCTGGCTAGGTTCATGTGCGAGGGAGCCACACGGGTAGCGGGCAAGCCTTCCAGGGCCGCATCTAGGCCCTCTGCCATCCTCAGAGCCTCACGGGGCCGCCCCAGGTCCAGCCGAGTAGCCAGAACGTGTGTGGTCGTGTTCTGGGGCCCAAAGATCATGCAGTGCCGGTTCCAGTCCCGGTCAAACCATTCAGAGGCTTCCCAAGCCGACGTGATATGCCGCTCCGCTTCCTTCTTGCCTTCCTTCTTGTCTTTGAAGCGTCCGGCAAGAGTCATCCCTCGCAGGTTGAGGAGTCCCACGGCAAAGGCCCTCTCTTGGCCCGACAGGCTGGCCTGAGCCTGGCTGATTGCCCGGTCCACCACCATGAGGCCGCCCTCAAAGTCTCCGCCGTTCAGGTAGGTCCCTGCCCGGTCCCTGGCCGCAATCGCCATGCCCAGGGGGTTGGTCTTCTGCTCGACGGCCCACCTCTGGCGAGTCACGGCCAGCTCTGCCATGTCCATCCATCGGTGCCGGGCGGCCATCCAATACACGCTGCTGTAGACCTCGGAGAGGGACATCCAACTCTCTACCGTGTTGGCCGTATGCGCGTGTGTCGTAGCGTCCCTCAGCAGGCCAGGGAGTATGGCCAGGAGCCGGTCCACCTCTGCCGCGTCCCTGTGCTGTCCAGCGGCTTCCAGAGACGCCCTGAGAGCGTCTTCCTGGACTTCCTGACGTCCCGGTAGGTCATATTCCCGGACAGCCGACCGCAGGGCCGACAGGCGCCCTTCTTCGTTCCTGGCCACAGAGGCTTTGCCCAGTACCTCAGCCATGCTCAGACCCATGGGCTTGCCCACAGCAGCAGCAACAGCAGGCGTGAGTGTGCGGTCCCCTACTTCGATCTTCGACAGCAGGGAGACGCTGGCACTGGCCAGCCTCGCTAGCTGACCCTGAGTGAGCCCACGTTCCTTCCGGAGCGCAGCCAGGTTCGCGCCCGGTGGCAGTTCGGTGGTCTTGCTCATGTGATCAGCCCTACGCATGGAGACAACCGCTGGAGCCATCCTCGCAAGCCCGGCAAGTACCCGCAGCAGGTTCCTTCACGCCTGACCCTGCCGTGTGCAAGTGGTGTGCAAGTTCACCGGTCCCTGTCGCCGTTGACTAGATGCAGACACCAGCGAAGGGCGGACGGGATGAGACAGGGAACTGTGTGGGAGCCCGGTACGGCCGTGTTCGACAACGGCAGTCAGATGGTCGGCGTCGTTCACGCATGCCATGGACCCATGCTGACCCTGATGCGCCCCTCTGGCCTCAGCTGGCAGACACGTGTCGTGTCCGTACGAAGCGCCACGCATCGAGAGCTGATCCAGCTTGAAGCCCTGGCCAGGCACAACCGCCAGGCACGCGGCTTGGCGGCCGTACGCCGACGCGTACAGCACTGAGGCCCCCGCCCTGGTCACTCTTGCCAGATCGAGTGGCCGGGGCGGGTTCCCTCACCCGAGCACGACCGAGTGAAAGGGCCATGATGGCTACAGCAGTAGAGGTCAGGAACCCCCGGAACTGTGTCCCCTCTCAGGTCTGGGAGCGGGAAGTCCGACTCATCATGCGCGACCACGACATGGAGCGTGACCTGGCGGAACGCATCTTCGGCCAGACGATCGCCTACCTGGTCACCTCAGCCGAACGCCCCGACGTGGACATGGGACCGGCCAGGCTCGTGGACTTCGGTGTTCACACCTTCGTGCTCGACACGATCAACTACATGGCATTCTGCGACCAGCACGCGGGACGCTACATTCACCACGTCCCGCACCTCCCCGAAGAGAAGGCCAGTCAGCCGTACGTGCTGAAAGGCACCATCCAGGCCATTCGGGACTCCGGCTTCGCCATCGACCGAGAGCTCTGGAACGCCAAGGCGGCCGACTGCCACCAGTGCCACGCGTGCTGCACAGACAGCCCAGTCGCCAAGTAAGCCAGACGCACGATGAGCGGCACCTCTCCCCGATCATGGGGAGAGGTGTTCCCATGAGAGGAACAGCATGAAGGCCGTGGAAGCCTGGGAATGGTACGCACAGGGACGGACACCACGACGTGAAGCCAACGCTGCTGGTGCCCGTACGTGGTTGAACTGGACTCAGTACCCAGACCATGGCCCCGATGAATCGATCCTCGGAGACCTCCAGGGCCGTACCGTGCTGGAACTGGGCTGCGGTACAGGCTGCAACCTGGCCCACCTGTCCACCCTCGGGGCCACCTGCACAGGGGTCGATATCGCACCGAGCCAGCGCCGTAAGGCTGAGGTCCGATGGGGGCACCTTCCCGGCCTCACCTTCCGCACGGCAGAGGTGACGGAATACCTGACCCGCACAGCAGGCACCTTCGATGTGGTTCTGTCGATCTTCGGCCCAGTCTGGTTCACAGACCCTGAACAGCTCCTCCCCCTGATCCACAAGAGGATGTCCCCGGGCGGTGTGCTGGCCTTCTCCCACAAGCCTCCAGCCGGCGGCATGAAGCCGGTAGGCCCTCTGAGGGAGGCCAAGGCGGTGACCAGGTGGGATCACTCGGCAGATGAATGGACGGCTTTTCTGGCGTCTGCCGGATTCTCGGGCATCAAAGCCGAGATCATTCCTCCCCCAGAAGGGCAAAGCACAGGAACCCTCCTGGCCATGGCCTACGGGTAGCACTGACACGTCATGCCCGGTGCCTCCCCCCGGATCAACCGCCTGGCCCTCGTTCGCGCACGTGAAGATCCGGGTGCTGTGGGAGGTGATCCTCGTCCTCGTTGTCTTCCTCGGCTACCTGGGCTACCGCGGCGTCAGGAAAGCGCAGGGGCTCTTCCGGCGGAACGTCTGACTGAGCGGGTGGCGAGCCAGGGGCTGATCCACCGGACAGGCCCTGATCCATCGGACGGGCCCTGATCAGTCCCGTTCCTCGTCGCATGCCCGCAGCCACTCCTCGATTTCCGCCCGGACGCGGCGGTCCATGGCCATCGAGAGTTCGGCCTCGACGACGCCCTTGGACAGGGGGCGGAGATTGTCGATGGTGTCGGCTATGTGGTCCACCTCCTGGGAGGTGAGGGGCTGGTCGGTGGAGGTGTGCTGGAGGACGTCGGCCAGGAGGTGGGTGCGGATGAGGTCGCAGAAGAGGTCGGCGAGCGCGTCGGCGTGCACCCGGACCTGGCGGGCGGCGGCCAGGACGGCGGCCAGGGGGACGCCCTTGTTGACGAGTTCGGTGGAGGTGTCCAGCAGGCGGCGGCTGATGTGGACGAACTCGTCGCCGTCGACGGCGAGATAGCCGAGGTCCAGGGACGCGGTGAGGTTCTCGGGCGTGATGTCGTCGCGGAAGTGGTCGGCCAGCTCCTCGGGTGTCAGGCGGACCGGGG
Organism: Streptomyces sp. NPDC028368; assembly: GCF_055565615.1. Classification (NCBI taxonomy): domain Bacteria; kingdom Bacillati; phylum Actinomycetota; class Actinomycetes; order Kitasatosporales; family Streptomycetaceae; genus Streptomyces; species Streptomyces sp. NPDC028368. The sequence continues at coordinate 224,589 of NZ_JBVHTY010000012.1, read as the reverse complement.
TTTCCTCGGACCACGGGGTGACGATCGAGGAGTCCAGGCCGAGGAGTTCGCCGACGTCGCGGCCGCTGTCGAAGGCGGTGAGGAGTTCGCCGATGCCGCCGAGGGTGTGGCCGCGTTCCAGGAGGGCGCCGATGGTGCGCAGACGGGCGAGGTGGTGGTCGTTGTACCAGGCGATCCGGCCGTCGCGGCGCGGCGCCGGGATGAGCTTGCGCTCGCGGTAGAAGCGCAGCGTACGGACCGTGATGCCGGCTTCCTTGGCCAGGTCGGTCATGCGGAATTCGCGCGCGGGCGGCGAAGGGGGGGCGGGGCTCTCGTCACGTTCCCCGGTCGCGGTGGCGGCCGGGCTCGCCTTCTCGCTCCCGTGCCCGTCCGCCGTCTCGTTCTCGTTCGCTGCCACCCGTTCACCCTATGCCGGGACCAGCGCCGCCGGGGCGGAGTGCGACCGGCGGTAACTTCCCGGCGCCCGACCCCTACCGCTGGGTACGGACCTGCCCTACTCTCCAATCAGTTGATCGCGCCAGTAATTGCTGGCGTGATTGGCGTGAAGACTGGGGAAGGTTGACGTCGAACTCGGGAGGCGGCGGGATGGCCGAGCGCGAGCGGAAGCATGTGCGGGTGGCGGTGATCGGATCGGGATTCGGTGGACTGGGGGCGGCCGTACGGCTGCGCCGCCAGGGGATCACCGACTTCGTGGTCCTGGAGCGGGCCGGTTCGGTGGGCGGTACCTGGCGGGACAACAGCTATCCGGGGTGCGCATGCGATGTGCCGTCGCATCTGTATTCGTTCTCCTTCGCGCCCAACCCGCAGTGGCCGCGGAATTTCTCCGGGCAGCCGCATATCCGCGCGTACCTGGAGCGGGTGACGGACACCTTCGGTCTGCGGCCGCACATCCGCTTCCACTCCGAGGTGCGCAGCCTGCGGTGGAACGGCGATGAGCTGCACTGGGAGATCGATACGGCGAGCGGGGCGCTGACGGCCGACGTGGTGGTCTCGGCCACCGGGCCGCTGTCGGACCCGAAGGTCCCCAACGTGCCGGGGCTGGACACCTTCCCCGGCAAGGTCTTCCACTCCTCGCGCTGGGACCACGACTACGACCTGCGGGCCAAGCGGGTCGCGATGGTCGGCACCGGGGCGTCGGCGATCCAGATCGTGCCGGCCATCCAGCCCGAGGTCGACCGGCTCACCGTCTTCCAGCGGACGCCCCCCTGGGTCATGCCGCGCGCCGACCGCAAGATCACCGGAGCGGAGCGCTGGCTGCACTCCAAGGTCCCCGCGACCCGCGCGCTGCGCCGCCGGCTGCTGTGGGGTATCCGGGAGTTGCAGGTCAGCGCCTTCACCAAGCGGCCCAACGAGCTCGGCCTGATCGAGGCGCTCGCCAAGGCCCATCTGCGCAAGGCCATCAAGGACCCGGCGATGCGCGCCCGGCTCACCCCGGACTACCGCATCGGCTGCAAGCGCATCCTGCTCTCCAACAGCTGGTACCCGGCGCTCGCCCGGCCCAATGTCGATGTCGTCCCATCCGGGCTGAAGGAGATCCGCGGCAACACGCTGATCGCCGCCGACGGCACGCAGACCGAGGCCGACGCGATCATCTTCGGTACGGGATTCCACGTCACCGATATGCCCATCGCCCAGCGGGTGACCGGTGCGCACGGCACCACCCTCGCCGAGGAGTGGAAGGACGGCATGGAGGCGCTGCGCGGCGCCAGCGCGGCCGGCTTCCCCAATTTCCTCACCATCATCGGCCCCAACACCGGCCTCGGGAACAGCTCGATGATCCTGATCATCGAGGCCCAGCTGAACTACATGGTCGACTTCATGCGCCAGCTCGACATCCTCGGCGGCACGATCGCGCTCAGCGCCCGGCCGTCCGCGGTGGCGGAGTGGACCCGCAAGGTCCAGCTGCGGATGGAGCGCACGGTGTGGAACACCGGCGGCTGCGACAGCTGGTATCTGGACGCGAACGGGCGCAACACCACCGTGTGGCCGGGGACGACAGCCGAGTTCAAGCGGGTGACCCGGCAGGTGGACCTGGCGGAGTACGAGGTGCTGCGGCCACCGGCCGGGCCCGTCGGCGAACCCGCCGGGCAGCGCGCCGAGGAGGTGGCCGCATGAGCCGGCCGGCGCATCTGACCACGGGGACGTACGCACCGCCCGTGCCGCGTAGGACGATGACCGTCTCCTCCGGTGACGGGGCCCGCCTGTACGCCGAGATCCACGGGCCCACGGACGCCCCCGCCGTCGTCCTCGCCCACGGCTGGACCTGCTCGACCGCCTTCTGGGCCCCGGTCGTCCGCGACCTCGCCGCCGATCACAAGGTGGTCGTCTACGACCAGCGGGGCCACGGCCGCAGCCCCGCCGTCGCCGCGTCGGGGTACGGCACCCGAGCCCTCGCCGACGACCTCGTCGCCGTACTGGAGGCGACGCTCGAGCCGGGCGAACGCGCCGTGGTCGGCGGCCACTCCATGGGCGGCATGACGATCATGGCCGCCGCGGAGCGCCCGCAGCTGCGTGAGCGGGCCGCCGCCGCGCTGCTGTGCAGCACCGGAAGCTCCGAACTGGCCGCGGAATCACGGGTGTTCCCGCTGCGCAGCCCGCAGGGCCGGCGCCGTGCGCACCGTCTGCTGCTGAGCTCGCGCGCCCCGCTCGGACCCGTCTCCCCGGTCACCAAGTGGGCCCTGCGGTACGCCACCATGGGCGCCGGCGCCACCGCCGAACAGATCGAGGCCTGCGCGCGGATCGTGCACGGCTGCCCGCCGGGCGTACGGGCCCGCTGGGGCAAGGTGCTGGCCGGCCTCGAACTGACCGGCGGGGTGGCCCGGCTGGAGATGCCGACCGCCGTCGTCGCGGGCACCGCCGACCGCCTCACGCCGCTCGCACACGCCCGCCGGATGGCCTCCGTACTCCCCGACTGCCGTGGCGTGACCGAGCTGTCCGGCCTGGGACATATGACCCCCATCGAGGACCCGGGCGCGGTCGGCGGCCGCCTCCGCGAACTCGTACAAGATCACCTGACCACCACCGCCCCGAAGGCCGCGCGGACCACGGACGCCGAGTCCGCACCCGCCGCCCGTGGCAGCCGGCAGAAGAAGGAGAAGACGGCGTGAGCGCGAGTGCAAGCAGGAGCCTGGACGGACAGGTCGTTGTCGTGACCGGCGCGGCCCGTGGGGTCGGTGCGCTGCTGGCCCGCAAGCTGTCGGCGCGCGGTGCCACACTGGCTCTGGTCGGCCTGGAGCCGGACGAGCTGCGCGAGGTCGCGGCCTCGCTGCACGGCCCGGCGCACCACTGGCACGCCGATGTCACCGACCACGAGGCGATGGCCCGGGTCGCGGGCGAGGTCAAGGACCGCTTCGGCAAGGTCGATGCGGTCGTCGCCAACGCCGGGGTGGCCACCGGCGGCCCGTTCGTCGACTCGGACCCGGTGGCGTGGAAGCGGGTCATCGAGGTCAACCTGATAGGCGGCGCGGTGACCGGCCGGGCCTTCCTGCCCGTACTCATGGAGTCCCGCGGCTACTTCCTGCAGATCGCCTCGCTGGCCGCGATCACCCCGGCGCCGATGATGACCGCGTACTGCGCGTCGAAGTCGGGTGTGGAGGCCTTCGCGCACAGCCTGCGCGCCGAGGTCGGCCACAAGGGCGTACGGGTCGGCGTCGGCTATCTGAGCTGGACCGATACGGACATGGTGCGCGGCGCCGACCAGGACGACGTCATGCGCGAGCTGCGCTCCCGGCTGCCCTGGCCGTCGAACAAGACCTATCCGCTGGGCCCGGCCGTCGACCGGATCGTGGCGGGCATCGAGCGCCGTTCCGCACATGTCTACGGGCAGTGGTGGCTGCGCGGGATGCAGTCGGTCCGCGGCTATCTGCCGTCGGTCATCGGCTCGGTGGGCCGGCGGGAGATGCGGCGCTTCGGGGACCGGCTGGACGGGATGCGGGTCGGGCTGGTCGGCGCGGGCGGGGAAGCGGACGAGAAGGCCCGGACGAATGGTTGAGGAAAGCGGTTCGCGGGGCCGGCCCATGATCGAAATGCGGCTTATGTCCCCTCGTGTAAGTCTGGTCGAGCCCTCTTCCCCGCACCACGCGTAGGAGTGACCAGCATGGGTCTCAAGGACCAGTTCCAGGACAAGGCCGAGCAGCTCAGGCAGCGGGCGCAGAAGGCGATGGGCGGCGCCAAGGACGAGGCGTCCGAGCGCGGCCGGCATGCCCAGGACAAGGCCCGTGAGCGTGGCCAGGAGGCCCCGGACCAGGCCCGGGACGAGGATCAGGACCCCTACCGCTACCAGGACTGACGCGTCGCGTACGCACGCGAGTGGGGCGCACCCGCAGCACCGGGTGCGCCCCACTCGTTCAGTTGAGGGTCTCGCCGTGGAAGGTCACTTCACGACTTTGAGCTTCTTCGGCCAGCCGTAGTGCGCGGCCTTGGCGAAGAGGTTCTTGATGTGCGCCGGGGTCAGCTTGATGCAGCCCAGCGAGTAGTAGTCGTTGGTGCCGTCCCAGCGGTACGGGCTGTCGTGGCCGGGCTGCCGGGCGCCCTGGGTGCCGTTGGGCCTCATCTCGCTGTGCACGAACAGGGCGGTGCGCTTGGTGTGGTGGTTCTTGCACAACTTGTCCTCGACCTGGATCGCATAGCCGTTGATCCCCTTGGCCCCGCCGGCCTTGTGGGTGGTGTGGCCCAGCACCCGGTAGGTGCCGTTGGGCAGCCACCCCTGCCGGGATGCGCACTCGTTTGTGCCGTTGCGGCCGCCGTTGCCGGAGCCGGCACGGTACTTGGCGAGCACCTTGTCCTTGGCGTTCGGGATGCTCTTCATCAGGTAGAGCTTCGAGTTGCCGGTATTGCGCCAGTTCTTGTTGAAGTAGAGGTACGTGCCCCCGGCCGCGGCCGCCTGGGCGGTCTGCCCGGTCGCGGGGCGGGCGGCTTCGGCGGGGGCCGCGACGGTGAGAGCCAGTCCGCCGGTGAGGGCGAGGGCGGCGACCCCCGTGATCGCCCTGGTTCCCCTGGTCGCGCCGGCTCCGCTGAATCCCCTGGTTCGCATGGTTCGCATGGTGCGCATCGGCATATCTCCCGTTGTGTGGTGGCGAGTTGGTGCTGAGCGAGGCGCCGGCCGGGCAGGACATGACTTTGCTGAGGCTGTCGCCGTCCGGCAAGAGGAACTGCCGTCCGGGACACGATGAGACTGTCCTGGCAGGTCAGAGGGGGTGCGGACGGGCTGTCCGGGTGGCGCGGGGGGCTGTCCGGGGGCGGATTGGATGTTGTGGGTTCGGCCGGGCGGCGGTTCAATGACGCCTATGGGGACATCGGGGGGTACCGGAGACTTACGTCCCGGTGCGGCCGGGGACGCGGCCGCATACGTCGAGCTGATGCAACAGCTCAAGAACCAATCGGGCCTGACCTACCGTCAGCTGGAGCAGCGGGCGGCCGCGCGCGGCGCGGTGCTCGCCCGCAGCACGCTCGCCGACGTCCTGCGCCGCCAGGCCCTGCCGCGGGCCGAGGTGGTCGCCGCGCTCGTCCGGGCCTGCGGCGGCACGGAGGCGGAGACCGGCGAGTGGCTGGCGGCGCGGCAGCGCATCGAGGACGCGCCGGTGGCGAACGGGGAGCCGCCGCCCCGGGCGCGCCCCAAGCGCCGAAGACCACTGCTGCTGACCGGCGTCGCCGTCCTCGCCGCGCTGCTTGCCGCCGTGGGCGTACGGCTCGTGGCCGGCGAGGGGACGCCGCCCAAGGCCGCGGCCGCCGGGCCGCTTCCCACCGGCGAGGTCCGGATCCGCCCGGTGCGCGCGCCCGGCCTGTGCCTGACCGACGGGCGGGTGCTGCGGGCGCACCATTACCGCACGGTCGCCGTCCAGCGGCCCTGCAAGGAGGCCGTGCCGCCGCGTACGTATCTGAAGGCGGCCGGGGCGGAGCATTACCGCATCGAGTGGGACCACCCCGACGAGGGCCGGGGCTGCCTGGTCATGCTGCGTGAGCCGGGTCTGGCCGGGCTGCTGGAGCCGGACGAGGACTGCTCGGCGGTCGGTCCCGCGCAGCGGTTCCGTATCGAAGCGGCCGGGGAGAGGGCCTACCGGTTCCGGTCGGACGACGGCGACGGCGACCGGTGCGTCGGCATCCAGGGCGGCCCGGCCGCCCACGCCGCCGTCGCCCTGGCGCAGCCCTGCAGCACGGCGGACAGCCAGAAATTCCTGATCGACCCGGTGAAGCAGACCTGATCGACCCCGTGAAGCAGACCTGATCGACGGGGTGAAGCAGACCTGACCGACCCCGTGAAGCGGGTTCGAGCGGGTGCCTGAAGCAGGCCTCAGCCGTCCCGGGGCGGCAGCGCCGGCCGCCGCCGGTCCGGCACCTCCGACAGGTCCGGCGGGGTCGCGGCCGGATGCCGCTCCAGCAGCTCCAGCGCCGTACGCACCGCGACGCCCAGCTGCGGATGCTTGCCCTCGGCCCAGTGCACCGGCGAGCGCAGCGCCTCGATGTCGACCTCGACGCCGTGATTCTCCACACCCCAGCCGAAGACCTGGAACCACGCGGCATTCATCGGCACGGTGATCGCGGTGCCGTCGCCGAGCCGGTGCCGGCCGGTCATTCCGACCACTCCGCCCCAGGTACGCATGCCCACCACCGGGCCGATGCCCTGCAGCTTGAAGGCCGCGGTGATCATGTCCCCGTCGGAGGACGTCATCTCGTCGGCGACCGCGACCACCGGGCCGCGCGGTGCGTTGCTGGTGTAGGAGACGGGCCGGGCGTTGCGGGTCAGGTCCCAGCCCATGATGGTGCGGGTCAGCTTCTCGATGACCAGCTCGGAGATATTGCCGCCCGCGTTGCCCCGTACGTCCACGATCAGCGCGGGCATCGACACCTCCATCCGCAGATCGCGGTTGAACTGGGCCCAGCCGGAGCCGCCCATGTCGGGGATGTGGAGATAGCCGCAGGTGCCCTCGCTCAACTTCCGTACGACGGCGCGGCGTTTGGCGACCCAGTCCTGGTAGCGCAGCGGCCGTTCGTCGATCAGGGGGACCACGGCGACCCGGCGCGGCGGGCCGTTGCCCTCGGGCGGGGCGAAGGTCAGCTCGACGGTGGTGCCCCCGGCCGCGGCGAGCAGCGGATACGGGCCGGCCACCGGATCGACCGGGCGGCCGTCCACATGGGTGAGCGCCGCGCCCTCGCGGATGCCCGTACCGGCCAGCGGTGAGCGGGCCTTGGGGTCGGAGGACTCGCCGGGCAGGATCCGCTGGAGCACCCAGCGCCCGTCCCGGGGATAGAAGTTGGCGCCGAGCAGGCCGATGGGGCGCTGGTAGTGCGGGGGCCCCTCGTTGCGCCGGGCGCCGGCCACGTACGCATGGGAGGTGCCCAGCTCGCCCAGCACCTCTCTCAGCAGGTCGGCGAACTCGTCGGGGGAGGCGACCCGTTCGACCAGCGGCCGGTACTGTGCCAGCACCTCGGCCCAGTCGATGCCGCACATCCCCGGATCCCAGAAGTACGCCCGGATGAGCCGGCCCGCCTCGTCGAACGCCTGGCGCCACTCCCACTCCGGTTCGACGTCGTGCAGGATGCGCCGCAGGTCCAGGAAGACCGTCGAGTCGACGTCGGGCGACTCGGTCGCGGGGACGGCGCGCAGATCGCCCTCGTCGTTGACGACCAGCCGGGAGCCGTCGCCGCTGAGCGCGAACGAGTCCAGGGAACTGCTGAGTTCGGTGCGCCGGGCCTTGACCAGGTCGAAGTGTTCGAGGGTGGGGCGGCCCGAGGTGTCCGCGGGGTTGGCGAAGGTCTCGCCGAGCGCCCCGGAGATCGGCCAGCGCAGCCAGACCACCCCGCCCCCGGCGACCGGCTCCAGCGACGAATACTTGGACGCGGCGACCGGGAACGGCGTGACCCGGTTCTCCAGCCCCTCCACCTCCACCAGCACCGGCCCCTCCCCGACCGGCGGGTTCTCCGCCGGGTCCAGGCCGCCCGCCGCGGGCCGCCCCTCGGGGGACAGCGCGAAGGGGGAGGGGGTGGCGGATGACAGCGGTACGAGATGCGGGCGGCAGCCCAGCGGGAAGGAGAGGTCGCCGGTGTGTACGTCGTAGACCGGGTCGAAGCCGCGCCAGGACAGGAAGGCCAGATAGCGGCCGTCCCGCGTGAACACCGGCTGTTCGTCCTCGAAGCGGCCGTTGGTGACGTCCACGATGTGCCGGTCGGCCAGCCGGGCCATCTTGATCAGCCGCAGCGAACGGCCGATCCCGGGATGTGACCAGGTCAGCCAGCGCGAGTCGGGAGAGAAGGCGAGGTCGCGGACGGGGCCGTTGCCGGAGACGATCAGCTCGGTGACCTCGCCGGGCCGGCCCGCTTCCTCCCCGGCCGTCCCCTCCCCGGTCGTCCCCTCCCCGGCCGCCCCCTCCCCGGCCGTCCCGCCCTCGGCGGCCTCCTCCGGGGGGCGCGTGTCCACCAGCAGCAGGCGGCCGTCGTGCGCGGCCACCGCCACCCGTTCGCCGTCCGGGGAGGAGACCATCTCGTGGACGCGGCCGAGCTTGCCGGCCGCCAGCCGGAGCGGGGTGTGGGCGGCGCTGGCCCGCGGCAGATCGCAGATCTCGATGGCGTCCTCGCCCTCGGCATCCGTCACATAGCCGATGCGCCCGGTGGAGCCCAGCATCTCCGGCAGCCGGACCCGTACGCCCGGGACGTCGTGGATCGTACGGGCCGGGCCGTCGCGGTGGGTGAGCCAGTACAGGCTGCCGCGTACGCCGACCGCGCTGGCCCGTCCGGTGGCGTCCACCGCGAGTGCGGTGACGTGCGAGGCGGCCGGGACCTGGTACGTACGGCGCCCGGCCCGCGGGCCGCCGAGCCGCACGGCCAGCTTGCGCGGTACGGCGCCCGCGCTCAGGTCCTCGACCAGCCAGATGTCGCCCGCGCACTGGTAGACGATGCGCGAGCCGTCCGTCGAGGCATGCCGGGCGTAGAAGTCCGCGTGGTCGGTATGCCGCCGCAGATCGGAGCCGTCCGGCAGGCAGGAATACACATTGGCGTTGCCCTCGTGGTCGGACAGAAACGCGATCCGGCCGCCCACGAACATCACCGAGTCCAGATGCCCGTACAGATCCGGCAGCAGCCGGGTCCCGTGCAGCCACAGCCGGCCCATCGCACCGCCCCGGTAGCGCTTCCAGGAGGCGGGCTCGTGCGGGGGCTTGCCGGTGAGCAGCAGGGTGCGGTGCTCCCCGTCGACATCGGCGACCGCGATATCGGAGACCGGCCCCCAGGGCAGCTGGCCACCGGGGCTGCCGTCCGTCGGCAGGCTGTACGCCCACGAGTAGTACGAGAACGGCTGCCCGTGCGAGGAGACGGCGAGGATATGGGTGGCGCCGTCCTGGTCGGGCGGCGTCCAGCCGCAGACCCGGGCGTCCGTGCTGCCCCAGTACGTCAGCCGCCGCGCCGGGCCGCCGGCGACCGGCGCGAGATGGATCTCCGGGTCGAGGCTGCGCCAGGTGGTGAAGGCGATATGGCGGCCGTCGGGGGAGAAGCGGGGGTGGCCGACGCGGGTGCGGTCGACGGTCAGCCGCCAGGCGCGGTCGGGTTCCGCACCCGGCGCTGCGATGGGGGTGACCCACAGATCGTCCTCCGCGGCGAAGCAGAGCATGTCGCCGTGCAGATGCGGAAACCGCAGGTAGGAGCCGGAGGACGGGCCCGGTGCGGTCGGCATCCGGCGCAGCCGACCGCCAGGCTTGGCGGGGTTCGGCTCCGGGTGCGTCCCGACGGCCTCGCGTGCGTCGCTCACCCACCCATGGTTTCGGCAGGGGGAGGGGGCGGCAACTCGGCCGGGCGGCGCGGGCCGGTGCGGCGCGGTCTTCCCTCGTCAGGCGGATGCGCGAGCGGTACGTCCAGGGGATGCGCGAGCGGTACGTCCAGGGGGGCGCCCGGCGAGGCGGTCGTCACCGGGTTTTGGCGCGGCGCCCGCGTGGGCCCCGCCGCCCGGACCTGCGGCCCCGCCGTACGAGCGACCGCGGCCGGGGCCGGACCCCCGTCCTGGCCCCGGCCGCCGTCGCGGTCGAGACGGCCGGCCGGTCGGTCGGCCGGTATCCGTCGGCAGTCCGCCAGGCCGGTCAGCGCGCCAAACCGGTCAGCGCGCCGGCAGGTACCGGGCGAAGAACGCCTGCACGTAAGTGCGCACCATGGGCACCGACTTGGCCGGACCGATCGCGCCGACCAGCGCGTTCCGGTCGCCGGCGGTCATCAGCCCGGCGGCCTGCAACTGGGGCGCCAGGGCCGCGTAATCGCTGAACACCCAGTGCGTGGCGTCGTCGATCTGACGCCGCTGCGTGGGCCCCCGCCGGTGGGCGAGCATGGCCGACCAGGAACGATCCCGCTCCTTCCTGGTGGCGAAGTTCTCGCTGCCCACCAGGAGCAGCGGCCGGTCCACCCCGTGCCGGGCGATCGGGTACAGCTCCCCCTCCCGGCCGGGCCTGTCCGGGGCATGGTCGAGGTAGCCTTCCAGGTTGACCGCCGCGCCGATGCGCCGGTCCTCGTACATCGCCTCGGCCGCGGCGGTGCCGCCCGCGGAGTGGCCGTAGCTGCCCACCCGCCGCAGGTCCAGCGCACGGCCGAGGTCCCTGGGCAGCGCGCCTCCCGCCGCGTCGGGATTGCGCCCGGCAGCCAGCGCCGCCAACTGGTCCAGCACGAACCGGATGTCCGCGATCCTCGCCTCGATCATGGTGCGGGCCTGCCGCGAATTCGCCCGGGGGTCTCCCCGGAAGACGGTGGTGCGGACCCTGTCCCGCCCCGCCCGCGCCGTCGGGAACTCGACCTCACCGGCATCGCCGGGGTGGTCGATGGTCACCACCACACAGCCGCGGCTCGCCAGCTCCTCGGCGAGCCCGGTGCCGAGGGTGCGCGCGTCGCCGCCACTGGGGCTGTACAGCAGCACCGGCCGCTTGCCGGTCAGAGCGGGCGCGCCCGTATGCGCGTGGGTCTGGGTGGCCGCCCAGTCCACACCCTTCATCGGCAGGTGGTGTATCCCGGCGTCGAGCCCCTTGAACACCTCCACGGCGCCCCTGGTCATCTGCGGCGCGACCGGACAGCCGCGGACGGTCCGGGCCGGATAGAACACCGTCACCATCACTTCCCGTACCGCGATCTTCGGCTCCCACGGGTCGCGCCGCGAGCGGTCGACCAGGTAGAGCGTGGTGACCCCGATCCGGTGCGGACCGGTCGGCGCCGGCAACCGCAGGACGAGACCACCTCCTGCCCGCCCCTTCCCGGCCGGCTTCTTCCCGGCCTGCTTCTTCCCGGCCCCCGCCGTCGCCGGGTGCCCCTTCGCGGACGTCCCCTCCGCGGTGCCGCAGCCCGCGAGCGGCAGCCCGGCGCCCAGCGCGGCGACGGCCGACTTGGTGACCGTCCGCCGGTCCACGTCGCCGTAACCGGCCACTTTGCGCAACATGATTCCCCCTTGTGCCCCTGCACCCTGAACCACTGCTCTGCAGCACGGCAGTACGGCAGTACTGCCATACGGCTGTCCGGCTGTGGCTCTGCCTGTGACGTCGGCCCTTGCGCCTTCCGGCGCTCCCCTGGGTGAATGAACGGGGAGGGCCCATGCCCTGCATGCTGGCGCCCGGCGACGGGTGCGGTCGAAGGTTTAGGACCAGGGCGAAACGATGGCGCGGGGCCGGGAGGGGGCGTAATGCTCAGGATCCACTTCACGGCCGACGACTTCGCCCGGGTCCGGTTCGCGCCCCGGCCGGCCCCGTTGCAGGAACTGAACGTCGCCCTGATGAAGATGTGCCTCCCCGGCGACGAGCTGCTCTTCGGCCGCTGGAGGCGCCGGCTGCTCCAGTCCCTGCCCGCCGCCGTCCGGCCGTTACGGGACCTGGTCCCCGCGGACGAGGCCCCCCTGTTCATCGACGTCTTCAGCGACAGCCTGCGCGAAGGACTCGACACCGTACGGGCTTCGCCCTCCGGCCTGGTCCGCTCCGAACTCGACCGCGTCTACGCCGGCCGCCCGTCCGCGCCCCCGCCGTGGATCCGCGACCTGCACCGCGGCGACGCCGACGCCTGGCAACTCGTCCGCCGCGCCCAGCATGCGGCCTTCGATACGGCACTGCGCCCCGTATGGCCCTTGGTGCAGGACCTGCACCGGGCGGAATTCACCCGCCACGCCCTGACCGTCGCCGAACACGGCATCGGCACCGCACTCGCCGAACTGCTCCCCGATGCCCAACTGAACGCCGGAATATGGGAGTTCGCGTTTCTCCCCGACGGCGACATCCCACTCCACGGCCGCGGCCTGGTGCTCCAGCCCACCTTCCACTGGACCGGCCGCCCCCTCATCTCCGACCTGCCCGACCGCCCCCTGTACCTGACCTACCCGGCCGGTACGGGTCTGCCGCTCACGCCAACCGGGGCGAACGGCACGCACGACGCGCTCTCCGGGGTCCTCGGCCGCACCCGCGTCGACATCCTGCACCGGCTCGCCGACGAGCACACCACCAGCGAACTCGCCCGTCGGCTGGGCGTCAGCAACGCCACCGCCTCCGCCCATGCGGCCGCGCTGCGCGGCGCGGGCCTGATCACCACGGTCCGCGCGGGACGGGCGGTCCTGCACCGGCGCACCGCCCTGGGGAGCCTGCTGGTGCAGCGGGGTGGCCGCACCCCGACCGCGTGACTCACGCGGCCGCCGCCAGCTCGCACCAGACGTACTTGCCCATGTCGCCGCTGCTCAGCAGCGGGTACCAGCCCCACTTGTCGGCGCAGGTGTGGACGAGGTCGAGGCCCCGCCCGCTCTCAGCGACCTCGACGAGGCGCAGCGCGGGCGCCGGCGGCGTGGGATCCGTGTCCCAGGCCCCGATACGCAGGATGCCGTCCGACCAGTGGAGCCGTAAGGCGGCGGGGCCCTTGGTGTGGCGTACGGCGTTGGTGATCAGCTCGGTGGCCAGCAGCTCCGCCGTCTCGATGAGGCGGGGCAGGCCGTGCGCGGTGAGGATGAGGCGCAGGGTGCGGCGGGTGATGGGGACGGCGCGCGGGTCGTTGGGGATGTAGAGGGAGTATTCCCGGGCTTCGTCGGCGTCGGCGACTTCGGGCATGCGTAACTCCGGTGTGCGAGAGGGGAGTTGAGGAGCGCTGCGGTCGGGCAGGCGGTGGCAGTGTCGCGGCCGTCGTGGCATGGCGGGGCGGTGCGCTTCCGGGTGCCGGATTTCGCAGCGTGTGTGCGATGCGTCACTGACGGTAGAGGTAAAACTTTCCCCCGGTCAAGCCGGGGTGAAATACTCGTACCTATCAACTCCCGCGAGAGAAGGGACGCATGGCCTCAAGGAGCGTCATCACCGCACGTCAGGAACGACTTGGCGCGGAGCTGCGCAAGCTCCGCGAGCGGGCGGGACTGAGGGGTCGGGATGCGGCGCGGGCTCTGGGCATCGCAGAGAGCAAGCTCTCCAGCACGGAGGCGGGCCGGGTGGGGGTGAGCGCGGAGCGCGTACGCCATCTGGCCAGCCAGTACGCATGCGACGACGCGGCCCTCGTCGATGCGCTGGCAGCCATGGCGACCGAGCGTGGGCGGGGCTGGTGGGAGGAGTTCAGGGAGCTGGTGCCTTCGGGGTATTTGGATGTGGCGGAACTGGAGCACCATGCCGCCGGCCTGTGGACTTTTCAGAGCGTGCACATCCCCGCTCTTCTCCAGACTGAAGCGCAGGTTCGGGCGATCTTCGCTTCTACGGTGCCGAAGCTGTCGGAGGAAGAGGTCGATGTACGGGTGCGGTTCCGCCTGAGGCGCCAGAAGCTGTCCGTGCCGTATATGGCTGTGATCCATGAGGCGGCGTTGCGTATCAGGGCTGCCGACAGCAAGGTGGCCCGAGGCCAGCTGCTCCATATCCTGAAGCAATCAGAACTTCCGCAAGTGACCGTGCAGATCGTCCCGTTCGCTGTAGACGGCTTTGCCGGAATCGGTGATCCGCTGGTGTACGCGAGTGGCCCCGTCCCGCAACTGGACACGGTCCTGATGGATACTCCGCACGGCGGGGCTCTGCTGGATGCAGAAGCGCAGCTCAGCCGCTATCGAGAGGTTCGCCGCAAGCTGGAGGACGCTGCACTGGGGGTCGTAGAGTCGAGGGACTTCATCCATCGCCTCGCGCAGAGCATGTGAAAGGTCCCGACATGGCACAGGGCATCGTGTGGCAGAAGTCCTCGTTCTCCGGCGGTGGCGACTCATCCGACTGTGTCGAACTCGCCGCCGTCGATAGCGGCGTACTCGTCCGCGAGAGCGACGCCCCGACCCAGGTCCTGTCGGTCACCCCGGCCGAACTCGCCGCGCTCATACGGCACGTGCGGGCCGAGGCGGAGTGACCGGGCGGCAGGCGTCCTCGCGCTGATCCGCCACGGGCACTCGCGCAGCCGGCGCGGGCCTGGCCGGTAAGCGTACGGCGGCCGCCTGGGCGACAACGGGACGTACACCACTTTCCGGATGTCGACGGCATACGCCGCACTTCGGGAGGGGCCGGGCCGTCACGGCCGATGGCGATGCGGTGAGTTACGGGCCTGCCACCAGGCGTTGTGTCGTTTCGCACTGTGGGCGCTCTTGCAAGCTCTTTGCAGGAGGCCTCACCATTGGCTGGTTACAGACCCTGCAGCGGAGACGGCCTGAGATGCACGTACCTGATGGATTCATCAATGCGCCGGTGTCGGTGGCGACCGGTGCGGTCGCCGCGGTCGCGGTCGCGGTCAGCCTGCGCGGTGCCCGGCGGGAGCTGGCGGGTGCGGTGCAGGGCGGAACCGGGGCGGGCGCGGAGCGTACGGCGCCGCTCGCCGGGCTGGTGGCGGCCTTTATTTTCGCGGTGCAGATGCTGAATTTCCCGGTCGCCGCCGGGACCAGTGGGCATCTGCTCGGCGGTGCGCTCGCGGCGATTCTGGTGGGCCCGTACACGGCCGTTCTGTGCGTGTCGGTGGTGTTGCTGATGCAGGGGGTGCTGTTTGCCGATGGCGGGCTGACGGCGCTGGGCGTGAATATCACCGATATGGCGATCGTGACGACAATCGTCGCGTATGCCATTTTCCGCGGGCTGGTGAAGGTGCTGCCGCGGCGGCGGCGTTCGGTCACGGTGGCGTCGTTCGTCGCCGCCCTGATCTCGGTGCCGGCCGCGGCGGTCGCGTTCACCGCGATTTACGCGCTGGGCGGGACCACGGATGTGCCGATCGGCAAGGTGTTCACCGCCATGGTGGGCGTGCATGTGCTGATCGGTATCGGTGAGGCCGTCATTACGGCGCTGACGGTGGGCGCGGTGATCGCCGTACGGCCGGACCTGGTGTACGGGGCGCGCGGGCTGGCCAAGCCGCTGGAGCTGCGGACGTCGCCGCTGGATGTTCCGGCGGCCGGGCCCGAAGACGTGACCACGGCGGCGCGCGAGGCCGAGCCGGCCGCCGCCACCCCGGCCCCCCGCCGGTCCGCCCGTCGCGTCTGGCTGGCCGGGCTCGCGGCGGCGCTGGTGTGCGCGGGCGGTGTCAGCTACTACGCCTCCGCCAGCCCCGACGGACTGGAGAAGGTCGCCCATGACCAGGGCATCGACAAGAAGGCCGAGGCCCACGCGAGCGAGGACTCGCCGCTCGCGGATTACAGCGTGAAGGACATCGGAAACGCGCGGCTGGCGGGCGGGCTCGCCGGAGTGATCGGGGTCGGTGCGACGCTGGCCGTCGGCACGGGCGTCTTCGTGGTGCTCCGGCGCCGCAAGGCGGCCGACGCTCCGGGTGGGTGTGTCTGATGGGTGCCGGGCACGCGCACAAGCTCTACCGGCACGGGCATTCGCCGGTGCACGCGCTGCCGCCGCATTGCAAAATCGCCGCCGTTTTCTGCTTTGTGCTGATCGTGGTGTCCACGCCGCGGGAGGCGGTCTGGGCGTTCGGGCTGTACGGGGTATTGATCGCGGCGGCCACGGCCGTGGCCCGGATTCCGGCCGGATTCCTGCTCAAGCGGTTGCTGATCGAGGTGCCGTTCGTGGCGTTTGCGTTGCTGATGCCCTTTGTTGCCGAGGGGCCGCGCACAGCCGTCCTCGGAATGAGCCTGAGCGAGTCCGGGCTGTGGGGAGCCTGGAACATTCTGGCAAAGGGAACGCTGGGGGTCGCCGCCTCCGTTCTGCTCGCCTCGACCACCGAATTGCGGGAATTGCTGCTGGGGCTGCAGCGGTTGCGGATGCCGCCGATGCTCGTACAGATCGCGTCCTTCATGATCCGCTACGGCGATGTGATCACCGACGAGATGCGGCGGATGCGGATCGCCCGGCTCTCGCGCGGTTTCGAGGCGCGCGGCGTACGGCACTGGGGAGTGCTCGCGAAGTCCGCCGGCGCGCTGTTCATCCGCTCCTACGAGCGGGGTGAGCGCGTGCACCTCGCCATGGTCAGCCGCGGCTACACCGGCACGATGCCCGCGCTCTCCGACGCCACCGCCACCCGCGCACAATGGACCCACGCCGCCGCGCTGCCCGTTGCCGCCCTTGCCGTATGTCTCCTGGGATGGACGCTTTGAGTACGACCACGCCGCCCCCCTCGCTCGACGTTTCCGGGCTCGCCTACGCCTACCCCGACGGGCATCAGGCGCTCTTCGGGGTCAATCTGTCCGTGGGGCGCGGCGAGCGGGTGGCGCTGCTGGGGCCCAATGGGGCAGGAAAGACCACCCTGGTCCTGCATCTCAACGGCATTCTCGAGGCGGGGGCCGGGTCCGTATCCGTCGCCGGGCTGCCGGTGGGCAAGAAGCACCTTGCCGAGATCCGGCGGCGGGTGGGGATTGTCTTTCAGGACCCCGATGACCAGTTGTTCATGCCGACCGTCCGGGAAGATGTCGCCTTCGGTCCTGCCGCCGCGGGACTTCGGGGTGCGGAGCTGGAGGAGCGGGTTACGGAGGCGCTCGAACGGGTCGGGATGGCCGGATTCGCCGACCGGCCGCCGCACCATTTGTCGTTCGGGCAGCGGCGCCGGGTTGCCGTGGCCACGGTGCTTGCCATGCGGCCGGAGATTCTTGTGCTGGACGAACCGTCGTCCAATCTCGATCCGGCATCGCGGCGTGAACTCGCGGATATTCTGCGGTCGTTGGATGTCACCGTGCTGATGGTGACGCATGATTTGCCGTATGCGCTGGAACTGTGTCCGCGGTCCGTTGTTCTGTCGGGCGGCGTGATGGTTGCGGACGGGACCACTCAGGAATTGCTGTGTGATGAGGAACTGATGCGGACCCATCGGCTGGAGTTGCCGTTCGGGTTTGACCCGCGGTCGGTGACCTCGCCCGTTTAGCCGGGCCACCGTTCCCTTTCGATGTGATGAACCCCACTGGCCAGGGCCCTGGTCATCAGCACTGATCTGCGCGTTGCACCATTGATGGGTCACCAAAGCGACGGATGAGTGGGAAGCGGGAATCAGTGGTGGACGTCCAGGGCACGGTCGAGGACGGCTTCGAGCCGGTCCGGGACGCCTTCGCGGACAACTTCGCACGGCGCGGTGAGCAGGGGGCGGCGGTCGCCGTGTACCTGCACGGGCGCAAGGTCGTGGACCTGTGGGGCGGGGTCAAGGACGGGGACGGCGCGACCTCGGAGCCCTGGGAGGCGGGGACCGCGCAGGTCGTCCGGTCCGCGACCAAGGGTGTGGCCGCGATCGTCCCGCTGCTGCTGCATCAGCGGGGGCTGCTCGATCTGGATGCGCCCGTCGGTACGTACTGGCCCGAATTCAAGGCCGCGGGAAAGGAGCGGGTGCTCGTCCGGCATCTGCTGTCACACCGGGCCGGGCTGCCTGTTCTGGATACGCCGCTTACGCCGGCTCAGGCCATTGACGGGATCAGCGGGCCCGCCGCGCTGGCCGCCCAGGAGCCCGCCTGGGAGCCCGGGACCGAGCACGGATATCACGCGCAGACCTATAGCTGGCTTATCGGTGAGCTGGTCCTGAGGGTTACCGGGCGCTCGCTCGGCAGCTGGGTTGCGGAGGAGATATCCGGGCCGCTGGGGCTTGATATGTGGATAGGGCTGCCGGCGGCCGTGCAATCCCGTGTCGGGCGGCTGGCGGAGATCGAGACCCCGTCGGCCGGGGCGGGCGGCGCGGGGCTGCGGGCGCGGCCCAAGCGGGCGGTTGCCGATGCCTATGCGGATCCTTCGTCGCTTACCCGGCGGGCGTTCGGCGCGATAGAGCCCGCGGCCGATGAGAATGACTTCGCCTATCGGGCCGCCGAGCTTCCGGCGTCGGCCGGAATTGCCACGGCGCGTTCCCTGGCCCGGTGTTATGCGGCATTGATCGGGCCGGTGGACGGGCATGCACGGTTGTTCGCCCCGGCTACGTTGACTCTCGCGCGTACCGAGGAGTCGGCCGGTCTTGACCGTACGTTGCTGGTGAATACCCGTTTCGGGCTGGGATTTATGTTGCACGGGCCGGCTTCGCCGCTCTTGGCGCCGGGTTCTTTCGGGCATCCGGGGCGTGGCGGCGCTCTCGCCTTTGCCGATCCCGAGAGCGGGTTCGCCTTTGGCTACGTCACCAATGGAATGCAGAAGAATGTGACGGCGGATCCTCGCGCCCAGGCCCTGTTGCGGGCCGCGGCTTCCCACGTTGCCGGGTGACCCTGCCGTAGGCCTTCCGTTGTTCTGTGCCTGCCTGCCTGCCTGCCTGCCTGCCTGCCTGCCTGCCTGCCTGCCTGGCGGCGGGACCGGGGGAGGTCGTGGGCCGGCCGCGGCCGCGTGGGCGCGGGGCCAGGTCTCCGGGACGTCGTCCGGGGGCTTATGCGGTCAGGCGGCGGATCAGGGCGACGAGCACCTCACGTTGGGCGTCAGGGGCGCTCCCGGTGCTCCCGGCGGCCGTGGGGGGCAGGATGCGGGTCAGCTGGGGCAGGGTGAACCACGAGGCGGTCAGGACGATGACCGCGCGCATCAGTTCGCCCGCGTCGATCTCGTCGGTCAGGGCGCCGGCCTGCTGGGCCCCGGTCACGGCGGCGATCTTCTCGGCATAGTGGGCGGTGCGCTCGCGTTCGGCGGCCACCGGGCCCTGGTGCAGCAGGCCCTCCCAGGCGAGCAGCCGGGCGAAGTGCGGGGCCCCGTGGTGGTAGTCGAAGATCCGGCCCGCGTAATCGCCCAGGTCAGCGGCCTGCTCCGGGGTGAGCGGTACCGCGGCGGCGACCTTTTCCAGCTCGGATTCCAAGACCGCGGCGAACAGCCGCTCCTTGCTGCCGAAGTACTGGTAGATCCGCTCTTTGTTGATCCCCGCGCGGGTGGCGATGCGGGCGACACGGGCGCCCTCGGGGCCGTGCTCGGCGAACTCCTCGACCGCCGCGTCGAGCAGGAGCTGTTGGGTGCGCGCTGTGTCCCAGGCCATCGCCTGACCCTAACCCCTGTCCAACCATTCGGTTGGACAGGGGCCGGGTCATGCGACAGACTCCAACCCAACGGTTGGAAATATGTCGCTGGAGGTCACGCTCCAGCGCTCCGAGGGGGGACCTCCATGTCCACGAACGAGTCCGTCGCCGCTGCGCCGTCCACTCACCGCCGCGCGCTGATCACCTGGCTCGCCATCTATCCGACGGTCACTCTCGTCCTCGGCCTGATCGGCCCGGCCACCGCGGGCCTGCCGCTGGTGCTGCGGACGCTGGTTCTCACCGCGATCGTCGTCCCGATAGCCGCGTACGTACTGATCCCGGCCCTGATGAAGGCCAACGCCGCGCTCACCCGCCGACGGCGCTGACCCGCGACATCCCGGAGCGGTGCGTGCCGGCAGGGTTTCCCGGCGCGGCAAGGGATGCGACAGTCGGCCCCAACCGTGGGAAGTGGGGAACATGCGACGGTTCGACGGGTACAGCGTGCTGATCACCGGTGCCGGACGGGGAATCGGGGAGGCCACGGCGCGCCGGCTGGCCGACGAGGGGGCGCGGGTCCTGGTGACCGATCGGGACGGCGCGCGGGCGGACCGGGCGGCTGCCGGGGTGCGCGAGGCGGGCGGCGTCGCCGAGGCGATGGTGTGCGACGTGGGGGACCGGGACGCCGTTGAGGCGGCCGTTGCGGCGGCGGTGCAGCGGTTCGGCGGGCTGGATGCGCTGGTCAACAACGCGTTTTCTCTCCATCCGGAGGCGCCGCTGTTCGAGGACGAAACGGATGAGGGGTGGGCGGCGGATCTCGATGTCTCGCTGGGCGGGGCGTTTCGCTGCGCGCGGGCCGCGATGCCGCATCTGGCTGCCGCGGGCGGGCGCGGCGCGATCGTCAACATCGGGTCGGTGAACGGGATTCATGACTTCGGCAACCATGCGTACAGCGCCGCCAAGGCGGGGCTGGCCAGCCTGACGCGCACGCTCTCCGGGCATGCCGGGCCGCGGGGCGTACGGGTCAATCTGGTGGCCCCGGGGACGGTCGACACCCCTGGATGGGAGGGGCGCGAGGACACGTTGCGCCGGGCGGCCGAGGTGTATCCGCTGAGGCGGGTCGGACGGCCGGCGGATGTTGCGGCGGCCGTGGCGTACCTGGCGTCGTCGGATGCGGCCTGGGTGACCGGGATTACGTTGCCCGTCGACGGCGGGGTGCTGGTCGCCCATCCGGAACTGCGGCGGGTGCTGCGCAAGCCGCGGTGAGGGGGTGAGGTGGCGCCGGCCGGGGTGTGCAACCCGAGGTCGGCGCCGGGCCGTTGGCTCATCCCGTATGCAGCATCAGGCCGATGCCCACCACCATCAAGCCTGCCGCGGCGATGCGGGGAGCGCCGAAGCGTTCCTTGAAGAACAGGGCTCCTATGGCGGCGCCGACGATGATCGAGGACTCGCGCAGGGCCGCGATCGGGGCCAAGGGGGCGCGGGTCTGGGCCCAGAGGACCAGGCCGTAGGCGAAGACGGACAGGATGCCGCCGGCCAGGCCGCGCAGGGCTATCGGGCGGAGTTCGGCCAGGAGTTGGCGGCGGCGGACGGCGAGGGCGTAGGCGGGGATGGCCAGGCCTTCGAGGATCATCAGCCAGGCGATATAGCCGAGAGGGGTGCCGGAGGCGCGTACGCCCAGGCCGTCGACGGTGGTGTAGGCGGCGATCGACAGGCCGGTGGCGAGGGCGGCGATGATGGCCGGCCAGTGGGGCTTGGTCTCCGCGCCACGGATGCCCCACAGGGCCACGCCCACCAGGCCTGCGGAGGCCAGGGCCACGCCCGCCAGGGCCCAGGTGTTGGGGACCTCGTGGACGAAGACGGCGGCCAGGACGGTGACCACCAGCGGCGCGGTGCCGCGGGCTATCGGGTACATCTGGCCGAAGTCACCCAGCCGGAACGACTGCATGAGCAGGGCCTGGTAGACGACGTGGAGGACGGCGGAGGCGAGGAGGTAGGGCCAGGCGCCGGCGGCGGGGAGCGGTGTGAAGGCGGTCATGGCCACGCCGCAGAGGGCGCCGCCGCCGCCGACCAGGGTGAAGGCCAGGAGCTGGTCGCGTATGCCGTGGGCGATGGCGTTCCAGCTGGCGTGGGTGATGGCGGCTATCAGGACGGCCGCGACGACGAGCGGGGTCACGCGGTGCGCTCGCGCACGTCCACGATGCGGCCCTGGGCGTACCCGATCAGGGATTTCGGGTCGAGCGGGAAGACGGTGTGCGGGGTGCCGGCGGCGGCCCAGACCGTGCCGTGCTCCAGCAGGCCGCGGTCGGCCAGGACGCGGGTGCGGGTGCGGTGCCCGAAGGGCGGGACACCGCCGATCGCGTAGCCGGTGGTCTCGCGGACGAGATCGGCGTCCGCGCGGCTGACCTTGGCGGCGCCGAGTTCGGTCCGTACGCGTCCCACGTCGACGCGCGAGGACCCGTCCATCAGCACCAGGACCGGCTCCCCATCCCCATGGCCGGCCCCCTGGGGGGACCCCCATGCCGTGAAGATCAGCGACTTGACGATCTGGGCGAGATCGCAGCCGATGGCCGCGGCGGCCTCGGCGGCGGTGCGGGTGGCCTCGGGGAAGCGGCGGACCTCGACGGTCAGGCCCAGTTCGGCGAGCGCCTCGGCGAAGCGGGGGTGGGCCTGGGAGCTGGGGCTTTCTGGCGTGGGGGTGGCGGACGCGGAATCGCTCATGGCCCGCACGCTAGCGAAAGCTGTACGGGCCATGCGAACGAAATCCGGACGGTGAGACGAGGGGCACGCGGCGGTGCCCGGACGGCTCAGCCCGCGGTGAGGATGGAGCGGACCACCGGGCCCGCGTTGGAGCCGCCGTGACCGCTCGCCGGGACGACGGCCGCCGCGGCGAGGTCGTCGCGGTAGGCGGTGAACCAGGCGTTGGGCTTCTTCTGGTTGTCGACCTCGGCCGAGCCGGTCTTGGCGCCGATGTCACCGCCGACGCCGGCCATCGCCTCGGCGGCCGTACCGGAGGTGGCGGTCAGCTTCATCAGCGACTTCAGGCCGGACTGGGTGGACGGCTTCAGGGCGCGGGCGGCCTTGGCGAAGGTCCGGTTGTCCAGCGACGGCGCGACGATGTACGGCTGGTGGAAGGAGCCGGCGTGGACCGTGGCGGCGAACGTGGCGACGTTGAGCGGGTTCATCCGCACGCCGCCCTGCCCGATCAGCGAGGCCGCCATCTGCGCGTCCTGCTGCACCGGCACCGCGCCGTCGAAGGTGGGGATGCCGGTCTGCCAGTTCAGCCCGATGCCGAAGACGTCCCGGGCCTCGTTCGTCAGATCGTCGTTCTTGAGCTTCGGCGCCATCGAGATGAAGGCGTTGTTGCAGGACGCGGCGAAGCTCTGCGCGAAGGTGCCGTCCTTGATCTCGGACTTGCCGTCGTTCTGGAACTTCCAGCCGCCGACCGTGAAGTACTTGGGGCACGGGTGCTTCTTGGTGGGCGAGGTCAGGCCCTTGTCCAGGAACATCGCCGAGGTGATGATCTTCATCGTCGAGCCGGGGGCGTACGACCCCTGGGTGGCCGTGTTGAAGCCCTTCGCCGGGGAGTTGGCGAGCGCCAGGATCTCGCCGGTGCTGGGCTTGACCGCGGCCGCCGAGGCGGACTTCTTGCCGCTGATCGCCTTCTCGGCCACCGACTGGAGCTTGGCGTCCAGGGTGGTCTTGAGCGTGCCCGGGGTGCCCTTGGAGAGCACCTTCAGCGTCTTGTCGGGCTGCTGCTCGGCAGGCTTGGCGCTCGTGGCGCGGTGGATGAACAGCTCCACACCGGGCTTGCCGTTGGTCTTGGCGCCGTACTTGTCGCGCAGGCTGTCCAGGATCCCGGCCAGCGTCGGGTGCGCCTCGGGCGTCAGCTCGACACCGTTACGGTCGACGGCCTTGATCGGCGGCGCCTCGGCCTCGCCGGTACGCAGCTCGTCGCCCTTGGCCAGGCCCGGGTAGAGGGCCGACGGCTGCCAGGCGATCCGCGGCTTGCCGGTGGTCTTGTCGCGCTGCACATTCACCGAAGTGCTGTACGTGAACGGCGCCTTGGTGCCGTTGTAGTCGATCTGGGCGGCGACGGTGTACGGCGCCTTGTCGCCCGTCGGCGTGCCCGGCGTCACCGTCACCTTCGAGAACCGCGCCTTCTTGCTGAAGGACGCCAGCGCGCTCTTGGCGGTCTCGGGGCTGTCCGTCAGCCCGGCGGCCTTGTCGGCGTCGCCGGACTGCCAGGCGTTCAGGAATTCCTGCGACGTCGCCTGCACTTCCTTCACGCTGAGCGGGCCGGTCTTCACGCCAGGCGCGTTGTCACCCGACTTGGCGTCCGCCGATGTGACCTGCTGCGGCGACTTGTCGTCGTCCGAGCCACCGAACAGCGTGAAGCCGCCGACGACTCCGGCCACCAGGGCCACCGATCCGCCGATCAGCCCGTACTTCACCTCGCGGCGCATGCCACCGATCCCCTCCCAGAGAACTCGTCCTTGAATACGCACACAAGAACGTGCGTCGCACTCTAAGGGACACGGGCAAGTGAACGAGTCCCGATCAGTCTCGATCTGGGCACGGTACGGTGACGCGCTGTTGTGGGGTTGTCATGGACCCGTGACCCTCGGGCGGCGGGCCGGGCAGCGCATCAGACCCAGCTGTCGAACCACATCCGACCGTGCCACGCCGACTTCGGGATCGGCGTGCCCGTGTAGAGCGGATAGAAGTAGATGAAGTTCCAGATGATGAGGAGAACGAGGACGCCCGCGCCCACCGTCCCGATCGTGTGCCGGCGTTCGTTCGCGCCCGGCGGGCCGATGATCGCGCCGATCATCATGGCCAGCGCCAGACACAGGAACGGGACGAAGACGACGGCGTAGAAGAGGAAGATGGTCCGCTCCTGGTAGAGGAACCAGGGGAGGTAGCCCGCGGCGACGCCGCAGACGATGGCGCCCGCTCGCCAGTCGCGGATGAAGAGCCAGCGGTAGAGGGCGTAGAGCAGGGCGAAGCAGGCGGCCCACCACAGGAGCGGGGTGCCCAGGGCCAGGACCTCGCGGGCGCAGCCTTCGGCGGCGGTGCAGCCCTGGGAGCCGGCGGCGGGGTCCTTGTAGAAGTACGAGACGGGGCGGCCCAGGACCAGCCAGCTCCAGGGGTTGGACTGGTAGGTGTGCGGGGTGGTCAGGCCGGTGTGGAAGGCGTAGACCTCGGTCTGGTAGTGCCACAGGCTGCGCAGCCAGTCGGGCAGCCAGGTCCAGGAGCCGGTGTGCCCCTCGGGGGTGGTCGCCCAGTCGCGGTAGTAGCCGCCCTTGGTGGCGATCCAGCCGGACCACGAGGCGAGGTAGGTGGCGAGGGCGACGACGACGGTGGCGCCGAAGGCGGGGAGGACGTCGCGGCGGACGGTGGAGCGGAAGGGGCGGCGGGCGCCGGCGGTGCGGCGGGCCGCGACGTCCCAGAGGACCGCCATCAGGGCGAAGGCGGCGAGGTAGTAGAGGCCGTTCCACTTGGTGGCGGAGGCCAGGCCGAGGCAGAGGCCGGCCGCGATACGCCAGGGGCGCCAACCGAGGCGCAGCCGGTCGCCGACGGTGTCGTCCGGGCGGGCCAGGCCGTCCGGACCTACGGGCAGGGCCGCGGCCAGCCGGGCCCGGGTGCGGTCCCGGTCCACCAGGAGACAGCCGAAGGCGGCCACCACCCAGAACATCACGATGAGGTCGAGGAGGGCGGTGCGGCTCATCACGAAGTGCAGGCCGTCGAACGCCAGGAGGGTGCCGGCCAGGCAGCCCAGGGCCGTGGAGCGCATCAGGCGGCGGCCGATGCGGCAGATGAGCAGGACGGACAGGGTGCCCAGGAGGGCGACCATGAAGCGCCAGCCGAAGGGGTTCATGCCGAACACCCACTCGCCCAGGGCGATCAGCCATTTGCCCATGGGCGGATGGACGACGTACGAGGCCTGGGGGGAGAGCAGGATCTTCGGGTGTGGATCGATGAGCGCCGCGTTGGCGTTCTTGTCCCAGGTGCCCTCGTAGC
This sequence comes from Streptomyces sp. NPDC028368, assembly GCF_055565615.1. Taxonomy (NCBI): domain Bacteria; kingdom Bacillati; phylum Actinomycetota; class Actinomycetes; order Kitasatosporales; family Streptomycetaceae; genus Streptomyces; species Streptomyces sp. NPDC028368. The sequence goes on along the minus strand of NZ_JBVHTY010000012.1, from coordinate 199,313 downwards.
CGTACTGGAGCAGCGACCAGGCGTCCTTGGGGTAGTACGTCTCATCGAATATCACGTCGTGCGGGCTGCCCAGGTGCCAGAAGCGCAGGACGCCCGCGAGCAGCGCCACCAGGAGCGGGCCGCCCCAGGCCGACCAGCGGGCCAGCCGCCCGGCGGCGAGCGGGCCCACGCCGAGCAGCGCCCACAGCCGGCTCCCGGGCTCCGGGAAAGCGGGCACCAGCCGCGCGCGGAGATCGCCTTGCGGGCGGCCCGGGTAACCGAAGCGGCGCAGCCGCCGCTGCCACACGGGGGGCTGCTGGGCCGGGTATCCGGCGCGGTGCGCGCCGGCCTCGGTCGCGGTGGTGTCACTCGTCACCCGGCCCATCGTAGGGAAGCAGTCTGTGGACCGGCGTTTGGTGCCACGGACCGGGGCGCCGCGCCGTCGAGGTTGTGGTCAACAGGTTCTCCGGAACCGGCGACGGCTCCTGCCTCGGTCCTGCCCGCCGCGGGGCGCCCGCGCCGCCCTGGGAGGATGGGTGTGTGACTGGAACGCTGGTACTTGCAGGGACGCCCATCGGCGAGATCGCGGACGCGCCGCCGCGGCTGGCCACCGAGCTGGCGGCCGCCGATGTGATCGCCGCCGAGGACACCCGGCGGCTGCGCCGGCTGACCCAGGCGCTGGACGTGCAGCCGTCCGGGCGGATCGTGTCGTACTTCGAGGGCAACGAGGCGGCGCGGACGCCGGAGCTGGCCGATGCGCTGGCGGGCGGGGCGCGGGTGCTGCTGGTCACCGACGCCGGGATGCCGTCCGTCTCCGACCCCGGCTACCGGCTGGTGGCGGCGGCGGTGGAGCGCGGGGTGAAGGTCACCGCCGTGCCGGGCCCGTCCGCGGTGCTCACCGCCCTCGCGGTGTCCGGCCTGCCGGTGGACCGCTTCTGTTTCGAGGGATTCCCGCCCCGGAAGGCGGGCGAGCGGCTCTCGCGGCTGCGCGAGGTGGCCGGCGAGCGCCGCACCCTGGTCTATTTCGAGGCCCCGCACCGCCTGGACGACACCCTCGCCGCGATGGCCGAGGTCTTCGGCGCGGACCGGCGGGCCGCCGTCTGCCGCGAGCTGACCAAGACGTACGAGGAGGTCAAGCGGGGGACGCTGGGGGAGCTGGCGCCGTGGGCCGCCGAGGGGGTACGGGGCGAGATCACCGTCGTGGTGGAGGGCGCTCCGGAGACCGGGCCGCAGGAGCTGGGGCCGGAAGAGCTGGTGCGCCGGGTGCGGGTGCGCGAGGAGGCGGGGGAGCGCCGTAAGGAGGCCATCGCGGCGGTTGCGGCGGATGCGGGGCTGCCCAAGCGGCAGGTTTTTGACGCGGTGGTCGCGGCGAAGAACGCGACTCGGCCAGAACCGGCCCACGGGAAGGTAAATGACGGGCCTGGAAGGTAAAGGCAGCGGCCGCGCAGTCGGGTGTTTTACCTGCCACCTGTCAAATCTGGGCCAATAGGCAGCAGCTCAGCTGCGCATCCGGCCGAAATGGGCGTCCACTGGGGGTGGGACGTACGGTCCCGGAAACCTTGCCTTGTCCTATGGACAAGAGGGAGCGCACATGAGCGACATCGCGAAGACCACCAGCACTCCGGCGCGCGGAGATTCCCCTTTTCCCCGGTCCGCCGAGCCTGCGGCACGTGAGGCGTATGCCTTCGCGTGCATGAAATGCGGGCGCGGCTGGGAGCAGGCGTACGAGATAGAGCACCCGGTGGACGCCAAGGGCGACCTGCACGTCATCTACTACGCGGACGGCGAGCGCGTGCCGTCCCCGTTGACCCGGCCCACGTGCCTGAGCTGCGGCAGCAACGTCGTACGGATCATGCGCTCCGGCCAGGTCTCGTTGGTCTCCGACGCGATAGCGAACATGCACCAGCGCCAGTCCGGCAACGGCAGGAAAAAGGCCGCTCCCGCAACGGGTCCGCAGGCCGCCGAGGGCCGTTCGGGCAGCACCGCCGAACAGGGCGAGCGCCACCACTGGCACCTCTCCGACCTGCTGCATCCCTTCCAGCACCACCGCAAGTGACCGTCCCGCACCACCGCAGGTGAGCGCCGGCCGCGGTCCTCGTAGGATCGCGGCCATGGCACCGCAGGACGACAAGACCACCCCGCCGCCGCTGCCCGAACCGCTTCGGGTGCCGGTCGCGGACTCGCACACCCACCTCGACATGCAGGAAACCCCCGTCGAGGAGGCGCTCGCCAAGGCCGCCTCGGTCGGGGTGACGACGGTGGTCCAGGTGGGCTGCGACCTGGCCGGTTCGCGCTGGGCCGCGGACACCGCCGCCGCATACGACAGCGTGCACGCGGCCGTCGCGCTGCATCCGAACGAGGCGCCCCGGATCGTCCTCGGGGACCCCGACGGCTGGTCGCGACAGGGCGCGCGGCAGCCCGGCGGGGACGCCGCCCTGGACGCGGCGCTGGACGGGATCGACGCACTCGCCGCCCGCCCCGAGGTCCGCGGCGTCGGCGAGACCGGCCTCGACTACTTCCGTACGGGCCCCGACGGCATGGCCGCCCAGCAGCGGTCCTTCCGCGCCCATATCGAGATCGCCAAACGGCACGGCAAGGCCCTGGTCATCCACGACCGGGAAGCCCACGAGGACGTGCTGCGGATCCTGCGCGAGGAGGGCGCGCCCGAACGCGTCGTCTTCCACTGCTACTCCGGCGACGCCGCCATGGCCGAGATCTGCGCCGAGGCCGGCTACTTCATGTCCTTCGCCGGCAACGTCACCTTCAAGAACGCCCAGCCGCTGCGCGACGCGCTCGCCGTCGCCCCGCCCGAACTGGTGCTCGTCGAGACCGACGCCCCCTTCCTCACCCCCGTGCCGTACCGCGGACGAGCGAACGCGCCCTATCTGATTCCGCTCACGCTGCGCGCGATGGCCGAGGTCAAGGGGATGCCTGAGGACGCGCTGGCCTCGGCCGTCGCGGCGAACACGGCCCGCGCCTTCGACTACTGACCCCCGCGCGCCCGAAAGACGCGATCACGTTCCGTAGTCGACCGGCTTTGGATGGTGACCGTTGCTCCGCTACCCTCCGGCCGTCAACCGGATCTGTGGCATCTGGAGCGTCGTGAGTCATTCGCAGAGCAGCCACCGCGCCGCGCGCGGCCGTCGCAGGCGCGCCCCCCAGCGCCCGGAAACGCTACGGCGGCTGCTGCCGCGGGCCCTGGTCGTGGCCTTCCTCGCCGGCGGCACCACCGCCTTCATCGCCCACGACAAGGCGATCCGGCTCAGCGTCGACGGCAACCCACGCACCCTGCACACCTTCGCCGCCGACGTCGAGGACCTGCTCGACGACGAGAAGCTGGACATCGGCGGGCATGACATCGTCGCGCCCGCCCCCGGCGCCGAGCTCCGCAGCGGCGACGAGGTCGTCGTCCGGCACGGCCGTCCCGTCGTCCTCACCCTCGACGGACAGCGCCGCCAGGTGTGGACCACCGCCGAGACCGTGAACGGCGCGCTGCGCCAGCTCGGGGTACGGGCCGAGGGCGCCCATCTCTCCAGCTCCCGTTCCCTCCGCATCGAGCGGCACGGCCTGGAGCTGGCCGTACGCACCGAACGCTCGGTGGTCTTCGTCGCCGACGGCCGCGAATACCGCATCCGCACCAACGCCGCCACCGTCCGCGAGGCCCTGGCCCAGGCCGGGCTCACGCTGCACGGCCAGGACACCACCTCGGTGCCGCCGGAGAGCTTCCCGCGCGAGGGGCAGAGTGTCTCGGTCATGCGGATCACCGGCTCCAAGGAGGTACGGGAGCGGTCGATCCCCTTCCGTACGGTCACGAAGCGGGACCCCTCACTGGCCGTCGGCACCGAGTCCGTGGTGCAGCAGGGGCGGCCCGGCGTGCGGCGGGTCACCTACCGCCTGCGCACCGTCAACGGCGTCAAGCAGAAGCCGCAGCGGCTGGATACGGACGTGGTGCATGCGCCCCGCCCGCAGATCGTGCACATCGGCACCAGGGTCCTGCCCGCCTCCGTCGCCGGAGCCGACCATCTCGCCTGGGAATCGCTGGCGCAGTGCGAGGCGGGCGGGCGGCCGGACGCGGTCGATGCGTCGGGGAACTACGGCGGGCTCTACCAGTTCGACGTCGGCACCTGGCACGCCCTCGGAGGCAACGGCCGGCCGCAGGACGCCCCCGCCCAGGAGCAGACCTTCCGCGCGAAGAAGCTGTACGTGACCCGGGGGGCGAGCCCCTGGCCGGTCTGCGGCCGTAAGCTTCACGGGTGAGTAAGACCCCCACCGACGAGTCCGGCCCCCTTCTCGGGCCCGCCGACATCCGCGAGCTGGCCGCCACGCTCGGCGTACGGCCCACCAAGCAGCGCGGCCAGAATTTCGTCATCGACGCCAATACGGTCCGCCGGATCGTACGAACCGCCGGTGTCCGGCCCGACGATGTCGTGGTCGAGGTCGGGCCCGGTCTCGGATCGCTGACCCTGGCGCTGCTGGAGGCCGCCGACCGGGTCATCGCCGTCGAGATCGACGAGGTGCTGGCGGCCGCGCTGCCGGGCACCGTCGCCGCCCGGCTGCCCGCGCGCGCCGACCGCTTCGCGCTGGTGCACACCGACGCGATGCACGTCACCGAGCTGCCCGGCGCCGCGCCCACCGCGCTGGTCGCCAACCTCCCCTACAACGTCGCGGTCCCGGTGCTGCTGCACATGCTGGCGACCTTCCCCACCATCGACCGCACCCTGGTCATGGTGCAGGCCGAGGTCGCCGACCGGCTTGCGGCCCGCCCCGGCAACAAGGTCTACGGCGTGCCGTCGGTCAAGGCCAACTGGTACGCCGAGGTCAAGCGGGCCGGCTCCATCGGCCGTAATGTCTTCTGGCCCGCGCCGAACGTCGACTCCGGGCTGGTCTCCCTCGTACGGCGTCAGAAGCCGCTGGAGACGACGGCGAGCCGGGACGAGGTCTTCGCGGCCGTCGACGCCGCCTTCGCGCAGCGCCGCAAGACGCTGCGGGCCGCGCTGTCGGGGTGGGCAGGATCGGCCGCGGCGGCGGAGGCCGCGCTGGTCGCCGCGGGGATTTCGCCGCAGGCCCGCGGCGAGGCGCTGACCGTGGAAGAGTTCGCGCGGATCGCCGAGCACAAGCCAGGGACAGAGGGAGACGCGGGATGAGGGCAGGCGCGACGAACAGCGCATCGGTCACCGTACGGGTGCCGGCCAAGGTCAACGTCCAGCTGGCGGTGGGCGCGGCCCGGCCCGACGGCTTCCACGACCTGGCGAATGTGTTCCTGGCCGTCGGCCTCTACGACGAGGTCACCGCCACCCCCTCGGACACCCTGCGGATCACCGCCGAGGGCCATGACGTCGACCAGATCCCGCTGGACCGTACGAACCTGGCGGCCCGCGCCGCCGAGCTCCTCGCGGCCCGGCACGGCATCGAGCCGAACGTCCACCTCCACATCACCAAGGACATCCCGGTCGCGGGCGGTATGGCGGGCGGCAGCGCGGACGCCGCCGGCGCCCTGCTCGCCTGCGACACCCTCTGGTCCACGGGCGCCGACCGCGCCGAACTCCTCGACATCTGCGCCGAGTTGGGCAGCGATGTCCCCTTCAGCCTGGTCGGCGGCGCGGCGCTGGGCCACGGCCGCGGCGAGCTGCTGACCCCGCTGACCGTCGGCGGCGCCTTCCACTGGGTCTTCGCGGTCGCCGACGGGGGGCTGTCCACCCCGGCCGTCTACCGCGAATTCGACCGCCTGACGGAGGGCACGGACGTCCCCGAGCCGACGGCCGCCCCCGAACTGCTGGCTGCCCTGGAGACCGGCCACGCCACGGCCCTCGCCGCCGCCCTCGCCAACGACCTCCAGCCCGCCGCGCTCTCCCTGCGGCCCGCCCTCGGGGCCACCCTGGATGCCGGCACCGCCGCCGGCGCCCTGGCCGCCCTGGTCTCCGGCTCCGGACCGACCACCGCCTTCCTGGTCAAGGACGCGGACGCGGCACAGCAGGTCGCGGCCGCACTGCTGGCCTCCGGCACCTGCCGCCAGGTACGGGTCGCCGATGCACCGGCGCCGGGCGCGACGCTGGTGTGAGCCGTCGGGCCACCGGGCTCGTACGAGGTCCCGGTGGCGCCATGGGATCCTGGAAGCTGCCCCACTGAGCGCGGCGCTGACCGGAGCCGCGCGGGCCGGCAGCAAGGAGCGCAATGGCCACCAACCTCGTCAATCTGGAAGCCGTCGGCAAGGTCTACGGAACCCGTGCCCTGCTCGACGGTGTCTCGCTCGGCGTCAACGAGGGGGACCGGATCGGCGTCGTCGGGCGCAACGGGGACGGGAAGACCACCCTGATCCGGATCCTCGCCAAGCTGGAGGACGCGGACACCGGCCGGGTCACGCACAGCGGCGGGCTGCAGCTGGGCGTGCTCACCCAGCACGACTCCCTCGACCCGGCCGCCACCATCCGGCACGAGGTCATCGGGGACATGGCCGACCACGAGTGGGCCGGCAACGCCAAGGTCCGGGACATCCTGACCGGGCTCTTCGGCGATCTGCATCTGCCGGGCTTCGACAAGGGCCTGGACACCGTCATCGGGCCGCTGTCCGGCGGCGAGCGCCGCCGCATCGCCCTGGCCAAGCTCCTGATCGCCGAACAGGACCTGATCGTCCTGGACGAGCCCACCAACCACCTTGATGTGGAAGGCATTTCGTGGCTCGCCGGCCATCTGCGGGCGCGCCGCAGCGCGCTGGTGGTCGTCACCCACGACCGGTGGTTCCTGGACCAGGTCTGTACGCAGATGTGGGACGTCCAGCGCGGCGCGATCCACGAGTACGAGGGCGGCTACAGCGACTACGTCTTCGCGCGCGCCGAGCGGGAGCGGATCGCGGCCACCGAAGAGACCAAGCGGCAGAACCTGATGCGCAAGGAGCTGGCCTGGCTGCGGCGCGGCGCCCCGGCCCGTACCAGCAAGCCGCGGTTCCGTATCGAGGCCGCCAACGAACTGATCGCCGATGTGCCGCCGCCGCGGGACACCGCAGAGCTGATGAAGTTCGCCAACTCCCGGCTGGGCAAGACCGTTTTCGAGCTGGAGAACGTCACCGTCCAGGCGGGCCCCAAGGAGCTGCTGAAGCATCTGACCTGGCAGCTCGGGCCCGGCGACCGGATTGGCCTGGTGGGTGTGAACGGCGCGGGCAAGACCTCGCTGCTGCGGGCGCTGGCCGAGGCGGCCCGTACGCAGGGCGAGGCGCAGCCCGCGGCCGGGAAGATCGTCGTCGGCAAGACCGTCAAGCTGGCGTATCTCTCGCAGGAGGTCGGCGAACTCGACCCCGCGCTGCGGGTGCTGGAGGCCGTCCAGCGGGTGCGCGAGCGCGTCGATCTCGGCAAGGGCCGGGAGATGACCGCGGGGCAGCTGTGCGAGCAGTTCGGCTTCACGAAGGAGAAGCAGTGGACGCCGGTCGGTGATCTGTCGGGCGGTGAGCGGCGGCGGCTGCAGATCCTGCGGCTGCTGATGGACGAGCCCAACGTCCTCTTCCTCGACGAGCCGACCAACGATCTCGACATCCAGACCCTGACCCAGCTGGAAGACGTGCTGGACGGCTGGCCGGGCTCGCTGATCGTCATCAGCCACGACCGGTACTTCATCGAGCGGACGACGGACCGGGTCTTCGCGCTCCTCGGTGACGCCGCGCTGCGGATGCTGCCGCGCGGCATCGACGAGTACCTGGAGCGCCGCCAGAAGGTCATCGAGGCCGCGACGCCCGCCCCCGCGCAGCAGACGGCCACGCCCAAGAAGACGGCGGCCGTCAACCGCGCGGCACAGAAGGAACTCCAGAAGATCGAGCGGCAGCTGGACAAGATCGGCGACAAGGAGAGCACACTCCACACCCAGATCGCCGAGCACGCCACCGACTTCGAGAAGGTCGCCGGGCTCGATGCCCAGCTGCGTGAATTGGCGGGCGAGCGCGAGGAGTTGGAGATGCGCTGGCTGGAACTGGCCGAGGACGCGTAGCGGCGCGGGGCCGTGGCCGCGATGGGGGTTCCCCCGGACGGCGTCCGGGGGAGGCTATCGGCCCCGATTGGCCAAGAAGGCCGCATTCCGGTGGCCTTCTCCCCGGTAGGGGGCGCGCGCGGTCGGCCGACCGTGTAGCTTCCCGGGGACAAAGGGGCCCGGCGGGGGCCGGGGGCGGGGCCCGCCGGGAGGTGAGGGGGTTCTCGATGGTCGTGCGGCTCATGGTGGTCGACGATCACCGTCTGCTCGCCGAGGCGCTCGCCTCGGCTCTGAAGCTGCGCGGGCACCGCGTACTGGCGGCGGCTGCGCCGAGCGCCGGGGCCGCGGATCTGGTGGTGAGCCGGGCGCCGGAGGTGTGCCTGCTGGGCACCGCCACGCCCGCCGCGCCGGGGGCTTTCGACCCGGTCGTACGGATCAAGAAGGAGCGGCCGGGGATCGCGGTAGTGGTGCTGGGACCGGTGCCCAGCCCGCTCGGTATCGCGGCCGCCTTCGCCGCCGGGGCCTCCGGCTATGTCCGTAACGACGAGCGGATCGAGGGCGTCGAGCGCGCCATGATGAAGGCGCGGGCGGGCGAGTCGGCCATTGCGCCGCAGCTGCTCCAGCAGGCCTTCGAGGAGCTGCTGCATCCGGCGGTCCAGCCGGATGACGAGGGCGCGCGGCTGCTGCAGCTGCTCACCCCGCGCGAGATCGAGGTGCTGATGCGGGTCGCGGACGGTGAGGACACCCGGTTGATCGCGGCCGGGATGGACATCGCGCCGAGCACGGCCCGTACGCACGTCCAGCGGGTCCTGATGAAGCTGGAGGTGGGCTCCCGGCTGGAGGCCGCCGCGCTGGCGGCGCGTACCGGGCTGCTGGAGCGGGTGGCGCGGGGCGGGGGCGTGCGGGCCAGGGACGCGGGGGAGCCGGAACCGGGGCGCGCGTAGAGGGGGTACGCCCCCTGCAGCGCACCGGACTTGCACGAACTTGCACGCGCTCCGGTCGGCTCAGGCGGGGAAATCCCCGCGCTTGACGGCGGAGACGAACGACGACCAGCTTCCGGCGGAGAAGACCAGCGCCGGGCGGCCGACAAGAGAATTTCCGGCAAGGGCGGCTTCACTCCGGTGTGAACTCGTATCGGAGCTCATAGAGGTGGCCGGCCTTGACCATGACGGTGGCCTCAACGGGCCGTTCATGGTTGCTGTAGACGACGCGCAGGGTCCGAAGGACGGGCAGGTTGCTGGAAAGGTGCAGGGCCTCGTACTGCTCTTGAGTGGGTACGCGGGCCGAGAGCCGGTCGACGCTGAGCCTGGGTGGGTAGCCCAGTTCGGCCAGGAGAGCGGGTGTGCCGCCCTTGATTCTGCGGCGTTCCGTCATCGCGGTGCCGCGGGTGATGTCCAGTGGGTAGTAGGACTTGACCAGTTCGACCGGCTCGTCGTCGATCCAAAGGATCTGGCGGCGGAGCAATGCCGTGCCGCGGTCCGCGAGCTTCAGGGCGTCCGCGACATCACTCGGCGGCACGGCCTCCGCGACCTCCAGCAGCTCGCTGCGTGCCCGCCCTCCGTGCTTCGCGGCCTCGGTGAGCCAGGGGTACTGCTCGCCGGGTCCGGCCGGTGACATGAAGGAAGCGGGCCGCATGGTCCGCTGCCGGTGTTCCCGGACGGTCACCGCAGCTCCTGCGCGACCAACGACGAGACGTTCGTCCTTGAGTAGCTGGAGCGCTTTCTGCACGGTGGCGTTGGAGGCGTCGAACCGTGCCTTGAGCTGCGCCGTGGAGGGCAGATTTGCGCCAGGGGCCAGGTCGCCGCTCATGATTTCGTCGCGTAGATCGGCGGCGATCCGTTCGTGCAGGGACCGCCGGTCGTATGCGTCGTCTTCGGTTCTCGGCACGGTCATCCGATCCTGATCTCGTAGCGCAGCCGCTGAAGGCGTCCGGGCATGGCCATCCTGTCGACTTGGATCGGCCGGTCGTGGCCGTCCAGCGTGACCCGGGTCAGCTGGAGCACCGGCTCACCCGCGCCGGTCCGCAGGGCATCACGCTCCTCGTCGCCGGGCATCCGGGCGATCACATCCTCCCGCACCCGGACGCCTGTGTGCCCGAGCTCGGCGAGGAGCGAGACCGCACCGCCGGGAATCTTTGCCGTCCCGGCCAGACGGGTTCCTCGTGCGATGTGGACGGGGTAATAGGTATCGGTCAACTCGCAGGGCACGTCGTCGAGATACATCACACGGCGTCGTACGACGACGTCCTCGCCCTGGGCGATTCCCAGGCATTCCGCGATCTCGGCCGGTGCCGCGATCTCCCCAGCATGGACGATGCGTTGCCTGCCCCGGCGACCACGGGCGGCAGTCTCCGCGCCCCAGGCGTCGGGCTCCCCCTTCTCACGGGGCGTCAGGTACGGCATCGAGGTACTGACCCACTCGCTGGTGCTCACGGCGTCCTCCTGCGCGGTAGGTGATCCCAACCCTTCGTGTACACGGTAAGCGACTACCTGGCGGCAACCACCCGCTCCCTATCTTGCTGCTTTTCGTGAATGGCGATACGGTTCCCGGGATCGTATAGCCCAGGATCAAGGCGGTGGTTCACCGTGTCCCTGTCACGACAACGTCGATTCCCGCGAACTCGTGCTCATGCTCCCGCTGCGGCAGCCCTTGCTGCCGAAGTTCGCCCGCCTCTCGGAGTCGCTCTTAGGGCTGTTGCCGCCTGCGGCGGGGCGCCACCGGGCGGGCGGGACGTACCCGGCCGCCGGGCTCCGCGCTTCTGCTCCGGTCGGACGGCTGAGCCGAGTGCCGCTGGTGGGCCGCCGCGCAGACGCGCCCATGCCCGTGCCCCCTCGTGTGCCCGTCCGGCAGCCGGCGCTGCTGTGTGGGGAGGACTCGTACCTGGTCCGTCCGTACGTCCGCACGCCCGAGGAACGACGGGAACGACGGGCTCAGCGTGGGCGGCGTCGGGCGCTGTGGCTGGCCGTGCACGGGTGTGACGCGGGGCCGCGCTGGATTCACGGTGTGGAGGTGCGGGCCTGATGGCCCGTCTGTGCCGCCCCGTCCACCTGGGGGAACCGGCGCCGGAGCCCGTACCGGTTGCGGGGTGTGACGTGTGCGGGGCGCTGGCCGAGGAGCGGGCGAGGGCGTACGCCGTGGGGGACAGGTCGAAGGTGACGGACTGCAACGTCGAGATGAGTTGCCACGCCCATCCGCAGGTGGTGCGGGGATGAGCGGGGGCAGCGGCAGTGCGCGCCGCAGGAACGTGTCGTATCAGGATCCGCTCGCCGTGCCGCGTTCCGGTCTCGCGGACCCCAGTTGCTGCCCGGGATGCGCTCTGCTGAAGGAGCAACTGCGCGAAGTCCTTTGGACGCAGAACGGCCTCGCCTTGTGGGAGGTGCTCGACAACATGACGCGGCACAAGGAAAAGGAATACGGGTATCCGGAAGGGGCACCCCGGTCCCGGTAGGCCGGGGCGGGCCGGGCGCGCGGCCGGGGCGGGCCGGGCGCTCACGTTTCCGTAGGCGCCGGGCCCGCGCCGTACCACCGGTCCGGGGCGGGCGCAGTGGTCCGCGGTTCAGTGCGCCGAGGGGCCGTCAGCCGCCTCGATCCCCTCCACCGCGGGCGGCACGGCCGGCCGCAGCTTCAGCCACACCAGGAAGAACAGGCCCAGGACGAGCATGCCGAGCCCCGTCCAGAGGTTGATGTTGATGTCCTCGGCCTTCTTCAGGTCGGCGTCGGAGGCGGTGATGCCGGCGATGGTGACGATGATCCCGTAGAGCACGAACAGGCCGCCGATGATGCGCCGGATGTCGAAGAGCCGTGCCGCGGTCGCGGACTTGCGCTCCAGCTCGGAGACTTCGTTCTGCAGTTCAGACATGGGACGTCAAGCCTCCGATCAGAGGGAGAAGGGCAGGTAGCAGGCGGCGGCGAGCACGATCGCGCCCCAGCCGAGCAGTGCCGGTTTGCGGTACCAGGCGTCGTCGCCCTCGGCGGGCGGCTCCTCCAGGCCGGGCGCGGTCGTCCCGTACACCAGGCCTGCCAGCTCGGCTTCCGGCTTGGGCGCCGTGAAGAGCGTGACGACGACCATGACGACGGCGCCGGCGACGAAGCCGACGATCGCGGAGACGAAGTTGGCGCCCTGGTCGGTGGGGATGGCGATGATGCCCTGCTTGTAGATCCAGAAGTAGTTGACCATCGCGGCGGTGGTGCCCGCGAGCAGACCCCACACGCCGGACTTCATCGAGGCGCGCTTCCAGAACATGCCGATGATGAAGACCACGAACATCGGGACGTTGAAGAAGGAGAACAGGGTCTGGAGGTAGCCCATGATGTTCGAGAACGACGAGGCGATGAAGGCCGTGCCGATGGAGGCGAGGACGCCGACCGCCGTGATGAGCCGGCCGAAGCGCAGGTAGTAGCCGTCCTCCCGGTCCTTCTTCACGTATTTGGCCCAGATGTCGTACGTGAAGACGGTGTTGAAGGAGGAGACGTTGGCCGCCATGCCCGCCATGAACGCGGCCAGCAGACCGGTGACCGCGATGCCGAGCACGCCGTTGGGCAGCAGCTCCTGCATCAGATAGGGAATCGCGTCGTTGTAGGTGAGGCCGGAGCCGGCCGTGCCTATCTTCGGGACCAGGACGGCGGCGATCAGGCCCGGGATCATCACCAGGAAGACGATGAACATCTTGGGGAAGGCGGCGATCAGCGGGGTGCGCTGGGCGGCGGAGAGGTTCTTCGCGGACAGGGCGCGCTGCACCTCGGCGAAGTTCGTCGTCCAGTAGCCGAAGGAGAGCACGAAGCCCAGGCCGAGGATGATCGTCAGCCAGTTCGCGCCGAGCGGGTTGGCGTCGCCGATGCCCGTACCGCCCCAGGCGGTGAGGAAGTTGTGGCCGTGCGAGGACTCCACGGAGTCGGTCAGGCCGCCCCAGCCGCCGACACGCTTGAGGCCGATGATGCAGAGGGGTATGAGCGCGGCGAGGATGACGAAGAACTGGAGCACTTCGTTGTAGATCGCCGAGGACAGGCCGCCGATGGTGATGTACGCGAGGACGAACAGGCCCGCGACGACGATCGCCACCCACTGCGGCCAGCCGAGCAGCGCCTCGACGACGATCGACAGGGCGTAGAGGTTCACGCCCGCGATCAGTATCGCCGCGAAGGCGAACAGGACCGAGCTGAGCAGGTGCGCGGATTTGTCGAACCGCTGGAGCAGGAACTCGGGGACCGAGCGGACCTTGGAGCGGTAATAGAACGGCATCATGACCAGGCCCAGGAAGACCATGGCCGGGATGGCGCCGATCCAGTACCAGTGCACCACCGCGACGCCGTACTGCGCGCCGGTCGCGGCCATCCCGAGGATTTCGGTGGCGCCGAGGTTGGCGGCGACGAATGCGAGGCCGGTCACCCAGGCGGGCAGCGAACGGCCGGAGAGAAAGAAGTCCAGGCTCGTCTTCACGCTGCGCCTGGCCGCGAATCCGATGCCGAGGACGACGACGAAGTAGATGGCCAGGATCGTGTAGTCGAGTCCGTTGGTGGGGAGCCGGAGGCCTTCGGCCAGGGTGGTCATGGGAGGCACTCGCTTCTTTGGGAGCGATCTGAACGCACAGAAAGCTACGCGCGAGCCGCCAGAAACTGAACACTTTTGTTGGTTTTATTTGTTCGATCGTGATCGGCGTGAGCCCTGCGGGGCGGTATGTCCGGATAATGCTCAGGCGTTGACGCCACTGTTTAGTTGTGCTTCATTATGTTTGTTTGTGTTTGGTCGGCGTGGTGTGTGGTGAGGAGCTCCCGGTGAAGAAGACGACGACCCGGCTCGCGGACGGCCGGGAGTTGATCTACTACGACTCCCGCGACGACGCCGTACGCGACGAGGCCGACGGCCGCCCCCTCGACCCGGTGGCCACCGCCTCCGAGATCCGCCACGACCGCCTCCTCGGTGACCGCGTCGCCGTCGCCTCGCACCGCCAGGGCCGCACCTACCACCCCCCGGCCGACGCATGCCCGCTGTGCCCCTCCCGCGACGGCCGGCGCTCCGAGATCCCCGCCGCCGACTACGACGTCGCCGTCTTCGAGAACCGCTTCCCCTCCCTCGCGGGCGACAGCGGCCGCTGCGAGGTCGTCTGCTTCACCTCCGACCACGACGCCTCCTTCGCCGACCTCACCGAGGAACAGGCCGCCCTGGTCCTCGAAGCCTGGACCGACCGCACCGCCGAGCTGTCCCAACTCCCCGAAGTGGAGCAGGTGTTCTGCTTCGAGAACCGCGGCGCCGAGATCGGCGTCACCCTCGGCCACCCGCACGGCCAGATCTACGCGTACCCCTTCACCACCCCCCGCACCGAACGGATGCTGCGCTCGCTCGCCGCCCACCGCGAGGCCACCGGCGGAGGCAACCTCTTCGACGACGTGGTGGCCGACGAGCTCGCCGACGGACGCCGTATCGTCCTCGAGGGCGAGCACTGGGTGGCCTTCGTCCCGTACGCCGCCCACTGGCCGTACGAAGTGCACCTCTATCCCCGGCGCCGGGTTCCCGACCTGCTCGCTCTCGACGAGGCGGCCCGCACAGAGTTCCCACAGATCTATCTGGAAGTCTTGCGGCGGTTCGACCGGATCTTCGGGCCGGACGCGCCCGGGACGCCGTATATCGCCGCCTGGCACCAGGCGCCGGTACGGGCCGCGGACCGTACCGAATTCGCGCTTCACCTCGAGCTTTTCACCATTCGCCGGACTTCCGGCAAGCTGAAGTTCCTCGCGGGTTCCGAATCCGGCATGAACGTGTTCATCAACGATGTGCCGCCGGAGGCCGCGGCCGAGCGACTGCGAGAGGTAGCGAGCGAGTCATGAGCAAGCCTGAGTCTGCCAAGTACCTGGTGACGGGTGGAGCCGGATATGTCGGAAGCGTGGTGGCCCAGCACCTGCTGGAGGCCGGGCACACGGTGACCGTCCTCGACAACCTCTCGACCGGCTTCCGGGCGGGGGTCCCCGCGGGCGCCGAGTTCATCGAGGGCGACATCCGCGACGCCGCCAAGTGGCTGGACGACTCGTACGACGCGGTGCTGCACTTCGCCGCGTTCTCGCAGGTCGGCGAGTCCGTCGTGAAGCCCGAGAAGTACTGGGACAACAACGTCGGCGGCACCATGGAGCTGCTGGGCGCCATGCGCAAGGCCGGCGTCCGCAAGCTCGTCTTCTCCTCCACTGCCGCCACCTACGGCGAGCCGAAGTCGACCCCGATCACCGAGTCCGCCGAGACCGCGCCCACCAGCCCCTACGGCGCCAGCAAGCTCGCCGTCGACCACATGATCAGCGGCGAGGCCACCGCCCACGGCCTGGCCGCCGTCTCCCTGCGCTACTTCAATGTCGCCGGCGCCTACGGCAGCTGCGGCGAGCGCCACGACCCCGAATCCCACCTCATCCCGCTCGTCCTCCAGGTCGCCCAGGGCAAGCGCGAAGCGATCTCCGTCTACGGCGACGACTACCCCACCCCCGACGGCACCTGCGTCCGCGACTACATCCACGTCGCCGACCTGGCCGACGCCCACCTCCTCGCCCTCGACGCGGCGACCGCGGGCGAGCACCTGATCTGCAACCTCGGCAACGGCAACGGCTTCTCCGTCCGCGAGGTCATCGAGACGGTCCGCAAGGTCACCGGGCACCCCATCCCCGAGGTCATGGCCCCGCGCCGCGGCGGCGACCCCGCCGTCCTGGTGGCCTCCGCCCGCACCGCCATCGACCGGCTCGGCTGGCGCCCCAGCCGCGCCGACCTCGCCGGGATCGTCGCCGACGCCTGGCAGTTCACCCAGCAGCTCGACGCCGGCCGGCCGGAGAGCACGAAGGAGTCCTGATGACCGCGACCGAGGCCGGGACGACGGAGGCAGGGGCCGTCTCCGAGGCGTTTCACGCCGTGTACGGCGCCGCCCCCGCAGGCGTCTGGGCCGCCCCCGGCCGGGTCAACCTGATCGGCGAACACACCGATTACAACGACGGCTTCGTGATGCCGCTGGCCCTCCCGCACACCACCGTCGCCGCCGCCTCGGCCCGCCCGGACGGCGTGCTGCGCCTGCACTCCGGCGGCGCCGACGGCGGCATCGTCGAGCTGGTCATCGACGCTCTGCGGCCCGCTCCCGATGGAGGCTGGGCCGCGTACCCGGCGGGCATCGTCTGGGCGATGCGGGAGGCCGGGCTGCCGGTGGGCGGCGCGGACCTGCACTACGAGAGCACCGTGCCCACCGGCGCCGGGCTCTCCTCCTCCGCCGCCCTGGAGGTCGTCACGGCGCTCGCCCTCAACGACCTCTACGGCCTCGGCCTCGCCCCGCAGCGCCTGGCCCAGCTCGCCCAGCGCGCCGAGAACGCCTTCGTCGGCGTGCCCTGCGGGATCATGGACCAGACGGCCGCCGCCTGCTGCACCGACGGCCACGCCCTCTTCCTGGACACCCGCGACCTCTCCCAGCGGCACGTACCGTTCGATTTGGCGGGGGAGGGGCTGCGGCTCCTCGTCGTGGATACCTGCGTGAAGCACGAACTGGGGGACGGCGCATACGCGCAGCGGCGCGCCGACTGCGAGCGTGGCGCGCGGGCGCTCGGCGTGCGCGCCCTGCGCGATGTGCCGTACGCGCATCTGTCCGAGGCACTGGACAAGCTCGCCGATGAGCCCGCCGTCCGGGACCTCGTACGCCACATCGTCACCGAGAACCACCGCGTCGAAGAGGTCGTCGCCCGCCTCGGCGCGGGCGAGACCCGCGCGATCGGCCCGCTGCTGACCGCCGGACACGCCTCGCTCCGCGACGACTTCAAGATCTCCTGCGCCGAGCTGGACCTCGCGGTCGGCACGGCGGTCGCGGCGGGTGCCGTAGGGGCCCGGATGACCGGCGGCGGCTTCGGCGGCTCGGCCATCGTCCTCGTCGAGGAGGCGGACGCCACGGCGGTCACCGCCGCCGTCACCGACGCCTTTGCGGCGGCCGGATTCGTCCCCCCGCGAGTCTTCACCGCCGTGCCCGGCGCGGGTGCCCGCCGCCTGCTGTAACGGGCGCGGCCCGCCGGCAGCCATCGCAAAACGGCCACCGGACCGCCGCATACCACCCACCGATCCGTCGCAAAAACACCCCGCGGGCGGACCGGTTCGGCCATTTGCCCTTCCCTCGCGGCCTCCTGTCCGTACTCTGAGATCAGCACCGGTGGGGGCCGGTGCTGATCAGGGGGCGAGACCGTCGGGTACGGCGCCCGGGGCGGGGTAGTCATGTCGGCACGGCGGCGGCCGTACGGCTGAGGCGATCTTCAATCCGGGCGTCGTGCCCGCTATGGTCCGTTCACCGAGACAGGGGGTCTCCGTGCAACGCATCCGGGTTCTGGTGGTAGACGACCACCGCATCTTCGCCGAATCCCTGGCGGCCGCACTCGCGGCGGAACAGGACGTGGACGTGGCGGCGGCGGGCAGCGCCCCCGCGGCCCTGCGCAACCTCGAACGGGCCGCCGCCGAGGGCCGCCGCTTCGATGTGCTGCTCGCCGACGCCGAGCTGGCCGCCGTCGCGCCGCTGGCAGCGGTGCCGCCGCAGCCGACCGCCCGCGAGAGCGCGCCACGCACCACGGCCTCGGCCGGTATCGCACTCGTCTCCGGCCTGCGCACCAGCCACCCGTATCTGCGCACGGTCGTCCTCGCCGAGCGCGACGATCCGCGCCGTGCGGCCGCCGCCCTCCAGGCCGGCGCCTCGGGCTGGGTCGCCAAGGACTGCTCGCTCTCCCGGCTGCTCGCCGTCATCCGCGGCGTACTGCGTGATGAAACGCATCTGCCGCCCGCTCTGCTGACCGGCGTCCTGCGCGAGCTGACAGCGGCCCGCAAGCACCGCAGCGAGAGCGAGCGGCTGGTGGAGTCGCTGACGCCGCGCGAGCGCGAGGTGCTGCGCTGCATGGTCGCGGGCCTGGGCCGCAAGGCGGTCGCCGAGCGGCTGTTCCTCTCCCCGCACACCGTCCGTACGCATATGCAGAACGTCCTGGGCAAGCTCGGGGTGCACTCCACCCTCGCCGCGGTGGCGCTGGCCCGCCGGGCCGGGGTGGGCCCGGCGGAGGTCGAGGCGGCGACGGCCGGAGCCGCGGCCGCCTCGGTGGCGGTGCCATAAGCCGTTGGGGCCTGTCCCTAGGGCCTGTCGTCAAACTCCCGCCTGCCCCGCGACGCCTGGCACGCACGCTCGCTGCGTTGTCGGGCTCGCCCCGGTACGCCCAGTATCGGGACGACCCTCCGCCTTGCGATCGCACGCACCAGACGCCGCGGGGCCCGCCCTTCGGGCGAACGACGGGAGTTTGACGACAGGCCCTAGTCGCCCGGTTCCGGCTCGGTCAGTACGGCCACGCCCCGCCCCGGCAGCGTGATCCGGCGGGCGGGCGGGGGAGCCGCCCCCGACGCCGTACCGGCCGCCGCCAGCACATCCGTCATCGGCGCGGGGAGGTCGACCTCGACGGACCCGGCCCGGTGATTGAGCAGGAACGTGAACCGCCCGTACCGCCCCTCCGGATCCTCACGGACGGTGGCCTGGACACCGGCCGGCAGCCCCGGCAGTACGGGCGCCGCCCCGGCCTCCTCCCGCACGTCGTCCAGCAGGGCCCGCAGCAGGCCCGGTTCGAGCCGGGTGCCCACGTACCAGACCGTGCCCCGCCCGTACGCGTGCCGGGTCACCGCGGGCCGCCCCGCGAGCTCCCCGTCCGTGAAGTACGCGAGGGCCTGCGCCCCTTCGAGATCAATGGCCTCCGACCACAGATCCGCCGACCCGGCGTACTCCCCGCCGACCGCCACCTGCCGGCCCGCGTCCAGCGGCCAGAACTCCTCCACCCGCAGCCCCAGCAGCTCCCGCAGCGGCGCCGGATAGCCGCCGGGATGCACCCGGTCGTGCTCATCGACGATCCCCGAGAAGAACGACACCACCAGCCGCCCCCCGCCCCGCACATAGGCGGCCAGCCGCTCCGCGTCCCGCGCCGTCAGCAGGTAGAGATTCGGTACGACGACCAGCCGGTATCCGGCGAGCTCGCGCTGCGGAGGCACCACATCGCACGCGACGCCCGCCTCGAAGAAGGGCCGGTAGTGATCCAGCGCGATCCGGGAGTGGTCCAGCGCGGTCGACGGCTTGGAGTCCACCTCCAGCGCCCACCAACTGTGCCAGTCCGCCAGCAGCGCCACCTCGGCCCGCGACCGCGTCCCGGCGATCTCCGGCAGCGACGCCAACTCACGCCCCAGCCCTGCCACTTCACGGAAGATCCGGGTGTCGGTCCCGCCGTGCGGCAGCATCGCCGAGTGGAACTTCTCCGCCCCGCCCAGCGACTGCCGCCACTGGAAATACAGCACCGCATCCGCGCCCTGGGCGACGGCCTGCCAGCTCCACAGCCGCATCGCACCCGGCGGCTTGGGCCCGTTGCGGGGCCGCCAGTTGACCGCGCCGGGCGCCTGCTCCAGCAGCAGCCAGGGCTGCCCGGACCGGGCGGAACGCATCAGGTCGAAGACATAGCCGGCCCGGATGTGATCGTCCGCCGCGTACGGATCCTGGTACATGTCCAGCGCCATGACATCCATCTGCGCCGCCCAGGCGAAGGCGTCCACGGGCTTGTGCTGCGGCATCAGGTTGGTGGTGACGGGCACACCGGGCGCAAGGCGCTCCAGCGCCTCCTTCTCGGCGAGATAGCAGCCCCGCAGCGCGGCATCACCGAACCGCAGATAGTCCAGCTGCTGCGCCGGATTGGGGAAGGTGGGCGCCGTGCGCGGCGGCAGCACCTCGTCGAAATCCCCGTACGCCTGCGACCAGAAGGCCGTCGACCACGCGTCGTTGAGCGCCTCGATGCTCTCGTACCGCTCCCGCAGCCACCTGCGGAAGTCCCCGGCCGACACCTCGCAGTAGCACTGCCGCGTATGGCACCCGTACTCGTTGCCCACATGCCACATGGCCAGCGCCGGGTGTCCGGCGTAGCGGGTGGCGAGCTGCTCGACGAGGCGTACGGCATGGGCGCGGTAGACGGGGCTGGAGGGGCAGTAGTGCTGCCGGCCGCCGGGCCAGCGGCGCTGCCCGTCCACGCCCTCGGGCAGGATCTCGGGATGCGCACGGGAGAGCCAGGGCGGCGGCGAGGCCGTCATCGTCGCCAGACACACATCGATCCCGGCCCCCGCAAGGCCGTCCATCACCCTGTCGAACCACCCGAAGTCCCATGCCCCGGGCCGGGGTTCGACCTTGGCCCAGGAGAAGATCCCGGCCGTGACCATGGTGACATGGGCCGCCTTCATCAGCTTCAGATCCTCGGCCCACACCTCCTCGGGCCACTGCTCGGGGTTGTAGTCGCCGCCGAAATGGATGCCGCCCATCGGACCCCCAAGGGTCGAATTTCAGGTTCTCTCTGTCCCGACTGTCCCGGTTCAGCTTGAGTTCTTGTACACGCTCCAGCCGCCGTCGACGACGAGGCTCGCCCCGGTGACGAAGGATGCCTCCGGGGAGAGCAGGAACGCGATGGCCGCGGCGACCTCCTCCGGCCGCCCCAGCCGCCGCGCCGCGGTCTCCTCGGCGCTGGCCTGCCGTTCCGCATCGCTGATGCCGTCCCAGGCCGCGGTCAGCACCGGCCCCGGCAGCACACTGTTGACCCGCACCTCGGGCCCGTACTCCACGGCCAGCTGCCGCCCGAGCCCGGTCAGCCCGGCCTTGGACGCGGCGTACGCGGGGCGCCCCGGCAGCCCCATCAGCGCATGGACGGACGAGGTCAGCACCACCGCGCCGTGCCGGCCGTGCAGATCGTCCAGCGCGGCGCGCACCCCCAGGAAGGACCCCGTGAGGTTGACGGACAGCTGGCGCTCCCAGTCGGCGAGTGTGGTGCGGTCGGCGGCCGCGACATACGGCACGAAAGCGTTGCTGACCAGCCCGTCCACCGGCCCGTACCGGCGGCGTGCCGCTTCCACGGCGCGCTGCCAGTCGTCCTCCTGCGCCACATCGCAGTGCTCGTAGGAGGCCTGGCCGCCGGCCGCCCGGATGCGGCGCGCGGTGTGCTCGCCGCGCTCGTCGTCGATGTCCAGCAGCAGTACGGCGGCCCCTTCGGCCGCCAGCCGGTCGGCGGTCGCCGCGCCGATCCCGGCGGCGGCGCCGGTCACCAGAACCGTACGGTCCGAGAACCGCCTGCCGTACGGGCCACCGTGGCCGCCGTTCGCCGGGTGCGGTGCGCGCTGCTGGCTCATGGCGCGATCCAAGCCGACGGGGGAGCGGCGGGCAAGGGGACGTCGTACGAGTGGGGGCGTGCCCTCACCCGGGGGGAGGACGCCCCGCCCGGCCGCGGATCGCCGGCCGGGAGCGGCTGCCGCCATCAGCGCCGCCGTCCGCCCCGAAGGGCGTCGTCAGCCCGGAATATTGTCGAAAGGGCCGGTCAACTTCCGCAGCAGACCGGCCAATTCGTGTCGCTGCTGGCGGGAGAGCTCGGCGAGGATGGCGCGCTCCTGGGCCAGCAGACCGGCCAGCGACTGATCGGCCTTGTCGCGGCCCTCCGCCGTCAGCCTGACCAGCACTCCGCGCCGGTCGCTGGGGTCGGGCAGTCGCTCGACGAGGTCCTTCTTGGCGAGCCGGTCGATGCGGTTGGTCATCGTGCCGGAAGTGACCAGGGTCTGGGTCAGCAGTGCACCGGGTGACAGCTGATACGGCGCCCCGGCGCGGCGCAGCGCGGTGAGCACATCGAACTCCCAGGGCTCCAGGCCCACCTCGGAGAACGCGATCCGGCGGGCCCGGTCGAGGTGTCTGGCCAGCCTGGATACCCGGCTGAGGACCTCAAGTGGTTCCACGTCGAGGTCCGGGCGCTCCCGGCGCCATGCTGCGACCAGTCGATCGACCTCATCCTCCATGACGATCAGTGTAAAGGGTCTGTCGACATGAAGTCTCTTGACGTCGAGATATATTTCGATGGACTATTGGGCATCGTCGGCGGGAAGCTCGATTCACCAGCGTTGGCCAAAACCAACCGTTCGTGAGCTCAGAGTCAGCCCTGTACCAGCGAAGGGGTTTCGAACATGCACGACGCACCAACCTGGGACCCGCAGCAGTATCTGCACCACACCGGGCACCGCACCCGCCCGTTCCACGACCTGCTCACCCGCATACCCGAACTTCCCCGGCACACGGGCCCCGCCCGCATCGCCGACCTCGGATGCGGTCCCGGGAACGTCACCGCCCAGCTCGCCGACCGCTGGCCCGACGCCCACATCACCGGCTTCGACAACTCCCTCGAGATGCTGAGCGAAGCCAAGACGTACGCGGGCCCGACCCCCGGCGGCGGCCTCCTCGACTTCGCCCCCGCCGACGCCGCCGACTGGACCCCTGACGAGCCGTTCGACCTGATCGTCTCCAACGCCGCCCTTCAATGGGTCCCCAACCACCCCGAGTCCCTCCCTCGCTGGGTCGACGCCCTCACCCCGGGCGGCACCCTCGCCTTCCAGGTCCCCGGCAACTTCACCTCCCCCAGCCACGCCCTCCTGGGCGAGCTGTGCGACGCCCCTCAATGGCGCAACCGCCTCACCACCCACGGCCGCCGCTTCATCCACATCCTCGAACCGGCCGGATACCTGGAAATCCTCTCCGACCTCGGCTGCACGGTGGACGCCTGGGAAACCACCTACGTCCAGCTCCTCCAGGGCGACGACCCGGTCCTGGACTGGGTCAAGGGCACCGCCCTGCGCCCCGTCCTGACCGCCCTCGACGACGACCCCGCCGCCCGCGACGCCTTCCTCGCCGAATTCCGCGACCTCCTCCGCACGGCCTATCCCACCGGCCGCCACGGCACCGTCTTCCCCTTCCGCCGCATCTTCGCCATCGCCCACAAGCCGGCGGACTGACGCCCCTGGAGGTCCCCCCGCCGTGATCACCGGCCTCGACCACATCCAGCTCGCCGCCCCCCGGCACCGAGGACACCCTGCGCGCCCACTACGCGGACACCCTCGGCATGACGGCCCCCCAACCCCCGTCACCCGCCCCCCCCCACGGCGACCACTGGTTCGAGGCCGGCACGGCCCACCTCCACCTGTCTCCACCTGGACATGGCGTCGGTTACGGAATGGGGTCGGTATGCGTCAGTGTGTGTGGGAATGCCTTCAGGAAGGCATCATCCTCACGGATCAGGACCGTTCCCCAGGACCCGTCGATGAATCCGATCTGGAATTCCAGGTCCTTGCGCCTGCGGCGTGTCCAGGCGATGCTGTCGCGGCGGAAACACGGCCCCATCTCGTAAGCGTCGCCCAACTTCCCGCCGCCGCGGCGCTGTTGCCAATAAACGAAGCGCGCATGGGTCCCGGTGAGCGCGAGGGCTGTGACGACGCCGCCGGTGCACCGCGGTTGCAAGGCCGCCATCCACTGTCCTGCGAGGCTTTCCCAGGTACCAAAGAAACGACCGTTCTCCTTCTGCATGCGCACTCTGTGCGCAGGGTCGCTGTTGCTTTCCGAAGGGACCGGAAAAGCGTTGAAAACAGTCTTGAAGATCAGCGGGACGACGGAAAGGGCCCGTGCCCAGCCGTCACCCGGCATACTGTGACCGACCAGCACCTCCGGCCGAGCGAACTTCGGCGCATCGCCACCACCTTCGACGCTCTGGGTT
Source organism: Streptomyces sp. NPDC028368 (assembly GCF_055565615.1). Classification (NCBI taxonomy): domain Bacteria; kingdom Bacillati; phylum Actinomycetota; class Actinomycetes; order Kitasatosporales; family Streptomycetaceae; genus Streptomyces; species Streptomyces sp. NPDC028368. The sequence continues at coordinate 175,820 of NZ_JBVHTY010000012.1, read as the reverse complement.
ACGTGGACGGCGTGGACCACTGTTGCGTGGTGTTCGTCGGCGGGCAGTGCCGTTCGTACTCGTTCTGCGAGATCGTGGCGAGTCATTCTTGGCGCTTCTCCATTCATCTCACCCGAAGGCGGAGTCGGTCGCTGCGGAATACGTGGAACGGGTGCATGGAGAGGTCACCTCGGCCGTGATATTACCTGCGGATGCATCAATGGTGACGGTGAAGAAGTGCCCCACCCGTTCGCCAGCGCTATTGATTTCCCACCCGCGTACCGTGTTACCGGCGTCGGTTGTCTTCGATTCCCAGCCGTTGGTGGAGGATGAGGCTGCCACCCGTGACAGGGCACCGGGGAGCTCGCCGGCCGGTATGAGATCGATATGCCAATGGTGCTTGGCCGAACACGGGGTTCGCAGGCCCTTGGTCCAGCAGTCCTCGCAGGTGGTCGTGCCGACGGGTTCCTGCCCGCCCATGCGGCCTCGCAGCGCGATGGTGTCGAGCAGCCTGCTCGAGTGCCAGTACAGGCCCTGTTTTACGGACTCGTCCGGCTCGGCAGAAGCCGAAGCGCCGGCCGAGGGACCGCCGTGCATGGAGCGGTAATCCGCAATTTCCTGGTCCGTCCCCCAGTCGATGGTGTTGAGGATTTCTCCGAAGAGTTCGGCATGAAGGCCCCAGTCCTCACCCACCTGTGAGCTGAGTTCAAAGATCAGCATTTCCCCGGTGCCGGGCAGGGGTATGTAGGTCTGCATCTGCGTCTGCGTCACCGGCAGCTCGCGACCCGATGCCGACCAGTTCGCATTGATGACGAACGAGGAGGTGCCGACACGGGTGAGGGCGGGGCCGCACGTCAACTCCACGGTTTGGTAGTCATCGTCCGGATATTTCCGTTCGAGAAGCTCGTGCGTCTTACGCAGTGCCTCGGCCTCGTCATCGCCGTCGTGCTCCACCTGGCTGACGACGATGGTCGACAGGCTTGGCCGCCCTTCCACCTCGAGCGGGCAGAGGCCGGCATAGGTGACATTGGCTGCCGCCATCGGTTCCAGCTGCGCCGAGAGGCCCAGAGCGAAGCGATATTGGTACTCCTGCGGGTGGTTCGGCAGGAGCTCTGTGGCCAGCGTGTACAACCGGGTCGCCGCCTCCTCGTCATCCTCGGCGTCCACGGGAAGTTCGTGAATGAAGGGCGGCATGATCCAGCCGATATGCAGCCCGGATTTCTTCTGCAGAGACGGCAGATCGGATTCGCCGTGTCCGTTGTCATTCGACATGTGTACGATCCTTTCGCTGCGTACGAAGTCGGATGGCGCGACAGGCGGTCGTGCGGATTTGTAAATCCCTCCGCCTGTCGCGTCGAGTAATCCTCCATCGCCGCGTGAACGTTATTCCGTTGCTTCGTTCACTATCGGACCCTACTTTTCTCCCGAATGACCGGAGAGCTGCTTCTCGACGCCATGGATGAACGACCCCGCCTTGATGGGCAACTGGATACCGGCCTCCACGGCAGCTGGTACCTTTCCTTCCGGGAATTTCCCCTTCAGGAGAAAGTTGATGCCCTTCTGGCTGAGGGGCTGCCGCACCCCGTCATAAACCTTTTTGCCGAGTTCTTCGCCTCTGAGAAGCCCCTTGGCCGCGGCGCCCGCCTTCCCCAGCGCGCCAACCGCTTTGGTGGCGCCCAGCGCTGTTTTGGCGCCTGCGAACGCCGACTTCCCGATGCCTCCGACGCCAGGGATCACCCCGAGCGCGTCGACCGCAATCTTCCAGCCGGGTGTGCCGTTCCCGCGGGCGTTGCCCATCCAGTGCCCCGCCATGGCGCCGGCGGCGCAGACCGCGGAGGCACCGGCGAGCACGGCACCCGCCACCGTCCCGACAACCGGGACGAACTCGCAGGCGAGCGCGGCCGCGGCCAGGCCCGACGAGATGGTCGACAGCAGATCGGCGTGGTCGACCAGCCAGTCCTTGAATTCCCGGAAACCGGCCTTCAGACCGTCGATGGCCTTGTTCCACCAGTGGATGTCCGGCGGGTGGTTCTCCGAGGCCTTGAGAATCGCGCGTTCCGCCTCGCCGGCGCGGTCCTTCCACTGCGCGAAGATGCGCTCGGCCTCGCGCACAAGATGTTCCAGCTTTTCCCGGGAGCTGTCGGCGGCGTGCTGGGCCGAATCCAGCCTGTCCGCGAGCGCCTTGGCGTCAGCCTGCTCCATCTGCTCGCCGACGTGCGACTGGTACTCGTCGTACACCTTTTGGTGGTGGTCCTGGTCGGTTTTCATCTGCTTGCGGGCCGCAGCGGTATCCGACTCCAGGGGTATGGCCTTGTCCTGGAATCCCTGCAGATGGGTGTGCCAGCTCCGCAAGGCCTTCGCGCAGTCGTGCATGGACTCACTGCCCTGGCGGAGGTACTTGGGCAGCTCGCCGAGCTTCTTTGCGAAGTTCTGCGCCGCCGAGCCTTCCCATGCGCCGTCGCTCTTGCCGATGGACTTGAGCATATGGTCGAGTTCATCCAGCTCGTCGCCCACGGACTTCACGTCCGAAGCGAGCGCCTGGATCTGGTCCAGATCCCCCTTGGCCGGATTGAATCCGATGCCGGGCCAGTCCTCGTCCTTGCCGATGAACATATAGCGCCAGGACATACGTATCCCCCTGTGATCAGTATTTTCTCGAGTGCCGGGCTGAGCTGCTGGTTACTTCTTGCCCATCAGCTTGGAGTTTTCTTCCTCGCCTGCCTTATAGGCGTCCAGCGTCAGCTTGAGCTTCTCGTGAATATCCTTTGTGGCCTTCGCGATCCGCTTGATGCCGTCACCCCACTGATCCTGGAATTCGTCACAGGCGTCGTCGAGGCCGTCGGTGCCCAGAGTCTTCGGGCCCACCTTGTTGAGGCGCTGCTGCGCGTCCCGCATGTGGTCGTCCGCATCCGAGAGCTTCTTGAGCATCTCCTGGATACGCCCGACGTCGATTTTGAAGTCTGCCGCCACGGCGCGATTCCCCCATCGCTCGGCTATTCCATGGGCGCGACGATCCCGGACCGGCGCGCCTCATCACCGTATCGTGATCACCCGAGGGGTGAAAGCGAAAAGGTAAAAGAGGGGTAATGTGGAATGTTGTCAAATACCAAAGATATGGCAAAGAAAAAGAAAAGCCGATAGGGGGCATGTCGGAAATGTCGCCGAATGCTTAAAACTTCCGCATGATACGTGCATAGCTACGCCCCATAGAAGGGAGGGCGTTGTGCGGCCCTCGGCACTACGCGCCGTACAGCGCAGCCTGTGCGTAGATGAGGTTTGTGTCCAGCAGTCCGGTGTCTGCGCGGTATCGACCGGAGTGGAAGTCGAGGGCGACCTTCCGTCCGCCGCCGGAGCGCATGCGCCAGCGGGCGCGGTGGGGCTTGTTCCACAGTGAACGGCCCGGGTGCAGGTCACCGTTGAGCAGGAAGATCAACGCCATAATGGCCCAGAACGGCGAGGATGCCCAATATGCGATCCAGCCGCGGAGGGTTCCCTTATGGGCGACCGCGCTGCATTGCTTGCCCGCGTCCTCTATGCGCCATGCACGGCGAATTCCCAGTGGGGAACGCTCGCGGATGATCCGGCCGAGGAAATGGCCGGATCCGTCATGCACCGCATACACGGTCTGTGGGTGAGGGGCTCCGGTCTGGGGGACGACCGTGCACAGGGTCTGGGTGGGATCGGCTGGCGTCGTGATGGTGAAGTTCGGCTCGTGGTCGCCACTTCCGCTGTGGCGATGGATCCGTGCCAGCGGTGTTTCGGCGGCGAACCTACCCATTTCCGACTGAAGGGCCCCCACGCCTCACACTCGGGCAGCGCGGTGAATTGCTGCGCGGACTTGTCCCGTGAAACGCAGAGCTCTATCTCGGGCATGCGGTCCATTACTCCTGTTTTCGACTTGCCTCGTTCCGCAAAGGTTTGGCCCTCGCGTACCCGGACAACTGTCTCGTGGTTCCCGGTGAGGCGCGGTATATGACGACGGTCGACCAGTGTGGCAGAAGACGATCATCAGGTGGGTCGCCATTGAGACACCATCGTCGAGACGCCGCACCGTTGAGACATTGCCGAGCCGAGCCCCTCAAGCCTTCCGATGCCCGATCAGCCGCGGCTTGGCCTCCAGCCCGTCCAGGCCGTGCCAGGCCAGGTTCACCAGATGGGCCGCCACCTCGGCCTTCTTCGGCTTGCGGACGTTCAGCCACCACTGGCCGGTCAGGGCGACCATGCCGACCAGGGCCTGGGCGTAGAGGGGGGCGAGTTTGGGGTCGAAGCCGCGGGCCTTGAATTCCAGGCCGAGGATGTCTTCCACCTGGGTGGCGATATCGCTGATCAGGGAGGCGAAGGTGCCGGTGGACTGGGCGACGGGGGAGTCGCGTACCAGGATGCGGAAACCGTCGGTGAAGGTCTCGATGTAGTCGAGGAGGGCGAACGCGGCCTGTTCGAGGAGTTCGCGGGGGTGGCCGGCGGTCAGTGCGCCGGTCACCATGTCGAGCAGCTGGCGCATCTCGCGGTCCACGACCACCGCGTACAGGCCCTCCTTGCCGCCGAAGTGCTCGTAGACGACCGGCTTGGAGACGCCCGCCTTCGCCGCGATCTCCTCGACCGAGGTGCCCTCGAAGCCGCGGTCGGCAAAGAGTGTGCGACCGATGTCCAGCAGCTGTTCACGGCGCTCCGCACCGGTCATCCGCACCCTGCGGGTCCGCCGGCTGCCGGCGGACGGAGAAGGCCCGTCCTTGCCCTTGCTCTTGCTCGTGCTGCTGTTGTCGATCGCCACTCGTCAATCATGCCGCCTGGGCGGCCTTCTCCTTGCGTCGGGCATCGAGGCGGGAGGCGTTCGGCCACCGGACGTCATACGCCCAGCCCGCCCTCTCGAACCAGCGGATGAGGCGGGCGCTGGAGTCCAGCTGCCCCTTCAGCACACCGTGCCGGGCACACGTCGGGTCGGCGTGGTGCAGGTTGTGCCAGGACTCGCCGCAGGACAGCACCGCCAGCCACCAGACGTTGCCGGAGCGGTCGCGGGACTTGAACGGGCGCTTGCCGACGGCGTGACAGATGGAGTTGATCGACCACGTGACGTGATGGAGCAGCGCCACCCGCACCATGGAGCCCCAGAAGAAGGCGGTGAGGGCGCCCTGCCAGGACCAGGTGGCCAGGCCGCCGATCAGCGGCGGGATGAGGAGGGACACCGTCGTCCACAGGACGAACTGGCGGGAGACGGTACGGATCGCGTCGTCCTTGATCAGGTCGGGCGCGTACTTGTGCTGCGGGGTCTGCTCCTCATCGAACATCCAGGCCATATGCGCCCACCACAGGCCCTTCATCAGCGCGGGGACCGTCTCGCCGAACCGCCACGGCGAATGCGGGTCGCCCTCGGCGTCAGAGAACTTGTGGTGCTTGCGGTGATCGGCGACCCAGCGGACCAAGGGGCCCTCGACGGCCAGCGAGCCCATGATCGCCAGGGCGATGCGCAGCGGCCGCTTCGCCTTGAAAGCGCCATGCGTGAAGTAGCGGTGGAAGCCGATCGTGATCCCGTGGCAGCCGATGAAATACATCGCCGTCATCAGGGCCAGATCCAGCCAGCTCACCCCCCAGCCCCACGCCAGCGGCACCGCGGCCAGCAGCGCCACGAACGGGACGGTGATGAAGAGCAGCAGGGTGATCTGTTCGAGCGAACGCTTGCTGTCGCCGCCCAGCGTCGCCGAAGGAAGCGGCGAATCGGTGGAAATCGGTGACTCTTCGGCGACTTCTGGACCAGCAGTCATGTGGTGTCCCTCGGCGGGGGTCTCGGGGGCTCGGGAAAACTCGGGAAGCAAGATCACTCCCGGAGTGGGGGATTCCGCTATGGCTACGGGACCGTAACCTACGGTCTCGTAAGTATGGCAGTGAGACCGCCCCGGGCAAGGCCGTGACAGGCCCCGCACAGTCACTCACCGCACGTGCTGCCCAGCAATCGGACGGTGTGATCCGCCGATTTCGGGGAGACCTATCCTGGGGACGCCGGACAGCGCGGTCCGCAACCCGCCCACAAGCCCAGACGTGCCCACCCGTCGCCCGCCGGCACTCGCACGAGTCACGGCGCGACGCCCCTCCATTGCTGCAAGGAGCCGCACCTGTGAGCAGTGCCGACAACACCGCCGCCGAGCCCGCGCCCGCCGTGAACACGGACCCCACCGACGGCGACGTCCGCGACAACACCGCCCTGCGCGCCGACATCCGCCGCCTGGGCGACCTCCTCGGCGAAACCCTCGTCCGGCAGGAAGGCGACGAGCTCCTCGACCTCGTCGAGCGCGTACGCGCCCTGACCCGCTCCGACGGCGAAGCGGCCGCCAAGCTCCTGGGCGACACCGACCTGGCCACCGCCGCCAAGCTGGTACGCGCCTTCTCCACGTACTTCCACCTCGCCAACGTCACCGAGCAGGTCCACCGCGGCCGCGAACTGCGCGCCAAGCGCGCCGCCGAAGGCGGCATCCTGGCCCGCACCGCCGACATGCTCAAGGACGCCGACCCCGAGCACCTGCGCGCCACCGCCCGCAACCTCGGCGTCCGGCCCGTCTTCACGGCCCACCCCACCGAGGCCGCCCGCCGCTCCGTCCTCACCAAGCTCCGCAAGGTCGCCGAACTCCTCGACCACGCGGACGCCACCGAGCGCCGCCGCACCGACCTCCGCCTCGCCGAGAACATCGACCTCATCTGGCAGACCGACGAGCTGCGGGTGGCCCGCCCCGAGCCGACCGACGAGGCCCGTAACGCCATCTACTACCTGGACGAGCTGGGACGCGGCGCCGTCGGCGACGTACTCGAAGACCTCGCCGCCGAGCTGGAACGAGCCGGCACCGAGCTGCCCGCCGGCACCCGCCCCCTCACCTTCGGCACCTGGATCGGCGGCGACCGCGACGGCAACCCCAACGTCACCCCCCAGGTCACCTGGGACGTCCTGATCCTCCAGCACGAGCACGGGATCACCGACGCCCTGGAACACATCGATGAGCTGCGCAACGCCCTGTCGAACTCGATCAGGAACTGCGGCGCCACCGACGAACTGCTGGACTCGCTCAAGCGCGACCTGGAACTCCTCCCCGAATTCAGCCCCCGCTACAAGCGGCTGAACGCCGAGGAGCCCTATCGCCTCAAGGCCACCTGCATCCGGCAAAAGCTCCTCAACACCCGCGAGCGCCTCGCCGGCGACACCCTCCACGTCCCCGGCCGCGACTACCTCGGCACCGCCGAACTCCTCGACGACCTCGCCCTCATCCAGACCTCGCTGCGCGAACACCGCGGCGGCCTGGTCGCCGACGGCCGCCTCGAGCGCACCCTGCGCACCATCGCCGCCTTCGGCCTGCAGCTCGCCACCATGGACATCCGCGAGCACGCCGACGCCCACCACCAGGCCCTCGGCCAGCTCTTCGACCGCCTCGGCGAAGAATCCTGGCGTTACGTGGACATGCCGCGCGACTACCGCCGCAAGCTCCTCGCCAAGGAACTGCGCTCACGCCGCCCGCTGGCCCCCACCCCCGCCCCCCTCGACGAGGCCGGCGCCAAGACCCTCGGCGTCTTCCGCACCATCCTCAAGGCCAAGGACACCTTCGGCCCCGAGGTCATCGAGTCGTACATCATCTCCATGTGCCAGGGATCGGACGACGTCTTCGCGGCGGCCGTCCTCGCCCGCGAGGCCGGACTGATCGACCTGCACGCCGGCTGGGCCAAGATCGGCATCGTCCCGCTGCTGGAGACCACGGACGAGCTCAAGATCGCCGACCAGCTGCTCGACGAAATGCTCTCCGACCCGTCCTACCGGCGCCTGGTCGCCCTGCGCGGCGACGTCCAGGAAGTCATGCTCGGCTACTCCGACTCCTCCAAGTTCGGCGGCATCACCACCTCCCAGTGGGAGATCCACCGCGCCCAGCGGCTCCTGCGCGACGTCGCCCACCGGCACGGCGTACGGCTGCGCCTCTTCCACGGCCGCGGCGGCACCGTCGGCCGCGGCGGCGGCCCCTCCCACGACGCGATCCTCGCCCAGCCCTACGGGACGCTGGAGGGCGAGATCAAGGTCACCGAACAGGGCGAGGTCATCTCCGACAAGTACCTCGTGCCGTCCCTGGCCAGGGAAAACCTGGAGCTGACGGTCGCCGCCACCCTCCAGGCCTCCGCCCTGCACACGGCCCCCCGCCAGTCCGACGAGGCCCTCGCCCGCTGGGACGCCGCGATGGAAACCGTCTCCGAGGCGGCCCACGGCTCCTACCGCCGCCTCGTCGAAGACCCCGACCTGCCCGCGTACTTCTTCGCCTCCACCCCCGTCGACCAGCTCGCCGAACTCCACCTCGGCTCCCGCCCCTCCCGCCGGCCCGACTCCGGCGCCGGCCTCGACGGACTGCGCGCCATCCCCTGGGTCTTCGGCTGGACCCAGTCCCGCCAGATCGTCCCCGGCTGGTTCGGTGTCGGTACGGGCCTGAAGGCCGCCCGCGAGGCGGGGCTGGACACCGTGCTCGACGAGATGCACGAGCACTGGCACTTCTTCCGCAACTTCCTGTCCAACGTCGAGATGACCCTCGCCAAGACCGACCTGCGGATCGCCCAGCACTACGTCGACACCCTCGTCCCCGACGACCTCAAGCACGTCTTCGACGTCATCAAGGCCGAACACGAACTCACGGTCCAGGAAGTCCTGCGCATCACCGGCGAGAGCGAACTCCTCGACTCCAACCCGGTCCTCAAGCAGACCTTCCACATCCGCGACGCCTACCTCGACCCGATCTCCTACCTCCAGGTCTCCCTGCTGCACCGCCAGCGCACCGCCGCCGAGCGCGGCGAGGAGGCCGACCCGGTACTCGCCCGCGCACTGCTGCTCACCGTCAACGGCGTCGCCGCCGGACTCCGCAACACCGGCTGACACCCGCCGGCACACCCACACGACGACGGCCCGCCCCACGCGAAATACGCGAGAGGGGCGGGCCGCCGCCGTTCACAAGAAGAACGGGCCGCCACCTACAGCGCGGCAAACGCCGCCCCCAACAACACCGCCCCGAACAACCCCATCACCCACGCCGTACGCCGCAGCCGCATGCCCCCCGCCACCACCAGCGCCGCCAGCAACAACGACCCCGCAAACGGCACCCATGCATGCAAAATCCCGGCCGCCCCGGTCCGCACCGCAAGCGTCGTACCCGGCTTGACGGTCACCTCGACCTGCTCACCCTTCTCCGGCGCCGCAGCCTGCACGATCGACACCTCAGGCCGCGGCTTGCCGTCCCCCGCCGTCGGCACATACGGACCCGTACACCGCTTGTCATGGCACGCCTTGACCGTCATCGTGCCGCGCTCCTGCGCCTTCACCAGCATCGCGTACTGCGCCGTATTCCACGACGTCCACACACCCGCCACCAACAACAGCAGCGCCAGCAGCCCCATCAACCCCATCCTGGCGACAAGCAACGCCCCATAGGCGCTCTCACCCACCCGACGGGTGCGACTGCGTTTGACCGAACTGGTACGCGTACTGCTTCTGGGCATGGCGGCGATCCTTGGCCATCAACAGCGCCCGGTCAACCTCCCGCATACGGTTCGTCAGCCCCTGCCCCGCGCTGCCCCATTTCGCGCACCGCATCACGTGTTGTACGTGCTCTGCGCCCGCTCCAAACCGTCCACGACCAACGCCTCCACCGCATCCGCCGCACGGTCCACGAAGTAATCCAGCTCCTTGCGCTCCGCCGACGAAAAGTCCTTGAGCACAAAATCCGCCACCTGCATACGACCCGGCGGACGGCCGATCCCGAACCGCACCCGGTGATACTCCGCACCCAACGACTTCGTGATCGACTTCAAACCGTTATGGCCGTTGTCACCGCCACCCAGCTTCAAGCGCAGCGCACCGTAATCAATATCCAACTCATCGTGAACAGCAATGATGTTGGCCACCGGCACCTTGTAGAAATCCCGCAGAGCAGTGACCGGACCACCCGACAGATTCATGAAAGACATCGGCTTCGCCACCACCACCCGACGACTCCCCGCACCCGGCGCACCGATCCGCCCCTCCACCGCCTGCGCCCGCGCCTTGTGCGCCTTGAAACGCCCGCCGACACGCTCGGCCAGAAGGTCGGCGACCATGAAACCGACGTTATGCCGGTTCGCCGCGTACTCAGGACCAGGATTGCCGAGACCCACAATCAGCCAGGGGCCCTCTGCATCCGTCATCTGCATGCTCCTTCAACGACGCGACCGTCGCCCCGTGCCGAGGGCACGGAACGACGGTCACAAAACAAAACGAATGCCCGGGGCACACCGGCACCGGCCGCCCCGAAAGAGGATCAGGCCTCGGCGGACGCTTCGCCCTCACCCTCGGCGGACGCCTCGGCCGGCGCCTCGGCCTGCGCCGCGACAACCTGCAGCACCACGGCGTCGCCATCGACGGCCAGCGAGGAACCCGACGGCAGCGTGATGTCCTTGGCGAGCACCGAGCTGCCGGCGTCCAGACCCGCGATGGAGATGGTGACCGACTCCGGGATGTGGGTGGCCTCCGCCTCGACCGGCAGGGTGTTCAGCACGTGCTCGAGCAGGTTGCCGCCCGCGGCCAGCTCACCCTCGATGTGGATCGGCAGCTCGACGGTGACCTTCTCGCCCTTCTTCACGGCCAGGAAGTCCACGTGCACCAGGAAGCCACGGATGGCCTCACGCTGCACAGCCTTCGGGATGACCAGCGCGCTCTTGCCATCGACGTCCAGGTTGAGCAGAACGTTCGGGGTCTTCAGAGCCATCATCAGCGCGTGGCTGTCGATCGCGACGTGCTGCGGCTCGGCACCGTGACCGTAGATGACGCCCGGAACCTTGTTCTCGCGACGGGTCTGGCGGGCAGCGCCCTTACCGAAGTTGGTACGCACCTCAGCGGCGAGCTTGACCTCAGCCATGACTGCACTCCTCGTATCTCAGAAAAATCTGGTGGGCGTCACCCGGCCCACGACAGACCTGCTACGAAGAGCGCGTCGATAACGGACCAGCCACACAAAAGTGCGGCCTCCCTCGCCGAGCAACTCCATGAGTCTACCCGGCGGGAAGGCCGCCCCAAAATGGATCTAAGCGCCGACCTGGATCACCACCCAGATCACACCCGCGATCGACCCGAGATCACTGCTCCTCGAAGAGGCTCGTCACCGAACCGTCCTCGAACACCTCACGCAGCGCCCGCGCAATCGTCGGCGCCATCGACAGCACCGTGATCTTGTCCAGCTCCAGCTCCGAAGGCGTCGGCAGCGTATTCGTGAACACGAACTCACTCACCTTCGAATTCTTCAGCCGGTCCGCGGCCGGACCCGACAGCACGCCGTGCGTCGCCGTCACGATCACATCCGCCGCACCATTCGCGAACAGCGCATCCGCCGCCGCACAAATCGTGCCACCCGTGTCGATCATGTCGTCGACCAGGACACACACCCGGTCTTTCACATCACCGACGACCTCATGCACCGTGACCTGATTCGCCACGTCCTTGTCACGCCGCTTGTGCACAATCGCCAGCGGAGCACCCAGACGGTCACACCAACGGTCGGCAACCCGCACCCGGCCCGCGTCCGGCGACACCACCGTCAGCTTGTCGCGGTCGACCTTCGCACCCACATAGTCCGCAAGAACCGGCAGCGCGAAAAGATGATCCACCGGGCCATCGAAGAAGCCCATGATCTGATCCGTGTGCAGATCCACCGTCACCACACGGTGCGCACCCGCGGTCTTCATCAAATCCGCGATCAGACGGGCCGAAATCGGCTCCCGTCCACGGTGCTTCTTGTCCTGACGCGCATACCCGTAGAACGGCACAACCACGGTGATGCTCCGGGCCGAAGCCCGCTTCAGCGCATCAATCATGATCAACTGCTCCATGATCCACTTATTGATCGGAGCCGTATGGCTCTGAATCAAAAAGCAGTCCGCACCACGCGCCGACTCCTGATAGCGGACATAGATCTCACCATTGGCGAAGTCGAATGCCTTCGTCGGGACCAGGCCCACACCCAGCTGGTGCGCGACCTCCTCGGCCAGCTCGGGGTGGGCGCGGCCGGAGAAGAGCATCAGCTTCTTCTCGCCGGTCGTCTTGATCCCGGTCACAGCAAATCTCCTCGAATTCCTGTTTGCGTGCGCTCATCACGGTACGCCCCGCACGGCGCACCCTCCCCCAGCTAACGCTGGGAGGTTCCCCCACCCCGGTCACCGCTCGCCTTCGGACTCCTGGCGAGCTGCCGAAGCGGCCTGCGCGGCGGCGCTTCCGGGCCGCTTACGCGCGACCCAACCCTCGATATTCCGCTGCTGGCCACGCGCGACCGCCAGCGAACCCGGGGGCACATCCTTGGTGATCACCGAGCCGGCCGCGGTGTACGCGCCGTCCCCGATCGTGACAGGAGCCACAAACATGTTGTCCGACCCCGTCTTGCAATGTGAACCAACCGTGGTGTGATGCTTCGCCTCACCGTCGTAATTCACAAACACACTCGCGGCACCGATGTTCGAGTACTCGCCGATGGTCGCATCCCCCACGTAAGAAAGATGCGGCACCTTCGTACCTTCCCCGATCGACGCGTTCTTCATCTCCACGTACGTACCGGCCTTCGCCTTCGGGCCAAGATCCGTACCCGGCCGCAGATACGCGTAAGGACCGACACTCGCCCCGTCCCCGATACGCGCACCCTCCGCCACCGTGAACGACGCCACAGCACCCGCACCGACGACCGTGTCCGTAAGCCGGGAATTCGGCCCGACCTCCGCGCCGCCACCGATACGCGTGACCCCGAGCAGTTGCGTACCCGGCTGCACCACCGCATCCGGCTCGAACTCGACAGTCACATCCACCCACGTCGACGCCGGATCCACGACCGTCACACCGGCCAGCATCGCCCGCTCCAGCAACCGCTCGTTCAGCAGCCGACGCGCCTCCGCCAACTGCACACGGTTGTTGATCCCCAGAATCTCGCGATGATCGCCCGCCAGGGCCGCGCCGACCCGATGCCCCGCCTCACGCACGATGCCGAGGACATCCGTCAGGTACTCCTCACCCTGACTGTTGTCCGTACGCACCTTGCCCAGCGCATCCACCAGCAACTTGGCATCGAACGCGAACACCCCGGAATTGATCTCCCGGATCGCCCGCTGCGCCTCGGTCGCGTCCTTGTGCTCCACGATCGCGGTGACGGCACCGCTCGTCCCGTCCCGCACGATGCGGCCGTAACCCGTCGAGTCCGGAACCTCGGCCGACAGGACGGTGACGGCGTTCTTGTCGGCCGCGTGGGTGTCGCTGAGCTGCTTGAGGGTCTCGCCGGTCAGGAGCGGGGTGTCGCCGCACACGACGACGACCGTGCCGTCGAGGGTGACCCCCTCGCCGGCCAGCTCCTCCAGACCGATGCGTACGGCGTGACCGGTGCCACGCTGCTCGTGCTGCACGGCGGTACGGATGGCCGGGTCGACCTCGGCGAGGTGCGCCTGCACCTGCGCACGGGCATGGCCGACGACCACGACGAGATGCTCGGGGTCGAGCTCGTGCGAGGCGGCGACGACATGTCCGACGAGGGAGCGGCCGCAGATCGCGTGCAGGACCTTGGGGGTCGCCGACTTCATGCGGGTGCCCTCACCCGCTGCGAGAACGACGACGGCTGCCGGGCGGTTGGCGCTCACGGGGATGCCCTTCGGCTTCTTGGCTACTTCGGGTGGTGGTCATCCGAAGGATACCGGGGCGTAGGACTGCCGAAACGAACGCGGGTCCTGACCGAGCGGTCAGGACCCGAACTTTGCTTAGTCGTAGCAGTTGCTCCCCCACGAGGATTCGAACCTCGACCGACGACACCAAAAGACGTTGTGCTGCCCTTACACCATGGGGGAGGGTACAGTCAAGCGGGCCGATCGTTTCGCTCGTCCGCCCGCTTGGCATCCAACACTATGCCGTACCACCAGCCCTCGATGCGACGGTATAGCTCTGCACTTTGTAGCACTCGGACCACTAGGCAGCCGTGGTAGGCGTCACCGACGTTCTTGCGGACGGTCTTGGGGTTGTGTTTTTTGATGGTGGTCTTCTGGAACGTGGCGACGTCGACACCGACGAGGTCGGCCCAGTAGCGCTCGGCCGCCGTCACGTCGGCTGTTTCGTGGATCATCACGCGGTAGCCCACTCGCTCCGGTTCCACCTCGAGCAGGCGCAGCCATGCGAGGTAGAGCTGGATGACGCCTGGGTCGCTATTGACGAAGAGGACGTACTCCCGCCGGTCGTAGGGCTTGTCCTTGGATCCCTCGGCCCAGTAGAGAGCGGCTCCGACGAGGAGGAGTTCCCGGTCGGACAGTGCGCCGACTTCTCGGGCTGCTGCGGTCTTTGTCTGCCGGCGTTCCTCGTCGCGCACCGTCAGTTCGTGCTCCCACCGCTTTCGGACGGCGAGTCGCGCCTGTTCCGAGGGGGTGCGGCGCGGCGCCGGCTTCGGCAGATCCCGCACCCACAGCGAGATCGAACTCTTCGAGCAGCCCAGCTCGACCTGGATCTCGTCGTAGGTCTTTCCTTGCTTGCGGAGCTCGCGGGCCTTGTCGCGCAGGTCGTCCTTGGCGTTCGGGCGCTTGGTCCCCTCCGGGACCGGGACGCCCTCCAGGAGGCGGTTGAGGATGTCGTTGTTGTGGACGTGGAGGCGATCGCGGATCTGCCGGCGGCTGAGCCCCGCCCGGCGCAGGGGCACCGCCTGCGCTCGTAAGGCTTCGTAGTCGGGGTGATCCCGACGTGTGTGCGTCATGGGAACAGGGTGTCGTCCGTCACGCCGTGCAAGGGTCGAAAATTCGGGCGATTCGCTGGTTCGAGCGATATATGGCGGTAGTGGCGCGTAATGGGCCTGGCGTGTGCTGGTGCACTCACCGAAGCGACCCGGTCGGGCGCCCTTACGCTGGTCCGTATGAGCGCGACGGGGGCAAGTGAAGGTGTGCGGGCGCGGGGCGCGCCCGGGGGTGGGCCGTGGTGGTGGGCCCGGCGGCGGAGTGCCGTGCTGGATGTGGCGCTGGCGGCCGCTTCGACGGTGGAGTGCGTGTTCGAGGGGATTCCCTTTGCGCACGGGGCGGGGCTGCCGGAGCTGGTCGGGATGTTGCTCGGCCTGGTGGCGGGGCCGGTTTTGTTGCTGCGGCGGCGGTGGCCGGTCGTGGTGGTGCTGGTGTCGATTGCGGTGATGCCGGCGGAGATGGGTGCGCTGCTGGGGGTCATCGGGCTGTACACGCTGGCGGCGTCGGATGTGCCGCGGCGGATCACGGCGTTGCTGGCCGGGATGACGGTGGTCGGGACACTGGTGACGACGTACCTCAGCCTGCAGCACGACGTGGTGTCGCGGGAGGAGTTCAGCCCACCGGTGTGGGTGGTGCCGGCGATGTCGGTTGCGGTGGGGCTGGTGATGACGGCGCCGCCGGTGTTGTGGGGTCTGTATGTGGGGGCCCGGCGGCGGCTTGTGGAGAGTTTGCGGGAGCGGGCGGACGGTCTGGAGCGGGAGCTGTCGCTGCTGGCGGACCGGGCCGAGGAGCGGGCGGAGTGGGCCCGTAACGAGGAGCGGACGCGGATCGCGCGGGAGATGCACGACGTGGTGGCGCACCGGGTGAGTTTGATGGTGGTGCATGCGGCGGCGTTGCAGGCGGTGGCGTTGAAGGATCCGGAGAAGGCGTCGAAGAATGCCGCGCTGGTGGGGGATATGGGGCGGCAGGCGTTGACGGAGCTGCGGGAGATGCTGGGGGTGTTGCGTACGGCCGAGGGGGCGGCGGTGCGGGGTGCTTCGGGGTCGGATGCGCCGGAGCGTTTGGTGGCGATGGCGGAGAAGGCGAAGCCCCGGTCGCGGCCGCAGGTGGCGGCGTCGGCGGGGCCGGATGGTGAGGGGCCGTGTCTGGCGGAGCTGGGGGATTTGGTGGGGCAGTCCCGGGCGGCCGGGATGGCGGTGGAGTTGTCGGAGCAGTCGGACGACGGTGACGAGGGTGCCGTGGCGGGGCGTCGGTATGCGGCGGCGGTGGAGCAGACCGTGTACCGGGTGGTGCAGGAGGCGCTGACGAATGTGCACAAGCATGCGCCGGGTGCGCGGGCTCGGGTGCGGTTGGCGCATCGGGCGGATGAGGTGGCGGTTCAGGTGGAGAACGGTCCGTCGGAGCGGGGGGCGACGGATGCGGGGTTGCCCAGTGGGGGCAATGGCCTGGTGGGGATGCGGGAGCGGGTGACAGCTCTTGGGGGTGTGTTTGTGTCGGGGCCGACGGAGGCGGGGGGCTTTCGGGTGTCGGCTGTTGTGCCGGTGGGGGCCGGTGCCGGTGGGTGATGCCGGTGTGGTCGCCTCCGGTGTCGTCGTGGCGGGTGGCGTCGTAGTGGTGTGGTGAAGGTCGGCTGCGGGGTCAGCGCGGCGGACTACGGTCATGGTCATGACCGATGCTTCCGTGACCGGCCCGTCTGCGGCCGGCCCCTCTGCAACCGAGCCTTCCGTGGCCGAGCCTTCCTACCTGCGCACCACCCGCGCGGGCTACGACGCCATCGCCACCGCGTACACCGACCACTTCCGGGGTGAGTTCGAGCGCGAGGCGCTGGGGCGGGCGATGCTCGGGGCGTTTGCCGAGTTCGTGCGGGCCGGTGGCGGGGGGCGGGTGCTGGATGTGGGGTCCGGGCCCGGCTGGGTGACGGCCTATGTGCACGGGCTGGGGCTGGAGGTGTCCGGGGTCGATCTGTCGCCGGAGATGGTGGCGCTGGCGCGTCGGGAGCATCCGGGGGTGCGTTTCGAGCAGGGGTCGATGACGGCCCTGGATGTGGCGGACGGGGCGCTCGCCGGTGTGATGGCCTGGTATTCGCTGATCCACATCGCGCCGGAGGCGGTTTCGGGCGTGCTGGCGGAGTTCTATCGGGTGCTGGCGCCGGGGGGCTGGCTTGTGTTGGCGTTCCAGGTGGGGGAGGAGCCGTTGCGCTTCTCGGAGGCGTTCGGGCGCGAGGTGTCGCTGGTTTTCCATCGGCTCTCGCCGGACCGTGTCGCCGGGCAGCTGCGGGCGGCCGGGTTTGATGTTCAGGCGCGGCTGGTGCGGGAGCCGGTCCGGTCGGAGAAGTCGGAGAAGGTGCCGCAGGCGTATCTGCTGGCGGGTAAGCCCGTCGGCTAGGGCGGGCCCGTCCCGGGTGGGTCACCCTTGCGGTGCCACCTCGAGGCGGGCCGGGCGGGTGCCCAGGACGAGGGTGCCCAGGGCGTGGTCGATGCCGGGGCCGAGGTACCAGTCGCCGGTGTGGTCGAGGCTGTAGATGCGGCCTTGGGCGTCGATGGCGAGGACGGCCTGGCCGGCGGGGGTGCCGTTGGCGTCGGGGATTTCTTCCTGGCCGAGGGGGGCGACGTCGGTGTCGAGGGCGCGGCCGAGGTCGCCGAGGGTGCGGGCGAGGTGGAGGCCGTGCAGGGGGTTGATGGTGAAGGGGGTGGGGGCGATGTGGCGGCCGGGTCCGGGGCCGGTGATGCGCAGGCCGCCGAATTCGGCCCAGGCTTCGACGGCGGCGGGGAAGACGGTGTGGCGGTGGCCGGCGGGGGAGGCGTGGGCGCGGAGGGTGTCGGCCCAGTGTTCGGCCTGCTTTATGTCCCAGCGACCCGGTTCCCAGCCGGCCTGCTGGAGGGCGACGTCGACGGCGGCGGGGAAGCGGGTGGAGTCGGTGCGCTCCCGGCCGGGGGGCGGGGTGGTGGCGGGCATGGTGGCGGTCAGCTCCCTGTGGGCGTCGTGCCGCCGATGGGCATGACGCCGAAGTGGGCGAGGAGCGCGTCGCAGGAGCGGCAGGGTGGGGCGTAGCTGCCGTGCCGGGGGTCGCCGTCCTCGCGGATATGGCGTGCGGTGATCTTGGAGTGTTTCAGGGAGCGGCGGGCTTCGCCGTTGGTGAGGGGTTTGCGGGAGGCGCGTTTGCTGCGGTTTGCCTCGACCGCGGTGAGGTGGCGGGAGAGCAGTACGGCTTCGGGGCAGCGGCCGGTGAAGCGTTCGCGTTGTGCGGTGCCGAGGGTGTCGAGGAAGTCCTGGACGAGGGGGTGCAGGGCGGGGGGCTGTTCGGCTTTGCTTGCCGTGCAGGTGAGGGTTTGTCCGCGTACTGACAGGGCGGCGCCGACGGTGGGGAGGATGCCGTCGCGGCGGTGGGCAAGGCCGGGCGCGCGATCGGCGTCGGCGGTGGCGCTCCAGCCGACGCGGGGGTCGCCGTTGGCGGCGGTGTGCTGATGTGCGGTGGTGCTCATGGTTGGTGCTTTCCCTCCCTGCAATCCCCCCGGTTGCGGGGCCAGCCTGCCAAATGTGCTGGGTGTTGCGGTAGTCGGGCGTGCTGTCGGCGATGTCACTGGTGTGTGACGGTTCGTCGGCCGGGGGTGGAACAGGGCTGGTCGGCGGGGGAAGCGGGGTCGGCGGGCGGGGTGGCTTACGACGGTCGGAGGACACCCGGGAGGGGGTGTGGGTGGTGTGTATGCGGGCTGACGTGGGTGGCCCCGGGGGCGGCGGGAGGGTGTTGCGGCACGGCATAGGCTGTGCCTCAAAGCCAGATCCAGCCAGGGGGCAACCGCGATGACGACAGGTCGGCTCGGGCAGCAGCATGCCGCGCCACCGAACACGGCCTACGCCGGGCAGGTCGTGCATTTCCCGGACCCGGTGCGGGCCGCCCGGTATCCCGCGGGGGTGCGGGTGGACGGGAACGGTTTCCCGGAGTTCTCGCCGTATGCGCGGGCGGCGGCGGAGATCGCCGAGCCGCCGGAGGGCTTCGGTGTCGATGAGCTGCGGTTGACGGACTATGTGTCGGCGAATGCGGCCTTGCACGCGCAGGGGCATGAGCTGTGGATAGACGTACCGTCGGTGGCGACGCCGCACGGCTGGACCTGGCATCACGTGCCCGGTACGCGGCGGATGGAGCTGGTCCCCGCCGAGGTGAAGGCGCTGCTGCGGCATCACGGTGGGCTGGCGACGGCCCACGTCGAGCACGAGAAGCGGGGTACGCGGCCGCTGCAGGAGACCCGGCCGGTGCATTTCGGGCTGCCGCGCCGTGATCTGTCGGTGGGCGAGGAGCAGGTGGCGCAGGCCGAGGAGACGCTCGGCTACCGCCTGCCCGGTGCGTACCGCTCGTTCCTGAAGGCGGCGGGCGGGTGTGCGCCGGTGGGGGCGGCGCTCGATGCGGAGCTGGGGCTGCTGGTGGACCAGCCGTTCTTCACGGTGCGCGATGACGCGGCGGTCAATGACCTCGTGTATGTGAACAAGTGCTTGCGGGATCACTTCACCAAGGACTATCTGGGTGTGACGTTCGTGCAGGGCGGTGTGGTCGCGGTGAAGGTGCGCGGTGAGGCGCTGGGCACGGTGTGGTTCTGTCCGTACGACGATGCCCGGGACCGTGACGGTCTGTCGGTGCAGGAGCGGGTGGAGCGGCTGCTGTTGCCGTGTGGTGCGGATTTCGATGATTTCCTGCAGCGGCTGGCGGGCAATCCGCCGGAGCTGGAGACCGTGGCGAACCTGATGGTGGACGGTGGCTTTGCGCACGCCGTTCCGGTGGAGGGGTGAGCGCGCGATGGTGACGTTCGCGCAGGCGCAGGAGCGCGCGGAGCGCTGGGTCAACGGCGATGTGCCGGCGCCGCAGCATCGTGAGGTGCGGGTGCGGGAGTTCGATCTGGGTTTTGTGGCCTGGGCCGAGGACCGCGACGGGGGCCCCAGTGGTGACGGGGGCCGCAGCCGGCTGGTGATCGCGCGGGACAGCGGGGAGACGACGCTGTGGCCGGGGCTGCCGGTGGGTGAGGTGATCCGCCGGTACGAGGAGGAGTACGCCGCGCCGGTCGACGGCGGGTACGGGGCGGCCGAGCCGTCGCCGCAGCGGGTGGATCTGGAGGCGACGTCGTTTTTGCTGACGCCGCCGGAGTGGTTGCAGGAGGCGGCGGACGCGATCGGGATTCCGGACCGGCGGCGCGAGAGCGGTGGTGGGGCTCCGGCTCCGGCGCCCGCTCCCTCGTCCGTTCCGGCCCCGTCGGCGGATCCCGCTCCTGCGCCGGCCGCTGTGTCACCTCCTGCTTCTGCTTCTGTGCCGGCTTCGGCGCCGGTGGCCGGGGGTGCGGACGGCGCCGTGGCGGGTGCCGCCGCGTCGGCACCGTCGACCCCGTGGGCCGAGGCGGACACCACCGGCGACGGCGGGTCCGAGGACCGGTCGGTGGGGCTGCCCGAGACGGTGTTCGCGGCTCCGCTATCCGGTTTCGACGAGTCGGACGACACCCCGCCCTCGACGCCGCGCGCACGGCCGGACGCGAAGACCGAACTGCTGCATGGCGGCAGTCAGTTGCCTCGTACGCAGGTTGCTCCGGCGGTGCCGGCGCCGGGTGGCGCGGACGGCCGTCCGGGTGGGCTGCCCGCGCCGCCGCCGATGCCGCCCGCCCCGCCCGTGGCGCCGGGGCTGTCGGACATGCCGCCGCCGTCCGGTCCGCCGGCCGCCGATGTACCGCCCCCGCCGGGCGCCGGTGCGCCCGGTGCTCCCGGCCCCGGTATGCCGCCGCCCGCGCCGCCCGTGGGCGGCGGTGTGCATGCCGCGGCGACGATGCTCGCCGACGGCTCCTCGCTGCCCGGAAACGCCGGAAACGCCGGGAGCGCCGGGGGTGCGGGAAGCAGCGCCGGTGGTCCGCCGCCGCCCCCTGGCGCGCCCGGTACGCCCGGCGCGGGCCGGGCCGGGCAGCGGCCCGACCCCGCGGAGATCGCGGACGCCGTGACGGGCAAGGCCGCGGCGCGGCCGGCCGGCGGCCCTGCGGCGTCCGGCCCGGGTGCGCCCGGTGCGCCGGCGGGTGGTTACGTACCGACGCAGCTGGTCTCGCAGCTGGATGCGGCGGAGCTGGATCTGAGTGCGGTGGACGGGCCGCGGGGTGAGGCGGGTGCGTCCGGCGCCGACGGTGCGCAGGGCTCCGGTCCTGGGGCGCCGCCTGCCCCGCCCGCGGGCGGTGTGCATGCCGCGGCGACGATGCTCGCCGACGGTGCGGCCCTGCAGGCCGGCCTCGGCGGTGCCGGTGGGCCCGGCTCCGTACCGCCGCCGCCGCCGCCCTCGCCGCCCGGCCCGCCCGGTGCGCCCAAGCCGCCCGGCCCGCCCGGAAAGCCGGGCGCGGGCGGTCGTGGCGCGGGTGGCCAGGCCGGACAGAGTGGTCGAGGGGGTCCGCATCCGCCGGCGCCCGCCCCGCCCGTCGCGGGGGGCACCGGCGGTGGCGGGGTGCATGCCGCCGCGACGATGCTCGCCGGCGGTGCGGCGCTCGGCGGTCCCGGTGGCCTCGGTGGCCCCGGCGGTCCCGGCCCCGGTGCGCCGGGGATGCCCCCGGTGGCACCCGGCCCCGCCATGCCCCCGCCCGCCGGCCCCGCCATGCCCCCGCCCGGCGTGCCGGTTCCCGGTGGCCCCGGTGCCCAGGGCTCGTACGGCTATCCCCCGGCCCCCAGCGGCCAGCCCACCGTCGGCCCCGGCTACATGGCCGTGCTCAGCTATCGCGCACCGGACGGCTCCGAGCAGAAGATCGTGCGCCGCTCGGCGCCCGGCACCCCGCACCCGGAGTGGCAGCTGCTGCACGAGCTGCGCGCCATGAACATCCCGCCGCAGCAGGTGCTGGAGCTGCACACCGAGCTGGAGTGCTGCGATCTGCCGGGCGGTTACTGCGCCCGGATGATCCGCGACAACTGGCCGCAGGTGCGGATCAGCCACACCGCCGCGTACGGCAAGGACCATGCGTCGCGGCAGCAGGGCGTACGGCATCTCGTCGAGCATCAGGGTGAGTTGCACCAGGTGGCGGACGGTCCGGCGCGGCCGGCGCCGGTGCGGGTGCCGTTGCCGCATCCCTCGCAGGTGCAGCCGGTGCCCCCGGTGCCGCCGCAGGTGATCGGGCAGGAGCTGGAGCAGTCCTTCGGGCCGCAGGGGATTTTCCGGTTCGACCAGCGGGCGGTCTCGCGGCACGGCGTGCCCGAGGTGGTCGCGCAGATGCTGGTGTGGGCCGGGCTGCCGGTCGACTTCGGGCCGTTCTTCTGGGCGCAGGCGCAGCCGGGCCGGCCGGTGCCGACGCTGGCGGAGCTGGCGGCGGAGCGGATGGTGCAGCCGGCGCCGGATGCCGGTTCGTATCTCGTCATGGGCAATGACTTCGGCCGTCAGCTGTGTGTCCAGTACGGGACCGCGAACATCGTGGCCGTCCCGATGGAGGCCGGGCCGGGCGGGCAGCCCGCCACGCCGCAGTTCGTCAACAGCGGGCTGCCGGAGTTCGTGCGCTGTCTGGCGATGCTGGGGCGGATGTGGCGGCTGCGGTACGGGCTGACGCCGGAGCAGGCGGGCCGCTGGACCGTCGACTTCCAGGCGCAGCTGGTCGCGCTCGACCCGCCGGCGCTCGGGTCGCCGGAGACCTGGTGGTCGGTGCTGCTCGAGCAGATGTGGGACGGGCTCCTCTAGGGGGCGGGCGAACGGATCCCCTAGGGGGTGCGAGCCCCCCTGCGGGGCCACAACGCGGCGGGGCGGGACGTTGTTCCCGTGACGGCGGGACGGCGCGCTGTTCCCGTGACGGCGGGGCGGGACGATGTTCCCGCGACGGCGGGGCGCTCGACCTGCGGAACGGGGCGGGCGCCATGACCATGCGTATATGGCGCACATAGGTCGGTCACCGTTGCCGTCTTCGACGACGCTCTACCGGGCCGGCGGGCGGACGCCCCGCCGGCGCCGCCGCCGGCGGTCGTGGCGCCGGCGGATTCTGGTGACGCTGCTGGCCCTGGTGGTGCTGGTGGTGGCGGCCGGGGCCGCGCTGTACGGATGGGCGGGGAAGCGGGTCCGGCATGTGGCCGCGGTGGACGAGTACGCCGGTCGGCCGCCCCGGGGCAAGGGCACGAACTGGCTGCTGGTCGGCTCCGACAGCCGCGCCGAGCTGACACCCGGGCAGCGCAAGGAACTGCACGTCGGCAATGACGTGGTCCGTAACACCGACACCATCATGGTGCTGCACTCCGGCCGGCACGGCCCCTATCTGGTCAGCCTGCCCCGCGACAGCTATGTCCGGGTGCCGGGGCACGGCCGGGGGAAGATCAACGAGGCGTACGGGGACGGCGGGCCCCGGTTGCTGACCCGTACGGTCGAGCGGGCAACGGGTTTGCGCATCGACCGCTATGCCGAGGTGAACTTTCTGGGGCTCGTGCGGATCGTGGACGCGCTGGGTGGGGTGCGGCTGTGCCTGGACGGGCCGCTGCGGGACACGAGGTCGGGCGCGGACTTCGCGGCGGGCTGCCATCGGATGGGCGGGCGGCAGGCGCTGGCATTCGTACGGGCCCGTTACGCCGACCCGCGGGGTGACCTCGGACGGGTGAAGCGGCAGCGGCAGCTGATCGGTGCGGTCGCGGACGAGATGGCCGGGCCCGAGGTGCTGCTCGATCCGTTCCACCTGGTGCCCGTGATGGGCGCGGGGCTCGCCGCGCTTGCCGTGGACGAGAGGTCGGGGACGGCCGAACTGCTGGCAATGGCGCGGTCGATGAAGGAGATAGCCGGGGGCGGCGGAGCGGCAATCACCGTCCCGGTGGCCAGTCCCGGCGTGTCGATGGGCGGCTCCGGAGAGGTGCTGCTGTGGGACGAGAACGGGGCGAAGAGGCTGTTCGGCGCTTTGCGCGCCGATGCCGTCATTCCGACTTCTGGCACCGATTGACGCATCCTTGTGTGGGAGAGGGGTGAAGTGTCGCGATAGGGCGGCTTCGGACTGATCCAGAAAAGGGGCTTTGAGGGATGAGTGCACCGGTTTCGCCTCATGGGTTCGAGACCGTACGAGGACGCGGTTACCGTCCGGAGGACGTCGATCGGCGCGTGGAGGGACTCTCAATAGACCGTGACTCGTGCTGGGAGCGTGCGGCGCGGCTGACCGTGCTCTCCAACGAGATGACCGCGGAGCTGGCGGAGCTGGCGGAGCTGGCGGAGTATGTGGCGCAGCTGCCGCCGCAGACCTTCGAGTCCCTGGGCGAGCAGGCCCGGCTGATCCTGACGACCGCGGAGTCGGAGGCCGAACGGCTGCGGGCCGCGGCGCAGGAGGAGGCCGAGCAGGTCCGTGACGAGGCGATGGGCTACGCCGATCAGGTCCGCGATGTGGCGGACCGGGCGGCGCGGGAGCTGCGGGCCGAGGTGGAGGAGCACGCTCGGCGCGTCGAGTCGGCGGCGCGGGCGGAGGCCGCCGAGCTGGCGGCCGCCGCGGCCGAGGATGCCGAGCAGTGGCGCGGCGAGGCGGCCGCGGTGCTGACCGATATGCGGCACCGCACCGAGCAGCAGTGGCACGACCAGGAGAAGCGGCAGGCCGAGGAGTGGGACGCGGTCGGGCGTGAACTGGCGCGCCTGGATGCGGAGATGGCCCCGCTCGTCGCCGAGCTGGACGCGCGCGGCGATGCGCTGCTCGCCGAACGGCGGCGCCGGCACGCGGAGGTCGAGGAGGCCGCCCGGCACTGCGAAGAGGAGGCGGCCGACCGCGCCAAGGCGATCCTCGCCCAGGCCCGGGTGGCGGTGGAGCGCATCGAGCGCGGTACGGAGCGGTTGCTGCGCGAACACGAGGAGGAACGCACGGAGGTCCGTGCCCATATGGCGCACGTACGCAACAGCCTGGCGGCGCTGACGGGGAAGGATCCGGAGGCGCTGGAGGACGAGCCGCCGCTGGTGGTGCCGCAGCCGGGCCCGGGGTCCGAGGAGGTCCCGCACAGCCGGACTCCTGATGGCTCGGACCCCGGCTCGGACCCCGGCTCCGATCCTGAGGGACCGGATCCCGACGGCGCCGATCCCGACAACGAGGACACCCTCGAGACCGAACTCCCCCGGTTGGAGGGCTGAGCCCGGCGCCGTCCGCGTCCCCCGCCTCGTCCCTGCCGCGCCCCGTTACTTCGCCCTGCTGCCGTCCTCGGCGCCCCCGGCCTCGCCGTCCCGTTCCCGCTGTGTACGGGCATCCGCGTGAACCGGGAAGCGCCGGGGCGCCAGCAGGAGCAGGGCGAGCAGGGCGAGGGCGGCGGCCGCGGCGGCGCCGAGGTAGACGTGGTCGACGGTGGTGTCGACGGCGCGCCGCAGGTAGTCGGTGGCGCGGGCGGTGAGGGCGCCGGCGTGTTCCAGGGCGTGCGAGACGGCGTCGAGGTCGTCGGGCAGGCCGGGGCGGATGGCGGACGGGGCGTGGGCGAGACGGTCGTTGAGGGTGGCGTTGGCGATCGCGCCGAAGAGGGCCGCGCCGACCGACTGGCCGACCTGGCGGCAGAACAGTATGGAGGCGGTGGCGGTGCCGCGTTCGGCGTAGCCGACGGAGGACTGGATGCCGATGATCAGCGGCAGCTGGAAGAGGCCGAGGGCCGCGCCGAGCGCCAGCATGATCAGGGCGGGCTGCCAGGCGGCGCCCGGATAGGGCAGCAGCGGGAAGGCCAGCATGATCAGGGCGGCCGCGCCGATACCGACGAGGGCGCAGTTGCGGATGCCGATGCGGTTGTAGACGTGGCTGCTGAACGCCGCCGAGACCGGCCAGCTCAGGGTCATCACGGACAGGACGAAGCCGGCCGCTGTCGGGCCCAGGCCCAGGACCGCCTGGGCGTAGGTGGGCAGAAAGACGGTCGGGGCGACCATCAGCAGGCCCAGCGCGCCCAGCGCGAGGTTGACGGCCGAGATGGTGCGGCGGCGCCAGACCCAGCCGGGGATGATCGGCTCGGCGGCGCGGCGCTCGATCAGGACGGTGGCCGCCGCGCACACCGCCGTACCCGCGAAGAGCAGCAGCGACGGGGCGGAGGTCCAGGGCCAGGCGACGCCGCCCTGGACGAGCGCGGTCAGCAGCAGGCCGCCGCAGGCGAAGATGGCGAGCGCGCCGGGCCAGTCGACGCGGGGGCGGCGGGTGCGGGACGGGCCTGCCGGTGCCCGGCCCCTCGCGTCTTCCTTCTTGTCTTCCGTGTCCTCGAAGAAGTGCCGGACGATCAGCCACAGGGCCACCGCCCCCACCGGCACATTGACCAGGAAGATCCACCGCCAGCCGGCATACGTGGCGAGCAGCCCGCCCAGCGCGGGCCCGGCGACCGCGGAGGTGGCCCACACCGAGGAGAGCCTGGCCTGGATCTTGGGGCGTTCCTTCATCGGGTAGAGGTCGGCGGCGATGGTCTGGACGGTGCCCTGGAGGGCGCCGCCGCCCAGGCCCTGCAGCACCCGGAAGGCGATCAGGGAGGCCATGTTCCAGGCGCCCGCGCAGGCCAGCGAGCCGACGAGGAAGAGCACGATGCCGGCGATCAGGATGGGCTTGCGGCCGAAGGTGTCGGAGAGCTTGCCGTAGACGGGCAGGGTGACGGTGACGGCGAGGAGATAGCCGGAAAAGAGCCAGGAGAAGACGGCGAAGCCGCCGAGGTCGCCGACGATCTGGGGGATGGCGGTGGAGATGATCGTGGAGTCGAGTGCGGCCAGCGCCATGGCGAGCATCAGGGCGGCGACCACGGGCCCGCGCCTGGGCCCCGGGGCGCCGCCCCTGGCTATGTCCGTAGCGCTGTCACTGTCCTTCGTGGTGCCGCTCACCGGGCCCCCTCCGCCGCCGACCGTTGCATGTAGCCCACACCCTTCCACGCGGGGTCGGTATGCGGAACGCGGTTTCCCGCTACGTGGACAGCCGGGCCCGGCCCTGGCGGGGCCGGGCCCTCCGTCATCCGCTCGGGCGGCCGGTTGTCGGTGACCGGGCGTATGGTGGGCAACCCCGGCACGTGCGACGTGTCGGGCTGCTCGCGTTGTTCAGTGCGCGTTGATCACTTGCGATCCACCGCGGTCTCTTGCGATCGACAGCGCTCTCGCCTCCTGGGACGGAAGCCTTTTCATGAGCCTGACTGGTCTGCTCGACGCCGTCGTACGGGACCCGGCGCTCGCCGAAGCGGTGCAGGCCGCGGCCGAGGGCCACCGGCCGCATGTGGATCTGGTCGGGCCGCCCGCCGCCCGCCCCTTCGCGGTGGCGGCGCTGGCCAGGGAGTCCCGCCGCACGGTGCTCGCGGTGACCGCCACCGGGCGCGAGGCCGAGGACCTGGCCGCGGCGCTGCGCACGCTGATGCCGGCCGGTGAGGACAACTCCGTCGTCGAGTTCCCGTCCTGGGAGACGCTGCCGCACGAGCGGCTCTCGCCGCGCTCGGACACCGTCGGCCGCCGCCTCGCGGTGCTGCGCCGGCTCGCCCACCCGCGCAAGGACGACCCGACGGCGGGCCCCGTCTCGGTCGTTGTCGCGCCCATCCGCTCCGTACTCCAGCCGCAGGTCAAGGGGCTGGGCGACCTGGAGCCTGTGAGCCTGCGGACGGGGCAGAGCGCCGACCTGGAAGAGATCGTCGAAGGGCTGGCGGCGGCCGCGTACGCGCGCGTCGAACTGGTCGAGAAGCGCGGCGAGTTCGCGGTCCGCGGTGGCATTCTGGACGTTTTCCCGCCCACCGAGGAGCACCCGCTCCGGGTGGAGTTCTGGGGCGACGACGTCGAGGAGATCCGCTACTTCAAGGTCGCCGACCAGCGGTCCCTGGAGGTCGCCGAGCACGGCCTGTGGGCGCCGCCGTGCCGCGAGCTGCTGCTGACCGCCGAGGTACGCGAGCGGGCCGCGGCGCTCGCCGAGCTCCACCCGGAGCTGGGCGAACTCCTCGGCAAGATCGCCGAGGGGATCGCCGTCGAGGGCATGGAGTCGCTGGCCCCGGTCCTGGTGGACGATATGGAGCTGCTGCTGGACGTGCTGCCCGAGGGCTCGATGGCCGTGGTGTGCGACCCGGAGCGGGTGCGTACGCGGGCCGCCGACCTGGTGGCGACGAGCCAGGAGTTTCTGCAGGCGTCCTGGGCGGCGAGCGCCGGCGGCGGCGAGGCCCCGATCGACGTCGGTGCGGCCTCCCTGCGGGGCATCGCGGACGTCCGCGACCGGGCCCGCGAGCTGGGCATGATGTGGTGGTCCGTCTCGCAGTTCACCTCTGGTGACATCGGTGGCAGCACCTCTGGTGACATCGGTGGCAGCACCTCTGGTGACGTCGGGAGCAGCACCTCCGGTGACGTCGGGAGCAGTGCCGCGGACGAGGCGATGGAGCTGGACGGCGACACCCTCAAGCTGGCCATGCACGCCCCGGAGATGTACCGCGGCGACACCCAGCGGGCGCTGTCCGACACCAAGCAGTGGCTCGCCGACGGCTGGCGCACGGTGTACGTCACCGAGGCGCACGGCCCCGCGGCCCGTACGGTCGAGGTGCTCAGCGGCGAGGGCATCCCCGCCCGCCTGGACGGCGAGCTCGCCGAGATCTCGCCCGCCCTCGTGCACGTGTCCTGCGGCTCCCTCGACAACGGCTTCGTCGACCCGCAGCTCAGGCTCGCCGTCCTGACCGAGACCGACCTCTCCGGCCAGAAGGCGGCCGGCAAGGACGGCGCCCGGATGCCGGCCCGCCGCCGCAAGACCATCGACCCGCTCACCCTGGAGGCGGGCGACTTCATCGTCCACGAGCAGCACGGCGTCGGCCGCTACATCGAGATGGTGCAGCGCACGGTCCAGGGCGCCACCCGCGAATACCTCCTCGTCGAGTACGCCCCCGCCAAGCGCGGCCAGCCCGGCGACCGCCTCTACATCCCCACCGACCAGCTGGAGCAGGTCACCAAGTACGTGGGCGGCGAGGCCCCCACCCTGCACCGCCTCGGCGGCGCCGACTGGACCAAGACCAAGGCGCGCGCCAAGAAGGCCGTCAAGGAGATCGCCGCCGATCTGATCAAGCTCTACTCCGCCCGGATGGCGGCCCCCGGCCACGTCTTCGGCCCGGACACCCCCTGGCAGCGCGAGCTGGAGGACGCCTTCCCGTACGCGGAGACGCCCGACCAGCTCACCACCATCGCCGAGGTCAAGGAGGACATGGAGAAGTCGGTCCCGATGGACCGTCTGATCTGCGGCGACGTCGGCTACGGCAAGACCGAGATCGCGGTCCGCGCCGCCTTCAAGGCCGTCCAGGACGGCAAGCAGGTCGCCGTCCTGGTCCCCACGACCCTCCTCGTCCAGCAGCACTACGGGACGTTCAGCGAGCGGTACGGCCAGTTCCCGGTCAACGTCAAGGCGCTGTCCCGCTTCCAGACCGACACCGAGGCCAAGGCCGTCCTGGAAGGGCTGCGGGAAGGCTCGGTCGACCTCGTCATCGGCACCCACCGCCTGTTCTCCGCCGAGACCAAGTTCAAGGACCTGGGCCTGGTCATCGTCGACGAGGAGCAGCGCTTCGGCGTCGAGCACAAGGAGCAGCTCAAGAAGCTCCGCGCCAACGTCGACGTCCTGACCATGTCGGCCACCCCCATCCCCCGTACGCTCGAGATGGCGGTCACGGGCATCCGCGAGATGTCCACGATCACCACCCCGCCCGAGGAGCGCCACCCGGTCCTGACGTTCGTCGGCCCCTACGAGCAGAAGCAGATCGGCGCCGCCATCCGCCGCGAACTCCTGCGCGAGGGCCAGGTCTTCTACATCCACAACCGCGTCGAGTCCATCGACCGCGCGGCCGCCCGCCTGCGCGAGATCGTCCCCGAGGCCCGCATCCAGACGGCACACGGCCAGATGGGCGAGTCCCAACTGGAGCAGGTCGTGGTCGACTTCTGGGAGAAGAAGTTCGACGTCCTGGTCTCCACCACGATCGTCGAATCGGGCATCGACATCTCCAACGCCAACACCCTGATCGTCGAGCGCGGCGACAACTTCGGCCTCTCCCAGCTCCACCAGCTGCGCGGCCGCGTCGGCCGGGGCCGCGACCGCGGCTACGCCTACTTCCTCTACCCGCCGGAGAAGCCGCTCACGGAGACCGCGCACGAGCGGCTGGCGACCATCGCCCAGCACACCGAGATGGGCGCGGGCATGTACGTCGCGATGAAGGACCTCGAAATCCGCGGCGCCGGAAACCTCCTCGGCGGCGAGCAGTCCGGCCATATCGCCGGCGTCGGCTTCGACCTCTACGTACGGATGGTGGGCGAGGCGGTCGCCGACTACCGCGCCTCCCTGGAGGGCGGTGTGGAGGAGGAGCCGCCGCTCGAGGTCAAGATCGAGCTTCCCGTCGACGCCCACGTCCCGCACGACTACGCCCCCGGCGAGCGGCTGCGCCTCCAGGCCTACCGCGCGATCGCCTCCGCCACCTCGGAGGAGGACATCGCCGCCGTCCGCGAGGAGCTGACCGACCGCTACGGCAAGCTGCCCGAGCCCGTCGAGAACCTCCTCCTGGTCGCCGGCCTGCGCATGCTCGCCCGCGCCTGCGGCGTCTCGGACATCACCCTCCAGGGCTCCAACATCCGCTTCGGGCCGGTGGAGTTGAGGGAGTCGCAGGAGCTGCGCCTTAAGCGGTTGTATCCCCGCACGGTCCTCAAGCCGGCCACCAAGCAGATCCTGGTGCCGCGCCCGACCACCGGCAAGATCGGCGGCAAGCCGCTGGTGGGGCGGGAACTGCTGTCGTGGGTGGGGGAGTTCCTGACGACGATCCTGGGGGCGTAGGAGGAGGGGCCCTCAGGGCCCCACCACATGAGCCGCGACGTGCCGGGCGCAGGTGAGGGCGTCGGTGTGCGTGGTGTCCACCTCGATGTCGTAGATGACGCCGTTGTGGACCAGCTCCGCCTGGGCGGCGGCCATGCCCGCCACCCGGTCGCCGCGGGCCAGTTCGCGGGCGGTGGCGGCCTCGGGGGCGCAGCGGACGCCGACCCACAGCACCGTGAGGCCGTCCAGTGCGGCCCGCCAGCGGGCCTGGCCTTCGTGGCCGGAGAGGAAGACCTCGTCGACGATGACGCCGGTGCCGGTACGGGCCATGGCGGCGATCCCGTGGAGCCAGCCGTTCTCCAGGGCGCGGAAGGCCGGTCCGACCGATACTCCGCCGTCGGATGTGAGCACCAGGCCGTCCGGGGAGGCCATCAGGGCGGGCGGCAGGGCGTCCACGAAGGTGTCGACGCCGAAGGTCAGCCAGGGGCGGGGGAGGGTTTCCTGGAGGGCGCGGGCGAGGGTGGAGCCGCCGGAGCTGGAGCCGCCGTTGAGGACGATCACGTCGGTCGGGCGGGAAGTGTGACGGGTCATCGCGTCACCGTAAACAGTCAGCGGGCGGATGTCCGGTGAAATACCAGGAGGTCCCCGGCGCCGCCCAGGAGGACGTAGGCGGACTGGGGGTGGCGGGCCGCGGCGTCGGCGAGGGCCTGACGGGGGGTGCGGTCGGCGGGGCGCCGGACGGCGATGTAGTCGGGTGAGATGCCGGGGGTGTCGCCGGTCCAGAAGACCCGGGTGCGGCTGGTGAGGCGGCTGAGCGGCTGGATGTCGGACTCCACGCTCGCGCCGTCGGGTATCCGCTGCAGCAGCCGCTCGGCGGCCGCGACGCCCGGCGGTATGCGGTAGGTGGCGGCGTCGGTGAGGCGGGACAGCGGGAGCGTGGTGGTCAGCGCGAGCGCGGCGGCCAGGGCGGCGGCCGGCAGGTGATGGGCGTACGCGCGCAGCCACGGGCGGGGCGAGAAGCGGGTGCGCGGCAGGGCGTCGATGAGCGCGAGGAAGACCACCGGCATCAGGACGGCGTTGTAGTGCCAGTCGATGCCCCAGTAGTGCGGTTCGTGGGAGAGGAACCGCCAGCCCAGGGTCGGCAGCGCGGCCAGGAGAAGGGGGGAGCGGAGCGCGAGCAGGCCGGTGGTGGGGAGCAGGACCCACAGGATGGTGCGTACGGCGGTGTCGGGGGGAATGGTGGGGGCCGCGCCGCCGGCGGCGCCGAGCTTGGTCCAGTAGTCGTACGAGCCGGAGCCGTTGAAGGCGGGGATGATCACGCCGAGGGTGAGGGCGGTGGCGGTGAGTCCGAAGACGACCAGGGCGATGGGCAGCGGCGCCGCCCGGCGGGTGCGGATCAGGACGAGCGCGCCGATGGCGGCGGCGGTGACGCCCAGGTCCTCCTTGACCAGCACCAGGGGCGCGGCCCAGCACACCGCCGCGGTCCAGCGCCCGCGCAGCACCGCTTCCAGGGCGAAGGCGATCAGCGGCAGCGCGAAGGCGATTTCGTGGAAGTCGAAGTCGACGGCCTTCTGCACGCCCCAGGAGAGGCCGTAGGCGATGCCGATGGCCAGTCCGGGGAGGCGGCCCAGCGAGCGGGCGGCGGCGCGTGTGACCGGGATCGCGGACACCGCGAACAGCGCGGCCTGCGCGAGGAGCAGGGTCAGCGGTGAGGGGAGCAGGCGGTAGAGCGGGGCGAGCACGATCAGTACGGGGCTGAAGTGGTCGCCGAGGACGTTGGTGCCGGGGCCCTTGAGGTCGACGATCGGCGCCTGTAGGTGGGCGTAGCCCCGTATCGCCTGCTCGAAAATGCCCAGATCCCAGGACGAGTTGGACATCGTGCGGTAGTGGCAGATGGACAGCACGGCGAACGCGACGAAGAAGAACGCGGCGGTCCAGTACGGGTCCAGGTGCGGCGCGCGCAAGCGGTGCGCGGCGCTGCGCAGGCGGCCGGGGGCGGTGTCCGGTACGCCGGTGGCCGCGGTCGCGGAGCCGGTGTCGGCGGCCTGGTGCGGGAGTCCGGGGCTGCCGCCCGCGGCCGTTGCTGCGGCCGTGTCCATGGGGGTCCTCACTCTCAATTTCCGAAAAGATACTCGAAGCGGCGAACCGGACCGGACCGGGCGCCCGCCCCTGGCCACGCTCCCGGATTGGACTCCTGCCGTGATACCCACCGCCCGCCGCGCCGCGCCGCCCCTGACCGCGGCCACCGCCACCGCACTGGCCGCTCTGCTCACCCTCACCGGCTGCTCCCCGGACGAAACGCGCGACGGCCGGGCCGCGGACGGCAAGGCGGGTCCGGCGGCTCGGGGCAGCGCGCTGCGGGCCGCCGCCGCACTGGAGGTCAAGGGCCGCGCCCCGAAAACCGGTTACGCCCGGAACCGCTTCGGCACGGCCTGGGCGGACACCGACGGCAACGGCTGCGACACCCGCGACGACATCCTCCGGCGCGATCTGCAGGGCGTCACCCTCCGGGGCGGGCGGTGCGTCGTCCTCTCGGGGACGCTGGGCAAGGACCCGTACACGGGCGAGGCGATCGGCTACACGCGGGGCCGCAGCAAGGTGGACATCGATCACGTCGTCGCGCTGTCGGATGCCTGGCAGAAGGGGGCGGGGCGGTGGCCGGCCCGTAAGCGGATCGCGCTCGCCAATGACCTTATGTTGGCGGCGTAGATGTCTCATGCTGATGTGTCTCATGGGCAGGGTGTCCGAACGCCCGAGCTGTGTCTCACGCGGAGCATGTTTCGACTCGGTAGCAGACGGAGGGGTGGGGAAGCGATGGGATGCGCGATCCGGGCTGCTCGTGGGAGGGCTACCGGCTGTGTCGTGCTGGTACTCGGGGCAGTGCTGGCAGGCTGCACGGGAAGCGACCTCTCCGACGAGAGCGGTTCGCCGGGCGGCGGCTCGTCAGCATCGGGCGGGCACGGAACCAGCCCCCTGGCCAACCCGGACGGCACGAAGTCGGGACTGGCCTCGATCACCTCCGAGGAGGACGAGTCGGCGGCCCGCGACCTGATCGCCAAGGTGTCCACCAAGGGAAGAGGACCGAAGACGGGGTACGCGCGGGACGAGTTCGGCTACGCGTGGATGGACACTGCCGACGGGGTACCGCTGGCGCGGAATGGTTGTGACACGCGAAACGATCTGATCCAACGCGATGGTCAGAGTCTCAGCTTCCGAGTGGGCTCCGACTGTGTGGTCGTCTCGATGACCCTGCACGATCCGTACACCGGCACGGACATCGCCTGGAAGAAGGCGGAGGCAATGGAGGTCCAGATAGATCACATGGTGCCGCTTTCGTACGCCTGGCAGATGGGCGCCGCCCGCTGGGGCAAGGCAAAGCGGCAACGGCTGGCCAATGATGTTCTGAATCTTCTGCCGGTTTCGGGCTCCACCAACTCCTCGAAGCGGGACTCAGGACCGGCGTCCTGGCTGCCCCCCAGCAAGGAGATCCGTTGTTCGTACGCGGTGCGCTTCGCGCAGGTGGCGGAGAAGTACGAACTTTCGGTGACGCCGACGGACAAGCGAGCGATGATGGCTCAGTGCGGCGGGTGAGGCAGTGTTCGTGACGCAGCCCGGCGCGGGGGATGAGCATCTGCCGCCTCGCGGCGGATCTTGAGTGCTGGAGAAATCCGTGACGGAGACTGAGTTCGATTACGCAACTGCCATCTCGTATGCACGCAAACACCTGGCTTCCCTTGGAGTCACTCCAGAGGTGGGAAACCTCGCCAACGCAGCTGCGGTCGGCATCACTCAACTGGTGTGGCGTAACGGCCCCATCGAGGACGCCCATGCGGGCGCGCGAGGGCGTCGCAACGGCCTGCACGACGGCGTCATGTTCGCGCGGAACACGTGGGTCTACCACCAGGCACTTGAAGCGGTGAAGAGCGACGCGAGTTATGCCCTACTGCGATTCGAGAGGCGCATCCTCGACCGTGAGCTCATCTGGCCCGGTACGTCCGGCACACTGACGCAGTTCGGATACGGCGCCCTGGGTGAGATCAAGAAGCATGCGAAGCAACGCATCAACTACCTGATGTTTCTTGAGGAAGAGTTCTCGCCCGAGGAGTTCACGCTCTTGGCCGCGGTATCGAGCATGGGTGGGTCCGACCACTTCGGGATGCCAGCCTGGGAGCCTCGCGTACGTGCCGCGATCGACCGTCTTCGCGGCGCGGATCCCGAGTTCGTCGAGCGCCTCAAGACCGTCTATGAGATGGACTTCTCCGAGATCATGGAGAAAGCGCCTGCCATTGTCCATGACGACCTGCCTGAGGTCGAGCGAGCGCTTCTCAGTGCCCCCTATGACCTGGGTGCCGAGGTACTGGACTGGTTCGCCTGGAATCCGGTACTCGACCGCTCACCATGAGCGGTCGAGTACCGGATTCCAGGCTGTGGGGTCTCACCGCAGGGGCCTCACGGTGCTGTGGCACTCTTCCGACAGCGCCTGGCGGAGCTTGCGAGCGTCTGCTTCCAGCTCAGCGTTCCTCAGCGTGAGGACTTGGATCTGGTTGGCGTACGTCGTGACAGTGGATCGCAGCTCCCGGATCTCGCTCGCCTTCTCGCTACGGAGTTCCCGCTCTGCCTTCTTCAGGCGTGCGACCTCCTGGCTGAGCTCGTCGGCTTCGGGACGTCTGGTCTCCGGGGCCGCGATGATCTCCTTGATGACGGCGGAGACGGGAGAGCGGTAGTACGAAGCTCGGGAGACGCCAGCCTCGGTGCAGATGTTCACCGCCGAGGTGCGGCCGTCAGTGATCTCGGGGTATCCGAGCATCAGTTGCTCGAAGGCGCGCATGATCTTGCGGTCGATGTCGCCCAGGTGCGGGTGCTCACGGGCCAGCCGGTCGAAGGCGACCTGGACGGTCCGGTGCGTGTCGTCGGTCATAGCGATGCGGGAGCTTCCTCGTGGTGGATCTCGGCGATCAGGCGGGTGAGCGTGGCCAGGTGCTCGGTGATGGCGAGCTGCTGGAGGGGTGGCAGGCAGCCCGTGTCCGTGAGCTCGGCCTGTGCCATGTCGCGGGCATGCTCCAGACGTGGCGCATGGACCGTGGAGCGACGGGAGTTGGGGCAGCGCATACACATGTCGAGCATCGGTACAGGTCGACCCAGAGGCTTCGCACGCTTGCGGCAGACGGCCGTCTCGGCCTGGTAGAAGCAGTCGTTCAGGACGCCGGGATGGAGGGTCCTGGTCAGGTGCCGCAATAGCGTCCGCAACCGGGCTGAGCTGGCCACTGCACCGGGAAGGTCGCCCAGCTCATTGCGGATGCGGTCGAACTCCGCCTCGATGCGCTGGGCAGCTGCGCCGGCGGACGGGCCCCCCTCGTTCCAGTCGTGGTAGAGGTCCTCGACGTAGTCAAGCTTGGCGACGGCCTCCTCGGCCGCGACCTCGTCGGCGAAGCCCGAGGCGGAGGTGCCCGCGTAGCCCTCGAACATGGTGATCGCGGCGTGTTTGTACTGCCGGGCACCGGCGACGACCCCGAAGGGCTGATGGGCGATGTGCCAGGCCAACGTGCGGCGGAACTGTTGGGTATCGAACGCCCAGGGAAGAACGTGTTCCGTCAGATCGCCGTCGGTGTCCGTGGCGTCATCGGCAGGCATCGCTGTGACAGACGGCACGAAGAGGGTTCCTCCGTCGCTGAACAGCTCGTTGAGGTGGTCACGGAAGGCACGGATGCGCACGGGCATGTTGCTCAGCAGGACGTATCCGTTACTGCCGCCGCCGTCGAATCCGAAGAGGTGGCCGGGGTCGTCGTTGATCTGCAGGAGTACGTCGACGGCTCGGTGGACGATCTTCAGGACCACCCACTCTGCCTCGTCACCGCTGAGTCTGCGGCCACGGCCCTTGTAGACGCGGCCGCGGAGTTTGTAGCGGGTCCGGCCGTCCGCACCCGGCTCGGTGAACGCGCACTCGCGGCCCAGTTCCCGCACCTCGACGTCTCTCATCCCCGACAGGTAGGCGATGACGATCCAGCATGCCGTGCGCAGGAACGACAGCTCGTTCTGGAGGCTGAACTGATCAAGCCGGGGCCGCCAGCATGCTCCGGAATCAGGCCATTCCGACATGAGTGTGTCCAGGCCGCCTTCCTCGTAGCCGAGTTCCTCACCGGCCTGGTTCATGAGCGGACGCAGATGCTCCGCGCGACCGCAGCCGGCGAGACGCGAGATGAGGGTGTGGTTGGGGGCCTGCACCACGCCATCGATGATGGCGGCAGTCGGAACGGTGTGCGCCACTTGACGGGGGGTGGCGGGGATGCCGCGGCCGTGAGCCCGTCGCGTCGCGATGAAGTCCAGCACGCGCTCTTTCGCCTGTCCGTGGCCCAGCGGTGATCTGTCCCGGATGTCGTCGAGCGCTTCCACCTCCCCTTGCGCGGCGAGGATGTCCGCGCTGGCTGTGTCCACGTAGAACACGGCAGCCTTGAGCAGGGGCACGAGGACCTCCTCGGGGATACGAGGGGTCGAGTTCTCGCCCATGACCCGCTGAACGCCTGCGACGCCGTACGCGCTGCGGCCGTTCCACGGAAGTACACCCAGGCGGTCCTGAGACAGGAACCCCCCGTGCGCGGACAGATGCTTGAGCAGGGTCACGTTCTGTACTGCGGTATGCGGGCTGGACTTCCACTTCTCCAGCGCGGTGTCCAAGTGGGTCCGCTCCACATCGGCCAGACAGGCGGCGCCGGCCTCGCGCAGATCCCGCAGAACAGCGACCAGCACTCTCAACTCGCCCGCTGCCGCTGTGGCTTTGAGTGGCCCGGCTCCGTTGCCTCCACGATGCAGACGCGAGTGGATGTACTCCTTCGCCGTCCTGCGGGCGACGGGATCGGCGAGCTGAGTGAAGTCCAGCCGCCAGGTGCGCCAGGTGCGGGGCAGTACACACCGCAGGTCCCAGATGTCCTCGGCGAAGAGCGGGCCTCTGCTGTCCTTGCCGACCGTCAGCTGCTCGGGAAGGACGTATGCATCATGCGCGACCGCCTCGGCCTGCCGGGGTGAGGGCTGTGGAGCGGTGGTCACGCGATCACCTCCAGGAAGGAGGAAGGCAGTGCCAGCCGTGGCCCGTCGCCTTCCGCGATGGACTGGGCCTCCGTGATCTGCTGCGTGCTGAAGCGGGCACGGATCCCGTGGACGATGCGCTCCCTGGCGAGCCCGTAGCGTGCGCTCCACTCGGCGGTCGAGTACTCCTCACGCTGCCGCTCGATGAAGTCCAGGAAGGACAGCACGCTCGGCAGATGGCGGCTCGTGAACACCGCGTTCGGACACTCCAGACAGCCCCAGGCCGGAACCGGGCACGCCGAACCAGGCTTGAGCGCGAAGGGGGAGGCGAAGAAGTTCCGGCACGATGCCAGCCACACGTCCTTCTCACCGGACAGCGCCGCCGTTACCTCCTGGGGCTCCAGCTCGGTGGCGCCCCCATCCAGGCGGGTGCCGTCGTCGGACATCACCACAGGCGGGGCCAGAGTGGCACCCAGCGCCTGCTCCAGCCCTGCTTCCACCGCCTGCTCGTGGGTCTCCTGGTGGGCGTCGATGTCCGCGTAGTGCTTCGCTGCGACCTTGCGGGTGTGGCCGGTGGCGAAGTCCTCCAGCACCCCGCCAGCTTGCAGATACTGGCGGGACTTGTAGGTCTTGCGCACACGGCGCAGGTCCAGCCGGACCTGCACGCCTCCACGGTCCTTCAGCGCGTCCAACCCGTGCTGGGTCATCCACTCGCGCGTGACCGCCGACCAGGCGTGCAGCGCGGAGAACGGGGCACGGGCCCTGCCGAGTCCGTCGACGTCGCACCAGAGCGCCTCGCTCCCGGTCAGTTCCCGGGTACGCCGCGTCAGGCGCAGGGCCAGTCGGATGACCCCTCCCGGGAAGCGCAGCGATCCGCCGTCAGTAACCCTGATCGTCTTGTTCGAGGCCCCGTGAGCACGCTTCTTGACGTAGGCGACGCTGATGTAGCCGCGAGCGGGATTGCCCAGGCAGTCGGACCGCAACTGCCTGATGCACTCGGGCTCCATCCCGGTCTGGCAGGCCAGCAGAACCAGGAACGGCACCAGGTCCCGAGGTGTCAGATGCAGGCGGCCGTTGAGTTCCTTCCTGCCGCCCCAGGGGCGGAGCACCTTGTACGAGACGTCGTCGGCGGTCAGCGGACCACGGTGCTGGATGCGCCACAGAACGTTCTCCAGCCGGTCCCAGCCGAAGAGGAGGGGATCCCGGCCTGTTGCGGCAAGGCTCTCGCCTTCGAGAATCCGGTCGCGGATTCTCGCGATGTCGGACCGGGCGGCGGTCTCCAGCGCGTCGAGCACGGGCAGGGGATAGGCGTCCAGGGGCTTGGTCGCGCGCTGCGCGGTGGCCGAGGTGAATCCGAGCCGGGCGTGGAACGCGGTGTCGAAGGCGCCGGGGTGCGCTTCGTGCACCAGCCTCAGCAGGCGCACGAGATAGGTCATGGTCAGATACGGCTCTTTGCTGGTTTCCCCGTACTGGACAGTCAGCCGCAGCTCGAACGCGTCCAGGAGTTCCGGTTCCAGTTCGTCGAGGGTGAGGGCCTCGCGCTGGTCGGGCAGTGCGGCGGCGGTGAACTCGACGAACTCCCTGATGCGTTTGACGACGTAGCGAAACGCGCTGCGGTCGCGCAGTGTGCCGGGAGTGGAGACGACCAGGGCGAGTGCCGCAGCGAGCGCCCGCGCCAGACGGCGGCAGGGGAGGTCGGACAGATCGGTGTGTTCGGCGACTCCGTTCAGGTCGACGGTGAAGACCACCGGGCCGATCGACGGCACGGGCTCTGCCGGGGTGGGGGGCTCGGCGCCGGCGGGGAACCTGACGCGGCGCGCGCTCACTCCTCGCCTCCCTCAGCTGCCTGGACCCGATCGAACGCGGCAGCCTGGTCATCCCATTCGTCCAACGCGGCCAGCACGATCTCCTGGGCCTCGTCGAGGACATCGAGGTAGGTGTAGACCGTCGCCTCGTGGCTGTGGCCGAGCAGCAACTGGAGTTTCCTCATGGGATTGCCGATTAGCAGCCGCTTGACCTCTGCGTGCGTGAACCGCCGGTCCTCGCGCATCCCCAGCGCTTTGACGGTCTGCCGCAGCAGGAGCCCGAGCATGTGGACGGCGAAGGTGTGCCGCAGCGTATGAGGATGTACGTCGAAGTCGAGGCCGAACTTCGCGCACCGTTCGTTCGCCCTCCGGAAGGCCGACTGCCAGGTCGAGCTCCGCAGCGGTAGCCCGTTCTCTCCCAGCCACAGCCATAGCGGTCCGACCGGCGCGCCCTGCCCGTCGACCTGCGTGAGCCGTCGGCGGTCCGATGCGCCGATTCGGGAGTACGCCCACGAGGATCCGCCCTCGACTGCCAGGGCGTTCCGGTTCGCGCGCCGCACGAGCATCGAGTCCGCGCTTGCCTCGTACGTTCCCTGGGTACGCCGTCGCTGTACCAGCTCGTCGCGTTCGATGTCGACGTAGTGGTGCAGATCCCGGGCCACCCTTCGGCGCACGTACACAGTCCTGGCCTTGCGCCGCTTGGCCACAGCGGCCGAGACCGTGATGTCGCCGAGAATCCGCCGGCCGTGCACCGGCGGAAGCTCCGTCGTCAGCAGGCTCGACGCCTCGCCGAGACGCATGCCGGTGCAGACGAGCAGGTCGGCGAAGAGGGCGTTGCGCTCACCGTTCTGGCCCTTCCAGCCAGGATCGGGGGCACCGTTCGGCAGCAGACCGCGCAGTCCCACGTCCCGCCAGAGCATGAAGTCCTCGTGGGAGAGGAACGCGATCGGTTTCTCCGGGGCATCGGGTTCCGCGTCCGCGTTCACCCGTACTCGCTTTGGCCCCTGTGGCGACATGACGGTCTTGTCGACGTAGCGGAACGGCTCGTCGCTCAGCAACTGCTCGTACCGGGACCACTGCGCCCACTTGTCGAGCGCGGCCACGGAGCGGTTCCACGTGCTCACCGACACCTGGCCCGGGCCCTCGCCCCTCAACCGGACCGCCTTGTAGGCCCGGAGGTCGGCGCTGTCCGTCTCCCAGATGGCTTTGCCGCCACGGGACTCGTGCAGGAATCGGCAGTACAGCATGATGTCGGTGCTGTAGCCGATGACGCCGTTCTCCGACCTCACGCCCCAGTTCTCCATGTCCCGCAAGAACCGGTTCAGTTCGAGGTCGTAGCTGCCATCCGGCGCAAGAATGAATGGTCGGCCTTCGCGCACCGAAGCCCTCTTCAGCACCTCGCTCGCGTCGAAGGGGAGCCCTTCTGGCGAAGCCGATCGGCTGGCGGTCCGGTGGAGGACGACGACTGCTTCAGCAGCAGTACCCGCCTTTGTCGTTTCTGAAGTACGCAAGCCACTCTCCCCATCGTGAGACAAGCAGTACGTACGCATAACGGCGTGACCTTTGAGACAGTTACGGGTGCCCACATAAATGACCCGCTGAACCTGATCGCGGTCGACGCCTCGGCGAACCGGCGCAAGAGCGACGGCGACGCGGCGACCTGGCTGCCCGCGTACCGGCCGTACCGCTGCACCTATGTCGCCCACCAGGTGGCCGTGAAGAAGAAGTACGGGCTGTGGGTGACCCGGGCGGAGAAGGACGCGATGGTGCGGGTGCTGAATTCCTGCCCGCAGGAGCGGCTGCCGGGCGGCGGGAACCCTACGGAGGCGCCGGCGCGCTTCTCGGCGAAGTAGCGCGTATGAAGTAGCGCGTATGCGCGTATGAAGTAGCGCGTATGAAGGAGCCGCATGAAGTAGCCCGTACACGGCCGTCGGCCCGGAACCGCGTAGGTGCGGTTCCGGGCCGACGGCGTTTACGGGCGGAAGGGCGG
Source organism: Streptomyces sp. NPDC028368 (assembly GCF_055565615.1). NCBI lineage: Bacteria > Bacillati > Actinomycetota > Actinomycetes > Kitasatosporales > Streptomycetaceae > Streptomyces > Streptomyces sp. NPDC028368. The sequence goes on along the minus strand of NZ_JBVHTY010000012.1, from coordinate 134,634 downwards.
AAGGGCGGAAGGTCAGAGGGACAGCTTCCAGTTCGCGGGGTCGAGCATCAGGTCCGGCGTGATCTTGATGTTGAGTTCCTTGGTGGACGGCGGCGCGTCGAAGACCATCTCCACGCTGGAGGCCTCGTTGGGGCTGAGCACCTTCTCGAAGTCGTGGTGGAGCACGCCGTGCTTGTCGTCGTCGACCTCCTCGGCGTTCTTGCCGTCGGCCTCCGCCTTGGTCGTCATGAGGGGGTTCTCGAAGTCCTTGCTGCCGGTGTTCTTGAGCGTGATGGTGACCTTGTACGCCTTGTTGCCGTCGGTGTGGCCGGTGATGAGGGTGTTCGGGTCGACGGTGTACGGGCTCGGCTTCGAGACGGTCACCTGCAGGCCGTTGTTGTACTTCGCCGCGGCGCCCGCGCCGAGGTTCTTGATGACGTCGCTGCTGCCGTTCTGCTTCTTGTACTCGTCATTGACCTTGTCGACCGCCCCCTTGAACAGCAGCACGGAGACGATGACGCCGACGATCGCCAGGATGATCGCGAGGGCGCCCAGGATCGTGCCGGTCACCGCCACGCCCTTGTTGGTGGCCTGACCCTTCTTGGCGCGGCTCATGCCCACCAGGCCGAAGATCAGGGCCAGGATGCCGAGCGGCCCGGCGAGCCAGAACAGGAACATCGGGATGCCGCTGAGCGCGCCGATGATGCCGAGGATCAGAGCGGCGACGCCGAGGCCGTTACGGGCCGTCTGAGGGGCCGGGGCCTGCGGGGCTGGCTGGTAGTGCATCTGCTGAGACATGCGGGAGTGGCCCCTTCCGGGCGCTGAATCGAGTTCCGCTGAAGCGATGGGTCAATAACAACAGAGGCTGTGAATCGAGTCAACACGAGTACTCGATTCACAAGAGTTCACGCTGTGAAGGGGTGACTCAAGTGGGGATGGGTATGCTGCGAACACAGTGGTCACGCATCGGGACGGGAGCCAGCCAGGTGCCGGACATCGCACCAACGCAGAACGCGACGGATGACGTCGCCGCAGGTGAGGGCCTGGCCGTCGGCGCCACGGACCGCCCCACCGAGGTGACCGCCGCCGGCATCGCGCGACTGGCCGGGGTCGGCCGGGCCGCCGTCAGCAACTGGCGCCGCCGGCACGCCGACTTCCCCAAGCCGGTGGGCGGTACGGAGACGAGCCCCGCCTTCGCCCTGCGCGCCATCGAGCAGTGGCTGCGCGACCAGGGCAAGCTCGCCGAGGTGCCCCTGCGTGAGCGGGTCTGGCAGCAGCTCGTCGGGCATCCGGCCGGCGCCGCGGGCGCGCTGCGGCAGGCCGGCGCCGTGCTCCTGCTCGTACGCGACCGCCCCGCGGCCTGGCGGCAGCTGCGCACCGCTTCCGATGACGCGGACCTCACCGGCGTCCTGCCCGCGATGCTCGACTCCGTCCTGACCGCCCGGCTCGGCGACGGCCACCCCGTCCACGGGCTGACCCGCGAGGCGCTCGCCCCCTCCGCCGCCCTGGTACGCGCCACCGCCGAGCTGGCGGCCCTGGACGGCGCCCCCGAGGCGTACGCCTTCCTGCTCGGCCGTCACCTGGACGCCAACCCGCGCCAGTACACCCTCACCCCGCCGGGGCCGGCCGCCCTGATGGCCGAACTGGCCGCCCTGGACGGCCCGTCGGTATCCGTACTCGACCCGGCCTGCGGCGTCGGCACCCTGCTGACCGCCGCCCACGAACGCGCCGCCGAACAGCCGGACGCGGCGCCACTCGCCCTGCACGCGCAGGAGGCCGACCCGGACCTCGCCGCGCTCACCGCGCTCCGCCTCGCCCTGAGCGTCCCCGACGCCCAGGTCCGGGTGCGGGCCGCCGACACCCTGCGCGCCGACGCCTTCCCGGAGCTGGCCGCCGACGCCGTACTGGTCCACCCGCCGTTCAACGAACGCAACTGGGGCCATGACGAGCTGGCCTACGACCCCCGCTGGGAGTACGGCTTCCCGGCCCGCACCGAATCCGAACTGGCCTGGGTCCAGCACGCGCTGGCCCGGCTGCGCGCGGGCGGCACCGCCGTCCTGCTGATGCCTCCCGCCGCCGCCTCCCGCCGCTCCGGCCGCCGGATCCGCGCCGATCTGCTGCGCCGCGGCGCTCTGCGCGCCGTCATCGCGCTGCCCGCAGGCGCCGCCCCGCCCAACGGCATCCCCCTCCACCTCTGGGTCCTGCGCAAGCCCGACGGCAGCGCACGGCCCGCGCCACACCTCCTCGTCGTCGACACCGCGGGCCTGGCCCCCGCCGTGTCCGGGGGCCGCGACAAGCTCGACTGGCAGGCCGTCCGGGCCACCGCCATGGACGCCTGGCAGGCCTTCGACCGCGACGGCGGCGTCGAGGAAATGCCCGGCGTACGCAGGTCGCTGGCCGCCATCGACCTCCTGGGCGACGATGTCGACCTCGCCCCGGCCCGCCATCTCCCGCCGCCGGCGGCGGCCGGCGGCCCCGCCGAACTGGCCCGGGTCCGCGACCGGCTGACCGACACCCTCGCCCGTACCACCCAGCTCACCCCCCGCACCGCGCCCCAGGACTCCGCCGAGGACCCGGGCCCGGCCCGCTGGCCGCTGACCACCGTCGGCGAACTGGCCCGCTCCGGCGCCCTGGTGCTGCGCGCCGGCGGCCCCGGCGCCGCACCCCCCGGCGCGCCGCTCGCGGTCCTCACCGACCACGACGTCATGGGCGCGGCCGCGCCCTCCGGCACCCTCCCCGAAGCCGCACCGGCCGGCCCCGTGGAGGAGCCGGTCCTCGTCCAGGAAGGCGATGTGGTCGTCCCCGTCCTCGGCGGCGGCGCGATCGCCCGGGTCGTCGACGACGCCACCGCCGGCGCCGCCCTCGGCCGCAACCTCACCCTGCTGCGGCCCGACCCGGCCGCTCTCGACCCCTGGTTCCTCGCCGGCTTCCTGCGCGGCACCGCCAACAACCGCCAGGCCAGCAGCTACGCCTCCACCGCCACCCGCCTCGACGTCCGCCGCCTCCAGCTGCCCCGCCTCCCGCTCGCCGAGCAGCGGCGCTACGGCGCGCGGTTCCGCGACCTGGCCGCCTTCGAGGAGGCCCTGCGGCTCGCCTCCCGGCTGGGCGAACAGCTGGTCCAGGGGCTGTACGACGGCTTCACCGACGGGTCGGTGGCGCCGGACTGACCACCGGCCGAACTGTCCGGTGGATATGGGGAGTTGGGGCGGCCTGGGGCGTTGCCGCGCCGTGGTGACGCCACCTCGGCGGCGTCGCGGCACCACTCCCGTCGGCGTCGCGCCGGTGCCGCGGCCTCCGGAGCGGCAACGAGGCGGCAGATCGCCCGGCCCATTCCGTGCAACCCCTCACGCGGCGGCGCTGTCGTCTATACGCTCGCAGGTCCCTACGCGTATCCGGAACCGCGACCGCGACCGTTCTCGCGACGGCGACCGATGATCCACCAGGAGCAGCAATGCACGGCCCCGCCCCGGCTCCCCCGCCGCACCGTCCCCCGGCGACGGGGGTGGTGGTCCTGCTGCGCGTGATTTTCGTGGCCACCGCGGTGTGCAGCCTGGGCCTGCTGGCCTGGGTGGCGATGCTGCGGGCCGCGATCGTGCAGCGACGGCCGCTGGGCTGGTGGCTGTTCGGCGCCGACCTGATCGCGATGATCGGCGCCTGCGTCCTGATCGTCTCCTTCCCCGAGACGGACTGGCGCCCCAATATCGGGGTGGCGCTCCTGCTGCTCCAGATAGCGGGCGCGATCGCGTACTACCTGGTCGTCGACATCCGCGCGGCCGCGAAAACCGGATACGGGCAGGGACCCGGACAGGAATACGGGCAGGGGCAGGGGCACGGGCAGGGGCACGGGCAGGGGCACGGGCAGGGGTATGGCCCGGTCCACACCCCGCCCGGCCGCCCGGCCGCGCCGCCGCCCACCGGGGCCGCCCCGCATCCGTACGGTCCGCCGCAGCCGCCCGCCCCGGCCCCGCTGCTGCACGCCCAGGAGACCCGCCCGTACGCCAACGAGGCGCACCCGTACACCCAGAACCCCTACAGCGCACCCCTCCCGCACACCCCGCCCGTCCCGCACACCCCGCCCGCCCCACCGCCCCAGGGTCGCCCGCGGCCGCAGCGCATCAACCAGGTACGGGCCGAGCTCGATGAGCTCAGCGACTACCTCCGCCAGGAGGACCAACGGTGAACGGCCGGGTCATCGCCGGACGCTACGAACTCTCCGTACTGCTCGGCCAGGGCGGCATGGGCCAGGTCTGGATCGGCTACGACCGCCGTCTGGACCGCCGGGTCGGCGTCAAACTGCTGCGCCCGGACCGGGTGGCGGGCACCCCCGACGGCGAGGAGATGCGCCGCCGCTTCGTGCGCGAGTGCCGGGTCACCGCGCAGGTCGACCACCCCGGACTGGTCACCGTCCACGACGCCGGCAGCGACGACGAAGACCTCTTCCTCGTCATGCAGTACGTCGAGGGCGCCGACCTCTCCGACCACCTCGCCGAGCACGACCCGTACCCGTGGCCCTGGGCGGTCAGCGCCGCCGCCCAGCTCTGCGCCGTGCTGGCAGCCGTACACGCCGTGCCGATCGTCCACCGCGACCTCAAACCCCGCAATGTCATGGTCCGCCCCGACGGCACCCTGGTCGTCCTCGACCTCGGCATCGCCTCCGCCCTGGACACCGACACCACCCGCCTCACCCACACCGGATCCCCCATCGGCAGCCCCGCCTATATGGCGCCCGAACAGGCCATGGGCGGCACCGTCGGCCCGCACACCGACCTCTACGCCCTCGGGGTGCTGCTGCACGAACTGCTCAGCGGCCAGGTCCCGTTCGCCGGCTCCACGGCCCTCGGCGTCCTGCACCGCCATCTGTACGAGGACCCGGTCCCGGTACGCCGGCTGCGCCCCGACGTCCCCGAACCCCTGGAAGCCCTCGTCCTCCACCTGCTGCGCAAGGATCCGGCGGCCCGCCCCGCCGACGCCCAGGAGGTCTACCAGACGCTGGCGCCCCTCCTCCCGCCCTCCGAGGCCGGCCCCCACGGCGCCCACCAGCCGCCCGCCTCGCTCGCCCCGATGGACCCCACCCGCCCCTTCCGCCGCCCCCACGCCCCCTGGCCCGTACGCGTCACACCGCCGCCCCCGGCCGCCGCACCCCCGCCTCCGGCCGCCGACCCCCGCACCTCCCTGGCCGCCCTCGCCCCCCGAACCGCCCCGCCCACCCCGAGCCGACCGGCCGGAGCGTCATCGTCGGCTTCTTCTCCCTCCCCCGGACCGGACGTCGCCGCCGCCGTCGACGAGGTCAAAAGCCTGCTCGACCAGGGCCGGATCACCCGCGCCGTCGACATCCTCGGCGGCATCCTCCCGGCCGCCGCCGCCCGCCACGGCCAGAATTCCCCGGTGGTGCGCACCCTGCGCAAGCAGTACGCCGCCACCCTCATGGACGACGGCCAGTACCGCCGCGCACTCCCCGAACTCCGCCTGCTGGCCGAGGAGTTCGCCAAGGAAACCGGCCCGGGAGCCACCCGCCAGGCCCTCCAGTTCCACTACGAGGCCGCCCAGTGCCTGGAACAGCTGGGTGAGGTGGCGCAGGCCCTGGAGGAATACCGCGCCCTCCTCCCGTACTTCGAGCGCTACCCCGACGACCCCGCCCGCCCCCTCGAGATCCGCCGCGCCATCGGCCATCTGCTCCTCGCCCAGGGCGAGCGCGGCGCGGCCCAGGAATGCCTCGCGCGCCTTCTGTACGACGCCGAACGGCTGCACGGCCCGCATCATGCGTTTCCGGGGGAGGTACGGCGGACGCTGCAGTGGCTGGGGCAGATGCAGGGGTGAGGCAGGAGGTGCCGGAGTGACGGCAACGATGGCGGACCGGGGCGGAACCGTCATCGCGGCAGATCGTTGCCCGAAGCAGTGGCCCGAGCCACGCCGAATCCATAGCATCGATCACTCAAGGTCGACTCTTCGAGACTCCATCGCAAGTCCGTCGCACGATCTGCCGGGAGGCCCAGTGTTCCGCCGTAGGACAGCGCTCTCCGTATCCGCCACCGCCGCCCTGGTGGCCGCGGTTCCCCTGCTGGCCGCCTGTGGCAGCGCCGCGCATCCCGGTGCCGCGGCCATTGTGGACGGGAAGCGGATCACCGTCGCACAGCTGCAGGCCAAGGTGAAGGATGTGCGTCAGGCGCAGGGGAAGTCCCCGCAGGGCGCCCAGCTGATCATGAACACCGGGCGGCTGAGCCTGGCCACCCTCAACGGCATGATCTTCGACGAGGTGCTGGCGCGCAGCGCCAAGGACGCCGGGGTCACGGTCACCCGGCACGGCATCCAGAAGTGGCGGGCGACGGCCGAGGAGCGGGCCGGCGGCGCCGAGCGGCTGAAGGCGATGTGGCTCCAGCAGGGCATCGCCCCCGACGACATCGATGCCATGGTCCGTAACCAGCTGCTGCTGGACGGCCTCGCCAAGCACCTCGGTGCCGACCGCGGTCAGCCGCAGGGCCAGCAGCAGCTCGCCCAGGCGCTGGCCAAGACGTCCCGGTCCATGGGGATCGACGTGAACCCCCGCTTCGGCAAGTGGGACGACAAGCAGGTCATCCTGGGCGAGACCAAGGACCCGTGGATCACCACCCAGCCCGCGAAGCAGCAGACCTGACCGACCGGCCGGGCCGTGTTCCACCGGGCCCGCTCCACCGGCGCCGGGCGTTGTCAGTGCGGTGCGTTACGTTCGATACGTGAACGCTGACGCCTCTCCTGCCGACTCCGGCGCCGACGCCCGCCCCGCGGGCACCGGCACCGGACGCCTGGTCCTGCTCACCACCAGCCACCGGGTCGCCCCCGGACTGCTGTCCTGGCCCGCCTGGCAGATCCTGCATGCGGGCGACCGGGTGCTGTGTGCCGACCCGGACCATCCGCAGCTGCCCTATCTGCGGGAGGCCGGCATCCAGGTGGAGATCGCCGCCCCCGCCGCCCGCGAGCTGGTCGACTACTGCGTCCCGCAGGCGCGTACCGCCGTCGTCATCACCTCTGCCGACGGCGAGAGCGCGCTCACCGACGGCCTGGCCCGGCTGGCCGGCTCCGGCCGCGAGACCATGCCCGACCTGGAGCTGCTGCCCGGCTCCTACGACCTGCCCGGCGCCCGGCTGCTCGATCTCGTCCAGGTCATGGACCAGATCCGCGCCGAATGCCCCTGGAGCAGCATCCGTACGCACCAGGACCTCGCCAAGTACGGCCTGGAGGAGGCGTACGAAATGGTCGAGGCGATCGAGGCGGGCGACCGGGAGGAGCTGCGGGAGGAGCTGGGGGATGTGCTCCTCCAGGTCGTCTTCCACGCCCGGATCGCCCAGGACGATCCGGAGGAGCCGTTCTCCATCGACGACGTGGCGGGCACGATCGTCGAGAAGCTGGTCCATCGCCACCCCCATGTCTTCGGGGAGGAGGCGGCCGAGACCCCCGAGGACGTCAAGGCGCACTGGCAGCGCACCAAGGCGGAGGAAAAGCAGCGGGATTCGGTGACCGAAGGCGTACCGCTGGGCCAGCCCGGTCTGGCACTGGCCGCGAAGCTGGCGTCGCGGGTGCGGACGGCGGGGCTGGACGTGGCGCTGCCGGTGGGGGAGGGGATCGGATACGAGCTGCTGGGGATGGCGGTGCGGGCCGAGCGGGACGGGGTCGACCCGGAGGCCGCGCTGCGGGCGGCGGCCCGTGCTTATCGGGATGCGGTTTTGGCTGCTGAGGGCGGGGCCGCTTAGGACCTGTCCGCCCGATCATGTACGGGGCGGACAGCCACTCGCAGTCTGCCGACGGCGAGGGCGATCAGTAGAACAAACGCTGCGAAGGCGGTGAGCGTACGCATGTTGTTGAACAGCTCCCAGCGTCGCAGGATCTCCGCGTAATCGGCCGGGGCCGAGGTGAGCGCCCACTGCTTGATCCGTCCGTTGATCGGCACGTTGCCGAACCGGGTTATCAGGAAGGACGCGAGGCCCAGTAGACCTGCCGCACCCGCGAGCAGTCGGGTGCGCCCCGCTGTCAGGACGGCGAGCGTGAGGGAACTCAGGATCGACGCGCCCATCGCCGCCTGCATGGTGATGCCGTTCATCTTCATCAGTTCGGCGTGGAATGACAGCCGCATCGCAAGTGGTACGGCGTTGAAGGTGGGGACGAGATTAGCTGCGCCGTAGCCGAACGCGCCGGCGAGGAGGCCGGTGGAAAGCAGGGCGAATCCATGGACGAGTCTGATGCGCATGTTCGTCGGCTCCGGTGCATTGGTTTGGGGCGGATGAGTTGCCCATGGGGTCGGCCCCGATAGGCGATGAGCCGGGAGCCGAGGCTGGCTTCGAGGGTGGCCGGGTATCCGTCAGAAGTCCAAGATCCTGTACTTCTGTCATCCAGAACCATCTGTTCTGAACCATCGGCAGCGGGGGTAATTCGCCACTGTGGCGCCGAACGCAAGCCCTGGGACTTGCGTCCGGTCGATCATGTACGGAGCCAGATGCCAAGGGCCGCGACGGTCGCGGTGCCGAGGTAGACGTAGCCGCGTTTGTCGTAGCGCGTGGCCACATGCAGAGCCTGCTCACGCTCATGAGCTTCGAGGATTCCGCCCCAGTGGCCTATGTCGAAGGCTTCCTGACCGGGAACCTGATGGATGATCCGGCTCTGGTGAGCGCCAGCCAGACGGCCTACGCTCTCGCCCTGAGCGACGCGTTGTCGCAGCAGGAGTCATTGGCCCTCGTCAGGGCGGCAGCAGAGGAACACGCACATGGTCAGCAGTGAGCACACCGTCTCCGACTCGTCCTCCCTCACCGGGTGGTACAAGTCCAGCTACAGCGGCGGCGATCAGGGCGAATGCCTTGAGGTCGCCCGTGGCCACGTCGGCGTGCCCGTACGCGACAGCAAGCGCCCCACCGGCACCGCACTGGTTTTCCTTTACGAGAGTTGGTCCGCGTTCGTCTCGGCGGTAAAGCGCGGGGAGTTCCCCGGCTGAGCTGTGGGACGCCGATGCCACACCCGCTCGGCCACCCACACCGCCAAGGCCGCCCCCGCCAGCCCCGCGCCCAGGGCGCACACCGCGCCCCACCCGCCGGCGCTCCACACCGCCGACGTCAGCGCCGACCCCATGGCCCCGCCTACGAAGTAACTGGTCATGTAAGCCGAGTTGAGCCGGTTACGCGCCTCCGGCCGCACCCCGTACACCACGTTCTGGTTGCTCACATGCACCGCCTGCACGGCCAGGTCCAGGAGCACCACCCCGCCCAGCAGCGCCGCCAGTGACCAGCCCCCGCCCCCGCCGCCGAGGGCGAGCAATCCCCACGACCCCAGCAGCACCACGGCCATGACGCCCGTGACCCGGTGCGCCAGCCCCCGGTCCGACAGCCGCCCGGCCGCCGACGCGGAGAGCGAACCGGCCGCCCCGACCAGCCCCAGCAGTCCGATCGTCGACTCCTGCCAGCCGTACGCGGGTCCCGACAGCAGGAACGCCATCGCCGTCCACAGCGCACTGAAGCCGGCAAAGGTCAGCGCGCCCAGTACCGCCCGCCACCGCAGTACCGGCTCCTGGCCGAAGAGCGCCAGCGTGGAGCGCAGCAGCGCCGGATAGCGGAGTCCGGCCGTGGTCCGCAGCGCGGGCAGCCGGAGCCGCAGGAACACGGCCATCAGGAGCATCAGTCCGGCGTTGACCCAGTAGACGGTGCGCCAGCCGCCCAGTTCGGCCAGCAGGCCGGCGGCGGTACGGGCCAGCAGGATGCCCAGCAGGATGCCGGTCATGACGGTGCCGATGGTGCGGCCGCGTTCGGCGGGGGTGGCCAGGGTTGCCGCGAAGGGGGCGACGATCTGGGCGGACGCCGAGGTCAGGCCGGTCAGCGCGGTGCCGGCCAGCAGCAGGGCGGCGTTCGGCGCGCTCGCCGTCACGGTCAGGAAGGCGGCGGTCAGCGCGTACAGGGTCACCGTCAGCCGGCGTCGTTCCAGCAGGTCGCCGAGCGGGACGAGCAGCAGCAGGCCGAGGCCGTAGCCGGTCTGGGCGACGGTCACCACCAGCGCGGCGGTGGACGCGGACAGATGGAGATCGCGGCCGATGAGGTCCAGCAGCGGCTGGGCGAAGTAGTTGCCGGCGACGGACAGTCCGGCGGCTATGGACATCAGCAGCAGCGTGCCGCGTCCCAGCCCTCCGGAGCCGAGCTGCTCGGATCTCATCGTGGGTCCTCCCCTGACTTCTGTCACGCCGCCCGCGGCCACTGCGGCGGCGGGCACAACCCACCCTGCGCCCCACCCCATCAATGAGTCCAACACATAGTTTTCATCGCATCCATCGTGAAATGAGATGGATGAGCCGTACCATCGGCCGGCATGGAGCTTCAGCAGATGCGCTATGTGGTCGCCGTCGCCGAGACCGGCGGCTTCACCCGGGCCGCCGAGCGCTGCCATGTCGTGCAGTCCGCGCTCAGCCACCAGATCGCCCGGCTGGAGAAGGAGCTCGGTGCCCGGCTCTTCGACCGGACCAGCCGCAGCGTCCGGCTGACCGTCGCCGGCGAGGCCTTCGTGCCCGTCGCCCGGCAGGCGCTGCAGGCGGCCGAGCGGGCCCGCGCGGAGGTGGAGGCGGCGACCGGGGAGGTGCGCGGGCGGCTCGCGGTGGGCGCGATCTCGACCGTCGCGGCCGTCGATCTCGCGCAGGAGCTGGGCGCGTTCCGTGCGCGCTACCCCCGGGTGCGGATCAGCCTGCTGATGGAGATGAGCGATGCGTTGATCGAGAAGGTGCGGGAAGGGGCGCTGGACGTCGCCTTCGTCGGGCTGGCGCCCAGTGCGCGCACCACCGGCGTACGGGAGAAGGAGCTGGCGCGTGGGGAGCTGGTCGCGGTGGTGGCGCCGGAGCATCCGCTGGCCGGGCGGGAGCGGACGACCTTGTCGCGGCTGGCGCGGGAGACCTTCGTGGACTTCACGGCGGGGTCCGCGGCCCGGCGCCAGCGCGATGAGGCATTCCGTGCGGCGGGCCTGACCTCGGAGGTGGCGTTCGAGGTGACCACCGCGGAGTTTCTGGCGAAGCTGGTGCGCGCGGGGCTGGGGGTGGGGATGGTGCCGGAGGCCGTCGCCTCGGAGCTGGCGAGGCTGGCGGGGCTGGCCGTTGTCCGCGTACGGCCGGCACCGGAGCGTACCGAGCGGGTGGTGTGGAGCGGACTCGGACCGTCGCCGGCGGCCGCGGCATTTCTGGAGGGGCTGGGCGTGGATCCGGGGTGACCTCAGGTGAGCGCGGGCCCTGCGGGACGGCATGCGCCGGACGGGGCACGGGTTACGGTCGGGACGTGCACGACAAGCCAGACGCCACCGTCCCCGCCACCACCGCCGCCGCGGCCACCGGCTGCCCCGCCGACCGGCCCGAGCTGTTCACCTGGGAGTTCGCCGCCGACCCGTACCCCGCGTACGCCTGGCTGCGCGAGCATGCGCCGGTGCACCGGACCGAGCTGCCCAGCGGCGTCGAGGCCTGGCTGGTGACCCGCTACGGGGACGCGCGCCAGGCGCTCGCCGACGCCCGGCTCTCCAAGAACCCGGTGCATCACAGCGAGGCGGCACACGGCAAGGGCAAGGTCGGCATCCCCGGCGAGCGCAGCGCCAATCTCATGACGCATCTGCTCAATATCGACCCGCCCGACCACACCCGTCTGCGCCGCCTGGTCTCCAAGGCGTTCACCCCGCGCCGGGTCGCCGCCTTCGCCCCGCGCGTACAGGAGTTGACCGACCGCCTCATCGACGGGTTCGCGCAGCGCGGGGAGGCGGATCTGATCCATGAGTTCGCCTTCCCCCTCCCCATTTACGCGATCTGCGATCTGCTCGGCGTACCGCGCGAGGACCAGGACGATTTCCGCGACTGGGCGGGCATGATGATCCGGCACGGCGGAGGGCCGCGCGGCGGAGTCGCCCGTTCCGTGAAGAAGATGCGCGGCTATCTCGCCGAGCTGATCCACCGCAAGCGCGAGTCCCTGGGGGAGAGCGCGGAGCCGGACGAGGATCTGATCTCCGGGCTCATCCGGGCCTCGGACCACGGCGAGCACCTCACCGAGAACGAGGTCGCCGCGATGGCGTTCATCCTGCTCTTCGCCGGCTTCGAGACCACCGTCAACCTCATCGGCAACGGCACCTATCAGCTGCTCCGCCACCCCGCCCAGCGCGAACTGCTGCAGAAGTCGATGGCGGCGGGCGACACCGATCTGCTCGCCACCGGCATCGAGGAACTGCTGCGCTACGACGGCCCCGTGGAGCTGGCGACCTGGCGGTTCGCGACCGAGGAACTGACGCTGGGCGGGCAGCGGATCGCCGAGGGCGACCCGGTCCTGGTGGTCCTGGCCGCCGCCGACCGCGACCCCGAACGCTTCGCCGAGCCGGACGTCCTCGACCTCACCCGCCGTGACAACCAGCACCTCGGTTACGGGCACGGCATCCACTACTGCCTGGGCGCACCGCTCGCCCGGCTGGAGGGGCAGGCCGCCCTCGCGACGCTGCTGACCCGGCTCCCGGACATCCGGCTTGCCGCGGAACCTGACGATTTGCGCTGGCGTGGCGGGCTCATCATGCGCGGACTGCGGTCCCTGCCGGTGGAGTTCACACCGGAGCGGGGCTGACCAGCGATTACCAAAGAGTTGACGAGGCGTCAGTCACGTGACCTTTGCGTGATCTCCGCTACACCGACTTGTGACTACCCGTAACCCCGGCTACCTTTCGACCCACCGAGTCGCTCACCGGTTCGACGTACGCGAGGTATCCGGCGTACGCGACGTGCTCGACGTGCCCGACCTCTTCGTCGTACACGCCATGCTCGACGTGCTCGACGTACCACACCGGCTCGGCCGACAACTCAACCGCCGCTCGAAAGGCAACCGCATGCGCTCCGGGAACGGCCGACACCGTCGCCCCCGTCAGGCACCGGCCATCTTTGTCACGGCGGGAGTGACCGGCGCCGGCATCGCACTGCCGCTGCTCGGCGCGAGCGGCGCGCACGCCGCCGACACCGCGACCTGGGACAGGGTCGCGCAGTGCGAGAGCGGCGGGATGTGGAGCTCGGACTCCGGCAACGGCTTCTACGGCGGCCTGCAGCTGACCCAGGACATGTGGGAGCAGTACGGCGGCATCTCGTACGCCTCGCGCCCCGACTTCGCCAGCCGCGCCCAGCAGATAGCCGTCGCCGAGTCCATGCTCGACGACCGCGGCCCGGACGCCTGGCCGAGCTGCGCGGTGAATGCCGGGCTGACCAAGGACGGCCGTGCGCCGGAGGTCAACCCGGGCAGTACGAGCACGCCGCGGCCCGCGCCGTCGGATTCCACGGACCCGTCGGATTCCGATCCGTCCGCCCCGTCCGATGACCCGTCCGATGACCCGTCCGCCGGACCGTCCGAGGACCCCTCCGCCGGCCCGTCCGATGACGCGACGCCGACGCCGTCCCCTTCGTCCCCCGAGGCGTCGGACCCCGCGGATCCGTCCGGCCCGTCCGACCCCTCGGGTGACGACAGTGGCCGCCGGGACGGCTCCGACGACCCCGCGCCCACCCAGACCCCCGCCAAGGGCAAGCACCGCGGCGACGCCGACGAGAGCGGCGACGGCAAGGGCGGCAAGGACGGCAAGGGCGGCAAGGGCGAGGGTGACGCGGGCGACGGCGACCGGCCCTCCGGCCGCCACGCCTCCCGCGGCGGCGACGCGCCTCGTACGGACCCCGGTACGGACCCGTCCGCCCCCGCCGGCGACTACACCGTCCGCGCCGGTGACAGCCTGTCAGCCATCGCCCAGGCCCACGATCTGCCCGGCGGCTGGCCCGCGCTCTATGACCGCAACGAGAAGACGATCGGGTCCGACGCGGACCTGATCCAGCCCGGTCAGCTGCTCGATCTCGGGCACGTGGCAGGGTAGTTACCGCCGGTTTGGCCCCTTTTGGCGAAAGTGAGACAAGCGTCTCGTTCCGTGGTGCGGTGTCCGGCTGGTCCGCCGGATTCCGCACCACGGCCGACCTGCGGAAATATGAATCTCTAGTGATCAAAAACGGTCAACTGGGTTCAGATAGTGGGGTTTGAACACCAAGGGGATTACTGCTTACGGTCGGGACCGCTCGCCAAAGCGGGCCCTTCGATCACACGCCGAATCCTGCCGGTGGTCGGAGGCACTTGACGCGCAAGCGCCGAAGGCAGGAGCGGGGGACCCAAGGTAAGCGCCGGCCCCGCCCGCGAAAGCGGGTCAACCGGCTTGGGGTGAAGCCGCGTGTACAGCACACGCGGCCGGGCACTCACACGGCCCGAACCCGACAGCTCACCTCGCAGGCGTCGGTGAGGAAACGAACGAACATGCTGATCAAGGGCAAGCACCGTCGTCCGTCCAAGGCCGTCCGCATCGCCACCCTCGCCGGTGTCGCCGGTGCCGCTGTCGCCGTCCCGATGATGGGCGCCACCTCCGCCTCCGCCGCCTCCGTCGCCACCTGGGACAAGGTCGCCCAGTGCGAGTCCGGCGGCAACTGGTCGATCAACACCGGTAACGGCTACTACGGCGGCCTGCAGTTCTCGAACTCCAGCTGGGCCGCCGCCGGTGGCACCCAGTACGCGGCGCGCGCCGACCTGGCCACCAAGGCCCAGCAGATCGCCGCGGCCGAGAAGCTCCTCGCCATCCAGGGCCCGGGTGCCTGGTCCTGCGCCGGTGCCGGCAACCTGACCGCCGGTGGCCCCTCGCCCGACCTCAACACCTCCTCCAAGGTCGAGGTGAAGAAGGCCCAGCCCGCGCCGAAGCAGACCCAGCAGGCCCCGAAGCAGGAGAAGGTCCAGCCGGCCCCCAAGCCGTCGCACGGCAAGGGCAACTACACCGTCAAGTCCGGTGACACCCTCGCCAAGATCGCCAAGGCGCATGGCACCACCTGGAAGTCGGTCTACGCGAACAACAAGTCCGTCATCGGCGGCAACCCGAACCTGATCTTCCCGGGTCAGCAGCTCAGCATCTGAGCCGTCCCCGGACCGGGACTCCCGCGGGCCCGGGCGACGGGCCCGTTCCTCCCCCGGACAGCCCCGTCACGGCGCGCCACTCCCCCCAGCGCGCCGGGCGGGGCTTCTCCGTACGCCAATCCGGGGCACCGCGCCCACCAGCGGCTTCCCGTGCTTTTAACCGTCTGGCGAACAATGCACCCAAACGTCCCGTGAACCGGGCCTTTGGGCCTCTTTTCGTCCCACGAAGCGGGCCAACGGCAAGCGGACCTGCCCGGGGCCGTTAGGCTCGTGCTGCAGAACTCCAGACACTCATGAAGGAGACAACGTGCCGTCCATCGACGTCGTCGTAGCCCGCGAAATTCTCGACTCGCGAGGTAATCCCACGGTCGAGGTCGAGGTCGGCCTCGACGACGGCAGCACCGGCCGTGCCGCCGTGCCGTCCGGCGCCTCGACCGGCGCCTTCGAGGCCATCGAGCTCCGCGACGGTGACCCGAACCGCTACCTGGGCAAGGGCGTGGAGAAGGCCGTCCTGGCCGTCATCGAGCAGATCGGCCCGGAGCTCGTCGGCTACGACGCGACCGAGCAGCGGCTGATCGACCAGGCGATGTTCGACCTGGACGCCACCGACAACAAGGGCTCGCTGGGCGCCAACGCCATCCTCGGCGTCTCCCTCGCCGTCGCGCACGCCGCCTCCGAGGCCAGCGACCTCCCGCTGTTCCGCTACCTCGGTGGCCCGAACGCGCACGTCCTGCCCGTCCCGATGATGAACATCCTCAACGGTGGGTCGCACGCCGACTCCAACGTGGACATCCAGGAGTTCATGATCGCCCCGATCGGCGCGGAGTCCTTCTCCGAGGCGCTGCGCTGGGGCACCGAGGTCTACCACACCCTCAAGAAGGTCCTGAAGGCCAAGGGTCTGGCCACCGGCCTGGGCGACGAGGGCGGCTTCGCCCCGAACCTGGGCTCCAACCGCGAGGCCCTCGACCTCATCCTCGAGGCCATCAAGGAAGCCGGTTACGCCCCCGGCCAGGACATCGCGCTCGCCCTGGACGTCGCCGCCTCCGAGTTCTACAAGGACGGCAAGTACCAGTTCGAGGGCAAGGACCGCTCGGCCGCCGAGATGACCGAGTACTACGAGGAGCTGGTGGCGGCCTACCCGCTGGTCTCCATCGAGGACCCGCTGTTCGAGGACGACTGGGCCGGCTGGCACGTCATCACCGAGAAGCTCGGCGCCAAGGTGCAGCTCGTCGGCGACGACCTGTTCGTCACCAACCCCGAGCGCCTGGCCCGCGGCATCGAGGAGAACTCCGCCAACGCGCTGCTGGTGAAGGTCAACCAGATCGGCTCGCTGACCGAGACCCTGGACGCCGTCGAGCTGGCCCAGCGCAACGGCTTCAAGTGCATGATGTCGCACCGCTCCGGTGAGACCGAGGACGTCACCATCGCCGACCTCGCCGTCGCCACCAACTGCGGCCAGATCAAGACCGGCGCCCCGGCCCGCTCCGAGCGCGTCGCCAAGTACAACCAGCTGCTGCGCATCGAGGAGATCCTCGACGACGCCGCGGTGTACGCGGGCCGCAGCGCCTTCCCGCGCTTCGGTAAGTAGATGCAGCGCTCTGCGAACCAGTAAGCACAGTAAGGGCTGAGGGCGCTCGGCCAACGGCCAAGAGCTCCAGCTTCCTGCGTCCCCGGCAACGGTCCCGTACCGTTGCCGGGGACGTACGTGGTTAGGACGCCAGGACGGCAGAGGTCGGGCCGGCACACGCCGGGACGGCGGACGCCGGCACCGGAAGGCGTCGGAACGGAAGGGGAGGCGACGTGCCCGCGGACCGGTTCTCGACCGCGACCCGGCTCAAGGCGCTCGGCACTGCGCTTGTCGAGTCCCGGGCGGCCGCCCGGGTCTACCGCGCCCGCCCGGCCCGCCGTAACCGCCTCACCGGCCGCGCCGCGCTGCTGGCCCTGGTGATGTGCTCGCTGGTCGTCGCGCTCGCCTATCCCATAAGGCAGTACGTCTCCCAGCGCTCGGACATCGCCGACCAGCGCCGCAAGGCCGACAACGCCGCCCGGACGCTGGACAACCTGCGCGACCAGAAGGCCCGCTGGCAGGACCCCGCGTACGTCGAGCAGCAGGCCCGGCGCCATCTGCACTTCGTCATGCCGGGCGAGACCGGCTATATCGTGCAGGACGGTTCCGGCACCGGCACGGCCAAGCGGGCGCCCCAGGCCGCCCGGCGCCCCTGGTACGAGAACCTGTGGGCCTCGGTCGACTCCGCGGACAGACGGTAGCCGGTACGGTCACGGAGCCGTGGCCCCGGCCATCGCCGTAGCCGTACTGTCGACAACGGGGGCTCGTCCCCGCCACCCGCCCGCCTCACCTCCCGGCCCCTCTCTCCCCACTCCCTTCTCCCATCGAAAGCGCACATGGACACCGCCCCGCCCCAGACCGAGCCCACCGAGCCCACCGCCGCGGACATCGCCGCCTTCAAGGAGCAGCTGGGCCGCCCGCCGCGCGGCCTGCGCACCATCGCGCACCGCTGCCCCTGCGGGCAGCCGGACGTCGTCGAGACGGCGCCCCGCCTGGAGGACGGCACGCCCTTCCCCACGCTCTACTACCTCACCTGCCCGCGTGCGGCCTCCGCGATCGGCACGCTGGAGGCCAACGGCGTGATGAAGGAGATGTCCGAGCGGCTGAAGACCGACCCGGAGCTGGCCGCCGCCTACCGCGCGGCCCACGAGGACTACATCCGGCGCCGGGACGCCATCGACGTGCTCAAGGGCTTCCCGAGCGCGGGCGGCATGCCCGACCGGGTCAAGTGCCTGCACGTGCTCGTGGGCCACTCGCTCGCGGCCGGCCCCGGCGTCAACCCGCTGGGTGACGAGGCCATCGCCATGCTCCCGGAATGGTGGAAGAAGGGCCCGTGCGTGAGCCCCTGCCAGGACACCTCCGAAGCTCAGGACACCCCTGAAGGAGACGCCAAGTGAAGCGGGTCGCCGCCATCGACTGCGGTACGAACTCCATCCGGCTGCTGGTCGCGGACCTGGACCCGGCGACCGGTGAACTGAAGGACCTGGACCGCCGGATGCAGATCGTCCGGCTGGGCCAGGGCGTCGACCGGACCGGCCGCCTGGCCCCCGAGGCGCTGGAGCGCACCTTCGCCGCCTGCCGCGAGTACGCCGCGCTGATCAAGGAACTGGGTGCCGAAAAGATCCGCTTCGTGGCCACCTCGGCCTCGCGCGACGCCGAGAACCGCGAGGAGTTCGTCCGCGGTGTCGTCGACATCCTGGGCGTCGAGCCCGAGGTGATCACCGGCGACCAGGAGGCCGAGTTCTCCTTCAACGGCGCCACGAAGGAACTGGCCGGCAACGAGGCTGCAGGCGCGGAGCGCCTTCCCGCGAAGGGCGGTGGCGGGCGACGGGTGGGCGTAGCGCCGCCCTACCTGGTCGTGGACATCGGCGGCGGCTCGACCGAATTCGTCCTCGGCGACGGCTCCGTGCGGGCCGCGCGCTCCGTCGATGTCGGCTGCGTCCGTATGACCGAGCGCCACCTCGTCCATGAGGGCAAGATCAGCGACCCGCCGACCCCCGACCGGATCGCCGCCATAAAGGCCGACATCGCCAAGGCCCTGGACCACGCCGAGGAAACCGTCCCCCTCACCCAGGCCGCCACCCTCGTCGGCCTGGCCGGCTCCGTCACCACCGTCGCCGCCATCGCCCTGGGCCTGGACCACTACGACTCCGAGGCCATCCACCACTCCCGGATCTCCCTCGCCCAGGTCCGCGACATCACCGGCAGCCTCCTCACCTCCACCCACGCCGAACGCGCGGCCAACCCCGTCATGCACCCCGGCCGGGTGGATGTGATCGCCGCCGGCGCGCTCGTCCTCCTGTCGATCATGGAACGCATGGGCGCCGAGGAGGTCGTGGTCAGCGAGCACGACATCCTGGACGGCATCGCCTGGCACGCCGCGCTGGATGACGAGTAAGCCTCCGGCGGCCCGCTCTCAGATGTTGCGGTAGACGTCGCGCGCATGGCGGCAGGCCGGTCGATGGCTCGGAGCTGCCGCTGTGCCGCTGTGCCGCTGTGCTGAACCGAAACGCGAGGACCGCTTCCGCCCAACGGCCTCCGACGATCGATGAGTTCAGCCCTGGCACGCCAAGCCATGCGAAAACGCCGGCAACGCCCTTTGGCGTCGTGGCTTTTGAGCGGGAGGAATGCTTTCTGAGCGGCTTTCGGGGGGCTCGGGAGGGGGTGTCGCGGGCGTCCGGAAAAAAAGTTCGTGAAATCCTTCACATGAAAAAACCGCCTCACGACTGAAGATTCCCGCCGAGGGGCGCTCATTCGAAGGTCCTAGGACTCATCGACCCAGGGGATGCGCGGTTTCACGCGTGTTGCGGGCGCGCTTCCGTGGGGTGTGGTTCGGCCGCCCGTAGGCCCGCAATCCCTGATCAGCAGGGGTCTCAACGCCTCGCCATATACCGTGGTTCCCCCTCCACGCTATGGCGTCGGTCACGAAGCTGGCGGAGTGTAGCAGATGCCCCCGGGGTGCTTGTGAAGGGGCTCACGAGCGACCCCCCATGTGGGGGTGGATACTCGATTGCATGAGCACCACGGAGCGTCCCAGGATCCTCGTAGTAGGCGGTGGGTACGTAGGCCTGTACGCAGCTCGGCGCATTCTCAAGAAGATGCGCTACGGCGAGGCGACCGTCACGGTCGTCGACCCGCGGTCGTACATGACCTATCAGCCCTTCCTCCCCGAAGCCGCCGCCGGCAGCATCTCCCCTCGGCATGTCGTCGTCCCGCTGCGACGCGTGCTCCCCAAGGCGGAGGTCCTCACCGGTCGGGTCACCACCATCGATCAGGACCGCAAGGTCGCCACGATCGCCCCGCTGGTCGGCGAGGCGTACGAGCTGCCCTTCGACTACCTGGTCATCGCGATGGGTGCGGTCTCCCGTACCTTCCCGATTCCGGGCCTGGCCGAGAACGGCATCGGCATGAAGGGCGTGGAAGAGGCCATCGGCCTGCGCAACCACGTCCTGGAGCAGCTGGACAAGGCCGACTCCACGACCGACGAGGATGTCCGCCGCAAGGCGCTGACCTTCGTCTTCGTCGGCGGTGGCTTCGCGGGTGCGGAGACCATCGGTGAGGTCGAGGACATGGCCCGCGACGCCGCCAAGTACTACAAGAACGTCAAGCGCGAGGACATGCGCTTCCTGCTGGTCGACGTCGCCGACAAGATCCTCCCCGAGGTGGGTCCCAAGCTCGGTGCCTACGGCAAGGAGCACCTGGAGAGCCGCGGCGTCGAGGTCTACCTCAAGACCGGTATGGACTCCTGCGTCGACGGCCACGTCGCGCTGAACAACGGCCTCGAGGTCGACTCCAACACCATCGTGTGGACCGCCGGCGTCAAGCCGAACCCGGCGCTGTCCCGCTTCGGTCTGCCGCTGGGCCCCCGCGGCCACGTGGACACCGGTGCCACCCTCCAGGTGCAGGGCACCGACTACATCTGGGCCGCGGGCGACAACGCCCAGGTTCCGGACATGGTCGGCCGCCGGGCCGGCAACGAGAACGCCTGGTGCCCGCCGAACGCCCAGCACGCGCTGCGGCAGTCCAAGGTCCTCGGCGACAACGTGATCTCCGGTATGCGGGGCTTCCCGCAGAAGGAGTACAGCCACGCCAACAAGGGTGCGGTCGCCGGTCTGGGCCTGCACAAGGGCGTCGCGATGATCGTCATGGGCAAGATGAAGATCAAGCTCAAGGGCCGTCTCGCCTGGTACATGCACCGCGCGTACCACGGCATGGCGATGCCGACGTACAACCGCAAGATCCGGGTCTTCGCCGACTGGACGCTGGCCATGTTCCTCAAGCGCGAGGTCGTCTCGCTCGGCGCCATGGAGAACCCCCGCGAGGAGTTCTACGAGGCGGCCAAGCCGGCCCCCGCTCCGGCCGCGGCCGGCTCCGGCGACAAGCCGAAGGCCAAGGCTTCCTGAATCCCCGGTCGGGTACTCCGACCAGCCCGAAGGGCGTCCGCCATCCGTGGGGCGGGCGCCCTTTGGCGTGTCCGCACTGGCGAAAAGCGGGCGGTTTGCGGTTCTCTTACGTGCGAACGGGACTAACTGGGCGCCCACTTGGCGTTTACGTGGTGGGTGAATCTTCTTTGCCCGACTCGTCAACACGGAGGTGTGCGACATGGCCGACGCCGCGGGACGGCTCACCAAGCTCGCCGAGGAGGTGCTGGGAGCGCCGCTCCCGGTCCGTATCCGCGCCTGGGACCTCAGCGAGTCCGGCCCGCCGGGGGCACCGACACTCGTCATCCGCAACCGCCGGGCGCTGCGCCGCATGCTGTTCAAGCCGGGCGAGCTGGGCCTGGCCCGCGCCTGGGTGGCCGGCGACATCGATATCGAGGGCGACCTCTATCAGGCGCTGGACCGGCTCGCCGGGATGATCTGGGAGCGGCCCGAGCCCGCTGCCAAGCCGCAACGGGCCGCCGCGCTGCGCGCCCTGGCCCGCCCGGAGATCCGCGCCGCCGCCAAGGAACTGCTGTCTCTGGCCGGCGCCCCCCTGCCGCCCGCGCCGCCCGCCGAAGAGGCCAGACGCCGGCGCGGCCCGCTGCACACGCTGCTCAGAGACCGGGCGGCCATCAGTCACCACTACGACGTCGGCAACGACTTCTACGCGCTGGTGCTGGGCCCCTCGATGGTCTACTCCTGCGCCTACTGGGAGTCCGCCGAAGGCACCGCCGCCACGCTGGAGGACGCCCAGCGCGACAAGCTCGACCTGATCTGCCGCAAGCTCGGGCTCCAGGAGGGCCGGCGGCTGCTGGACGTGGGCTGCGGCTGGGGCTCGATGGTGCTGCACGCCGCCCGCGAGTACGGCGTACGGGCGGTCGGCATCACGCTCTCCGAGGAGCAGGCCGCCTACGCCCGTAAGCGGATCGCCGACGCGGGGCTCGCCGACCGGGTGGAGATCCGGGTGCAGGACTACCGCGAGATCAAGGACGAGCCGTTCGATGCGATCTCCTCGATCGGGATGGCCGAGCATGTCGGCCAGGAGCGGTACGCGGAGTACGCGAGCGCCCTGTACGCCCTGCTGCGGCCCGGTGGACGGCTGCTGAACCATCAGATCGCGCGGCGGCCGCTGACCGATGAGGAGGCGTATCGCGTCGATGAGTTCATCGACCGGTATGTGTTCCCGGACGGCGAGCTGGCGCCGGTGGGCCGGACCACCGGTGCGCTGGAGGACGCGGGCTTCGAGGTGCGCGATGTGGAGGCGATCCGGGAGCACTACGCGCTGACGCTGCGGGAGTGGGTCGCCAATCTGGAGCGGCACTGGGGCGAGGCGGTGCGGCTCACGTCGCCGGGGCGGGCGCGGGTGTGGCGGCTGTACATGGCGGCCTGCGCGTTGTCGTTCGAGCGCAACCGCATAGGGGTCAACCAGGTGCTGGCCGTGCGGACGCCGGAGTCCGGGGCGTCTGGGATGCCGCTGCGGGCGCGGGCCTGGCAGGGCTGAGGGCGGCCGCGTACGGCCGAGGGCCCCGGGACCGATGGTGGTCCCGGGGCCCTCGGGCCGTACGGGGGGCTACTCCGCCTTGATCGCGCCCAGCATGTTCAGCTTCGCCGCCCGCCGGGCCGGCCACAGCGCGGCCAGGACGCCGACGACGGCGGCCAGGGCGAGGAAGATGCCCATCCGGCCCCAGGGCAGGACCAGTTCGTACGTCGGGAGCGAGCCGCCGATCAGCTCACCGGCCGCCCAGCCGAAGAACACGCCCAGGCCGATGCCGAGCACCCCGCCGAAGAGCGAGATCACCAGCGACTCCAGGCGCACCATGCGCTTGATGCCGCGGCGGTCCAGGCCGATCGCGCGCAGCATGCCGATCTCCTGCGAGCGTTCGAACACCGACATCGCCAGGGTGTTGATCACGCCGAGCACCGCGACGATCACGGCCATGGCCAGCAGGCCGTAGAGCATGTTCAGCATCAGGCTGAAGATCTGGGCGATGCCGTCGGAGACGTCCTTCTTGTCCGAGACGGAGATCGCCGGGTTCTTGCCGAGGGCCTTGACCAGCGCGTCCTTGGTCGCGTCGGTGGCGCCGTCCTTCGTCTTGACCATCACCTGCATATCGGTGGGGTGCTGCTGGTGCGGGGCGAGGGTGGCGTTGTCCAGGATGATGCCCTTGATCATCTGGTTGCCCTGGTAGACGCCGGACACGGTCAGCGCGCCCTTCTTGCCGTCCTCGTACGTCACCGGGACGTGCGAGCCGACCCGCCAGCCCTTCTCCTTGGCGGTGGCGGCGTCCACCACGGCCCGGCCGCCGTGCAGGTCGCCCAGCGACCCCTTGGTGAAGTCGAGCCGGGTGAGCTTGCCGAAGTCCTTGCCGTTGACGCCGGTCAGGGGCTCGATGCCGGCGCCGATCCGGGACGGGGAGGTGCGCAGCGGGCTGGAAGCGGTGACCTCGTCGAGGGCGCCGAGCTTCTTGGCGACATCGGGGGAGAGCGGCGTGCCGCCGGCCATGGAGACGACGTAGTCCGCCGCCAGCGAGTCGGTGGCCATCTTGTCGATGCCCTTTTGCACGCTGCCCGCGATCACCGTCAGGCCGGTGATGAGGGTGAGCCCGACCATCAGAGCGGAGGCGGTGGCGGCCGTACGGCGCGGATTGCGGAGGGCGTTCTGCCGGGCGAGCTTGCCGGAGATGCCGAACAGCCGCAGAACGGGCGTGGCCAGCGCGATCAGCGGGCGGGACAGCAGCGGCGTCAGGATGAACACGCCGATCAGCAGCAGCACCGCGCCGCCGCCCATCATCGCCTTGCCGTCGTCCATGCCGGTGGCCACCATGACGGCGGCCGCGCCGGCGCCCGCGAAGAGCGCGCCGATGGTGTTGCGGACCACCAGCGACTTGGTGGTGGCGGTGGCGTGCACGCTGTTCATGGCGGCGACCGGCGGGATCTTCGCGGCGCGGCGGCCCGGCAGCCAGGCGGCCAGGACGGTGACGACGATGCCGACGAGGAGGGAGGCCAGGACCGTGGCGGGCGAGATCACCAGCGGGCCGTCGGGGACCGTGGCGCCGGTGCTGCTCATCAGGGCGCGCAGCGCGGCGCCGATACCGATACCGGCCGCCAGACCCGTGACGGCGGCGACCGCGCCCACCAGGAAGGCCTCGATCAGCACCGACCGGGTCACCTGGCGGCGGCTGGCGCCGACCGCGCGCAGCAGCGCCAGCTCCTTGGTGCGCTGGGCGACCAGCATGGTGAAGGTGTTGGCGATGATGAAGATGCCGACGAAGAGCGCGATACCGGCGAAGGCCAGCAGGCCGGTCTTCATGCCGTCCATGCCCTGGGCGATCGTCTCGGCCTGGTCGTCGGCGAGCTTCTTGCCGGTGGTGGCCTCGGCGCGGTCCTTGGGCAGGACCTTGTCGATGGCGGTCTTCAGAGCCGCCTGGGACGTGCCGGGGGCCGCCTTGACGTCGATCTCGCTGAATTCACCGGGCGTGGCGAACAGCTTCTGCGCGGTCGCGGTGTCGAACAGCGCGAGGCTGCCGCCGGCCGAGACGGTGCCGTCGTCGGTGGTGTAGATGCCGGTCAGCTTCTGCTCGCGGACCGGTCCGTCGACGGAGATCCGGACCGTGTCGCCCACCTTGTAGCCGGCCTTGCCGGCGGTGTGGGCGTCCAGCGCGAACTCGTGCGGGCCCTTGGGGGCGGCGCCGTCGCGCAGCGGGTAGCGGGCGTCCTTGCCGTCCTTGCCGGGGAAGTAGTTGCCGCCACGGGTCGAGAAGCCGTCGCCGATCAGCTCGCCCTTCTTGTCGGCGATGGCGGTGAAGCCGGAGACCGTGCCGGTGGCGGAGGCGGCGCCGGGCACCTTGGCCGTCTTGTCGAGCAGCTTCTGGTCGAGCTTCGGGTCCGCGCCGGGCGCACCGCGGTGGCTGTCCGAGGACCGCGGCTGGATGGCGACGTCGACGTTGTCGAAGCCCTTCTGGGAGCTTTTCTGGAAGGCGTCGGAGATGGTCGAGGTGAAGACCAGGGTGCCGGAGACGAAGGCCACGCCGAGCATCACGGCGAGGACGGTCATCAGCAGCCGGGCCTTGTGCGCGAGCACATTGCGCAAGGCAGTACGGAACATGTGGGTCAGTCCTGGAGAAGAGGTCCGAGAGATCCGGAGGGAGGGTGGCGGCTGCCGGGCGTCAGCTCGTACGGCCCTTGGCGTCGAAACCCTTCATCCTCTCCAGCACCATGTCGGCGGTCGGGTCGGGCATGTCGTCGACGATCCGGCCGTCGGCGAGGAAGATCACGCGGTCCGCGTAGGAGGCGGCGACCGGGTCGTGGGTCACCATCACCACGGTCTGGCCCAGCTCGCGTACGGAGTTGCGCAGGAAGCCCAGGACCTCGGCGCCGGAACGGGAGTCGAGGTTGCCGGTGGGCTCGTCGGCGAAGATGATCTCGGGCCGGGAGGCGAGTGCACGGGCCACCGCGACGCGCTGCTGCTGGCCGCCGGAGAGCTGGCCGGGGCGGTGCTTGAGGCGGTCGGCCAGGCCGACGGTCTCCACCACACGGTCCACCCAGGCGCGGTCCGGCTTACGGCCCGCGATGTCCATCGGCAGGGTGATGTTCTCCAGGGCGGTCAGCGTGGGCAGCAGGTTGAACGCCTGGAATATGAAGCCGATCTTGTCGCGCCGCAGCTGGGTGAGCTTCTTGTCCTTCAGACCGGTCAGCTCCACGTCGCCGATCCGGGCGGAGCCGCCGGAGATCGCGTCCAGGCCGGCCATGCAGTGCATCAGGGTCGACTTGCCGGACCCGGAGGGGCCCATGATCGCGGTGAACTGGGACTGCCGGAAGTCGACGGAGACGGCGTCCAGGGCGACCACCTGAGTCTCGCCCTGTCCGTAGACCTTGGTGAGGTCCGTGGCGCGGGCGGCCACCGCGGTGGTGCGGGTGGCGGTGGAGACGCCGGAGTGGGTGGTGGTCACGGGGAGGAGCTCCTGTCGGGACGAGGGACCATCTGATCCGCGCCGGCCGGGCGGCCATGTGGCGCGGACCTTTCCATCGTGGGCCAGAAAAAGGGGTGCGGACGTCAACCCCTGTGACCGTCCTGAGCGAGCCCTGGGGCGTAGCCGTCCACCCCTTCGGTCATCCCTGGGGAGGAGACGGACCCTGATGCCGCCGCCGCGTCAAGGCCGAGTGGTGGCCGGTGGCGCCGGGGTGACGGGGGGCACCGGGCAGACGTCGAGTTTCCGTCAATTCGGGCGCGAATTCCGTTGCGCCGGTGCATCGGCAAATGTGGGCTTCAGGCATGTGCCGAAGGCTTGTACCGGTCGCTGATGCACCCTCAGTTGCCAATAAAATAAGACAACCTCGGGGTGAGCGGCCGAACTGCGTGGTGCGCTGCGGGCTACGCTCGTGCTGCCCTCTTTGAGGCGGCATGGGGGACCCCAGGCCCGGATGGTGGAATGCAGACACGGCGAGCTTAAACCTCGCTGGCCTACGGGCCGTGCCGGTTCAAGTCCGGCTCCGGGCACTGCCGTCGGACGACCGGACCCAGAGGGGCCATTAACTGAATTTTCAACGAGGAGGGCCGCCGGTGAAAGCCGGCGGCCCTCCTCGCTATCCGCGCCGTGCGCTCATCGCTCCATGAGCGCGAACAGACTCTCCCAGCGGCCGACAATCTCCTCGGCCGAGTACCGCTGGATGTTCTCCCGGGCGGCCTCGCCCATCGCGTCGCGAAGCTCCTTGTCGGAGATGAGGGTGTCGAGATGGCGGGCGAATTCGGTGATATTGCCCGGGGGTGCGAGCAACCCGTCCTCGCCGTCCGTGATGATTTCGTGAACACCCGGCGCGACATCGAACGCCACACACGGCACGGCGGTGGCCATCGCCTCCATGGGGGCCAGCGGGAACCCCTCGCCGCGCGAGCTCAGCGCGAACACCGCGCTCTCCCGCAGCGCCCCGGGCACATCGCGGGTCCGCCCCATCCAGGCGACCGAGGCGGCCACCCCCAGCTCCGCGGACAGCTTGCGCAGCGCGTCCTCCTCCTCGCCCGAGCCGAAGATCCGCAGCGTCCAGTCCGGGTGCTGCGGCGCGATGCGCGCCCAGGCCTCCAGGAGCAGGTCGACGCCCTTCTCCTCGTGCAGCCGGCCGATGCTGACCACGCACTTGGCCGACCGGTCGGAGGGGACCTCGGGGAAGAACGGCAGCGGGTTCGGCATGAAGCCGACGTTGTCCATCCGCTGGCGGATCCAGCGGTCGGCGTCCTCCCGGGTGAGGGTCAGCATCCGGTCGACGCCCTTGTAGAACCGCTTCACCCGCCCGAAACGGGACGACTTACGGCAGGTCGCGAACGACTCATGGCTCATTCCGATCACCGTCAGCCCGTGGGTATCGGCCAGCGCCACCCACTCCATCGCCCACACCTGGGTGACGATCACCACCCCGCCCGGCTTCGCCGCCCGGAACAGCGCGCTCATCTTGGCCGCCTGCTCCTGCATCCCGGCCTCCTTGGCGGCCCGGCGGCGCTGCTCGGCGAGGTTGAGCTTGCCCTTGAGGCCGCGTACGGGGCGCACGCTCGGCGGATGCTCGTCGTAGAGCGTGGTGGTCTCGAACGGCAGGTCGGCGGCCAGCTCGTGCACCCGGCCCTCGGGCGGCGGCACCACCCCGATGATGTGCGCCCGGTGGCCCCGTTCGCTGAACAGACGCGCCATCTGGTGCGACCAACTCGTAATGCCGCCCATTTCATTGACGCTGTTGGAGACGAAGAAGATGTCCCGCGGCCCGGCTGCGTCCGGCTTGTTCATCAGCGCCTCCATCAACGCCTCCACTGCGCGAAGAACTGATCGACGATGCTCCGTGCGGCATCGCCCTGGTCGTATTCGCCGAATGCGGCGACGAATTCCCTTCGGGCCGTCGCGAATTCCAGTGCCTGCGTATCGAACGATTTGATGGTCTCGTAGAACTCGTCCTCGCTGCGGACCACCGGACCCGGCGCATGCGCCAGCAGATCGAAGTAGGTGCCACGGCCCTCGTGCACATACTCGTCATAGTCGTAGGTGAAGAACACCAGCGGCCGGTCGAGCAGCGCATAGTCGAACATCACCGAGGAGTAGTCGGTGATCAGCCCGTCGGCCAGTGCCAGGATCGGCGTCACGTCGTGGCGCGCGGAGACGTCGATGACCTTGCCCTCCACGGTCGGCGGCAGCACCACGTGATTGAGGTAGTGCGAGCGCACCAGGAGGACATAGCGGTCGCCGAACTGCTCCGCGAATCGCTCCACGTCGAAGGGGAGGGTGAAGCGGCCGTGCCGGCCCCCCGCCTTGCGGAACGTCGGCGCGTACAGCAGCACGGTCTTGTCGTCGGGAATGCCCAACTCCGCGGCCAGTTCCCCGCGTTCGCGGTGTCCCAGCTCCGCCTCCCGCTGCCGCGACCTGACCAGGGCGTCATTGCGCGGATAGCCCACCCGCAGCAGGGTCTTCTCCTTGAGCCGGAACGCCTTGGCCAGCGTGCGCACATCGTGCTCGGACCGGCACAGGAAACGGTCGAAGCGGTCCAGCGAACGCTGCTGCTCGGCCTGCTGGTGCCGCGTCTGCGCCTTCAGCGCCGGCTGGTCGAAGCCCATGTTCTTCAGCGCCGAGCCGTGCCAGGTCTGCAGGTATGTGGTCTCCGGGCGCTTGGTCAGCTTGAGCGGATAACTCTGGTTGTCCACCCAGAACTCCGCCTGCGCCAGCGCCTTGAGATACGGCAGCGACCAGCGCCGTACGAGCGTGGCATCCTGCGGGAATTCCTTCGGCGACCCGGCGTAGGACCAGATCGCCTCGAAGTCCAGGCCCTGCCGGCGCATTTCCTCGTAGATCGCCCGCGGGCTGTCGCTGTACTGCTTGCCCAGATGACTTTCGAAGACGACGGTGCGCTTCTTGATCGGCAGCCGGCTGAACACCTCGTGATAGACGCGGAGTTTGCTGTCCCCGGAGATGACCTTCTTGCGCAGCGCCTTCGCCTTGCGATAGCCGTTCTTGGCCAGCGTTCCCGGCTTTCCCTGGACCCCGCGCGCGATCAGTTCCTGGACCCGCTCGGCGTTGCGGTTCTCGCTGACCAGCCGGAAGGCGAGATGCCCGCGGGCCGAGACATGCGGCTCGATGTGATCGGCGACCATCCGCGTCAGCCGCGGGCGTACCGGCAGCGGGTCCCCGGACAGCTCGGTTTCGGCCACGGTGAGCCGGGTCGTGGTGCGCACCCCGTCGACGTTCAGCCCCAGCCGTACGTCCCAGATGGTGTCGACGATGCCCAGCGGGCGCAGCTTCGCGGTGAGGTCCGCGGTGGCCTCCCAGTGGATGGCGTCGCCCTCATGGCGTACCACCCGCACCGGGAAGCGGAAGGACTGCAGGCTGCGCCGCCGGGCGCTGAACTCCAGCTCAGCCGACAGCTGCGCGCCCGAAGGGATGACCCCGAGCGGATTGGTGATCCGGCCCTGCAGCGCCACGGTCCGGCCGGTCTCGTGGAACCGGGTGAGCTGATTGCGCAGGAACAGCTTGTTGACCGGCTTCTCGTGGTAACCGGCATCGGTCACATCCAGCACACCGCGGCCGAATGCGTCGTCGAAATGCCCGTCGCACCAGTAGATCCGGCCGTCGTGCTCGGCGAGCGGCGAGGAGAGCTTGTCGCGGTTGATGAGGGTGTCGACCGCCGGGATGAGATTGTCCCAGTCGCCCTGCTGGAGCAGATAGGCACAGATGGCCTGTATCGGCTGCACCCGCTCATACGCCTCGGGGGCGATGCCCGCGAGATATTCCTGGGAGAGCTCGGCGAATTCGCGGCGGTAGGACTCGTCCCGGAACGGCAGATCCCGCAGATGCAGTACGAGATCGTGCTTGAGGAATTTGACGTCCTTGGCGACACGCATCTCGGTCAGCCCGCGCTCGGCCAGCAACGCGTCGATTCGCCGGTGGATCTCCAGCCGGTGTGCGTAGTTGGTCATCTCGTGCCGGCGGTTCGTCACCGACTTCACGGCGGCCTGTGCAAAGACATGCCAGAAGTAGACCTGATTGGGGATCAGCGTGATGCGTTTGGCCCTGAGATAGGCCTCCGCGATGAACATCAGGTCCTCGTAGAACATCCCCTTGGGGAACCGGAGATCGTTCTCGACGAGGAAGTCACGGCGATAGCACTTGTTGGTGGACAGCGTGTCCCACACGAAAAGGTCGGGCAGCTCCGTGACCGACTCCAGTGTGCGCGTGGTGGAATACAGCCAGGCGTACCACTCGTCGCGCTTCTGGTTACGGGTGTCCTTGTGCAGCCGTACACACAGCCCGGAAACAATATCCGAGCCGGTTTCCTCGGCGGCCTCCAGCATGTTCCGGCAGGCATTCGTCTCCAGTACGTCGTCACTGTCCAGGAACATGACGTACTTGCCGGTGGTGTGCTGGATTCCGACGTTACGCGGTTCGCCGCCCGCGCCGCTGTTCTCGGGCAATTGGAAGGCTCTTACCCGCTCGGGGTGGGTAGCCGCGAGGCGTTGCGCCACATCGAAAGAACGGTCGGTGCTGCAATCGTCGACGATCACCACCTCGACGTCCCGGAGCGTTTGATCCAGTACGGACTGGACAGCGGTCGGCAACCGGTCGGCGTCGTTGTAGACAATGACGACTACTGAGACGTCAGGCACAGGCACCTCAACCCTCTTTCGCTACTGTTTTCCGCCAGAATAGACCTATCTGCACCCTTGATCCGCAGACCATCCGCACCCGGTTCGATACGGACAGTGATCGCCATGGCGCGCGACGTGTCCGCCCCCGGGGCAGATTCCGGCTACCAGGGAAGACGGTCGCGTCTGCGAATCGGTTGCCTCTCAAGGCGTAACGCTCGTCTCATCGAGGCGTCACATCAGCCGTTCCGATCAGACATTTATCGGATTCCGGGGAAGGAGCGGAGGGAAATTATCCCCGGCATATGTGGCCCGTCATGACCCGTTCGGTATACCTACCCGGCACACTTGCACGGCCAACCTGACCGGTACCTGAACGGCGGCACCGAGCCGCACGGCCGGCAGCCGCTCCCCGGATCCGGGCACCTCCGCGCGCTCCCGTACGTCCTCCCTGTAGAGGGCGCGTCGTACCGGGCTCGGGGAAAGATCCTGCTCGAGAACTAGCGACGCGCTTTTGCCAGACCATTACGCTTGCCGTCAAGGCCGCGCAGGGCGGCCATGAAGGAGTGAGATGAGGAGCAGCAACCCGGTCTTCTCGCGACGGGGGTTCAGCCGCGACACCGGCTACGCGGGCTTCAACGCACCGCCGCAGGCCGGGGGCGCCGCCGCCAACCCGTACGCCGGAGCCAACCCCTACGCGCAGGACGCCACCCAGGCGCCGCCGCAGTACGTCCCCCAGACCCGCCCGATGACGATGGACGACGTCGTCACGCGCACCGGCATGACGCTCGGCACGGTCGTCGCCGGCGCCACGGTCGGCTGGCTCTTCCTGACCCAGCAGCTCGGCTTCGCCATCGGCGCCGGCCTGGTCGCGATGGTGCTGGGCTTCGCCCAGTCGTTCATGCGCAAGCCGGTCCCCGCGCTGATCCTGGCGTACGCGGCCCTCGAGGGCATCTTCCTCGGCGCGCTCAGCGGCTTCATCAACGACCTGCCGAACATGCACGGCGCCCCCATGCAGGCGGTGCTGGGCACGATGGCGGTGTTCGTCGCCATGCTGGTCGCCTACAAGACGCGGATCGTACGGGTCACCGCCCGCTTCACCCGCTTCGTCATGATCGCGGCCATGGGCTTCGTCCTGCTGTCGCTGGTCAACCTGATGTTCATGGTGTTCGGCGGGGGCGAGGGCCTCGGCTTCCGCAGCGGCGGCCTCGGCATCCTCTTCGGCGTCGTGGGCATCGTCCTCGGCGCGCTGTTCCTCGCCCTGGACTTCAAGCAGGTCGAGGACGGCATCGCCTACGGCGCTCCCCGCGAGGAGTCCTGGCTGGCCGCGTTCGGCCTGACGCTGACCCTGGTGTGGATCTACATGGAGATGCTGCGGCTGATCTCCATCCTCCGGGGCGACTGACGTCGCACGCGCACACGCTGTGCCGTGCGAAAGGGCCCGCAGGCAGTCGCCTGCGGGCCCTTCGGCATTGCCCGCCTCAAGGGAGATGCCTCAAGGGGGATGAGTGGTGAGCCCGTCATCACGGACCGGCTTCACAGCTTGCGGGCGGCGCGCCTGAGGTCGTGTTCGTGGACGATCGCTTTGGCGTGCCCGTAGGCGAGATTGTGCTCACCACGGAGCCAGCTGACTTTTTCGTCGAAGCGGAAAAGAGAGGGTCCTTCGTCAACGGTGCGGAGCCAGTCGGAGATCTCCCGGCCTGTGCAGTGCGGGATACGGGAGAGCAGATTCCGGTGGGTCTCTTCGGAGAAGAGCTGAGACATCGGCGCCTCCGGACGCGGTCGATGCTGGTTCTTCAGCACACCGTGCCTGAGCGTTCGGGTGTTGGCAACCACCCGGGAGTGGCGCATAGGCTCACCACGTGCTTGACGTGATGCCTTTGCAGACTGCCGTGGACGCCCTCGCCGACCGTCTCAGGTCGCTGCCGCAGAGCACCCTGGACCGCGGCGCCGCGGCCGAAGGGCTCGCGCTGGCACGGGAGTTGACGCTGCGTGCGCAGCGGATCGAGGCCCCCGGGCGGGCGCCGCGGACGCTGCCGGACGCCGGGATGTTCGCGACCGGCGACCAGCTGGCGGTGGCCGGACACGATCTCGCCGAGGCGCTGCGGGAAGCGGCGGCGGGCCCCTCCCATGACGCGAAAGCGGCCCCCGCCGAAGAGCTGGCGGAGGCCGTGCGGCTGGTCAAGGAGGCGGCGGGCCGCTGTTAGCGGCGGCCGCCGGGCCCCGGGTCACACAGAGGCGATGACCCGGTCGGCCAGGATGTAGACGCTCTCCTGGTGGCGCTCGCCCCAGGAGAAGGTCAGGGCGTACGCGCCGGATATACCGGAGCCGCCCATCAGCACCGGCGTGTGGCCCGCGCGCAGCGCACCGGCGATGCGCTCGGCGGCGTCCCGGTCGCCGGGGGTCAGACAGAGCGTGGTGCCGTCGCCGAAGACATAGACATCCAGGGTGCCCAGCGGGCCGGGGCGTACGTCGGCGAGCGGGACGGCCTGCTGCGCCAGCTCCTCCAGACGCGCGACGGTCCGCTCGTGATCGCTGATCACCGGGGAGGGCGAGAAGTCCGGGTGCGAGGGGTGGCGCCGGCGGGCGGCGGCCAGCTCGGCGGACTCGGCCTCCTCGACATGCTCCAACTCGGGCGCGTCCAGTGCCTCCACGGACTCCAGCGCGTCGAACGGCTCCAGCGCGTCCGGTCCGAGCAGCGGCTCCAGCCCGGCCAGGTCCGCCTGCCGGGGCAGGAACGGCCGGGCGTCGAGCCGGTCGGCTTCGATCCGGTCCTCGATCCGATCGGCGGGCAGCTCGCGCTGCCCGGCGCGGGCGTCGACCGGGCCCTCCTCGCCGAGGCCGGCCAGCCCGCCCAGCAGCGACGGGGCGTCGGCGGCGTCCCGGGCCTCTTGGGCGGCCCAGAACGCGCGGGCCTCGGCCAGCTCACGCTCCCGCTCCTCGGCCAGCGCGTCGGCGACCGCGGCACGTATGTCCGCGAGCGGCGTCTCGGCGGCCGGTGTGGTGCGGGCGGCCGGGATGGCCGCGGCCGGGCCCGCCGCACCGGAGGCCGTACGGGCGGCCACGAGCTCGGCGTGCAGCGCGGTGACCTGGCGGCGCAGGGCGCGGGTGGTGTGCAGGGCGGCGGCGCCCAGCACCACGGCCACGGCCGCGGCCGACAGCAGGATGAGGGTAATAATGCTCATGCCGAAACCTCGCTTCGCTCGGCCCCGCATTCGCGAGGCGCGCACCTCTGCATCGTTCGCTCGCTGCGCTCGCTCATGCCGTACTCCCGATAGCAGAATGTCCCCCGACTTCCTACATCAGGGTGCAGGGGGACGGCGACCGTTCCCAGTGCGCTATGTCCCGAAATGCAGGGGGCTTTGGGCCTCGTGCGTTCGGGTGCCCCCAGGGTGACCTGCAAGAACGCCGTTGCGAGGGGGCGTTGGTCACAATCCTGGCGGCTATTGGGTCGCGATCTTGTTACCAGGTGACGCAGGCCACAGGGTGTCGCCGTAGGTGCCCGGACAACAGCGAAGGGTGCGCGCGGAGCGGGAGTTGGTCGCTATCTCCGCGCGCACCCTCCGAGGGCACCGTTCAGGCGGGCTCGTGACTGCCCGCCCCTACCCTCCGCTGCAGCTCAGCTCAGCCGCTCGATGACCATCGCCATGCCCTGGCCGCCGCCCACGCACATCGTCTCCAGGCCGAACTGCTTGTCGTGCCACTGGAGGGAGTTGATCAGGGTGGTGGTGATCCGGGCGCCGGTCATGCCGAAGGGGTGGCCCACGGCGATCGCGCCGCCGTTGACGTTCAGCCGGTCCAGGTCGATGCCCAGGTCGCGGTAGGAGGGGATCACCTGGGCGGCGAACGCCTCGTTGATCTCGACCAGGTCGATGTCGGAGATCGAGAGGCCGGCGCGGCGCAGGGCCTGCTTGCTGGCCTCCACCGGGCCGTATCCCATGATCTCGGGGGACAGGCCGGAGACGCCGGTGGACACGATCCGGGCCAGCGGGGTCAGGCCCAGCTCGCGCGCCTTGGTGTCGGACATGATGACCAGTGCCGCGGCGCCGTCGTTCAGCGGGCAGCAGTTGCCGGCCGTCACCAGGCCGTCGGGGCGGAAGACCGGCTTGAGGCTGGAGACGCCCTCGACGGTGACGCCGGCGCGCGGGCCGTCGTCCTTGGAGACGACCGTGCCGTCGGGCAGCTCGACCGGGGTGATCTCCCGCTCCCAGAAGCCGTTGTTGATCGCCTTCTCGGCGAGGTTCTGGGACCGTACGCCGAACTCGTCCATGTCCTGGCGGGTGACGCCCTTGAGGCGGGCGAGGTTCTCCGCGGTCTGGCCCATCGCGATGTACGCGTCCGGGACCAGGCCGTCCTCGCGCGGGTCGTGCCAGACGGCGCCCGCCTCCGTGGCGCGCGCGGCGGTACGGGCCTCGGCGTCGGCGAAGAGCGGGTTGTGGGTGTCGGGCAGGCCGTCGGAGCTGCCCTTGACGGACCGGGAGACGGTCTCGACGCCCGCCGAGATGAAGACGTCGCCCTCGCCCGCCTTGATGGCGTGCAGCGCCATCCGGGACGTCTGGAGCGAGGAGGAACAGTAACGGGTGATGGTGCAGCCGGGGAGGTGGTCCATCCCCATCTGGACCGCCACGATGCGGCCGAGGTTGTGGCCCTGCTCGCCGCCGGGCAGGCCGCAGCCGAGCATCAGGTCGTCGATGTCGGTGGGGTCCAGCTCGGGGACCTTGGTCAGGGCGGCCTCGATGATCTTCGCGGTCAGGTCGTCGGGGCGCAGGTCCTTGAGCGAGCCCTTGAAGGCGCGGCCGATCGGGGAGCGGGCGGCTGAGACGATCACGGCTTCGGGCATCACACGGCTCCAGAGAGTCAGGCAAGAGGCGGCGCGTAGCGCCTCGTTGAGGGGTTGGGGCCTCCCCTGCTCGAACGTGGTTGAGAGCTTGGGGAAGGATGGGCGACGGGCGGGATGGACTCTGTGGGAAGTTACCTGCACGTAGTGCTGAGGTCACGGGGTGCGTGCTGTGATGCGGACCTCTTTTCTAAGCGGGCGCTTATGGGAACGGGGAGGGGCCGCCGGGTATTCCCGTACGGCCCCTCCCCGGACCCCGCAGTCACCAGCCCACCGGCGGCACCTCCGTCGGCTCCGGGGCCGGCAGCTGCCGCCGCCTGCGGTGCTTGAGCAGCGCCCACGGGGCGCGGCGGCCGCTGACCTCCGTGCCGCCCTCGGACGCCGCCTCGGCGGCCGCCTGCTCGACCGGCAGAATGCCTTCGCCGCGGGCCGGCTCCGGCCGCTCGTCCTCCGGCCACAGCCCCAGCGAGGCGCACAGCGTCGGCAGTAGGGCCATCGCGGCCGTTGCGTACCCCTCCGCCGACGGGTGGTAGTTGTCCGGCCCGAACAGCTCGCGCGGATGCGCCTCGAACTCCGGGCCGAGGAGGTCGCCGAGCGAGACCGTACGGCCGCCGCTCTCGATCACCCCGATGGTCTGGGCGGCGGCGAGCTGCCGGGAGAGCCGCCGGGCCACCCAGCGCAGCGGCTGGTAGACCGGCTCGATGGTGCCCAGATCAGGGCATGTGCCGACCACCACTTCACAGCCCGCCGCGCGCAGCCGGCGCACCGCCTCGGACAGATGCCGCACGGATTCCGCCGGCGGCATCCGGTGGGTGACATCGTTGGCGCCGATCATGATGACGCAGACGTCCGGGGGCTCGACACCCTCCGCCAGCATCAGCTCCACCTGGCGCTCCAGGTCGTCGGACTGGGCGCCGGGCAGCGCCACATTGCGGAAGTCGACGGGCAGTTCGGAGAGCGCGGCGAGCCCCGAGGCGAGCAGTGCGCCCGGGGTCTGGCGAGCGCGGTGCACGCCCTGTCCCGCGGCGGTGGAGTCGCCGAGGAAGCCGAGCCGCAGCGGCGGCCGGCCGTCGTCGCAGTGGTTGAACACCGCGCCGTAGCGGCCGTCCGCGCAGGGCGGGGTGTCACTGGAGCCGCCGACCGTACGGCGGGCCAGCCGGACCTCGGTGACCAGCACGCCGACGGCGGCGACGCCGAGCAGGCCGATCCCGCCGCCGCCGAACGCCGCGGCGGTCGCGATCCGGCGCGCCACTCGCGCCCTGGACATCGTCATCGGCATAGGCCGGGCACCTCCCCGTGCAGTGCGGGCGCGCCGCGGTCCCGGGGACCGGACGCGCTGGTGTGGGCTACAACAATTTCGTACATCAGGTTGTTGCCCGTTCCCGTGCGGAACGCAACGCACCTGTCCTCTAACGGAACGCAACGGATCGGGCCTCGATTGGACCTGGCGAATAGGCTGGCGGCACGGGCGCAGGAGAGCGTGCCCCCGACCGCGGAGACCACCGTGCAGTTTTACGATTCGATGATTGAGCTCGTCGGCAACACCCCGCTTGTGCGGCTCAACAACGTGACCAAAGGCATCCAGGCCACCGTCCTGGCCAAGGTCGAATACTTCAACCCCGGCGGATCGGTCAAGGACCGGATCGCCGTGCGGATGATTGAGGCCGCAGAGGAGTCCGGCGCATTGCAGCCGGGTGGCACCATCGTCGAGCCGACCTCCGGGAACACCGGTGTGGGCCTGGCGATCGTGGCCCAGCAAAAGGGCTACAAGTGCATCTTCGTCTGCCCCGACAAGGTGTCGACGGACAAGATCAATGTGCTGCGGGCGTACGGCGCGGAGGTGGTGGTCTGCCCGACGGCGGTGGACCCCGAGCACCCGGACTCGTACTACAACGTCTCCGACCGGCTGGTGCGCGAGACGCCCGGTGCCTGGAAGCCCGACCAGTACAGCAACCCCAACAATCCGCGGTCGCACTACGAGACGACCGGCCCGGAGCTGTGGGCGCAGACCGACGGGCGGATCACCCACTTCGTCACGGGTGTCGGCACCGGCGGCACGATCAGCGGCACCGGCCGCTTCCTCAAGGACGCCAGTGAGGGCCGGGTCGAGGTCATCGGCGCGGACCCGGAGGGCTCGGTCTACAGCGGCGGCTCCGGGCGCCCGTATCTGATCGAGGGCGTCGGCGAGGACTTCTGGCCGACCGCGTACGACCGCACGGTCGCGGACGAGATCGTGGCGGTCTCCGACAAGGACGCCTTCCAGATGACCCGGCGGCTCGCCAAGGAGGAGGGCCTGCTGGTCGGCGGCTCCTGCGGTATGGCCGTGGTGGCCGCACTGGAGGTCGCCTCCCGGCTCGGCCCGGACGATGTCGTCGTCGTCCTCCTGCCGGACAGCGGCCGCGGCTATCTCTCCAAGATCTTCAACGACGAGTGGATGGCCGACTACGGCTTCCTGGAGGAGAGCGGCACCGCGGCCCGGGTCGGCGAGGTGCTGGAGTACAAGGAGGGCGCGCTGCCCTCGCTCGTCCACATGCACCCGGAGGAGACCGTCGGCGAGGCGATCGACGTGCTGCGGGAGTACGGCGTCTCCCAGATGCCGATCGTCAAGCCGGGCGCCGGGCACCCGGACGTGATGGCCGCCGAGGTCATCGGCTCCGTGGTGGAGCGTGAGCTGCTGGACGCCCTGTTCACCCAGCGGGCATCGCTCTCCGACCCCCTGGAGAAGCACATGTGCCCGCCGCTGCCGCAGGTCGGCTCGGGCGAGGCGGTCGGCGACCTGATGGCGGTCCTGGAGAACGCGGACGCGGCGGTCGTCCTTGTCGAGGGCAAGCCGAAGGGTGTGGTGAGCCGGCAGGACCTGCTGGCCTATCTGGCGCGCGGCGTGGTGGCCAAGTAGGCGCGGCGAGCGTCGGGTTGCCGTACCGGTGTTAAGTGGCCGTCAGGAAACGGGCCTGCACCGCAAGGTGTACGTATGCGTCATGCGTTCGCAGCACGGACTTAACACTCGTCAGGCACATTGATGACTACGGCGATACGGACCTCCGGAGCGGCTCCCGGACCTCCACGATCGCCAGGACGTGACGCCCGGCCCTGACCCGGGTCGCGTCCCTTGCGGGGACCGCCGTCGTCCCGCCCCCGGCTCGGCCGGGGTGCGGCGGTCCCCGCGACAGTCTTTTGCCCGCGCGTTCCTGGCGCGGCCGGGGCTCAGTCCCGGCTCCGCGGCCGGCCCCATGGGCCCGCGCGGTGCGCGGCGTTGACCCCCACGATCCCGGCCCACGACACCAGCAGCCCCGGCATCCCCTCGGTACCCGCGGCGATCGCGGACAGCGGCACGGCCAGCACCAGCGAGACGGTGGCGAACCCGAACCGCGCGACGAAGCCGTCGGGGCCGCCCCAGCCCCCGCCGCCCGGACCGCGGTGCGGCGGGTGGACCCCGCGCGCGACCTGCATCCGCTCTTCGGCCGATTGCCGCCGCACCCGCCGGTCGACGGCGCCCTCGAGTTTCTCCAGGAGGGACTCCCTCAGCTCCGGCTCGTACTCCGGCCCCAGTTCCTCGCGCGTGCGGAGGATCGCGTCCAGCTCTTTGTGCAGTTCGGGGTCGTGTGTCGCCATGAGGGTGAGATTACGGACGCGGGGCGGGCGGGGCGGTAGGGCTAACCCCCCGATCCGGCCGGGGCTGCTCCTCGGGGAGCGTGTGCGTATCCGGGAGGCGGCCCGTGTCGCGGCGGGCGACG
This sequence comes from Streptomyces sp. NPDC028368, assembly GCF_055565615.1. Taxonomy (NCBI): domain Bacteria; kingdom Bacillati; phylum Actinomycetota; class Actinomycetes; order Kitasatosporales; family Streptomycetaceae; genus Streptomyces; species Streptomyces sp. NPDC028368. The sequence continues at coordinate 95,556 of NZ_JBVHTY010000012.1, read as the reverse complement.
GCCCAGTACAGGACGGCGGGTACGGCGAGTCCGATGAGCCAGGAGATGTCGGCGCCGCCGAGGGGCGTCACCAGGGGGCCGGTGTAGAAGGCCGTTGCCAGGAACGGGAGTTGGGCGAGCACGCCGAGGGCGTAGACGGTCAGCGCCCGGACGTTCCAGGCGCCGTAGCGGCCGGCGGGATCGCTGAGCGCCGGGATGTCGTAGCGCTCCTTGGAGATCAGGTAGTAGTCGACCAGGTTGATCGCCGACCACGGGGTGAAGAAGGTCAGCAGGAAGAGCAGGAAATCCTTGAAGGAGGTGAGGAAGGAGTCCTTGCCCAGGAGCGCGACGGCGGTGCCGGCCACCATGATCCCGGCGATATAGGCGGCGCGGCCGCGCGGTGACAGCGTGCGCTGCCCGCGGAATCCGCTGACGCTGGTGACCAGCGACATGAAGCCGCCGTAGGTGTTGAGGATGTTGATGGTGAGCTTGCCGAGGGCGATGACGAAGTAGAGGAACGAGGCGATCAGCCCCGCGCCGCCCAGGCCGACGATGTAGGTGACCTCGTGCCCCACGAACGCGGCGGGTGCCGCGGCCGCCGCCAGCGCGCCGAACGTCATCGACCACTGCGACCCGAGTACGGACCCCGACAGCGTCCACCAGAACGTGGCGCGCGCCGAGGTGTGCCGCGGCAGATAGCGCGAGTAGTCCGCGACATACGGCCCGAACGCCAGCTGCCAGGAGGCCGAGAGCGAGACGGCGAGCAGAAAGACCGGCAGTCCGAAGCGGTGGTCGTGCAGGAGCGCGCCGAGGTCGGCCCGCTGGAGCAGCCGTATGCCCAGATAGAGGAAGGCCAGCGCGCACACCAGCCCGGCGATCCGTCCCAGAGTGTGGATCAACCGGTATCCGACGGCCGCGGCGACGGCGGTCACGCCCGCGAAGAGCACGATGCCCGGCGTCTGGCCCAGATGCGTCAGCTCGCCGACGGCCTGCCCCGCCAGCACACTCCCGCTCGCGAAGAACCCGACGTACATCACGATGACCAGCGCCAGCGGCACCACCGCGCCCCGGACCCCGAACTGCGCCCGCGACGTGATCATCTGCGGCAGTCCCAGCCGCGGCCCCTGGGCCGAATGCAGCGCCATCACCGCACCGCCCACGAGGTTGCCGAGCAGCAGCCCGATCAGCGACCAGAAGGCGTTCGCCCCGAAGACGACGGCCAGCGCGCCGGTGATGACGGCGGTGATCTGGAGGTTGGCGCCCAGCCAGAGGGTGAACTGGCTGACGGCGCTGCCGTGCCGTTCGTCATCGGGGACGACGTCGATCGAGCGCTGTTCCACCACGCCTGCCATGCATGCCCGCCTAGTGTCGACTCCGGCTCCTGTATGGGTTCATGCAGGATCGACGCCAATGAATGGAAGGTCAATAGGCGGGGTGAAGTCAGCGGTTAATTCGCGGTAAGCGGGCGGGACTTATGCGGCAGGTGCGTCCATCGGGCGCAACTCATCCGCGTACGACACCGATACCCGCCGCATCAGCCCGTCCGCCGTGATGTCGTACTGACCCAGGCGCCACAGCGGCGGCGAGTACGCATGCACCGACACCGCGTCATCCGTCGCTCCGGTGAGCCGGTGAATGTGATCCGGCCCGAAGCAGAACGAGCCCCCCGCCCCGACCGCCGTGGCCAGATGCTCCCCGCCGATCCGCGGATTGGACTCGGTCAGTACGCCCTGCACGACGCGTACCGCCCCGGAGGAGAGGTCGTGATCGTGCCAGCCGGTGTCGTTCTGCCGCGTCCAGCACAGCAGCCAGACATCGACGAACTCATCGCGGTGCAGGGACGCGTAATGCCGCTCGGAGTCGGAGAAGGCGACCTGCTCGCGCCACAGTTCGGGGCGGCCGGCGAGGTCATCGACCAGGGCCTGCAGCTCGCGCTTGCCGAGGTTGCGCTCGGGCAGCGCACCGAACAGCGGCTCGGCGGGATCGGGCGCGCCGATGTCGGCGGCAGGGGTCAACTCGACACCGGTCCGGGCGACTTCGGTCATCGGGGAGCTCCTTTCGTCGGGCCCAGCAGGCGGGCCGGATTGGCGGTACGCAGGGCGTGGACGGCGGCCTCCGCGCCCAGGTCGGGGATCACGGGCTCGGCGTAGGGGCGGTCGCTGCCGCTGACGATCACATCGATCCCGACGGCCCGTACGAGCGCGTCCACCGCACGCGTCCCGTACGAGGACGTCTCGTAGAACACCTCGTGGTCCACCCGCCCGCGGTCCCGCCCGCCGCCGCGCGCCACCAGCCGCTCACCGTGCAACGGCGCCAGGCCGGCCAGCGCGGCGAAGCACACCCGCAGACCCGGGTGCCGGGCCCGGCCGAAGGCCCGGAAGGCGAACCAGGAGGCGTGCATCTGGTGGATGTAGGGCACCAGCGCGGGCCACCAGGAGGGCGCGCCATCGGTGGCGGGCGGCGCCGCACCGGGGTGGATGAACACCGGCTTGTCGCGCTCCCGGGCCGCGTCCAGCAAGGGGGCGCAGCGCTCCCACCCCTGCGCGTCCAGCAGCGCGGTGGCCGGCAGCTGCAGCCCCACGCACCCGCGCGCCAGCTCCCGGCGCAGCGCCCCGGGGTCCGGCTCCGGTGCGGACAGGCAGGCGGAGGCCCAGACGCCGAACGGGCCGGGCAGCTCCAGGGCGCCGTCATGGAACGCGTCGAGCAGCGGCTCGGCCTCCCCGGGCGGCAGGTATTCGATACCGAGCGGGCTGGAGAGCGATACCAGCGCCAGGCCGACGCCGTCCGCGCGGGCGAGCCGGGCGCGGGCCGCGATGTCGTGGTCGGCCGGGTCGACGGCGTACAGCGGCTCGCCGGGCAGGTGCAGCGTCCAGCCGTCCAGCCGCGGCGGCGCCGTACGGGCACGCAGCAGCGCGATGAATTCCCGCGGCCAGATGTGCTGGTGGACATCGGTGGGCATCGGTGGCCGCCGCCCTCCCTCCGTCATCTCCGCTCAACCGCTTGGCCAACCGTCTGCTCAACGGCCTACTTAAGCGGTTAACTGATGCGCTTAAGTGAACCGGTTAACACGCGCGGCTGTCAAGGCCTGCACCGGATCGGAGCAAGCCGCGGGGCCTCCTTCGGTAGGCTTCCCGACATGGCCAGGCCCAATAAGCGCACCACCCTCCGCGAGGTGGCCGAGGCCACCGGACTCTCCACCGCAGCCGTCTCCTACGCGCTGCGCGGCAAGCACGTCTCCAAGGAGACCGAGGAGCGGGTGCGCAAGGCGGCGGCCGAACTCGGCTACGAGGCCGACCCGATCGCCCGCGCCCTCGCCAGCGGCCGCACGAGCATGGTCGGCGTGCTGGCCGGCGACCTCCAGGACCTCTGGCAGCAGCAACTGATGGCGGCGATAGGGCGCGAGCTCCTGGCGGGCGACCGCTACGCCCTCATCCTCGACGCCGGCGGCGACCCGGCCCGTGAGCTGGCCCTGGCCAAACAACTCCGCGACCAGCGCGTCGACGGCCTCCTCGTCTCACCCGTCGACCCCTCAGCGGAGGGCTGGGCGAAGATCGCCGACGCGGTCCCCGTCGTCTCCATCGGCGACGCCCTGAGCCGGGCCCGTACGGCCGGCGAGGTCCTCTTCGACAACCGCGCCGGCATCGACGCCGTCCTCGACTACCTCCGCGGCCTGGGCCACCGCCGGGTCACGGTCCTCACCCCCACCGGCCCCTCCACCCCCGACCGCCCCGCCGATGTCTACGTACGCGAGGCAGCCGACCGCCTCGGGATCGAGGCCGAAGTCCTGCCCTGCGCCCAGGAGCTGAGCGAGGCCACGGCCGTCGCCCGCCGCGTCCTGACCAACACCCCGGACGGCCGCCCGCGCGCCGACCCCGCCGGCCCCACCCCGCCCACCGCCGTCTTCTGCTTCTCCGACTCCATCGCCTACGGCGTCTACGCGGCCGCCGCCGAGGCCTCCCTGACCGTGGGCCGCGACCTCTCCGTCGTCGGCTTCGACGACCACCCCGTCTCCCGCGTCCTCACCCCGCCCCTGACCACCGTCGACTGGGGCCTCACCGATATCGCCAAGGAGGCGGCCCGTCTCGCAGTGGCCGCCATCGAGGGCCGCCGCGTCCGCCGCAAACGCATCCTGTGCGCGCCCCGGCTGTCGGAGCGGGGCTCGGCCGCGGGGGTGCGTCCGTGACGACCCTCGCGGTCACCGGACACATGGACCTGACCGAGGCGGCCGTGCCCGCGGTCCGGGCGGCGCTGCGGGAGCTGGTGCGTGGGCACCGGCACGGCGCCCTGGTCGGGGTCTCGTGTATCGCCGAAGGGGCCGACTCGCTGTTCGCCGAGGAAGTGGTGGCGGTCGGCGGGCGGCTCGTCGTCGTGGTGCCGTCGCGGGACTACCGGGAGACGACGGTCGGGCCGGACCATGCCGAGACGTTCGACCGGCTCCTGAAGGCGGCGGCCGAGGTGGTCGTCCTCCCGGCGGCGGCCGCCGGCCGTGCGGCGTACGAGGCGGCGAACCGCGAGCTGCTGGCGCGGGCCGACCGGCTGGTCGCGGTATGGGACGGATCGCCGCCGTCGGGCAAGGGCGGCGGCACGGCGGACACCGTGGTGCAGGCGCGCCGGTCGGGACTCGAGGTGGACGTGGTGTGGCCGGCGGGCGCGGTGCGGCGGGCGCGGCCGGAGGCGGGTTAGCCCGCGCTGCGCGCCCGCTGCCGGGGGAGCAGACTGGTGCACGGTGCTCCGGTACCGTCATCGCATGTGTGCCGGCGGTCGGCCGACGGGTGAATGGCGGTCCTCGATGAAGTCCTCGATCAAGTCCCCGATGCAGTCCCCGACCACGTCCTCGACGAGTGAAGCCGCCGTGGCGGGCGGGGCCCGGCAGGACGGTGCGCCGGGGGACCTGGCGGATCGGCTCGAGACGCACCGTACCGAGCTGACCGGGTACTGCTACCGGATGCTGGGGTCCGCGTTCGAGGCCGAGGACGCCGTGCAGGAGACCATGGTGCGGGCCTGGCGGAGTTACGAGCGGTTCGAGGGGCGCGCCTCGCTGCGGTCCTGGCTGTACCGGATCGCGACGAATGTGTGCCTGGACCTGCTCAAGGGGAGTCAGCGGCGGGCGCGGCCGATGGATCTCGGGTCGCCGTCGAGTGTGGACACCCCGGTGGGCAATGGGCTGCCCGAGGCCACCTGGATCGGGCCGGTGCCGGACGGGCGAGTGCTGGCGGAGGCCGGGGACCCGGCGGAGGCGGCCGTCGCGCGCGAGTCGATCCGGCTCGCCTTCATTTCCGCTTTGCAGCGGCTGGCGCCCCGGCAGCGCGCGGTGCTGATTCTGCGGGAGGTGCTGAGCTGGTCGGCGAGCGAGGTCGCGGAGCTGCTCGGCAGTTCGGTCGCCGCGGTCAACAGCGCGTTGCAGCGGGCGCGGGCCACGCTCGCCGCGGACGGGGATGGCGCACCCCAGCCGCTCGACGATGAGCAGCAGGCGCTGCTGAAGCGGTATGTGGATGCCTTCGAGCGCTTCGACATGGAGGCGCTGACGGCCCTCCTGCACGAGGACTCGACGCTGTCGATGCCGCCGTACGAGCTGTGGCTGCGCGGCCGCGACGACATCGTGCGGTGGATGCGCGGGCCGGGCTGCGGCTGCGAGGGGTCGCATCTGGTGCCGCTGACGGCCAATGGGCGGCCGGCCTTCGGGCAGTACCGGGCGGACGGTGCGCCCTGGGCGATCCAGGTGATCGAGATGGCCGACGGGCGGATCACCGGGCTCAACTCGTTCCTGGACACCGAGCGGTTGTTTCCGCTGTTCGGGCTGCCGATGAGGTTCGCGGGCTAAGGATCTGTCTTTTTGGTCGGTGTCGGGTCCAGATGACGGTGTTCGTTGCTTGTAGGTCTGTGGGTCGAAGCCGGTCGGCCGGCCGCCGTTGCGGCTGCGCCGCAGGCGGTGGCCGGCTTGGTCGGAGGGCTACCCCTTGGCCGGGTCGGCGCCCGGCAGCTTGACGATCCGGTCGCCGACCGCGATCGACTTCCAGAGCCGGCGGCCGATCCGGGCCTTCACGGATTCGCCGTCGGCAAGGCGAACTTCGACGAAGTGGTACATGTTCGAGCCGTCGAGCATGCCTCGGGACTTATCGATGACGACGCCTTCCCAGGAGTCATCTCGTCCGACTTTGTGGGATTTGGTCATGACGTGGAGTCTACGAGGATCGGCAGCCGACCATGCAGGGCCTTGAGTCACCTTCTGTCGATGACTTATGTCATGAGACGGCCAGTCGGGCATGACGGTGGAGCACCAAGACCTCGTGCGGTGAAGTGTATAAACCCCCACCGAGGCCTTCGCATTGAGCAAACCGAGCGCGCTGTCCACAACGCTCCGGGGCAATACGCCTAGGGCCGGTCCGGTGGGTCGTCGGCCGGGAGCGGCTCGGTGAGACCGGTCAGGGTCAGGGCATGGGCCAGGGCTTCGGGTACGTGGCACAGCCGGATGGTGCGGCCGAGGCGGCGGGCGGTGAGCTGGAGCCGGAGGAGGGCCTCGAGGGCGGTGGTGTCCGGGGGCGCGGTCAGGGCCCGTACGTCGTAGACGACCGTGGCGGTGTGGGGGTGCGCACGCAGGAAGGTGTCGAGGCGGGCGCACAGGAGCGGGATGTCGGCGCGGGTGATCGAGGGGCCGAGAAGCCGGACGGTCGGTTCGGGGGCCGGCTCGTACGGGGTGGACACGGGCGGCCTCCTGCGGTGTGGGTGACCGGCGTGGGTGCGTGCCGGGAGCGTCCGTAGGGGAGACCTCGGGGGGCGGGGAAAGTCATCGGCGGTGAAGATCCCAAGGGGAGATCCCGGGGGAGATCCCGGGGGAGATCCCGGGCCGCGGAAGTCGGCCGGTACTTCTTCCGGAAGAAAACCGGAAGAAGTCCGGGCGGGGCCGATGAGTTCCGGTGGGCGGTGCGGTCTGAGGTGGTGAACGGGCGCCGCAGTGGCGGCCGCGACGGAGGGACCGGAGTCATGAGGAAGATCACCGCGGGCATTTTCCTGTCGCTGGACGGCGTGGCCGAGGCGCCGGAGACATGGCACTTCCCCTATTTCAACGACGAGATGGGGGCCGTTGTGCAGAAGCAGATGGACGACGCGGACACCATGCTGCTGGGGCGGAACACATACGAGTTGTTCGCCGCGTACTGGCCCGGCAGCGATGAGGAGATCGCAGAGCACATGAACGGCACGCCGAAGCTCGTGGTCTCGCGGACGCTGGAGCGGGCGGACTGGCAGAACTCCACCGTGGTGGGCGGGCAGGACCCGCTCGCCGAGCTGGCCCGGATCAAGGAAGGGCCGGGGAAGAACCTGGGGGTGGTCGGCAGCATCAGCCTGGTGCGGTCGCTGCTGCGGGCCGGGCTGCTGGACGAGCTGCACCTGCTGGTGCACCCGATCGTGGTCGGCAAGGGCGAGCGGCTGTTCGCGGAAGGTGACAGCGTTCCGCTCCGGCTGGCCGAGTCGAGGACGTTGAGCACGGGGGTGCTGTCGCTCGTCTACACGCCCGACGGGAAGCCGGGCGAAAAGGTGGAGGGGGAGACCGAGGGCGAGTGATGCCGGCGCGGGCCCGCCTCCTCAGCTTCCCAGCTTGTGCCTGGCCAGCCACTTGGCGGCCACCCGGTCCGGGTCCTGCTTCTCCTTGTCGACGAGGCGGTTGAGCTCGGTGAGCTGGGGGGTGGTGAGGACGTTGCCGAGGCGGGCGAGGGCCTTGCGGACCTTGGAGTCGGCCTTGCGGGAGGCGATCAGCGGCACGATGTGCTGAGCGGGGATGAGGTGCTTGGGGTCGGCGAGCAGGATCCAGCCGTTCTCGGCGGTGTCGACGTCGGTGGTGAAGACATTGGCGATGTCGATGTCGCCCTTTTTCAAGGCCCCTTTGACGAGGGGGCCGGAGGAGTCCAGCGCCTTGAATTCCTTGAATTCGACGCCGTACTGCTCCTTGAGCCCGACGACCCCCACGACCCGCTTCTTCATCTCCGCGGCCGCGCCGAACACCAGCTTGCCGTTCACCTTGTGCAGATCGGCGAGCGACTTCAGGCCGTAGCGGTCGGCGGTCCCGCGGGTGACGGCGAAGCTGTCGCGGTCCTCGGCGGCGGCGTACGGGAGGACTTCGAGGCCGTCCGGCAGGACCGTGGCCAGCGCGTTCTGCATGGCGCCCGCCTCGGTCTCGGTGGCCTTCTTGTCGAGGTAGAGGAGCAGGCTGCCCTGGTACTCGGGGAGCAGGTCGATGTCGCCGGAGCGCAGTGCGGGGACGACGATCTCGCGGGAGCCGAGGTTGGGCTTGACGGTGGTCTCGACGCCGGCGGCGTTCAGGACGCCGGCGTAGAGGTAGCCAAGGACCTGGTTCTCGGTGAAGTTGGCGGTGCCGATGACCAGTCCGCCGCTGCTGCTCCCGCTGTCGCCGCCGGCGCCGTCGCCCTTGAGCGAGGTGATACCGGAGGAACAGGCGGCCAGCAGCGGGGCCGAGGCGCCGGCGAGGAGGGCGGTCAGGGCGGTACGGCGGGTGGGGCGGTTCATGACGTCGGGCTCCTCGGGACGTATCTACGGGACGTATCTACGGGGCGGGGCGGGGCGGCGGGCTCTCAGCGGGCCGCCGTCGGGCGGCCGCGGAACAGCAGCCGCTGCACCCCGCCCAGGGCCAGGTCGGCGGCGACGGCGAGGACGGCGACCAGGGTCGCGCCGCCGAGGACCTGCACCAGGTCGCGCTGCGCCAGCCCGTCGAAGACATAGCGGCCCAGCCCGCCGAAGCTGACGTAGGCGGCGATGGTGGCGGTGGCGACGACCTGCACGGTCGCGAGCCGTATGCCGGTCATGATCAGCGGGAGCGCGAGGGGGAGTTCGACCTGCCGGAGGATCTGGTGGCCGCGCAGGCCGATGCCCTTCGCCGCGTCCTTCACCTCGGGATCCACCGCGGCCATGCCCGCGTAGGTGTTGGTGATGATGACGGGGACGGCGAGGGCGACCAGCGAGACGTACACCGGCCAGACGCTGAGTCCGCCGGCGAGGAAGACCAGGGTGACCAGGCCGACGGTGGGCAGCGCGCGGCCGAACGAGGAGAGGTTGACGGCGAGGAAGGCGCCGCGGCCGGTGTGCCCGATGAGCAGGCCGATGGGCAGGGCGATCACGGCCGCGGCCAGGGTGGCGAGGACCGAGTACTCCAGGTGCTCCAGGACGCGGGTGGCGATGCCCTCGGGGCCCGACCACTGGGCCGGACCGGTCAGCCAGGAGACGAGGTTCTTCAGGAGTTCGAGCATCGGCGCGTCACGCTCGCTTCCACAGCTTGAGGGCGGCCGGCAGCTTGCCGGTGTGCTGCCTGCCGGTGCCGCGCCGCCAGGGGGTGCACAGCCACTGGACGGTCACCAGCAGCGCGTCGGCGACCAGGGCGAGCAGCAGGGTCAGGGCCACACCGGCGATGACGGGGGTGGGGTAGTTGCGCTGGAAGCCGTCGGTGAAGAGCTGGCCGAGGCCGCCGTATCCGATGTAACTCGCCACGCTGACAAGGGAGATGGACATGACGGTGGCGACCCGTACACCCGCCATGATCACCGGGAGGGCGAGCGGCAGCTCGACGGTGAGCAGGGTGCGCAGGGGCCTCGTCCCCATGGCTTTCGACGCCTCGCGGGCCTTGGCGGGGACGGCGTCCAGTCCCTCGACCGTATTGCGTACGAGCACCACCAGTGTGTAGGCGGTGAGGCCGACGATGGCGGTGGTGCGGGTGAGGCCGGTGATCGGCAGGAGCAGGACGAAGAAGGCGAGGGAGGGGATGGTGTAGAGGATGTTGGACGCGCCGAGGACGAAGCCGCGCAGCGGGCGTACGCGGTGTGCGAGGACCGCCAGCGGCAGCGCGATCAGCAGGCCGAGGAGGACGGCGGGGACGGCGGTGGCGAGGTGGTCCGCGGTCAGGCGGGTCATCTCGTCGGCGTGGTCGGGGAACCAGCCCCAGTCGATGGTCATGCGGGGCGCTCCGCGGGGGCGATGGTCTTGGCCTCGGCCCCGGGGGGCTCGGCCTCCCCGGCTTCCGTCACGGGGGCCGTAGCGGTCCGTCCCGCCTCCGCGTGGCTGCGGCCCGCCCGGTCGTGGATCGCGTCGCGGACGGTGACGCCGACGAGGGCGCCGTCGGCGTCGACCCGGGCGACCGCGGCGGCCGGCGAGGACACCGCCTCGTTGAGCGCGGAGAGCAGCGAGTCGTCGTCGCGCAGTGGCCGTACGGGCTCCAGCGCGGCCTCGCCCGCCGTACCGCCGGCCGGCAGCCCGTCGGTGTCCAGCCAGCCGAGCGGTTCGCCGCGCGGGGAGGTCACCAGGCGCCAGCGGTCGCCGTCGCGGGCTATCTTGCCGACCGGTTCGTCCGCGCGTATGGCGCGGCCCGGCGCGTACGGCACGTCCGCGAGGCTGGTGAGCGAGAGCAGCTTCAGACCGCGCTCGGCGCCCAGGAAGCCGGCGACGAAGTCGTCGGCGGGGCGGGCCAGGAGTTCGGCGGGCGGGGCGCACTGGACGAGCCGGCCGCCGGTACGGAAGACCGCGATCCGGTCGCCCAGGCGGACCGCCTCGTCGATGTCGTGGGTGACGAAGACGACGGTCTTGCGCAGCTCGTTCTGGAGGCGCAGCAGCTCGTTCTGGAGCTGGGTGCGCACGACCGGGTCGACCGCGCCGAACGGCTCGTCCATCAGCAGGACGGGCGGGTCGGCGGCGAGCGCGCGGGCGACACCGACGCGCTGCTGCTGGCCTCCGGAGAGCTGGTGCGGATAGCGCTTTGCGGCGTCGCCGGGCAGGCCCACCAGTTCCAGCAGCTCGGCGGCTCGGGCGCGGGCCTTGCGCTTGCCCCAGCCGAGCAGCAGCGGCACGGTCGCGATGTTGTCGAGGATCGTACGGTGGGGGAAAAGGCCGGACTGCTGGATCACGTATCCGATGCCGCGGCGCAGTTCGGCGGCGTCCGCCTCCAGGATGTCGCGGCCGCCGACGCTGATGGTGCCGGAGGTCGGTTCGACCATTCGGTTGATCATCCGCAGGCTGGTGGTCTTGCCGCATCCGGACGATCCGACGAGGACGGTGACGCCGCCCTCGGGGAAATCCAGGGACAGATCATCCACCGCCGTTGTGCCGTTCGGGTATCGCTTGCTGACTGCGTCGAACTTGATCATCCGCTGCCCCTTGCCCGGCCTGCATATGGTCATGCAGAGTCTTAGGCACGTGAATAGAAGTCAATAGGCGGGCGTAAATCACCTGTTACATCTCCGGTTACGCCGCCGGTGGCATCGCCGGCCGCATCACCGGTTATGCCGTACCGGATATCGCCTGTTTGTTTCCGTTCACCGTACGGAACGAGGTGTCGGACTTTCGTCCACAAAGAGCGTTATAAGAGGGAGTTGAGCCCCTTGGTTTCTCACATGCTGGACAATGGCCGACGGGTCGGCCGGCGCATCACACTCGACGGCACCGGTCTGCACACCACCGATATCGCCGCCCTCGCGGAGCGCACCGCACACACCGGGGCGCCCGACCCCAAGGCGCTCGCGCTCGCCGAGGAATCCTGGGACACCGCCCGCCGCCTCGCCGCCACCGGCCGGGTCTACGGGCGCAGCACCGGCGTCGGCGCCAACCGCACGGAGGAGGTCGGAGCCGACGCCGACCACGGGCTCCGCCTGCTGCGCAGCCACGCCGGCGCGATCGGCGACCCGCTGCCCGCCCGCGAGGTCCGCGCCATGCTCGCGGTACGCGCCAACCAGCTGCTGGCCGGTGGCGCCGGACTGAACCCCGCCGTGATCACGTCCCTGCTCGCCGCCCTGGAGGCCGGCGCGCATCCCGTCGTCAACGAACACGGCGCCGTCGGCACCGGCGACCTCGCGGCCCTCGCCCAGACCGGCCTCGCGCTGGCCGGCGAACACCCCTGGCACTGCGCGCCCGGCGGCCGGGCCCCCGCCCCCATCGCCCTCGACAACAACGACGCCCTCGCCCTGATCAGCAGCAACGCCCTCACCCTCGGCCAGTCCGCGCTCGCCCTCGACGAACTGCGCCGCCTCCTGGCCGCCTCCCTCCCCGTCGCCGCGCTCTCCCTCCTCGCGGTCGGCGGCTCCTACGAACCCTTCGCCGAACCCGTGATGCGCGCCCGCCCGCACCCCGGCTCCGCGGCCGCCGCGGCCCGCCTGCGCACCCTCTCCGGCGTCCCGGACCGCCCCTCGCCGCCCCTCGGCCGTATCCAGGACCCGTACGGCTTCCGCTGCATCCCCCAGATCCACGGCCCGGCGCTGGATGCCGCCGACACCCTCGACGGCGTGCTGACCGTCGAGGTGAACGCGGCCGGCGAAAACCCCCTCATCAGCATCGAGGACCAGGCCGCCTACCACCACGGCAACTTCTACGCCGCACACGCCGCGCTCGCCCTGGACACCTTCCGGCTCGCCGTGCTGCAGACCGCCCGGCTCTCCACGGCCCGGCTCGCCGCCCTCTCCGAACCCGACTTCACCCGCCTGCGGCCGTTCCTGGGCGACGCGGCACCCGCCAGCTCCGGCGTCATGATCCTCGAATACGCGGCCGGCGCGGCGCTCGGCGAGATGCGCGCCGTCTCCCACCCGGCCTCCCTCGGCCACGCCGTCCTCTCCCGGGGCGTGGAGGAACAGGCCAGCTTCGCCTCCCTCGGCGCCCGCCAGACCCTGCGCGCGGCTACGTACTACCGCCAGGTCCTGGCGTGCGAACTCGTGGCCGCCGTACGGGCGTTGAGGATGCGTTCCCTGGAACCCGAGCCCGGCCTCCCCCTCGCCGCCGCCTACGCGTTCGCCGCCGAGGCGCTGGATCCGCGCATGGAGGACCGCCCGCTGACCGATGATGTGGCGGTGGCGGCGGGGCTGCTGGACGGGCTGGCGGGGGCGTGAGGCGTAGGCATCGTCGCGACGGGCCAGGGATTACCTGCTGTCCGTCAGTCCGTACAGTCGGTCGGCACACGATCTCGACACCACCCACCACGGACCACACAACACCGACCACACACCACACACCACAAGGCCCCTGCCGGGCCGGGAAGAAGAGGCGATGAGCGGGGACGGGGAGAACGGCGGCGCGGACGAGGGCACGCGTACGGGCACGGGCACGGCCGATACGGGCACGGACACGGGCGCGGCCGATACGGGCACCGCCGCCCGCCTGCAGAAGCTCTTCGAGGGGCACCGGCTGACGCCCACCCAGCGCCGGATCGCGCACTGCATGGTGCGGCAGGCCGCCGACGCGCCGTTCCTCTCCAGCGTCGAACTGGCCGAACTGGCCGGTGTCAGCCAGCCGTCCGTCACCCGCTTCGCCGTCGCGCTCGGCTTTGACGGCTACCCGGCGCTCCGCCGCCATCTGCGCGAGGTCGCGCCCGGCGACAAGCCCGACGACACCGGCTCGTACAACGAGTACCAGCAGGCCGTACAGGCGGAGATCGACAACCTCCGTCACCTCGCCGCCGCCCTCGCCGACCCGTCCCCGGTGATCGAGGCCGGCCGCCTCTTCGCCGCCTCCCGGCCGCTCCCCGTCCTCGGCCTGCGCGCCGCCGGCGCCCAGGCCGCCGGCTTCACCTACTTCGCCCGCAAGGTCCATCCCGACGTCCGCCTCCTGGACGAGGGCGGCACCATGCTCACCGACCGTATCGACGCCGCCGTACGCGCCGGCGCCACCGCCCTCCTCTGCTTCGCCCTGCCCCGCCACCCCCGCGAGGTCGTCGATGCCCTCGCCTACGCCCGCGAGGCGGGCCTGACCGTCGTCACCGTCGCCGACAGCGCCTTCGCCCCCGTCGCCCACCACACCGACCTCCTCCTCCCCGCTGCGGTCGGCACCGGCCTGGCCTTCGACACGGCCTGCGCCCCCATGCTGCTGGGCCGCGTCCTCCTGGAGGCGATGTGCGACGCCCTGCCGGACGCGCAGGCGCGGCTGGAGGAGTTCGATGCGAACGCGGTGGCCCGGGGGCTGTTCGTGGAGTGAGGCGACGCGCGGTGTGACGCGACACCCGGGCGCCACCGCGCCGTCCGGTCTCAGGGAATCCTCATCCGCACTGGCTACGATCCGCCGCCGGTACGGGTAGCGATACGGCGAGGACGGCGTGGCGTGGCCGTCTCGGCATGAGGAGGTCTGTCGTGGGGCGCGGGGTGTATGCGCTGGCTCGGGTGGCAGTGGTGGTGCGGGCGCCGGCCGGGTGGCTGTGGTGGTCCGGACTGGTGGCGGCGGGGATCGGGGCGCTGGTGCCGGGGCTGACCGGGCGGATGATCGGGGAGTCGGCGGGGGCGGCGCTGGGCGTGATCGCGGCGTTCGTGGTGTTCGGGGTGCGGCGCCGGCGGTATGCGGCGCTGGCCGGCGGGGCGACGCGGGCCGGGAAGGCCGTCATCCTCCAGGACCGGGCGGTCACCCTGCGGATCTGGCGCCGGGCGCACCGCTGGTGGCTGCTGCTCGCCTTCCTGGCGGCGGTCGGGTCATCGTTCGCGCTGCCCGCGGCCGGTGGCCTGCTGATGGCCGGGGCCGCACTGGGGCTGTGGGGCAAGGCGCTGTGGCTGGGCCGCTGGGAGCGGGAGCACGACGCGCTGCTGTGGGTGCGTACGGAGTCGGCCCGGCGGGGTGGGGCCGCGGGCAGCGACGTCCGCGGGTATGTGACGACGGGGGTGGCGGCGGGGGATGCGGCGCCGGGCGGGGCGCGGACTCGGGCCGGGCGTGGCGTGCGTGCCGCGAGCGGTGCCGGGGCGGCCAGGCCCTAGGTGCGGGTCTTCCGGCCGGTGCCCGTGGCACGTCGGAATTTCCCGCTCGACGGGTCGCGCGGACCGTTCTTCCGCCTAAGGTATCGAACATGTTCAAGTCAGGGGTGGGGTTCCTCGCGTTGTTCGGGCTCGGCTGGTGGCTGCTGGGCACCAGCGCATTCGAGGGGTGGGTACGGCTGGTCGCGGTCGTAGCCGGCTGTGCCGTCACGGTCGGGCTGATGCTCGCCGCACGCCGCTTTCTTCCCTCGTCGGCAGGAGGGCCGTTCCCCGTCGACCGGCGCCGTCGCTTCAACCAGATCAATGGCCTCCAGTGGCTGCTGATCATCGCCATCGGCGTGGTGTGCGGCCGCGCCGGGGTGCCGGTGCTCATCCCTCCGCTGGTCGCGGTGGTCGTGGGGCTCCACTTCCTGCCGCTGGCGGCGGTGTTCGAGCAGCCCCGGCTGCGCATACCGGCGGCCCTGTTGAGCGCGGCCGGCGCGGCGGGCATGACCGTGTGGGCCACGAACGGCCCGGATGAGACCGTTCGCCTCGTGGTGGGTCTCTTCTCCGCGCTCTCCCTGTGGGGCATGGCGGCCTGGACGGTCACCGGGGCGGTATCGGCTGCGGAGCGCGGCGTCCGGGCCTGAGGGTGCGCAGAGCCCCGGGCCGCGCGTCGCGCCGCGGACGGCGGGCCACCCCATGACCCACCGTCACATCACCTGGCGCAGCCGCCCGGCCTTAGCCGAGACCGCGCAGCGCGTTCGGGCGGGCGCCGCCGCTTTCCGCGGTGAGTTCGGCCAGGGTCTGCGGGGTGCGTACGGTCGCGAAGCGCACGGTGCCGTCGGGGGCGGTCGCGTAGCCGTAAATCCCGGGGCGGGGGAGGGAGTTGTAGGCGAAGTGGGTGGAGAAGTAGTACGCGCCGGTGTCCAGGAGGGCGGCGTGGTCGCCGGAGCGGAGCAGGGGGAGCGGGCGGTTCCGGGCGATCAGGTCGCCGGCGAAACAGCACGGGCCGGCCACGTCCTGGGCGACCGGTGCGCCGGTCTTGGGGAGGCCTTGCGCGTCGTAGGCGGCGACCCGGATCGGCCAGGCGTCGGGGACGAAGACCGTACGGGTGGCGACCTGGGCGCCGGCGTGGGTGACCGCGATGGGACGGCCGCCCGCCGACTTCGCGTACTCGACGCGGGCGAGAACCGTGCCGTGCTTGGCCAGCAGCGAGCGGCCGAACTCGGTGACGAGCCCGTAGCGTCCGGACAGCAGCCCGGGGACGGCCGAGCGGAGCAGCGCGGCGTACTCGCGGAAGGTCGGGGTGATGGCGTCCGAGGAGAAGTTGACCGGGAGGCCGCCACCGATGTCGAGGGTGTCGATCTGCCGCCGGCCGGCCTTCTCGTTGATCTCCTCGGCCAGCTGGAACAGGGCCGCCACCCCCGCGGCCATCAGCTCCAGCGGCATGCCCTGGGAGCCGACATGGGCGTGCAGCCGGGTCAGCCACGGGCGGTCGAGAAAGGCCCGTACGACCCACTCACGGGCGCCCTCGTCGCTCAGCCCCACCCCGAATTTGGAGGTGTCGGTGGCGGTGCTCATCGCGCCGATGCTGCCGCCGCCGATCTGCGGATTGATGCGGAGGCCGAGGGGGGCGTTGCTCGGCGCGGAGGCCATCAGGGCGTCGATACGGGACAGTTCCTCGGGGTTGTCGGCGTTGACCGCGATGCCGAGCGCCAGGGCCTCGCGCAGCTCGGCGTGGGTCTTGGCGGGGGAGTCCAGCACCGTACGCGCGGCCGGCACCCCCGCGGCGCGGGCCAGCGCCAGCTCCCCGGGGCTGGCCACCTCGCAGCCGAGCCCTTCCTGTGCGAGCAGCCGCAGTACGGGAACGAGCGAGGCGGCCTTCACCGCGAAGGCGTGCAGGACCGGGGTGCCCGGCGCGGCGAACTCCTCGAAGGCGGCGCGGAGTTCGGCCGCCGACCGCCGGATCCCGGCCACATCGAGGAGCCCGGCGACGGGCTCGGCGGGACCCACCAGCCCCTGCGCGACGGCCGCCTGAACGGCACGGTCGCGGTCCGTACGGCCGGCGAAGGCCGCGGAGTCAGTGGGGCCGGAGGAATCCGTGGAGCCCGCAGAGCCGGTGGGGCTTGTGTGGCCGGTGGGGCTTGTCGGGCCGGTTACCGAGCCGTGGGCCGGACCGGGGACGGGCCCGGTGGCGGGGCCGGCCGCGGAGTCGCGCAGGGGGACCGGCACGGGACCGGTGAGGGGACCTGTCGTGGGCTCATCCTGGGGGCCAGTCATGAGGCAACTCCATCATTGGGCGGCCCGTTGCGCCATCGGATACCGGCACGCCGCCCCCGTACCGCCACGCCCCCGCCGTTACGCCGCCGTGGCTCCGCTCAGCCCCGCCTTGCGGTGGCGCTCGGTCAGCCGGGAGCCGGACTCGCGGCGGGCGGCGCGGCGCAGCAGGGGTATGGCGAGGAGGAAGCCGAGGACGGCCCAGGCGCTCAGTACCAGGGCGACCGTCGGCAGCTCCCAGGAGCCGGACGGTTCCGCGACCCGCGCGACGTCCGGCAGCAGCGCCGAGCGCACGCCCTGCGCCATCCACCTGAGCGGGAAGACGGAGGCTATCTGCTGCACCGGCACCGGCAGCGAGGTGAGCGGGAACATCGCTCCCGAGGTGACCAGCAGCCCCATCACGGGCAGCATGAGCAACGCCAGCGCCTCGCGCGGATTGGGCAGTACGGCCCCGATGGCCGCGCCCAGCGGCACGACGGCGAGCAGCCCGAGCGTGGTGACCCACAGCAGCGTCAGCCAGCTGCCGAGATCGCGCGGCAGCGGCCCGTCCACCAGCAGCGCGGCCGCCCCGAGCAGGACGATGAGAGTGCCGAGCGCCATGACGACCACGAGCAGCGCCTTGGCGACGAGATAGGCCGGTATGCCGCCGGGCGTGGCGCGCAGGCGCAGCAGGGCGCCCTCTTCCCGTTCGGTCACCAGGATCTGCGGGAGGCTGACCAGTCCGATCTGGAACAGCAGATACGCGGCGAAGCCCGCCAGGGTCAGCTGGGCCATCGGGATGTGCGTCCCGGACACGTTCTTGCTGAGGTTCCCCGCCAGCACCAGCGCGACGACCACGTTCATCAGGTGGCCGGCCATCTCCTTACGGTTGCGGATCAGGTGGCGAAGTTCCGTGCCACCGCGCAGGAAGCCGGCGCGCCAGAAGCGGCGGCGGAAGTGGTGGGTCTCGGTCATGCGGCTTGCTTCTCCCCGTTCTCGTTCCGGATCTCGGAGCTCTCGCCGTCGCTGTGCACCATGTGCAGATAGGTGTCTTCCAGCGTCGGGCGGTGGACCTCCAGGCCGGCGATCGGCCCGCCGCTCTCCTGGTGGAGGTCCCAGACCAGCTGCGAGGGGTCCTCGGTGCGCTCGCGGTGCGCCGTGCCGTCGGCGGCCGTCCAGCGGACCTCGGCCTGTGCGGCGGCCCGGCGGGCCAGTTCCGCCGGCGTGCCATAGGCCCGGATCCGGCCGTTGACCAGCACGGCTATCCGGTCGGCCAGCCGCTCGGCCTCCACCAGATCGTGGGTGGTGAGCAGGACCGTGACGCCCTCCTCGCGGGCCAGCCGTTCGACGAGGACATGGAAGTCGTGCCGCGCCTCGGGGTCGAAGCCGGTGGTCGGCTCGTCCAGGAAGAGGAGCTCGGGGCGGCCGATGATGCCGAGCGCGACGTCCAGGCGGCGGCGCTGGCCGCCGGAGAGCTGGTCCACCTGCCGGCCGGCCTGGTCGGTGAGGCCGACCAGGGCCAGCAGCTCGGCGGTGTCACGCGGGTCGGGGTAGTACAGGGCGAAGTGCTTCAGCAGCTCGGCGACCCGCCAGCGGCGGTGGTCGCGCCAGGACTGCAGGACCAGTCCGATCCGGCCGCGCCAGGCGTCGCCGCCGCGCTCCGGGTCCATGCCGAGCACGCGGACCTCACCGGCGGAACGCTGCCGGAAGCCCTCCAGGATCTCGACGGTGGTCGTCTTCCCGGCGCCGTTGGGCCCGAGCAGGGCGAAGATCTCGCCGTGGTGGATGTCCAGGTCGATGCCGTGCAGCACGCCGACACCTCCGTACGCCATGCGCATGTCGCGTACCTGGATGACGGGCGGGGCGGCGGGGGTGGGTGCGGCCGGGCCGGTGGGGCGTACGGCCGCTCGCTCGGTCGTGGTCATCGGCCTGCCTCCGCGTGGTCCTGCGCCCGGTCCCGCGCCACTGCGGCGGGTCCCGCGCCCTCGACGATCGCCTGGAGCGCCGCCACATGTCCCTCGAAGGCGGTCCGGCCGCGCTCCGTCAGCCGTACCTTCGTGCGGCGTTTGCGGCCGCCGCCCTCCTTGTGCAGCTCCAGATAACAGGCCTCTTCCAGGGTGTGCAGCTGCTTGGAGAGTGCGGAGTCGCTGAGCGAGAGACTGTCGCGGATGAACGCGAAATCGGCCCATTCCGTGGCGGCGAGCAGCGCGACCACCGACAGTCGGGTGGACGGGTGAATCAGCTCGTCGAAGCCTGAAGGGGTACTCATCGGCGCATCTCCAGACGGCCACGGACGGTCCCGACCGCCCAGCGATTGGCCGGGCCGACGAAGAGAAGGAAGGCGCCCACCGAGATCGTGGCCTGGATGACGCCGCCGAGCGGCAGATGGAGCCACTCGACGAGGTGGCCGGAGAGGATGACCGTCCCGCCGGTCACCAGGGCGCCCGCGAAGAACGAGGCGTACGACCGCCAGGTGTAGACCGAGCGGTGCGCCCGCATCCGGGTCTTGCGGCTGATGGAGACGGCCAGCGCCGCCATCAGCCCGATATACACGGCGAGCGTCACAAAGACGCCCCATTTGGGCAGGTCGAGCCCGAGAGTCGCGAGGAAGACCCACATGATCGCCGCCATGGCGTAGGTCGTGCCGGAGTCGCCGGACGCGCACCGCTCCATCTCGTCGTACACCCGCTCCTGCGGCACCCGGATGCGCTGCAGGTCCGCCCAGGCCTTCTCGGCTTCCACCGGCGTGCTCATGATCATCGTCTCCCCGTGACGGTTCGGTGCGCGCGGCCGGTGACGGCCACGGCTTTCACTTGCCTACTGGGAAAGTTAGCGCTGACTTTCCCGGCAGGCAAGTCGGATCTCGATCCTGTGGACAACCCGCACCCGGCGCGGGTCGGGCGCGGGTGCGGTGGCTGATAGACGCGGTTCGCGGCATCAGCTCCCCGCGCCCTGTTGACTAGTGCTATTCAGCGACTTCAATATGTGAATAGCTCAATCCATTCGACGTCAGGGAGGCACGGCCCATGTCGGGACCGCGACCCGTGCGGGCACCGCGCGGTACGGAGCTGAGTGCTCGGGGATGGCAGCAGGAAGCCGCGCTGCGCATGCTGCAGAACAACCTCGATCCGGAGGTGGCCGAACACCCGGACCAGCTCGTCGTCTACGGCGGTACGGGCAAGGCCGCCCGTGACTGGCGCTCCTTCGACGCGATGGTGCGCACGCTCACCACGCTCAAGCAGGACGAGACGATGCTCGTCCAGTCCGGCAAGCCGGTCGGCGTGATGCAGACCCACGAATGGGCGCCGCGGGTGCTCATCGCCAACTCCAACCTCGTCGGCGACTGGGCCAACTGGGAGGAGTTCCGGCGGCTGGAGGCCCTCGGTCTGACCATGTACGGGCAGATGACGGCCGGTTCGTGGATCTACATCGGGACGCAGGGGATCCTGCAGGGCACCTACGAGACGTTCGCTGCCGTCGCGGCGAAGAAGTTCGGCGGCACGCTGGCCGGAACGATCACCCTCACCGCCGGTCTCGGCGGCATGGGCGGCGCCCAGCCCCTCGCCGTCACCATGAACGACGGCGTCGCCATCTGCATCGACGTCGACCCGCGCGCCATCGAGCGCCGGATCGAGCACCGCTACCTGGACGTGAAGGCGGACAGTCTCCAGCACGCGCTGCAGCTCGCCGTCGAGGCCCGCGACCAGCGCAAGCCGCTGTCCATCGGGCTGCTCGGAAACGCCGCGGAACTGCTGCCGCAGATGCTCGCCGAGGGCGCCCCGATCGACATCGTCACCGACCAGACCAGCGCCCACGACCCGCTGGCCTACCTGCCCGTCGGCATCGACTTCGCCGACATGGCCGCCTACGCGGCGGAGAAGCCCGCCGACTTCACCCAGCGGGCGCGCGAGTCGATGGCCAAGCACGTCGAGGCCATGGTCGGCTTCATGGATGCCGGCGCCGAGGTCTTCGACTACGGCAACTCCATCCGCGGCGAGGCCCAGCTCGCCGGATATCAGCGGGCGTTCGACTTCCCCGGCTTTGTGCCCGCCTACATCCGGCCACTGTTCGCCGAGGGCAAGGGGCCGTTCCGCTGGGCCGCGCTGTCCGGCGACGCCCGCGACATCGCCGCCACCGACAAGGCGATCCTGGACCTCTTCCCGGAGAACGAGTCGCTGGCCCGCTGGATCAAGCTGGCCGGCGAACGCGTCCACTTCCAGGGCCTGCCCGCCCGGATCTGCTGGCTCGGCTACGGCGAGCGGGACAAGGCCGGCGAGCGCTTCAACGAGATGGTCGCCGACGGCACCCTGCGCGCCCCGCTGGCTATCGGCCGCGACCACCTCGACTGCGGCTCCGTCGCCTCGCCCTACCGCGAGACCGAGGCCATGAAGGACGGCTCGGACGCGATCGCCGACTGGCCGCTGCTCAACGCCATGGTCAATGTCGCCTCCGGCGCCTCCTGGGTCTCGCTGCACCACGGCGGCGGCGTCGGCATGGGCCGCTCCATCCACGCCGGTCAGGTCACCGTCGCCGACGGCACCCCGCTGGCCGGCGAGAAGATCCGCCGGGTGCTCACCAACGACCCGGGCATGGGCGTCATCCGCCACGTCGACGCGGGCTATGAGCGCGCCGACGAGGTGGCCGCCGAGCGCGGCGTCCGCATCCCGATGCGCGAGGGCGAGGGCGCGTGACCGCCTCGTTCCACGAGATGTGGGAGGAGCTGCGGCCGATCGGGCGCAACTCCTCCTCCGGGGGCTACCGCCGCTACGCCTGGACCGGCGCGGACACCGACTGCCGCGCGTGGTTCAAGGCCCAGGCCGAGGCCCGGGGGCTCGCCTACGAGCTGGACCGCAACGGCAACCAGTGGGCGTGGCTCGGGGCCACCACGTACGAGGACGTGGCGCCCGGCGAGGCGATCGTCACCGGCTCGCACCTGGACTCCGTACCGGACGGCGGCGCCTTCGACGGGCCGCTCGGCGTGGTCTCCTCCTTCGCCGCCCTGGACGAAATACGGCGGCGGGGAACGGAGTTCGGCAAGCCCCTCGCCATCGTCAACTTCGGCGACGAGGAAGGCGCCCGCTTCGGCCTGGCCTGCGTCGGCTCCCGGCTGGCCGCCGGGGCGCTCACCACCGAGGCCGCACACCGGCTGCGCGACGGCGACGGCACCGCCCTCCCGCAGGCCATGGAGCGTGCCGGATACGACCCCGAGGCCATCGGCCCCGACCCCGGACGTCTCGCCAGGATCGGCGCGTTCGTCGAGCTCCACGTCGAGCAGGGCCGCGCCCTGGACCTGTCCGGTGATCCGGTCGGCATCGCCTCCGCCATCTGGCCGCACGGCCGCTGGCGGTTCGACTTCCACGGCGAGGCCAACCACGCCGGCACCACCCGCCTCGAGGACCGCCGCGACCCGATGCTCAGCTACGCCGCGACCGTGCTCGCCGCCCGCGAGCAGGCCCGGCTGGCCGGCGCCCTGGCCACCTTCGGGAAGATCAGCGTGGAGCCGAACGGCGTCAATGCCATTCCCTCGCTGGTCAGCGGCTGGCTGGACTCCCGCGCCGCCGACCAGGAGACCCTGGACACGGTGATCACCGAGATCGAGCGGGCGGCCACCGAGCGCGCCGCCCACGACGGCGTGGATCTGAAGATCGTCCGCGAATCCTTCACCCCCGTCGTGGAGTTCCAGCACGCCCTGCGCGACGAGCTGGGCGCGATCCTCGGCGGGGCGGGCGAACGGCCGGTGCCCGTCCTGGGCACCGGTGCGGGACACGACGCCGGTATTTTGTCCGGAACCATCCCCACCGCCATGCTGTTCGTACGCAATCCCACCGGCGTCTCGCACTCGCCCGCCGAAACGGCGGCCGAGGACGACTGCATCGCCGGGGTCACCGCACTCGCCGACGTACTGGAGGGGCTGGCGTGCCGCTGACCACGCAGGCAACACCGACGACGTACTGGCTCGAACATGCCTGGCTGGGCACGCACGTCGAGCCGGGCGTCACCGTGGACGTCGCGGACGGGCGGATCACGGCCGTCCGCACGGGGACCGACGCACCGCCGCCCGGCGCCACCGCGCTGCGCGGCCTGACCCTCCCCGGCCTCGCCAACGCCCACTCGCACGCCTTCCACCGCGCCCTGCGCGGCACCGTCCAGGTCGGCTCCGGCACCTTCTGGACCTGGCGCGAGGTCATGTACAGCTTCGCCGACCGGCTCACCCCCGACACCTATTACGCCCTCGCCCGCGCCGTCTACGCAGAGATGGCCCTGGCCGGCATCACCTGCGTCGGCGAGTTCCACTACCTTCACCACGCGCCCGGCGGCACCCGCTACAACAACCCCAACGCGATGGGCGAGGCGCTGATCGCGGCCGCCGCCGACGCCGGCATCCGCATCACCCTCCTCGACACCGCCTACCTCTCGGCAGGCTTCGGCGAGCCCCCCAGCCGGCAGCAGCTGCGCTTCTCCGACGGCACCGCCGACGCCTGGGCGCAGCGCGCCGACGCGCTCAAGGCAAGCGAGCACGCCCGCATCGGCGCCGCCATCCACTCCGTACGGGCCGTCCCGGCCGGGCAGTTGAGCACCGTCGCGGACTGGGCCCACGAGCGGCAGGCCCCCCTGCACGTCCACCTCTCCGAGCAGACCGCCGAGAACGACGCCTGCCACGCGGCCCACGGCTGCACCCCCGCCCAGCTGCTGTCCGACCACGGCGCGCTGGGCCGCCGCACCACCGCCGTGCACGCCACCCACCTCACCCACGAGGACATCGGGCTGCTCGGCGACTCCACCACCGGCGTGTGCATGTGCCCGACCACCGAACGCGACCTCGCCGACGGCATCGGCCCGGCCGCCCGACTGCAGGGCCGCGGCAGCCCGCTGTCGCTCGGCAGCGACAGCCACGCCGTCATCGACCTGCTCGAAGAGGCCCGCGCCATGGAGCTCGACGAGCGGCTGCGCACCCGCACCCGCGGGCACTGGACGGCCGCCGCCCTGCTGCGCGCCGCGACCGTCGACGGCCACGCCGCCCTGGGCTGGGACGACGCCGGCGCCATCGAGACCGGCGCGCTCGCCGACCTCACCACGATCGCGCTGGACTCCGTACGCACCGCCGGACCAGTGCCCCGGCTGGCCGCCGAGACGGCCGTATTCGCCGCCTCCGCGGCGGATGTGCGGCACACCGTCGTCGGCGGCCGGCAGATCGTCCGGGACGGTGCGCACACCCTTCTCCCCGACGTACCCACCGCACTCGCAGAATCCATCGCCGCCGCACGCGGCTGAAGGAGAACACTCCCGCGATGACGACCGACACGACGACCGCCCAGGCGGCCTCGCCCACCACCGCCATCACCCACATCGGCCAGCTCGTCACCAACGACCCCTCCCTCGGCGAAGGCCCCCTCGGTCTGATCCAGGACGCGGCGGTCGTGTTCGACGGCGACCGCATCGCCTGGGTCGGTGAATCCAGCAAAGCACCCGCCACTGACAACGCCGTCGACGCGGGCGGCCGGGCAGCCATCCCCGGCTTCGTCGACTCCCACTCCCACCTGGTCTTCGCCGGCGACCGCACCGCGGAATTCAACGCCCGGATGTCCGGCCGCCCTTACTCCGCGGGCGGCATCCGCACCACCGTCGCCGCCACCCGCGCCGCGACCGACGACGCGCTGCACGCCAACGTCGCCCGCTATCTCGCCGAGGGGCTCCGCCAGGGCACCACCACCCAGGAGACCAAGTCCGGCTACGGCCTCACCGTCGAGGACGAGGCCCGTGCGCTGCGCATCGCCGCCGCCCACACCGACGAGGTCACCTTCCTCGGCGCACACATCGTCTCGCCCGACTACGCAGACGACCCGGCCGGCTACGTCGACCTCGTCACCGGACCGATGCTGGACGCCTGCGCCCCGCACGCCCGCTGGGTCGACGTCTTCTGCGAGAAGGGCGCCTTCGACGGCGACCAGGCCCGCGCCATCCTCACCGCAGGCCAGGCCAAGGGCCTGATCCCGCGGGTGCACGCCAACCAGCTCGGCCACGGCCCCGGCGTCCAGCTCGCCGTCGAACTCGGCGCCGCCTCCGCCGACCACTGCACCCACCTCACCTCCGCCGACATCGACGCCCTCGCCCAGTCCGACACCGTCGCCACCCTCCTCCCGGGCGCCGAGTTCTCCACCCGCGCCCAGTGGCCCGACGCCCGCCCGCTGCTCGACGCCGGCGCCACCGTCGCCCTGTCCACGGACTGCAACCCCGGCTCGTCCTTCACCAGTTCCATGCCGTTCTGCATCGCGCTGGCCGTCCGCGACATGGGGATGACGCCCGACGAGGCCGTATGGTCGGCGACCGCGGGCGGCGCCCGCGCGCTGCGCCGCACCGACGTCGGCCGGATCACCCCCGGCGCCCGCGCCGACCTCGCCCTGCTCGACGCGCCCTCCCACGTCCACCTCGCCTACCGGCCGGGCGTACCGCTCGTATCTGCCGTGTGGCACAAGGGGGTTCTGGTCTGAGGGCCACCGTCACCGCCGCCGGCCCGGCCCGCGCCCGGCGTTGTCAGACCCTGCTGTCACCATGCATTCATGAGCACGGGGACTGATGAGCTGACGGACGACCTGACGGATGATCTGCTGGACGATCCGGCGCGGCTGCTGGGCGCGGAGCGGGCGGCGGTACGGGCGCACATCGAGGGCATGACGCCGGACCCTCACGTCGGCCGCGAGGTCTTCCAGCAGGCCGAGGCGATATTCGGCGGCGCGGAGGTCTCGCGCGCGGAGTTCGCATCGTGGCTGCAGTTCGCGGCGAAGGTGCTGGGGCACGACGCGTACGCGGAGCGGGTCGCGGCCGCCGAGCCGGGGATGCCGTGGCGGACGGTGTGGGCCTGGTGGCGGCCGGTGGGGAAGTATGTCGCGCACCCGAATCTGTCGTATCTGCGGGCGCTCGGGCTTCAGGTGCACAACGGGCGGGAGCTCCTTCGTGTGAAGGGGGCCTGGGAGGACACCTGGCTCGATCTGGAGACCGGGGCGCAGGTCCCGGGCCCGCCCGAGGAGGCCACGCTTTCGCTGCACTCCCGCTACGGCTCAAAGGACGCGCAACTCCTGGACGAATGGGAGCTGTCCGCGCCCCAGAGCTGGATGGACGCCAAACCGCTCGTCGGCGAGAACGGCCGGACACGGTATCTGCTGGAGGCCGAATACGGCCTCGCGCTCCTGGACACCGATCCGGCGGTGTTGTGCAACTGGCCGCGCGGCGAGATCGCATACGACACCTCGGAGGAGGGCACACCCGGACAGGTGCCGTCCTACCCCGTCCCCGACGGCCCGCTCACCGCCGCGCGGCTGGACGAGGCGTTCGCCCCGACCAAGGTCGGCCGCATACCCGAGCACGAGCTGCCGGCCGCCCTCGAACACCCCGCGAGCCGGGCCCATCTGCGGGATCTCGGCCTTCCGGTGTGGTGGGCGTGCGCCTGGACGACCTTTGAGCCGAGCCTTTCGGCCGGGACGACGCCACTGGACGACGACGCACTGGACCGCGTCACCCTGCCGGACGGCCTCGAGGCCACCGACCTGCTCACTCTCGGCTCCAGCGACCACGGCAGGCTGTATCTGCACCGCCGGGAGGGAAGCGTCCACATCGTCGACATCGTCGGGGACGACAGGGACCTCATCCAACTCTCCCCGGACCTCGACCACTTCACCCGCGTCCTCGAAGGCGTCCGCCGCTATATGAGCGCCTGTTGGCACTCGTACCCGGACGAGGACGCGATCGGGGACTTCCTGGAGGAGATGGACGCCCTCGCACCCGGAACGGTCGACTCCAACGGCCCCAGCGGGCAGATGTGGCTGTACTTCATCGTCGGCATCACGGGCCTGAACGAGGACGGCTTCTAGGGCCTTTCCGGCCATGGTCCGCCGGACGGGCTCTGGTGTCCTGAGTCAGAAATCTTTCGGTAGTTCTTCGTTCGCCGCCGCTATCGGCCGCGGGCCCGCCCCTGACGCCGGATGCAGGCAGTCTCGGGTGAAGGCTGGAGGATCACGCGCGTCGGGCGGAACCGCCCAGGAATCCCCGGCTCAGGACGCTGGGGATTATCCCGCGGCCACAGCCTGCTCGCGGCTGCCCTCGGGCACGAGCGCGAAGGCGGCCCCCAGCACCACGCCGGTCAGCACGCCGATGCCATGGTTGTTCTCCACCAGGCACAGCACCACACCGGCGGCCGGCACGAGCACGGACAGCAGTCGCAGCGGCCGCTGCCGACCGCTCAGCGCGTAAGACGTCGCGAGAGCGCCGACCAGACCACAGATCCCCACCGAGTCACCCCCACCGTGCACACTCCAGCCCGCCATGCTCACCACGTGCGCCGCCACGCCGGACAGAAGGAAGACCACCGGCATCCACACGGCACCCAGCCTGCGCTCGGCCGCCGGCGCAACGACCGCGAGGGAAGCCATGTTGAAAGCGAGCTGCACCCAGCCCGACGTCTGCACCAGCAGCGCGGTCACCACCCGCCACCACGGTCCATCGGGAGCCCGCTCCAGGTGGGGCATGACACCGGGGACGACGGTCTGCACCACGGCCATCACTGTCATCACGCCCATCAGGACAGCGGCGGCCCACGGCACCGGCCGCCGCCACAGCGCCGCGAGCAGTCGGCCGGGGCTGACCTGCTGGCCCCCCAACTGGTCCATGACGAGCTGCGTACCGGGTACGAGGACAGCGGCCGCGCAGCCGTACAGGACAAGAGTGTGCATGTTCATGCCGCAATGATTCCGCGCGCACCCTGCCGACCGACAGTGACCCCTGTGGTGGAACAGCCATGACATATGTCCTACGTGGGCCCAGCACCGGTGGAAGCGGCTCGCCGGCCAATAGGGGTCTGAGTCAGAAGTCTTTCGGTAGTTCTTCTCTCTCCGACTCAGGACACTGGCCCCCTGAGAGGACGGCCACAGCAGAGGAGGGCCCGTCCCGAGAAACCCTCGGGGCAGGCCCTCCTCTGCGCGGGCGGCTGCCGGCCGCGGTGGACCGGCGGAGCGACCGCGGGCGGTCACTCGTCGACCATGAGCCCCTTGCGGAGCCGTACGAGCGTGCGTGAGAGCAGCCGGGAGACATGCATCTGAGAGATGTTCAGCTCCTCGCCGATCTCGGACTGCGTCATGTTGGCCACGAAGCGCAGTGAGAGGATCTTGCGGTCGCGCGGCGGGAGTTCGGCGATCAGCGGCTTGAGCGATTCGACGTACTCGATGCCTTCGAGGCCGTTGTCCTCGTAGCCGATGCGGTCCGCCAGCGCGCCTTCACTGTCGTCCTCCTCGGGCTGGGCGTCCAGCGAGCTCGCGGTGTAGGCGTTGCTCGCGGCCATCCCTTCCACGACCTCGTCCTTGGTGATGTCGAGGCGTTCGGCGAGCTCGCTCACCGTGGGGGCGCGGTCCAGCTTCTGGGCCAGTTCGTCGCCTGCCTTGGCGAGATCCAGCCGCAGTTCCTGCAGACGCCTCGGTACCCGCACCGACCAGCTGGTGTCGCGGAAGAAGCGCTTGATCTCGCCGACGATGGTCGGCATCGCGAACGTCGGGAACTCGACGCCGCGGCTCAGTTCGAAGCGGTCTATCGCCTTGATCAGGCCGATCGTGCCGACCTGGACGATGTCCTCCATGGGCTCGCTGCGGGAGCGGAACCGGGAGGCCGCGAACTTCACCAGGGCGAGATTGAGCTCGACCAGGGTGTTACGGACGTACGCGAATTCGTGCGTGCCTTCCTCGAGTGTTTCCAGCCGCTCGAAGAGGGTCTTGGACAGTGCCCGCGCGTCCACCGGGCCCACCTCGTCGAACGGCGGGATCTCGGGCAGACCGTCGATCTCAGACATTCCCGCCATCTCGGATTCGGCAGGAACCACCTGGGCAGGGGTCGACTGGGAGACTGTCGACTGGGAAGGGATGTGCCCGGTCGGGTCGGACGGGGGTGTCGACGATGTGTGCTGCCGGGTGTCGTCGGTGCGCAATTCGTCGAGCCGGGGTGACATGTGTCCTCCATCGTTCTCGGCATATGGCTGCCGATGCCTCTACGTGAAGCTGCGGTGTGCGGCGCCTCCAAAGCCGGCCGTTTCGAATGTGTCTCCATCTACGCCTACCTGGCTTTGCATGAAGATGGCAAGTGCGTGTTGTCCATATCTCGGGCTATATGCCGATTGTTCGGCTACCCCTGGGCGGAGGGAGGGCGTAGTGTTCGACAAGCGCAGTCATAAGCAATCAGACGCCGAGACAGCAAGAGGGGTGCGCGCGCATGGACCGCGGGACGGTCGGCAGTGCAAGCCGGGGCCGGCTGCATGTCGCGATCCGGCATCACGGCGCCAGCGCGGTCGTGACCGCCGCCGGTGAACTTGATCATCACACCGCAGATCTGTTGCGTGAGTCACTCGAGGGGTGTGTGGACGAGGGATATGCGCGCCTGGTGGTGGATTGCTCACCCCTCGAATTCATGGACTCCACCGGACTCAATGTGCTGCTCGGCGCCCGCCTGAAGGCGGAGGCCGCGGGGGGCGGGGTCCATCTGGCCGGGATGCAGCCCGTGGTGGCCCGGGTCTTCGAGATCACCGGCGCGGATGCCGTTTTCACGGTGCATGACTCGCTCGATGCGGCGCTGGCCGACTGACGTGACGGCGATGCCCGGACGGTGGCAATTCCGGGCACGTAGTACGAGTCACAACTTCCGTCCCCAAGAAGTGGGTGTTCTCACGGCCCGGTCGGGCAGGAGAGCCCCAGAATCAGTTGAATCAGTCAGTTGTTCAGTGTCCGTGAAAAGGCGAATCGGTGAGGTGAAGCGCTGATGAGCACCACCCGGCCGTACCCGCCGGGCGATCTTGGCCCGGAATCGGGTGGCCCGGGTGCTTCCGCCGCCCAGTCCGCCGCCCAGCCCGCCGCTCCGGCGGGCCAGGTCCGCCGGCTGCGCCTGGCGGGCACCCGAGGCGCCGTGGCCCGCGGCCGCGATTTCGCCCGGGAGGCCCTGCACGACTGGGGCTGGCTGCCGGCCGCCAGTGCCGACCAGCGGGCCGCGGCCGAGGACGTGCTGCTTGTCGTCTCCGAGCTGGTCACCAACGCCTGTCTGCACGCCGAGGGGCCGGAGGAGCTGCGGCTGCGGTGCGCCGCCAAGGTGCTGCGCCTGGAGGTCAGCGACCTCGGTGCCGGTTCGCCCGCCCCGCGCAGTCCGCACCGTCCGGGCCGCCCCGGTGGCCACGGCATGTTCATCGTGCAGCGCCTGTGCCTGGACTGGGGCGTGGTACGCAACGCCGACGGCGCGGGCAAGACCGTCTGGGCGGAGCTCGCCGCGCCTTCTTGAAGGGCGGGCAGGACGAAAAGAGTTGAGCGCGGGCCCACGGGGCCCGCGCTTTGTCGTATACCCGCCCACCCGCTCCGATCGAGGCTGCGCTGTGCCTTCCCTCGGCAAGGCCCCGGGCGTACCTTGACGCCCAATCTGATGTGCCGTCAGTAACATCCGGCGGTGCGCTACCCGGGAGAAGGGGAGATCGAGGTGGCCCGCTTCTGTGAACCACACGGCAGGCACCCGCGCCGCACGGCCGGGCTGACGCTGGCCGTGGCGATGACGGCGGGGTCCGCGGTGCTGCTCGCCGCACCGGCCGCACACGCCGAGGTCGTCGACGTCAACTACCAGTGCAAGACACCGATCGGCAACAAGGGCGCGGTATCGCCCATCGACATCAAGTCCACCCCCAGCGGGGGAGCGTACAAGCTCGTCATGTCCTTCCAGAAGGGCGTCTCCTCCAGCCCCGTCGAACTGGGCAAGGGCGCCATGAAACCGAGCGCGCTGATCAAGCTGGGCGGCGCGGACAGCGGTACGGTGCCGGTCGCCGGGCCGCCCAACGACAAGGCGATACCGGCCAACACCCCCATCAAGATCAGCGACTTGAGCGGTACGTACACCCCCAAGGCCGACGGCAAGGTCACCTTCACGGCCTCCACCCTCACCATCAAGGCCCTCGGCACGACCACCACCTGCACCCCGAGCAACAACCCCAAGCCCTCGCTCTCCCTGGACGTCAAGGGCTCCGGCGGCTCGGGCGGGTCGTCGGGCGGCGCCGGCGGTGCGGCCGCGGGCGGCTCCTCCGGCGGCCAACTGCCGCAGACCGGGCCCGCGGATTCCGCCCTCGCGCTGGGCACCCTCGGCGGCACGGTCCTGCTGGCCGGGGCGGCCGGTGCGCTCTGGCTGACCCGCCGCAACCAGCGGGCCTGACCCGGGGCGCGCCCCCGCCCTCCGTACGAGCCCGAGCCCCCGCCCGAGCACCAGGAGCCGCCGATGCCGTTCCGTACCCGCGCAGCGGTCAGCGGTGCGGTCCTTGCGACCGCCGCCGTACTGCTGTGCCCCGCCGCGGCCGCGGCCCGGCCGGCCGCACCGGCGTGGTCCGCCGCACCCGCACCGGGCGGCGGCGCCCGGCCCAGCGCACAGGACCGTCCGTACTTCTATCTGGAGGGCGCCCCCGGCACGGTGATGACCGACCGGCTCTCCCTCAGCAATCCCGCCGGCCGGGCCGTCACCGTACGGCTGCGCGGCTCCGGCACCGGCTCGTGGCTCGCGCTCGCCGCGAAGCAAGTGAGGATCCCGCCGCGCACCCGGGCGAGCGTGCCGTTCACGGTGACCGTGCCGCGGACCACGGCCCCCGGCAACCACCCCGGCGCGATCATCGCCACCAGCGGCGGCACGGCGGGCAAACGGGCCCGGGTGCCGGTTCATCTACGGGTGACCGGGCCGGCCCTGTCCGCGCTGACCGTCGAGAACGTGTCGGTGGGTACGGCCGGGGACGGCACGGCGGTGATCCGGTACGCGCTGGTCAACCGCGGGAACGTCGCGCTCAGGCCACGGGTCGCGGTGCGCGCCGACGGGGTCTTCGGCGTGCTGCTGCGCAGGGCGGTACGCCCTCTGCCGGGCGAGCTGCGGCCAGGTCAGCGCATCGACCGCACGGAAAAATGGCCGGATCCCCCCGCTCTGGACTCGGTGCAGGTACGGGTGACGGCGACGGCCGACGACGGGGTGCGCGGGGCGGCGACGGCCGCGTATACGGCGGTTCCCTGGGGCGGGGTTGCGGGTGTGGTGGCCGTCCTGGTGGCGGGCGGCTGGGTGCTCGTACGGAGGCGGCGTACGGGACAGGAGCGCGGCGCGGGCACGGATGCCGGCAGTGCGGCCGATGGCGGCCACATGGCCGTCCAGAAGTGCGAAGTGGCCGTCGGCGAACGGGAGTTGGCGAGCACGGGATCGAAGGCAGGCTCGGGATCGAGTTCAGGTACGGGATCGAGGACAGGTACGGGATCGCGATCGGGAGCGGTACCGGGATCAGGAGCGCGATCGTGAACGGCCAGACGGATACGGCGAAGGACCGCACCACCACGACCCCAACTGCCACGACCCCAACCGCCACGACCCCCTTTGCCCCCCTTGCCCCCCTGGCCACCCTGCGACGGGTCGCGGCCGCGCTCGCCCTCTGTGTTGCCCTGGCGTCGGCGCTGTGCTCCGCCGCATCCGCGCATGCCGCCTCCGCGCACGCCGCCTCCGCCGCGGCCGCGGGGCAGCCCTCCGTACACGTCTCCAAGAAGGAGGCGGGCAAGGGCGGCACCATCACCGTGACCGGCCGCGGCTGGCGGGCGAAGGCGCTGCTCACGCTGCTGATCTGCGGGCAGAACATGATCGGCGGGACCAATGCCTGCGCCAACGGTGACGGGCGGGCGGTCACCACCGACGCGCACGGCGCCTTCCACAAGAGCCTCCCGGTCGCCGAACCGCCCAAGCCCTGCCCCTGTGTGGTGCATGTGGCGACGGTGACCGGCTCGGCGGCCGCCGCGGATGCCGTGTTCAAGGTGGCGGGCCACCCCGTGGCGCCGCTGCCCAAAGAGAGCACCGGCGGCCGGCTGACCGTCCTGGCCCCGCCACGGCTGGCGGGCGGCAGCGGACTGCTGACCTGGTTCGGCGCCCCGCCGCAGCGCGAGCTGACCCTCACCGTCGGCAATGTCGGCTCGGCGCCGGCCAGGAACCCGGTCTTCCAGGTCGGCACCTCGCACGGCGTCTTCGCGCCGGAGTGGGAGGACCAGCAGTGGCGGGGGGCCGTGCCCGCCGGGAAGAAGGCCGAGGTCAAGCTGCCGGTGGAGCTGGCCGCCGGGGCTCATGGGGACTATGTGGTCTCCCTCAAGTACGGCGGCAAGGTCCTGGTCGAGCAGCCGTGGGGGGTCGGCAGGCCGTGGGGCGTGACGCTCTTCTGGGTGCTGCTGTGCCTGGTGATCCCGACGGCGGTGTTCCGTATCGGGATGGCGATCGTGGACCGCGTCCGTCCGCGCAGGCAGCCCACCGCCACCCGCCACCGACGCACCACAAGGAAACGCAGTGTGACCGGGCAGGCCGGCGAGAGCGCCGCGCTGCCGTGGTTCACCCCGGACACCGCACCGTCCACCACCACATCAACCGAACGACCCACGTCGAAAGGTTCTGCGTGATGACGCTGATGAGGCTGATGAGGCTGACGAGGCAACGGAGGAGGGCGGGCATGGCCTCGACGGCCGCGCTGGCGCTCGCTGGTGCGGGCGTGCTGGCCCTGGCCGGGCCCGCCCAGGCGGCGGAGGTGTCCTACGCGACGGAGTGTCTGCCGCCGCCGATATCGGGGCTGCCGCCGATCGAGGGCACCACGAAGGTGTCGGTCAGCGCGCCCGCGACCGCCAAGGTCGGCGACGAGATCGAGGTGGTCTGGAAGACGGTCGAGGGGGCCTCCAAGAACCCCGACATCCTCGACCTGGGTGAGAACACCGTCCAGCCGACCGGCACGATCAAGGTGGCCGGGGCACAGGCCGGCGATCTGCCGATGGAGGGGCCGCGGCAGAACCCGCCGATCCCCAAGGGCGCCCCGATGGTGCTGTCGGACATGAAGGGCAAGCTGAAGCTGGAGAAACCGGGTGAGGTGACCTTGTCGCCCGGCTTCTACAACATCAACGTCAACAAGCCGATCTCGACGGACACCAAGTGCTCGCCCAAGGAGGAGGTGAAGCCGGCGGTCACCATCAAGGTGACGGACGGCGGAGGCGACTCCGGCGGGACGACAAGCGGCGGGACGACAAGCGGCGGGACGACGAGCGGCGGCACGACGAGCGGCGGCACCACTAACGGCGGCACCAGCAGCGGCGGAACGTCCGCCGGTACGGACTCGGGCGGCAGCACCGCCGGCGGGACGAACGCCGGGTCGTCCGGCGGTTCCTCCGGCGGCTCGGGCGGCGACCCCGACGGCACCGCGTACCAGGGCAAGGAGGTGAGCGTCCCGTACGCCTGCAAGACCCCCATCGGGGACAAGAAGGCGACCTCGCCGGTACAGATCAACGCCGTGAAGAAGAGCGGCAGTTACGACCTGACGGTGAAGTTCCGCAAGTCCGTCATGGACAGCCCGGCGGATATCCCCAAGGACTCGGTCAAGCCGTCGATGGACGTCAAGGTGGGCGGCGCGGACAAGGGCTCGGTCAAGGTGGAGGGCCCGACCAACGCCAAGCCCATCAAGTCGGGCGATCCGATCGAGATCCCGGATCTGAAGGGTACGTACAAGCCGGGCGCCACCGGGAAGGCGACGCTGACACCCGGCGTGCTGACCGTCAACGCCCTGGGGACGACCACGACCTGCACACCGGAGAAGGACCCGGGCGCCTCGCTCACGCTGGACACCTCGGCGCAGCAGGGCGGTACGACGGGTGGCTCCACCGGCGGTTCATCGGATAGTTCATCGGGCGGCTCGTCGGGCGGCGCCACGGGATCTGCCACCGACTCCGGGAGCAGCGGCGGCGGGAGCAGCGGCAGCGCCGGCGGCCTCGCCGCGACCGGCGCCGGCGACCACGGCGCCCTGACCGCTCTCGGGTTCGTCGCCGGCACCGCCATCCTGCTCGGCGGCGCGGTCTTCACCTTCACCCCATGGCGGCGGCTGCGCCGCTAGGGCCTGTCGTTTGGATCAGGTCGGGCTCGCGGGGTCCGGCACGCGGAGGACCAGGACCGTGTGCCGGCACCCCGCGTTCCCGTCGTGACGGACCGTCACAAGCTCACCGGGGACGGGCTGTTGGGCGCTCGATGTCGTCGGTATGCGCCCCCTGTGTGCCTCCGCGCTCCCTCGCGTAACGGCTGACTGTCGAGTAAAGCAGCGATAGTTTGTAATGGCTCGTTACTCGAGGGAGATCGTAAGGAGTTGCCCTGTGGGATTGATGAACCTGGAGCGGAAGTCCGGGCGGCCCGTGGAACCGGACCTGGTGTTCTTCCTGATGCCGTACGGGAAAAAGACCGTCGCCGACGGCTCCGAGCTGGACTTCGACTTCATCTATCGAGAGCTCCACGATGAGCTCGACACCAAACTGGGCGTGCGCGTCGAGCGGGCCGACGAGAACGGCGACAGCAGCGTCGGAGTGCTGGAAGCGGCATGGGACGGCGTCGACCGGGCCGGCATCGTGGTCGTGGACCTGTCGGTCCCGTCGACGTCCGTGGCCATGGAGCTGGGCTGGGCCATGTGTCTGCACAAGCGGATGGTGGTGATCGCGTACGAGGGCGCGGATGTGCCGACGAACGTGCGCGGCCAGCTTCGGCCCATCGCCTACACGGGAGACGGGGAGCGGATCCGCAAGCTCAAGGAAGATCTCAAGGAGCGGATCCTGGCCGAGCGCCGGCGCACCGACCCCGAGATGGACCTCAAGGCGCGCACCGGCTCCGGAGAGGTCGAGGCCACCACACTGATCGAGATCGCCTGCCAGGACCATGTGTTCGTACGGGACATCAACGACTCGCAGCGCAGTGCCGAACTCCGCCTGGAGGATCTGAGCTACGACGAGATGCTGCCCGAGGACATGGCGGCCTCGAAGAAATACCGCCAGGGCAGCACGGTCACCGGGTTCTTCGTGGTCGACGACGCGGGCCGGGCCAGGTTCACCCGGCGGCATCGGGAGAACAACCCGTGGCCCCGGCGGGTGTCCACGTACCTGCCGCGGCAGATCCACCCCGCACGGGTCACCGAGGCGGGCCCCGCGGGCGCCTTCATCCGGCTCTCCCCGGCGGGCGGAAGGTCCTTCATCCCGCCCTATCAGGCACGGGCCGCGGGCCTGAGCGAAGGCGACGAGATCCAGGTCCGGATCACCCGGGTCGATCCGCAGCAGCGGCGGATCGAAGTCGCGCTGGCCGAGGCGCCGAAGGCGAATCTGACGGAGCCGCCCGAGGGGGAGTACCCGAAGGTGGGGGAGAGGTTTGTCGGGACGCTCTTCGATGTGAAGCTGGACGGCGGATATGTGAAGGTGCGGCTCGCCGGATATCGGCGGCTGGGGCTTTTGCACTTCAAGAACATGAGCGAGGAGCTCTGGCAGGCCATTCGCGCCGGTTCGGTGACCAAGGGCGGCGAAGTGCATGTCGGTGTCACCAAGGTCGTGCCGTCGCGGGGGCGGATCGCGCAGTGGGACATCGGCCTGGAGCAGGTGGCCGATCCGGCCGGGCTGCTCGTCGTGGAAAAGCCGGACGCGGCGGTCGTACCGGGACAGGTGGGCCCGGTGGCGGGCGCCGGCGCCGGCGCGAACGAGGAACCGGACCCGGTCGTATGACCGGCCCCCGGGACGGGGCCCCGGTCATCGCCCAGCGGCTGTGGAACGGCGCGGTCGGCCCGCAGGACTATGCGACGGCGGGCGGCGAGAAATACCGGACGGCCGTCATGGAGCAATACAAGCTCTATGTGGAAATGGCGGACCGGATCAGCGCCCGCCGGAGCCTGACGAACACCTTCTTCCTCACGGTGAACGCCGCGCTGCTCACCACGGCGGGCGCCGTCAGCCGCTCGTTCCTCAGGGAACTACCGGTCTGGGGCCTGCTGCTGGTCGCGTTGGTCGCCTGCTGCCAGTGCACGGTGTGGCTGCTGCTGATCCGCTCGTACAAGCAGCTCAACGGCGCGAAGTACCGCGTCATCGGTGAGCTGGAGAGCCGGCTGCCCGCGCGGCTGTACCTCGAGGCCGAGTGGTCGGAGCTGGGCGAAGGCGCGTCGTGGAGGCGGTATGTGCCGCTCACCCGGGTCGAGTTGGCGGTGCCCGTGACCTTCGTGGTGCTGTACGCGGCGGCGCTGGCGGTGGCGCTGATCACGAGATGAGGAGGCGGCGCCGGCCGCGAACGGGACGGGGAAGGGCACGCTGTGCCCGGCCCCACCACTCTGTGCCGGACCGGGACAGCCTAAGGTCGGGATCGGGGCCACTGCGAGACCGGAAAGGGCTGGACAGAGTGAGTGCGGCAACCCGACGTGACCGACTGCGCGTTCAGATGTCCGAAGAGGTCCGGGCCAGCGCGCGGGAGATCATCACCAGTGAGGGCGTGGACGCGCTCACGCTGGCCGAAATCGCCCGCCGGGTCGGCGTCACCCCGGCGGCGCTGTACCGGCATTTCCCCGGCGGCCTGGAAGACATCGTCCGGCACACCGCCCGCGACATCGTCGACGAGCTGGCGCGGGCGATGCAGGGCGCGGTCGAGGGGGAGCGGGAAACGGACTACGCGGCCCGCATGGTGGCCCCGACCCGGGTGTTCCGGGAGTGGGCCCTGGCCCATCGCCAGGAGTTCAGCCTGCTGTTCGGCACGCCGACCAAGGCGGCGGGTGACGCCCAGGCGGAATTGACCAGCCAATGGGTGCGGGAGCTGGCCGGGGTCTGGGGCGTGGTGTTCATGCAGTTCTGGGCCGACCGCCCGTATGCCGTCCGCGCCGATGATGATCTCGATCCGCGGCTGGCGGCCCAGATGACGCAGTACCGCGAGGCCACCGGCGTGAACATTCCGCTCGGTGCGCTCGTCGTCATGCTCTCCTGCTGGCGGGCGATCTACGGACAGGTGGCGCTGGAGGTCTTCGACCATTTCGCGCCGCTGATGAACGCCGATCAGGAGCCGATGTTCGAGATGCTGATGCTGGAGCTGATGACCGGGATGGGCCTGGGCGACGAGTACCGGCCTCCGGAGCCGACGCCCTGACGGGCACACCGGCGCACGGAGGCGGCATCCGCCGCGGACACCTTCGCCCGCGCCCTGACCCGCCCCGCGAGCCCCGCCCCGTGGCGCAGACAGCGAAAAGGCCCGGTACGCGGTGGCGTACCGGGCCTTTCCGTGGTGAGGGTCGCGTCAGCGGACGTCGCCCATGAGCGCGATGATCTTCTTGCGGCTCAGCCACACCGCGACACCGGCCAGCACCGCCATGCCGGCCTCGACGGCCAGCACCGGGGGACCGCTCAGGTCCGCGCCGCCGGTGGACAGCAGAGTGGTGATGCAGTCGCCCGCGGTGACGGCCAGGAACCACACGCCCAGCATCTGGCTGGCGTACTTCTGCGGCGCCATCTTGGTGGTCACCGACAGGCCGACCGGGGACAGGCACAGCTCGCCGATGGTCTGGATCATGTAGATGGACAGCAGCCACATCGGGCTGACCTTCGTGCCGTCCGAGGCCATCAGCATCGGGACGATGAAGACGACGAACGAGGCGCCGATGAAGAACATCGCCATGGAGAACTTCACCGTGGTGCTCGGCTCGCGGTCGCGGCGCGCCAGCCGCAGCCACAGCCAGGCCATGACCGGGGCGAGGGCCATGACCCACAGCGGGTTCACGGACTGGAACCACGAGGACGGGAAGTCCAGCCCGAAGACCTGACCGTTCGTCTTCTTCTCCGCGAAGACGGACATCGTCGAGCCCGCCTGGTCGAAGATCATCCAGAAGAGCGCGGCGGCCACGAAGAACCAGATGTAGCCGCTGACCTTGGTCTGCTCGGTGTTGCTCAGGTCCTTGTCGCGCTTGATGCGCGCCAGGACCGTGATCGGAATGATCAGGCCGAGCAGCGCGAGCGGGATCACCGCCCAGTTCAGGGTGAAGTGACCGGTGAAGGCGACCACGCCGTAGAAGACCGCGGCGACGGCGAACCAGATCAGGCCCTTGCGCAGCCACATGGCGCGCTCCTCCGCCTGGAGCGGGCTCGGCACGACGCTGGACTGCGGGCTGAGGTGGCGGGTGCCGATCAGGAACGACACCAGGCCCAGGCCCATACCGACCGCGGCCAGCGCGAAGCCCAGGTGCCAGTTGACGCTCTGGCCGACGGTGCCGATGACCAGCGGCGCCGCGAAGGCACCGATGTTGATGCCCATGTAGAAGAGGGTGAAGCCGCCGTCCCGGCGCGGGTCCTGAGGACCGTCGTAGAGGTGGCCGACCATCGTCGAGATATTGGCCTTCAGCAGGCCCGAGCCCACCGCGACCAGCGCCAGACCGGCGAAGAACCCGGCCTGACCCGGAATGGCCAGCGCCAGGTGGCCGGTCATGATGACACCGGCCGCGATGGCGACGGTCTTCCGCGGGCCCCAGATGCGGTCGCCGATCCACCCGCCGGGCATGGCCAGCAGATAGACCATCGCCACATAGATGGAGTAGATGGCCGAGGCGGTGGCCACATTCATGGCCAGACCGCCGCCCTGGGCGCCCTTTTCGGCGTCCGGGCCGCCGGAGATCAGATAGACCACGAGCAGGGCGCGCATGCCGTAATAGCTGAAGCGCTCCCACATCTCGGTCATGAAGAGAGGGGCCAGTCCGCGGGGGTGGCCGAAGAAGGTTTTGCCGCCGTCTGCAGGGTTCCCCTGCCGGGCCGCGTCCTTCGTCAGGCTGGACGCCATGGTGGTTCCTTGGTCTGCTCGGGACGCGCTCGAAGAGTCGTTACGCGCCCGGGTGGGGGTTGACCGGCACCGGCGTAGACATGCCCGCCCCCACGTCCGGGGGGTTCGACGCCACGCAAAGCGGCGCCGGCAGGACGGTCTTACACCGGGATCCACGCCCCCCGTGCTGCTAGCGCGGTGGACCCGGTCGACAGGTCAGTCACTGTGTATCGGGGCTGGTGGTTCCAGCTCCGCACACAACAGGGACCGATGACGCCAGTTCGGAGTCAGCGGCCCGAAGGTTGTGCGATGGACGTGTCGACACCATACGTCTCGTTCCGTCGCCATTGGGAGTCGTGAGACAACGCTCACACTGCCGTGGGGAACCGTTTGGCCCCGCCCCGTCGCGGGTGCGCGGCTCACGGCGACGACCCGTGCGGGAGCGGCCAGTCGTCGCCCGTCGGTGCTGGTCCGCCCCTAGGTCCCCATACCTCGGACTACCATCGGCCCATGACCCGTGTACTGCTCGCCGAGGATGACGCGTCCATCTCGGAGCCGCTCGCCCGCGCACTGCGCCGCGAGGGTTACGAAGTCGAGGTGCGCGAGGACGGCCCCACGGCGCTCGACGCCGGTCTCCAGGGCAATATCGACCTGCTCGTGCTCGACCTGGGGCTGCCCGGCATGGACGGCCTGGAGGTCGCCCGCCGGCTGCGCAACGAAGGCCACTCCTTCCCGATCCTGGTGCTGACCGCCCGCGCCGACGAGGTGGACACCGTCGTCGGCCTGGACGCCGGCGCCGACGACTACGTCACCAAGCCCTTCCGGCTCGCCGAACTCCTGGCCCGGGTACGGGCCCTGCTGCGCCGCGGCTCCACCGCCGAGCCCCAGCAGCCGCCCGCCACCCACGGCGTACGGATCGACGTCGAGTCGCACCGGGCATGGATGGGCGAGGAGGAACTCCAGCTGACCGCGAAGGAGTTCGACCTGCTGCGGGTCCTGGTACGGGACGCCGGCCGGGTCGTCACCCGCGACCAGCTGATGCGCGAGGTCTGGGACACCACCTGGTGGTCGTCCACCAAGACGCTCGACATGCATATCTCCTGGCTCCGCAAGAAGCTCGGTGACGACGCCGCCAACCCCCGCTACATCGCCACCGTCCGCGGTGTCGGCTTCCGCTTCGAAAAGAGCTAGGGGCCCGTGCGCCGCCGCCTGATCAACTCCACGCTCGCCGTGGTGCTCGTCGTCATCGCCGTCTTCGGTGTCTCGCTCGTCATCGTCGAGACCCGCACGATCCAGGCGGGGGCACAGGAGAGCGTGGCGTCCGAGGCGGT
Source organism: Streptomyces sp. NPDC028368 (assembly GCF_055565615.1). Lineage (NCBI taxonomy): Bacteria > Bacillati > Actinomycetota > Actinomycetes > Kitasatosporales > Streptomycetaceae > Streptomyces > Streptomyces sp. NPDC028368. Next base: position 54,677 of record NZ_JBVHTY010000012.1, on the reverse strand, counting down.
CCGGCTGGTGGGGATAGTCGAGAGCCGGCTCGGCAGCAAGGAGAAGATCACCCCCGAGATCCTCTCCGAGCAGATCACGGCCCACCGGTACGCCGAGATCAGGGTGCCGGGCAAGGCCGCGCCGCTGGAGATCGGCCGGCGCCCGTCGGGCGATGTGATCGCGTCGGAGGTCAAGGGCGACCGCGGCGAGTCCGTCATGGTCCAGGAATCCCGCTCCACGGTCAGCGCGGAGATCGGCCGGACGCTGCTGGTCATCCTGGCCGTCGCGCTGCTGGCAATCATCGCCGCCGTCATCCTGGCCGTACGCCAGGCCCGCCGGCTCACCGCACCGCTCACCGACCTCGCCGAGACCGCCGAGCGGCTGGGCTCCGGCGACCCCCGCCCGCGCCACCGCCGCTACGGCGTCCAGGAGCTGGACCGGGTCGCGGATGTGCTGGACGCCAGCGCCGAGCGGATCGCGCGGATGCTGACCGCCGAACGCCGGCTCGCCGCCGACGCCTCCCACCAGCTGCGTACGCCGCTGACCGCGCTGTCCATGCGGCTGGAGGAGATCACCGTCACCGACGACCCGGACACCGTGAAGGAAGAGGCCACCATCGCGCTGGCCCAGGTGGAGCGGCTGACCGACGTCGTACAGCGGCTGCTGACCAATTCCCGGGACCCGCGCAGCGGCTCCGCGGTCGCCTTCGACCTGGACGAGGTGGTCAAGCAGCAGATCGAGGAGTGGCGGCCGGCCTACCGCAGCGCGGGGCGGGCCATCGTCCGCTCCGGCAAGAAGGGGCTACGGGCTGTTGGCACGCCCGGTGCGGTCGCCCAGGTGCTGGCCACGCTGATCGAGAACTCACTGATGCACGGTGCCGGAACGGTCGCGCTGCGTACCCGCGTCACCGGCAACCAGGCGGTCGTCGAGGTCACCGACGCCGGGCCCGGAGTCCCGCCGGACCTCGGGTCGCGGGTCTTCGAGCGGACCGTCTCCGGCCGTAACTCCACCGGTCTGGGGCTCGCCGTCGCCCGCGATCTGGCGGAGGCGGACGGCGGCCGCCTGGAGCTGTTGCAGCAGCATCCGCCGGTGTTCGCGCTGTTCCTGGCGCGGGAGGCGGAGAGCGTCGAGGAGTGAGGCGGCGGTCCGCTACTTGCGGGCGGCGCTACGGGCCCGCGGCGGGTGTTCCGCGCCCTCGGCGAGGAACGACTCGGCGGTCGCCACGGCCTTCCGGGCGGGCAGCGCCTGGAATACCCAGGTGCGGTAGGACCAGAAGCGGAAGAGCGTCGCGATGCCGATGCCGACGAACTTGAAGATGTTGCTCTGCAGCGGGCTGTCCCAGCCGAATCCGTAGGTCGCGGCGTAGAGCACGCCGTTCTCGATGACCAGGCCGATCACGCTGAACAGCAGGAAGAGCGTGAGCTCCTTGGTGCGGCCCTGCTTGTCCCGGTCGCGGTAGGTGAAGTAGCGGTAGCCGAGGTAGTTGGTGGCGGTGGCCACGACCGTCGCCACGATGCTGGCCCGTACGACGGGGATCTCGGTGAGATGGCGTACGAGGTTGAACACCACGAAGTTCACGACGACACCCGCGCCGCCGACCGCTCCGAACTTCACCACTTCCCGGGTGAGCGCCTCCAGCCTCGACCGCAGCGCGCTCCGTTCACTCATGGTGATCGTTCAGCTCCTGTCGTGGGCGGATGTCCGCGGCCGGTCACCCTGGTCCGCTCTCTCATGCTAACCACGGGTATCAAGCGGTGCCTGCCCCCTGTCGACTCCGGCCACAGTCCCGTCGGCCAAAGGCTCCTCAGCCGACGGTGACACGGAAATTGAGGCTCCGGGCGCCGTTTTCGCCGGCCGCCCCGGTGGCGCACCGCCGGCAGTGCAGCAGCCGCAGATCCGTACGGCCCGCGCTGACCGCCTCGAAGTCCAGATAGCGGGAGCCGCCCGCGCCGGACGGCGGCGGCTCGTCCGCTTCGAGGTGGTTTCCGATTGCCTTCAGAACGGCCGGATCCGGACGCGGGCCGGCGATGATCCAGCGGAAGCCGTCGGCGGGGTCGTCCGGGACCCGCACCTCGAAGTGGTCGCCGGCCCTGACGGAAATCTCGGTGCTGCCGGCGTCGTAGACCTTCGGCCCGGACAGCTGGCTGATCACGGAATGGGCCGCTATCAGCAGTGCGGCGATCGCGACGGCGATCACCAGCAGCCGGGAGTTCTTCGATATGTCACCGGTCCCCATCCGGCCTCTCCTTACGTCTTGCCGTCCACAGCCTGGCGGGTTCGCGGCCTCGCCGACACGCAGCCTCGCCGATCCGCAGCCCCGGCGGCGGTCACCGGCCGGTCTTCGCCGGTCGATCTTCATCGGCCGGTCTTCACCGGTGATCCTCGAACGTCCGTATTCGGAGGATCATCCAAGGAGCGGTGAGGGCAGCACTGAGGTGCGGATACCCTGGGGAGCGTGACGTTCCCGGTAGTCGGCATGGTCGGCGGCGGTCAGCTCGCCCGTATGACCCACGAGGCGGGTATCCCCCTCGGCATCAAGTTCAAGCTCCTCAGCGACACTCCGCAGGACTCGGCGGCCCAGGTGGTGAGTGAAGTCGTCATCGGCGACTACCGCGACCTGGAGACGCTGCGCGCCTTCGCCCGTGGCTGCGATGTGATCACCTTCGATCATGAGCACGTCCCCACCGAGCACTTGCGGGCACTGGAGGCCGACGGTATCCCCGTACGGCCCGGCCCCGAGGCTCTGGTGCACGCCCAGGACAAGGGGGTGATGCGCGCGAAGCTGGACGCGATCGGCGCGCCCTGCCCGCGGCACCGCATCGTTTCCGATCCCGAGGATGTGGAGCGTTTCGCGGCGGAGGGGGCCGGCTTCCCGGTGGTCCTCAAGACCGTCCGAGGGGGCTATGACGGCAAGGGAGTCTGGGTCGTACGTTCCTCCAAGGAGGCGGCCGAGCCGTTCCGTGCCGGCGTGCCCGTTCTGGCCGAGGAGAAGGTCAACTTTGTCCGGGAACTGGCCGCCAACATCGTCCGCTCGCCGCACGGCCAGGCCGTCGCCTATCCGGTCGTGGAGTCGATACAGGTCGACGGCGTCTGCGACACGGTGATCGCCCCGGCGCCCGGTCTCGACCCCGAGCTGGCGGTCAGGGCCCAGGAGCTGGCGCTGCGCATCGCCAAGGAGCTGGACGTCGTCGGCCACCTGGCCGTCGAGCTCTTCGAGACCGCCGGACCCGACGGGAAGCCCGCGATCCTGGTCAACGAACTCGCGATGCGCCCGCACAACTCCGGCCACTGGACCCAGGACGGCGCGATCACCTCGCAGTTCGCCAACCACGTCCGTGCCGTGCTCGACCTCCCCCTGGGTGATCCGCGCCCGCGCGCCACCTGGACGGTGATGGCCAACGTCCTCGGCGGCGACTATCCCGACATGTACGCGGCGTATCTGCATTGCATGGCGCGCGACCCGCAGTTGAAGATCCATATGTACGGAAAGGACGTGAAGCCCGGCCGCAAGGTCGGCCACGTCAACACCTACGGCGACGACCTGGCCGACGTGCGCGAGCGCGCCGCGCACGCCGCCGGCTATCTGCGAGGAACGATCACCGAATGACCTCCAGCTCCTCAAGCCCCCTGGTCGGCGTCGTCATGGGCTCCGACTCCGACTGGCCCGTCATGGAGGCCGCCGCCCAGGCGCTCGCCGAGTTCGAGATCCCCTACGAGGTCGATGTCGTCTCGGCGCACCGGATGCCGCGCGAAATGATCGCGTACGGCGAGGACGCCGCCGGGCGCGGCCTCAAGGCGATCATCGCGGGCGCCGGGGGAGCCGCCCACCTCCCCGGGATGCTCGCCTCGGTCACCCCGCTGCCCGTCATCGGTGTCCCCGTCCCGCTGAAGTACCTGGACGGCATGGACTCCCTCCTGTCCATCGTGCAGATGCCCGCCGGGGTCCCGGTCGCCACCGTCTCGGTCGGCGGCGCCCGTAACGCGGGACTGCTCGCCGCCCGTATCCTCGCCGCCCACGACCCCGAGCTCCTGGGCCGCATGCGCGAGTTCCAGCAGGAGCTGAATGACCAGGCCACCGAGAAGGGCAAGCGGCTGCGCAACAAGGTCGCCGCCCCCGCCGGCTTCGGCTTCGGCGGCGGCAAGTGAGCTCCGCGGAGGACGCCGCGCGGGACCTGCTCGCCCGCTGGCCCGTCGTCGACGGGCACAACGACCTGCCCTGGGCACTGCGCGAGCAGGTCCGCTACGACCTCGACCGGCGCGATATCGCCGACGACCAGTCCGCGCATCTGCACACCGACATCCCGCGGCTGCGCTCCGGCGGCGTCGGCGCCCAGTTCTGGTCCGTCTACGTACGGGCCGACTACGCGGGCGACAAGGCGGTCAGCGCCACCCTGGAACAGATCGATGCCGTACGGCAGTTGGTCACCCGCTACCCCGGTGATCTGCGCCTGGCGCTCACCTCCGGCGACATGGAGGCGGCCCGCGCGGAAGGCCGTATCGCCTCCCTGATGGGCGCCGAGGGCGGCCACTCCATCAACAACTCGCTGGCCACCCTGCGCGCGCTGCACCAGCTGGGTGTGCGTTATATGACGCTCACCCACAACGACTCGCTGGCCTGGGTCGACTCGGCGACCGACGAGCCGCGGGCCGGCGGCCTCAGCGCCTTCGGCGAGGAGGTCGTCCGCGAGATGAACCGCCTCGGCATGCTCGTCGACCTCTCGCATGTCGCCGCCGCAACGATGCGGGACGCCCTCCGGGTCAGCCGCGCGCCGGTGATCTTCTCGCACTCCTCCGCCCGCGCGGTCTGCGACCACCCCCGCAACATCCCCGATGACGTCCTGGCCCAGCTGCCCGCCAACGGCGGCATCGCGATGGCCACCTTCGTCCCGAAGTTCGTGCTGCCCGCCGCGGTGGAATGGACGCTGCGCGCGGACGAGAACATGCGCGCCCACGGCCTGCACCACCTCGACACCACCGAGGCGGGCATGACCGTCCAGCGGGCCTTCGAAGCCGCCCACCCGCGCCCGATGGCCACCGCGGCCACCATCGCCGACCACCTCGACCATATGCGTGAGGTCGCGGGCGTCGACCACCTCGGTATCGGCGGCGACTTCGACGGCACCGCCTTCACCCCGGCCGACCTGGCCGATGTCGCGGGCTACCCGAACCTGATCGCCGAACTGCTGGACCGCAAGTGGTCCACGGCCGACCTCGCCAAGCTCACCTGGCAGAACGCGGTCCGCACGCTGCGCGCCGCCGAGGACGTGGCACGCGAGGAGCAGGCCCGGCGCGGCCCGTCCAACGCCACGATCGAGCAGCTCGACGGCTAGGGCCTGTCCGAGGGGCCGGGGCGGAAGGCCCTGGCGGGCAACCAAGCGTCCCGGCCCACCGCCCACCGCAACCCACAACGGCTCCTGCCCCGGTCCACCACGACGCAGGGTGGTAACCCGTACGCATCGCTCACCGTGAACCGTACGGGTCCGCGTGCGACGGTGGCGTCACCACTGCCCGCCCGTCGCCCCTCAACGAGCACTGGCGCGCGCCCCTCCGTCCAGGAAGTACGCCATGGCCGATCTCGCCCCTGCCGAGCTGACCGACCCCACCGGCGTCCCGGAGATATCCGGCCTCGCGGACCCTGACGGGACCGCCGCCCCGGAGGCCGCCGCCCCCGATGCCGCCCCCGACGCCGAGCCCCTCGGCCCGCTGCCGCTCAATCTGCGCGGCCCGCTCGCCCGAGCCCGCGCCCTGCTTGCCGCACACCCCGTCGTCGACGGCTGTAACGGTCTGCCCTGGGCACTGCGGCAGCGCACCGGCCACGACCTGACGCCCGGCCACCGCTTCGACCTCGACCACGGCGAGACGGGCCTGCGCACCGACATCCCGCGGCTGCGGGCCGGCGGCGTCGGCGGCCAGTTCTGGTCCCTTCAGGTGCCGACCGAGCTGACCGGCGACGTGGCCCTCAGCGCGACCCTCGAGCAGATCGACTTCGTCCACGCGCTGGTCCGCACCTACCCCGAGACGCTGCACCTGGCGCTCACCGCGGACGATATGGCCGAGGCCCGCAACCGCGGCCGGATCGCTTCGCTGCTCGGATCCGCCAGCGGTCACGCCCTCGACAGCTCGCTGGGCGTGCTGCGGTCCTTCTACCGGCTCGGCGTGCGCTCCCTGGCGCTCACCGCCGACCGCAACACCCCCTGGGCGGACTCCGCCACCGACGCCCCGAAGGCCGGCGGGCTCACGGGGTTCGGCGAGGAGGTGGTCCGCGAGATGAACCGCCTCGGCATGCTCATCGACCTCTCCTGGTCCTCCGCCGACACCATGCGGCACACCCTGGAGATCACCAAGTCCCCGGTGCTCCTGTGCCACACCGCGGCCCGTACGGTCACCGGGCACCCCCGTAACGTCCCCGACGAGGTGCTCTCGCTGCTGCCCCGCAACGGCGGCATCTGCATGATCACCTTCACCCCGGAACACCTCACCGAAGGCGGCGACCCCGCCTCCGTCCAGGACATCGCCGACCACCTCGACCATGTGCGGACGGTGGCCGGACCCGACCACATCGGCCTCGGCGCCGGCTTCGACACCGATCCGGCCACCGCGCACCGCAGCCCGCTGCCCGATGTCGCGGGCTATCCGCTGCTGATCGCCGAACTCATCGACCGGGGCTGGTCGGTCCGCGATCTGGCCGCTCTGACCTGGGGCAATGCGCTACGGGCGGTGCGCGGTGCGGAAAGTGTCGCGCGTTCGGTCCGGGGCCGCCGGATGCCGTCCACGGCGACCATAGAGCGGCTGGACGGGGCGCGGGTATGAGCGCCCCGGGCGGCCGCGCGGATTACTTCATGCACAGGCAGAAGGGATGCCCGGCCGGGTCGAGATAGACCCGGAAGTCCCGCTTGCCCTCGTCGTGCTGAACGAGCTTCGCCCCCAGCCCGACGACCTTGGCCTCGGCCTCTTCGATGTCCGCGCTGCGCACGTCGAAGTCGAGGTGGAGCTGCTGCGGCTGGTCCTGGCCGGGCCAGCGCGGCGGCCGGTACCCCTCGTCCACCCGCTGGAAGGCGAGCGCGCGGCCGCCGGGTCCTACGACCTCGACCCATTCCGCGTCGTCCGCGCCCTCGACCTGCCGGCCGAGCACCTCGGCGTAGAAGGTTGCGAGCGCCCGTGGGTCGGGACAGTCCAGCACCGTGACGCCGAGATCGATCAGAGCCATGGCGTTACCCCCTTGTCGCATCAACCGGTAACTTCGTGTGGTTACTGCATGATGGCCCTTTGCCGGTAACGTGACAAGGGTGACCGACCGAACAGCTCCGGATGCCCTGCTTTTGGTGCAGGGCCTGGTGAACACCCTCGACGTCGAGACAGGGGAGGACGCGCTGACGGCGGAGGGCGGGCCGCGGGCCTTCTTCCGCGAGTACGGAGTGCCTGAACTCACCCTGAATGAAGGGGAGTTGGCGGAGCTGAGGGGCCTCCGCGAGGCGCTGCGCGCGGTCTGTGCGGCCCATACGACCCGTACCGGGGTGGACGCGGAAGCGGCCCGGACCCTGGACCGGCTGCTGTCCCGCGCGCCCCTGGTCCTGGCCGTCGGCCCCGACGGCGGCGCGGCGCTCCGCCCGGCCGCCGCGCTCCGGGGCGCCGGGCAGCTCACGGCCCGGATAGCCGCCGGCATCGCGACCGCGGCCGCCGACGGCACCTGGACCCGGCTCAAGGCCTGCGAGGCCCACGACTGCCGCTGGGTCTTCTACGACAGAAGCCCGGCCGGCCGCAGCCGCTGGTGCACCATGGCGGTCTGCGGCAGCCGGGCGAAGATGCGGACCTACCGCGCCCGGCGCGCGGAGTCCTGACGGCCGAGCGACGTCATGCCCGGTGGGCCTTGTCCGTGGTGGCGTCAGGCGCGGGGGCGGCCCAGCGCCCGGTACGTCCATCCGGCCTTCCGCCACAGCGCGGGATCGAGGGCGTTACGGCCGTCCAGAATGCGGCGCTCGGAGACCGCCTCGCCCAGGGCGGCCGGGTCCAGCTCGCGGAACTCGCGCCACTCCGTCAGATGCAGCACCACATCCGCGCCCCGCACCGCCTCCAGCGCACTGTCCGCATAGGCCAGCGTCGGGAACAGCCGTCGCGCGTTCTCCATCCCCTTCGGGTCGTAGACCGTCACCTGGCCGCCCTGGAGATGGATCTGCCCGGCGACATTGAGCGCGGGCGAGTCCCGTACGTCGTCCGAGTCCGGCTTGAACGTCGCGCCCAGTACGGCGACCCGCTTGCCCAGGAAGCCGCCGCCCACCGCCTCCCGGGCCAGCTCGACCATATGGCCGCGGCGCCGCATATTGATGGAGTCGACCTCGCGCAGAAACGTCAGCGCCTGGTCCGCGCCCAGCTCGCCGGCGCGCGCCATGAACGCCCGGATGTCCTTGGGCAGACACCCGCCGCCGAAGCCGATACCGGCCCGCAGGAACTTCTTGCCGATCCGCTCGTCATGCCCGATGGCCTCGGCCAGCTTCACCACATCGCCGTCGGCCGCCTCGCACACCTCCGCCATGGCGTTGATGAACGAGATCTTCGTGGCCAGGAAGGAATTGGCGGAGGTCTTCACCAGCTCGGCGGTCGGGTAGTCCATCACCACGAACGGCGAGCCCTCGGCGATCGGCGTCGCATAGACCTCCCGCAGCAGCTTCTCGGCCCGCTCGCTCGCCACACCCGCCACGATCCGGTCGGGGTGCAGGGTGTCCTGGACGGCGAACCCCTCGCGCAGGAACTCCGGGTTCCAGGCCAGCTCGGCGGCCTCCCCGGCCGGGGCCCGCTCCGCCAGCCGTACCGCGAGCCGGGCCGCGCTGCCCACCGGCACCGTCGACTTGCCGACGACCAGCGCGGGCCGCGTCAGATGCGGCGCCAGCGCATCGAAGGCGCTCTCCACGTACGACATGTCGCACGCATACTCACCATGCTTCTGCGGCGTGTTCACGCACACGAAATGCACATCACCGAACGCCCCCGCCTCCTCGTAGGAGGTGGTGAAGCGCAGCCGGCCGCTGGCCCCCTCGATCCCGGCGACATGCCGGCCCAGCAGATCCTGAAGCCCCGGCTCGTACATCGGGACCTCGCCGCGCTGCAGCATTTCGATCTTCTCGGGCACCACATCCAGGCCCAGCACCTCGAAACCCAGCTCGGCCATGGCGGCGGCGTGGGTGGCACCGAGGTAGCCGGTGCCGATCACAGTGATCTTGAGGGCCATGGACGCTCCAGACGCTGAGGAAGAAAATGGCGCTGACCGAGCATAGTCGCGCCCCCCGCGCCCCTCCCGGCCGCTCGCCCCCTCTCCGGGAGGCTGTCGGCAACCTCACGTATCCGTGAGCCCGGCCGAGGCCTAGAATCCGATGAGGTAACGGGTTACTTAACGGTAGTTAGCACTGTAGTCATCAGCTCACAGGGGAGTGAGAAACCTTGGCGGGAACCGCTGATTTCGATCTGTACCGGCCGGCGGAGGAGCACGACATGCTCCGCGAGTCGGTGCGCGCCCTCGCCGAGGCGAAGATCGCACCGTTCGCCGCCGCGGTGGACGAGGAGGCGCGCTTCCCCCAGGAAGCGCTCGACGCGCTGGTCGCCAACGACCTGCACGCCGTCCATGTACCAGAGGCCTACGGCGGCGCCGGCGCCGACGCGCTGGCCACCGTCATCGTCATCGAGGAGGTCGCCCGCGTCTGCGCCTCGTCCTCCCTGATCCCGGCGGTCAACAAGCTCGGCTCGCTCCCCGTCATCCTCTCCGGCTCCGAGGAGCTGAAGAAGAAGTACCTGGGCCCGCTCGCCAAGGGCGACGCGATGTTCTCGTACTGCCTGAGCGAGCCGGACGCGGGCTCGGATGCGGCCGGCATGAAGACCAAGGCCGTGCGCGACGGCGACTACTGGGTGCTGAACGGCGTCAAGCGCTGGATCACCAACGCCGGCGTCTCCGAGTACTACACGGTGATGGCCGTCACCGACCCCGAGAAGCGCTCCAAGGGCATCTCGGCCTTCGTCGTCGAGAAGGGCGATGAGGGCGTCTCCTTCGGCGCCCCGGAGAAGAAGCTCGGCATCAAGGGCTCGCCGACCCGCGAGGTCTACCTCGACAACGTCCGCATCCCCGCCGACCGCATGATCGGCGCCGAGGGCACCGGCTTCGCCACCGCCATGAAGACCCTGGACCACACCCGCATCACCATCGCGGCCCAGGCGCTCGGCATCGCCCAGGGCGCCCTGGACTACGCCAAGGGCTACGTCCAGGAGCGCAAGCAGTTCGGCAAGCCGATCGGTGACTTCCAGGGCGTGCAGTTCATGCTCGCCGACATGGCTATGAAGGTGGAGGCGGCCCGCCAGCTCACCTACGCCGCGGCCGCCAAGTCCGAGCGCATCTCGGCCGGCGGCAAGGACGAGGACCTCACCTTCTTCGGCGCGGCCGCCAAGTGCTACGCCTCGGACGCCGCCATGGAGATCACCACGGACGCCGTCCAGCTCCTCGGCGGCTACGGCTACACCCGCGACTACCCGGTCGAGCGGATGATGCGCGACGCCAAGATCACGCAGATTTATGAGGGCACGAACCAGGTGCAGCGGATCGTGATGGCGCGGAACCTGCCGCAGTAAGCAGGGACCGGAAAAGAGCAGCCGGAAGAGCACCGGAAACGCAGCCGGAAAAGACCGGAAAAGAAGGGGCCCCGGACCGCAGTGGCGGTCCGGGGCCCCTCTTGCACCGGTCTGCTGCCGGGCCGCCGGTCAGTTCCCGCTGACCGTGACCTTCTCGTCGTTGTTCAGCTGCTGTACCAGCTGCTGCACCTTGGTCTTGTCCCAGACCAGGTTGCCGCCGGTCGAGCCGGAGACCGGCATGTTCATCGACTTGCCGTCGCCGCCCATGACGCCCTTCATCGCGAAGAACATCTGGCCCAGGTCCCACAGGCTCATGTCCTTGTCGACGACGAGCGTGTCCAGGCCGGCGCTCATGGTCGGGTAGAGCTTGAAGGGGTTGAGGACCGTACCCGGGGTGGCGACCTGGCCGGCCAGGGTGCCCAGGAACTTCTGCTGGTTCTTCGTACGGTCCAGGTCACTGCCCGCGAAGGCGTGCCGGGTGCGGACGAAGGCGAGGGCCTGCTGGCCGTTGAGGGTCTGCTTGCCCGCCGGGAAGTCGGCGCCCGACCACTTGTCCTTGAACGCCTTGGGGATGTCCATCTCGACACCGCCGATCGAGTCGACGATGTTGGCGAAACCGGCGAAACCGATCTCGACGTAGTGGTCGATGTGCAGATGGGTGTTGGACTCGACGGTACGCACCAGCAGCTCGGGGCCGTCCTCGGCGTAGGCCGCGTTCAGCTTGGTGTGCCGTCCGGTGCCCGGGTACTTCTTGCCGGAGTCCGAACCGACGAAGCTGGGTATCTCGACGTCCGAGTCACGGGGCAGCGAGACGAGCGTCGGGCCGTTGGAGCCGTCGTGCAGGATCATCATGGAGTCGGTGCGCTTGCCCTCGGCGGAGCCGGTGTGCAGCTTCTTCTTCTGCTCGGCGGTCATGCCCTCGCGGCTGTCCGAGCCCACGATCAGGTAGTTGGTGCCGTCCCCGGTCGCCGGCCGGTCGATGACCTTGCTCAGGTCCACCTGGCGGCGCAGCTTGCCGTCCGCCCAGAAGTACGTGGCGACGGAGGCGACGGCCAGCACCACGACCACGGTCAGCACGGTCCACTTGATGCGGCGGCCCCAGTTGGGACGGGGCCGGGCGCCGCGGCCCTGCGGGCCGTAGTCGTCATAGCCGTCGTCGCCGCCGCGGCCGCCACCGCCACCGCCGTAGACCTGGCCGGTGTTGTAGCCGCTGTCGTAGTCGTCGTAGCCCTGGGACTGCTGCGGCGGTACGGACCCTCGGCGCGGGGACATCCCCGGGGGCAGCGGGGGTTCGCTCCGGGGGTAGCCGGACCCCGCGTCGCGCCGCACCTGCGGCATGGCGCGCGCACCCTCCGGATCGGCGCCGCTGCCGCGTCCGTACCGGTTGCCGTTCTGGTCCCCGGACCACCCATTGGGCCACTCATTCATAGGGGAGAGTGTGCACGCCGGCAGGGGCCGCCCAATAGAGCAGGTGCGGGATAGGACCAGGGCTGTTGCAGACCTGATGCAAAGCGACGACGGCCTTCCGGGCCATACCGCAAGGGGCTGTGACCATTCCGGCGCGGCCGTCGGAACCCACCCTTCCCGATGGTTTCCGACGGGGGCAGGGAGACGAGCATCACGCAGGGAGACAGTCGTCACGAGACGGGCGTCACGTACCGTCCGGGGCGGGTCCGCGGCCGCCCCGCTTAGGCTGGCTGCATGACCGAACTCGTCACCCACAGCCCGGAGGGCGAGCTCTCGGGCAAGCCCACGTCCGTCTCCCGTACGACGCTGTCGCACATCATGACCGCCGGAGACACCAATCTTCTCGGGACCGTGCACGGTGGCGTGATCATGAAACTGGTGGATGACGCGGCGGGCGCGGTGGCCGGCCGCCACTCCGGCGGCCCGGCGGTGACCGCGTCCATGGACGAGATGGCGTTCCTCGAACCGGTCCGCGTCGGCGACCTCGTCCATGTGAAGGCCCAGGTGAACTGGACCGGCCGGTCCTCCATGGAGGTCGGCGTGCGGGTCCTGGCCGAGCGCTGGAACGAATCCACCCCGGCCCAGCAGGTCGGCTCCGCCTACCTCGTCTTCGCGGCCGTCGACGAATACGGCAAGCCGCGCCGGGTACCGCCGGTCCTCCCCGAGACCGAGCGCGACAAGCGCCGCTATCAGGAGGCCCAGATCCGCCGCACCCATCGGCTCGCCCGACGGCGCGCGATCATGGAACTGCGGGAGCGGCGGGCGGCCGAGGGCCTCGACGAGGGGTAGGAAAGCCGAAGGGAACCCGAAGGGGAGCCCCGCGGGAGGCCGTGGCGCCCTTGCCGGGCGCGGTGGGCACGGCCAGTCTGGTCGGGCACGGCCGACGGCCGTCGGCGTGTTCCGTCACACGTCTGGAGTGAGGGTGGCTTCCTTCGTCCTGCCCCATGCCCTGCACGGCCGGGGGCCGCACAAGGTCATCGCCGTACACGGCTGGTTCGCCGACCGGTCCACCTTCGACCCGGTCCTGCCGGACCTGGACCGGGACGCGTTCCAGTACGCGCTGGTCGACCTCCGCGGCTATGGCGAGGCCAAGGACACGGCCGGCGCCTACACCACCGGCGAGGGGGCGGCCGATGTGCTGGCGCTCGCCGACCGGCTGGGCTGGGACCGGTTCTCGCTGATCGGTCATTCGATGGGCGGCAGTGTCATCCAACGGGTACTGGCCGCGGCACCCCACCGCGTCCGCAGGCTCGTCGGCATCTCACCGGTCCCCGCTTCCGGGCTGCCCCTGCCACCACAGCAGTGGGAGCTGTTCTCCGCCGCGGCCCACACCCCGCGGAACCGGCGGACCATCATCGACCTCACCACCGGCGGGCGGCGCCCGGCCGCCTGGCTCGACCGGATGGTGCGGCGGTCACTGGAGTGCAGCGAACCCAAGGCGTTCCGGGCCTGGCTGGACTCCTGGGCCGGGGAGGGCTTCGCGGCCGAGGTCGAGGGCTCGGCGGTGCCGGCGCTGGCGGTGGCCGGGGCGCTGGATCCCGCGCTGACCGCCGAACTGACCCGGCAGACATGGATGCGCTGGTACGCCAACAGCGTGCTGGTCGAACTGCCGTCGGCCGGGCACTACGCCATGGACGAGACGCCCCTTGAGCTGATCCGGGCCGTGGAGGACTTCCTGCGCGCCGACGGCACGAGCGAGCGGCCGGACGCCGGATGACCGGGCCCGCAGCCGGTGCCACGGATCCCACGGATCCGGCCGCACCCCACGCGCCGGATGTGCCGGACGTCTTCGACCCACGCGGCTACGCCGACGGGCTGCCGCACGCCGCCTACCGGCTCCTGCGCGACCGGCATCCGGTGGCCTGGCAGGAAGAGCCCGAGGTGCTCGGCTGGCCCGCAGGACCCGGCTTCTGGGCGGTCACCCGGCACGACGACGTCGTACGGGTCCTGAAGGACGCACGCACCTTCTCCTCCCGCTTGGGCGCCACCCAGATCCGCGATCCCGACCCCGCCGACCTGCCGTTCATCCGCCGCATGATGCTCAATCAGGATCCCCTGCGCAGGGGAGACCCCAATGACCACGGGCGGCTGCGGCGGCTGGTCAGCCGTGCCTTCACCCGGAGCCGGGTCGGCCACTTCGAGGCCGTCGTGCGCGGGCGGGCCCGCGGCCTGCTGACGGCGGCGGCCGGTGCGGCCCGCGCCGGCAGCGGCGAGTGCGACCTCGTCACCCATGTCACGGACGACTTCGCGCTGCTCAACCTCGCCGACCTGCTCGGTGTGCCGGCCGGTGAACGCGGCCTGCTCCTGGGCTGGACCCGGCGCGTCATCGGCTACCAGGACCCGGACGAGGCGGGCCCGCCCGCATCCGGACCCGACGGGCGTCCCGCCAACCCCCGCTCCCCGGCGATGCTCCAGGACATGTTCGCGTTCGCACGGGAGCTGGCCGCCCACAAGCGACGGCATCCGGGCGACGACATCATGACCGTCCTCGCCGCGGACGGCGAACTGGCCACGGCCGAGCTGGAGATGTTCTTCTTCCTGCTGACCATCGCGGGCAACGACACGGTACGCAGCGCGGCCCCCGGCGGCCTGCTGGCACTGGCCCGGCACCCGGACGCCTACCGCGCGCTGCGCAGCGGCGCGGTGGGAACGGCGACGTGTGTGGAGGAGCTGCTGCGCTGGCACCCGCCGGTGCTCAGCTTCCGCCGGACCGCGGCCTGTGACACCGAACTGGCCGGCCGTGCGATACGCGCCGGCGACAAGGTGGTCGTCTTCCACGGCGCGGCCAATTACGACGAGCGGGTCTTCGCCGCCCCGCACCGGCTGGACCTGGCCCGTAACCCCAATCCCCATGTCTCCTTCGGCGACGGCCCGCACGTCTGCCTGGGCGCGCACCTCGCCCGGCTGCAGCTGCGGGTGCTCTACGAGGAGACGTGCAGCCTGCTGCCCACGCTGGCGGTCGCCGAGCCGCCGCAGCGCC
Source organism: Streptomyces sp. NPDC028368 (assembly GCF_055565615.1). Taxonomy (NCBI): domain Bacteria; kingdom Bacillati; phylum Actinomycetota; class Actinomycetes; order Kitasatosporales; family Streptomycetaceae; genus Streptomyces; species Streptomyces sp. NPDC028368. The sequence goes on along the minus strand of NZ_JBVHTY010000012.1, from coordinate 39,642 downwards.
TCGTGTCGAACTTCATCAACGGTCTGAAGTCGCTGCGTCTGCGGCTGGTGGACGCTCCGGCCGCGTAGGGCCGGACCACAGCCGGGCCGCCGCCAGCCGCGCCAGGAGCCCCAGCCCCGCCCCGGTCACCGTCCCGGCCGCCGCGCACAGCACATCGTCGATATCGGCGATCCGCCCGGCGCGCATCAGCAGCTGGGCGGTCTCGACGGACGTACAAAGGCCCACCCCCAGCAGGAACGCCGCGGCGGCCGACCAGCGCGGTGCCGCGAAGCGCAGCAGCAGCGGTCCCGGTACGTACAGCGCGGCGTTGGCGATCTGCTGGCGGATCAGCATCTCCAGTTCCTGGGGCTGCAGCGGGGCGCCCGGGTCGAAGAGTCCCTCGCCGGGCCGCCACCACAGCGTGGCGTCGCCGGAGCCGATGGGCTGGGTGGGGGCGAGGGTCACCGCGAGGAGCACGAGAAGCCAGAGGGCCAGGAGCACGGCGGCCGTGGTGCGGGGCGCGGGGCCGGTGGGGGCGCGGGCGCTCCAGGTGGCGAGGGACAGGGCCAGGGCCACCATGGCGGTGAGGAAGAGCGTCACGGTGGTGGGGGTGAGGGCCAGTACCGCTGCCTGCCACATGCTGCGCTCCTTGCGAGGACCCGGGACCTGGACCTGGGGTTCAGGCGCAGCTCCACTTGGTGACAAAGACCTTTCCGGCGTGCTCCATCACGCCGCGGATGCATTCGTCCGGCAGCACTTCCACCCGGCCGCCGCCGGTGAGGACGCCGTGCCGCATGCGGCCGGTGCCGAACCAGCCGGGGAAGGCGGTGATCCTTGCGTTCTTGCGCTGATAGCCCAGGCGCACGGTGATCGGCCCGGCGCCCTCGTGCCGCCGGTAGGCCGCCGTATACCTCCCTGTCGTGCCCACCGGGCCGCGCAGGCACAGCCGGCCGTTGGCCAGGTCCCCGCAGCCGGTGGGGGCGGCGGGGGCCGGCGGGGCCGCGGCGGCGGTGGCGGCGGCCAGGCACAGGGCGGCGAGGGTGATGCCGGCCCGGGGGGCGTAGCGGTGGGCGGCCGGGCGGTCCGCGTGCTGCCGGGGCCGGGTGCGGCGGGGCGCGGGAACGGTCATGGGCACACCGCCTGGTCGCCGGTGATCGCCCCCACGCCGCCCGGGGCCTGCGGCGGCTGCTCCGCCTTGACCGGTGTCACCGCCTTGAAGTCGTCGCCGACCGTCACCTGGAGCACCGGGCCGCGGCCCGGCATCGGGCGCAGTTGCGCGCCGGGCAGGGCGGCGGCCAGCGAGCGGGCCGAGCGGTCCCAGCGCGGGTCGTAGTCGATGACCGTACGGGGCGTGGCGCCGTGCGCCGTGTTGCCGGGGACGCCGGCATTGGCGAAGCCGGTGGCGTGCAGCGCCTTGGCGACGGTGTCACCGAGGCCGGGCCGGGCGGTGCCGTTGTCGACATGGACCTTGACCTGCGCCGGCGGCACGTCCACGACCGCCGTGCGCGGCTGCTTCTTGTTCCTGACGGGGCGCTCGGCGATCGGCTTGTCCTCGCGGATGGCCTGGAAGAGCTGCCGGGCGGCCGCCGGGTCCCAGCGGACGGCCTCGCCGCCGCCCGGCAGCCGCAGGTTCTCCTTGGTCAGGGGCACGGAGACGAACTCCGAGGAGGAGGGGGTGAAGCCGCGCATCGCCTGGCCGAGGTCGACCAGGTCGTTGGCCTCGAAGCCGGAGTCGGCCCGTACGGACGCGAGCATCGTCTCGGCGACGTCCTTGAAGCGGATGGGGTTCATCAGGACCCCGGAGGAGGTGATCTTGTGGATCAGGGACGCCAGGAAGCGCTGCTGGCGGTGCATGCGGCCGAGGTCGGCGGAGGCGTCGATGTGGCGGGAGCGGACGTACTGGAGGGCCTGGCCGCCACCGAGGAGCGTCTTGCCGGCGGGGAGGTCGAGGCCGGAGAAGCTGTCCTTGAGCGGGTGCGGGGTGCAGACCTCCACTCCGCCGACCGCGTCCACGCTCCGCATGAAGCTGGTGAAGTCGACCTCCAGATAGTGGTCGATGTGCACGCCGGTCATGTGCTCGACGGTCCGTACGGTGAGGTTGGGGCCGCCCTCCGCGTACGCCGCGTTCAGCTTGACGGGGTGCTCGCGGTGCCGCCGGCCGGTCGCGGCGTCCTCGTGGTCGGGGACCTCGGCGTAGGAGTCACGCGGCAGGCTGATGATGCTGGCGCGGTCCCGCTCGGCGGAGAGGTGCACCAGCATCAGGGTGTCGGTGCAGTGACAGGGCACGCCGCCCAGGTGGTACGTCCGCTTCTCGTCCTTGGTGAGCTTGTCGCGGCCGTCGGTGCCGACGACCAGGAAGTTCAGGCCGCTGCCGCCGCCGGGCCGCTCGTCGGTCGGCATGCCCTTGAAGGCGTCCACCCGGCCGATCCGGGTCTCCACGCCGGTGACCATGGCGTGGCCCGCGGCGCCCGCGCCCAGCAGCACAACGGCGGCGACGGCGCTGGACCGCAGCCCCCAGCGCTTGCGCGGCGGGCGCCGGTGCCCCGTGGGCCGGGCATTCCGGCGGGCGGTGGGGCGGGAGGAGCGGGACGGGGCGGTCACGGGGACACCTCCGCGGCGGGACGGCAGGACGGTCGGCCGGGAACGAGGGGCAGCCGGTGTGGCCGGCGGGTCGGAACGATGGGTCGGGACAAGTCGGGATGAAGTCGGCGAGAACACCGTAGGCCTATATGATCGACTGCAAAGCATCACACGCCGGGCATCGGCCGCCCGGCCACCCGTCCGACGTCCGCCGCTGTCCCCCGTTCGCGGTAACGTGAGGCGTGATACCGCAGTCTCCCGGCGGGCGCTGCCGCCCATGGCGGCTCACCGCGGGCCGTACCCCCGAGGAACCATGCCGCAGCAGCAGCCCCCGGCCGTCTCCGTGATCATGCCGGTGCTCAATGAGGAACGTCACCTGCGCAATTCGGTCCGGCACATCCTGGAGCAGGAGTACGCCGGCGAGATGGAGGTGGTGATCGCCCTCGGCCCGTCCACGGACCGTACGGACGAGATCGCCGCCGAGCTGGTGGCCGAAGACGCCCGCGTGCACACCGTGCCCAACCCCACCGGCCGCACCCCCGCCGCGCTGAACGCCGCGATCAAGGCCTCCCGGCACCCCATCGTCGTACGCGTCGACGGCCACGGCATGCTCTCCCCGAGCTACATCGCCACCGCCGTGCGCCTCCTGGAGGAGACCGGCGCGCAGAACGTCGGCGGCGTCATGCACGCCGAGGGCGAGAACGCCTGGGAGGACGCGGTCGCCGCCGCGATGACCTCCAAGGTCGGCGTGGGCAATGCCGCCTTCCACACGGGCGGGCAGGCGGGGCCCGCCGAGACCGTCTACCTCGGGGTGTTCCGGCGCGAGGCGCTGGAGCAACAGGGCGGCTACAACGAGGAGTTCATCCGCGCCCAGGACTGGGAGCTGAACTTCCGCATCCGCGAGGCGGGCGGCCAGATCTGGTTCTCCCCCGAGCTGAAGGTCCAGTACCGCCCCCGCCCGAGCATCAAGGCGCTGGCCAAGCAGTACAAGGACTACGGCAAGTGGCGGCATGTCGTCGCGCGCTACCACGCGGGCTCGATCAATCTGCGCTATCTGGCGCCGCCGACCGCCCTCTGCGCCATCGCGGCGGGTGTCGTCGTCGGCGCGGCCGTCACGCCCTGGGGCCTTGTCGTCCCGGCCGGCTATCTGGCGGCCATCACGGCGGGTTCACTCCCGGCCGGCAAGGGGCTGTCGCTCAAGGCCCGCGCCCAGATCCCCGTCGCGCTCGCCACGATGCACATGTCGTGGGGCTACGGGTTCCTCACCAGCCCCCGGTCACTGGCCCGGAAGGTCATTGCGAGCCGGCGACCCTCTGTTTCCCCCCACGTCGTCGGGTGACACCGCCGTACCCCGTCTGTTGTCTCTTCGCCCGCCTTCGGCGGGCGGGGTGGGGTCGGATCAGCCACGGCCGACCCCACCCCGCACATCACATCGCGACCAGCCCCACACCCTCCCCCGGTCCCGCCGCCGGGCGGGGCACAAAACCACCGGACAGACACGGCGCCGCACCCGGCAACGTGGGGAAGAACCCTCAGAACGCGTAGGTGGGGTTCACCTTCATGCACGCCTTCTTGTCGTCCCCATTGAGCGCGTCCGCGCTGTCCGGTGCCTTGTCCGCGGCCTTGTCGCCGCCCGGCTTCTTCGGGTACTCCGTTCCCGCGCGCCAGTCGTTGCCGACCACCAGGCGCATCCCCGAGGCCGAACTCGACTCCTTCACCGCGCTCTTGGACAGGCCGAGCGCCTTGGCCAGCGCGAGGGCGTCGCCGCGCTGCGCCTTGTCCTTGTACGTGATGGTGGTGTCGGCCTGGGTGGTGAGGGCGGAGTCGGTGCCGGCGGCGGTGTAGCCGAGCTGGGCCAGCTGCTGCTGGATGACGGTCGCGCGGCCGGAGACCGGGCCCGTCACGCCGCTGTTGGTGCCGTTCTGGACGACAACTCTCAGGTCGCTCTTGGGAGTTGACGGCTTGGGGTCGGGCGCCGGCTTCTTCTTGGCGCCCTTGCCGTCCAGCGCGGTGTCATTGCGCATCATCGCGAAGGTCTGCTCCGCGTCGCCGGGCTTGGGCAGGACATATGCCTCGCCGGGGCCGTATACCCAGGGCATGGTGACCATCGTGATGCGCTTGGTGGGCACCCGGTTGAGGTCGCCGCCCAGGTCGTAGAGCTTCTTGACGGTGTCGAGCCCGTTGTCGACGGTCAGCGCCTTGGTCGCGGCCTCGGCCAGATCGCGCAGCTGGCCGGGGTTGGTGAGCTTGGCGCCCTTCTTCAGCTGGCGGACCATGGAGTTCATGTACATGTGCTGGGCCTTGGCCCGGCCGATGTCGGTGTTGTCCTCGAAGCCGTAGCGGGTGCGCAGCCACTGGAGGGCCTGGACGCCCTTGACGGAGTGGGTGCCCTTGGTCAGCTTCAGGCCGCTGCCGTGCCCCTTGCTGTCGTGCGAGTAGACGTTGCCGTCGACGCAGACCGGGACCCCACCGATGGCGTCCGCCATGTCCACCACGCCGGAGAAGTCGACCATCATGAAGTGGTCGATGTAGATGCCGGTCAGCTCCTGCCAGGTGGCCAGCGTGCAGCCCGGACCGCCGTGCTGGAGCGACTGGTTGATGGCGGCGGTGGTCTGCCGGTAGACCTCGTGGGTCTTCGGGTCGGTGCACTGGGGGATGGCGACGCGGGTGTCGCGGGGTATGGAGATCACCGACATGTTGCTGCGGTCGGCGGAGACGTGCAGCAGCATCTGGACGTCGGCCAGCGGCTTGCGGTCCCGGTCCTGGCGGGCGCCGCCCAGCTTGATGTTCGCCTCGCTGTTACGGCCGTCGGAGCCCAGCAGCAGGATGTTGAGCGGCGTCTGCCCGAACGCATTGGGATCGGGCTTCTTCAGATCGCCGCCGCCCAGGGTTCTCGGCGCCTTGCGGAGGTTGGCGTTGAGGTGCTCGTAATACCAGTACCCGGCGCCCGCCCCGGCGACCAGCAGGAAGCCGAGGCCGAGCGCGGTCCAGCGCAGCACCTTGCGGCCCTTGCCGCCTTTCTTGCGGCGGCGCTGGCGCCCTTTGCGGCGGCCGCCCTCGTCGGGGGCGGGCGGCCCGTCGCCGTCGCCGTCCGGCGGTGTCCAGCCGGGTGCGTCCGGCGGCAGCCCGCCGTCGTTCAGGCTGTCGTCGAAGCCCAGTCTCTGTGGTCCGGACCGGCGCTGCCCACGTGATCGCTCACCGCGCACACTGCTCTGCCGCATTGGGCCCTCTCCCCGTTGTCACTTCTGTGGTGCGCTCGGCGCCTTTGCAGGCGGCCGGATCCCGCTCAGGTCACTTGGCGCAGATGTTCTTGTCATCTGCATTGACGTTCTGAACACCGTCCGGGGTTTCCGTCGGCGCCTCGATCGGTTCGCCCGCTCCGTGGAAGTCCTTGCCGAGGGTCAGCTTCATCGGTACGCGGTCGCCGGCGTCCTGCGACGACTTCTTCAGCGCGCTCTTGGGCAGACCCATCCAGTCGGCCAGCGTGGCGGCCTGGTCGGCTTGGTTGGGGGCGTACTCGAGAGTGGTCCTGGCCACCTTCTGCGGGGCGTTGCCGGCGTTGGTGGAGAGCCGGGCGGCCTTGGTGTTCTGCAGCCAGTCCACGGTCTCCTGGGCCGAGCCGATCGGCCCGCCGCCGTTGGTGACATCGACCCGTACGAGCTCCGGCGGGGCCTTCTTGACCGGCGCCTTCTTGCCCTTGGACTTCCCCTTGGCCAGGGCGTGGTCGGCCTGCACCATCCGGAACAGGGGCTCGGCCTTGGCCTGGTTGAGTATGACGGTGGCCGGGTCCTTGGGGTTGTCCAGCACCGGCACCGTCGCGAAGGTGATCTTGTTGAGGTTCACCTTCTTCAGATCGGTGCCGAAGTCCATCAGCTTGCTCGCGGTGCCGATGCCGGTGTCGACGGTCAGCGCCTTGGTCGCCGCCGTGGCGACGTCCAGCAGCTTGCTCGGGCTGCTGAACGCGCTGGACTTCAGCTTGCGGATCAGCGAGCTGAGGAACTGCTGCTGCATCTTGATCCGGTCCAGGTCGCTGCCGAACCCGATGGCGTGCCGGGTACGGACGAACGCCAGCGCCTGCTCGCCCTTGACGATGTGCCGGCCGGCCGTCAGCTTCAGGTGTGACTTGGGGTCGTTGATGTTCTTGGCGGCGCACACCTCGACGCCGTCCACCGCGGTGGACAGCTCCTTGACCGCGTTGAAGTCGGCCATCATGAAGTGGTTGATCTTCAGTCCGGTCAGCTTCTCGACGGTGCGCCAAGTGCAGCCCGGGTCGCGGCCCTCCTGGCCGAGGCTGGTGTTGAAGCGCGTCTGCTGCTGGCCGGGAATGGTCTTGACCGAATCGTCCTTCTGCTTCGTCGGGCAGTTGGGGATGTCGGTGATCAGGTCGCGCGGAATGCTCAACGCGGTCGCGTTCGACCGGTCCTTGGAGATGTGCATCAGGATCGTGGTGTCCGCGTGCCCGACGCTGCCGGCGTCACCGTAGCCCGAGTCGCCCTTGCCGTCGCGGGCGTCCGTGCCGATGATCAGCAGGTTGACCGGGCCGCTGGAGACCGCGTCGTTGTTGATGCCGACGTCGACCTTGGAGATGTTGCCGTCCAGCTGCTGGTAGATGACGTACGCGGTGGTGGCGGCGGCCACCAGCACGAACCCCAGCACACCCGACGTCCAGTACAGCGCCTTCTTCTTCCCGGACTTCTTCGGCTTGGGCCGGCGACGGCTCGCGGGGCCCGAAGCCATCGCGGTCGCCGTGGCCTTGGCGGCGGCGCGACGCTCCGCCCGGCCGCCGGCGGGCCGCTTGCCCGCGCCGTCCCGGGCGTCGCCACGCCGGTCGCGCTGGGTCGGCAGCGGACGGGTGTCGGTGTCGTCGCCGGGCTCCGCCGGTTTTCTCCGGGCACGTCTGGGGCCGGGGGCCTTACGGCCGGCGGGCCGGTCCGCGGCTTGACCGGCAGGGTCAAGCCGCAGCTCGTAGTTGCCGGTGTCCGGATCGAACACCCACTGATCGGCGGGGTCGACGTTGTCGTCGCCCGCCCGCCCACGGCCTTGCGCGTCCACGGTGCCCTGAATCCTCCGTCGGTGGCGCGGCGCCTCCCCCTCAAGGCGCTCGGTCGGTCGATCGTGCAATACCTGTTGAACTTGCTGAACATGGCGAGCATGGTCAACGGCCGCTGGTCTGGCGGACCGGATCGCTCACACTATCCGCCCAGTTCAGCGCCCCGCGACGCTCGTGACAAATTCCACTTCCCTACAACTGGGCAATCCGCCCAATCCATTCAAGACGCCGCGTGTTCCTTTGCGGCATCTTTATTCGCAGGTCCCGCGTTCCGCGGTCGTACCGGGAAAGGCCGGCCCCGGACCGGCGGGCGGGGAGGGCGCGGCGGGCGCGTCGTCGGAACTGCCGTCCGAGGCGGCGGTGGTCTCCTCGGGGGCCTTGGCGGGCGCCACCGCCACCGGCCGGTCTTTGCGCAGCTCACCGAAGAGGCGGTCGGCGTCCGGCTGCACCAGCTCGTCCCGATTGGGGTTGTAGCGGTACTCCTGCCGCGGCACGGTCAGGAACTGCACCCGGTCGGTCGGAATACTGCGCATGCTGCGGACCAATTCGTACAGGCCGGTGAGCGAAGCCAGATCCGCATCGGTGGTCAGTGAACTCGTCGCGGCATCCAGCACCGGATACAGCCGCGTCGGATTGAGCAGCACACCATTGCTTTGCACTTTCTTCACGAGCGCGCCAAGAAACTCCTGTTGGCGTTCCATACGCTGCGTGTCACTGCCGTCACCCAGGCTTTTCCGTGCCCGTACAAATCCGAGCGCCTCCTCCCCGCGCAGGGTCTGCCGGCCGGCGGGCAGCACCACATGCGCCTTGGCGTCGTTGACGGGCCGGTGCAGACAGATCTCGACGCCGTCCACCGCGTCCACCATCTTCTTGAACCCGACGAAATCGATGATCATGTGGTGGGTGACCCGGATCCCGGTCATGTTCTCGACCGTACGGATCGTGCAGGCGGCACCGGCGAACTGGAACGCCCAGTTGAACTGCGCCGTCTGCTCGGCGATCTCCTTGCCGTCGGAGCGTTTGCAGTGCGGCACCTGCACCATCAGGTCACGCGGGATGCTGACCGCGGTGGCGCTCTTCCGGTCCGCCGCCAGGTGCAGCAGGATCGTGGTGTCCGAACGCTGGGTGCCGTTGTCCGCGCCGTACTCCTCGTTGCCGTTGCCGCGGTTGTCGGAACCGATCAGCAGGATGTTCTCGGCGTTGGGCGGGCCCGGGTCGGGCCGCTCGGACTCGTACTTCTCCAGCTCGTTCTGGGTGTCGCTGTCGAACCGGATATTGCCGTTGAGCTTGGTGTACAGCCCCCAGCCGGTGCCGGCCGTGACCAGCACGGCGGCGGCCGTCCCCAGCGCGGCCCGGCGCATCCAGTGGAGGGGCGAGGGCGGGGTGCGCGGCGGGCCGGGACCGTCGCCCGCGACGCCCGACCGCAGCGGGCGCGCCCCCCAGCCCGGGAACCTCGCGCCGCGCGCCGCAGGACCGGCCCCCTCGTCCGCCCGTCCGGCTCCCTCGGCGGGGCCGCCCTGACGGGCGGACGGAGTCCCGGGGCTCTCGGTCACGTGTGCGTCCCTCCCTCACGGAGTCGGCGTCGCGCCCGCACGCGGAGCCCGGTCGATGGGGACGGACGGAACCCGCGCATGGTTGTACGTACTCAAAATCCTGGACCGAAACGGGCGGAGCGGCCCGCTCAAGCCCGGGATCGCATCCGCCGGACGGGGGAGGGAGCGCTCAGGAAAGGCCGCGCGGCGCCGTGTACGTGACCTTCTCGGTGGCCTCGCGGTCGGCCACCCCGTCCGCGTCCAGCCGCTCCAGGTGGCGGCAGAGCACCACGGAACCGCCGGCCGCGAGCGGCGCGTAGAGCCCGTACGACAGGCCCTGCCAGGTGTCGTACGACAGCCCCGACAGCACCCGCGGCGCCCCGGGCATCCCGGCCGCCGCGGCATCGGCCAGCGCGCGCTCACCGATTCCGGCGCCGGTCAGCTCCTCGCCGCCCACGGTCAGCGCCACCGCGCCCGCATCCACCGGCACGAACGGCGCGAACCGGTCACCCTGGCCCGGCACCTCGACGGCGTAGTCCGCGAAGCCCGCCGGCGGCTGCGGGAAGCGGCCGCCCAGTGGGCGCAGCGCCAGCGCCACCCGCTCCCCGGAACAGGCCAGCGCCGCCTGCAGGGTGTCCGGACCGCTGACGACGAGATCGGCCGCGGCCGGATCGCCGCCCACCTCCGCGACCACGCCGACCGAGGAACACGCCACCAGCCAGACGGCGGCCTGCCAGTGGGCGGGCAGCAGCAGCGCGAGCCGGTCGCCGGGCCCGGCGGCCAGATCACCCTGGAGATAGTTGGCGGTCTTGGCCACCCAATTGGCGAAGGTGGCGACGGACAGTTCCACACGCTCGCCGGTGGCGTCGTCGTAGAAGGTCACCAGCGGGCGGGCCGGGTCCGCGGCGAGCGCGGAACGCAGCAGGTCGGCGGGGGTGCGATCGGTGGCGTTCATCGCGGACAGGGTACGCGCGGCGGCGGCTGACGGTCAGTGGGGCGCGGCAGGCCGGGCCACCGGTTCGGCCCAGACGCAGGCCGCCGTTCGGCCGATGCCCCGTCAGATCAGCGATGGCGCCAACCTTCCGGCCGTGCCAACGATGGGGCCCATGCGCCCTCTTCTGACGACGACCCTCGGTGCCCTGTGCGCGGCCGGGCTCGCTCTGTCCCTCCCCTCGGCCCAGCCGCCGGCCGGTGCGGCCGCCGCCGAACGCCCGCACACCGCCCCCGCACCCACCGACGTGCAGGGCAGCACCCAGTCCGTACCGCTGGCGGACCTCGGCGCGGCCACCCCGCGCGCCACCGAGCCCGCACCCGCGCCCGGAACGCGGGTCACACCCATCCGGGAAGCGCGCCCCTTCTCGCTCCTCGGCGTCGTCTGGGACGACCCCAACGTCCAGCTGCGCGGCAAGATCCAGGTCCGCACCCGCGCCACCGCCGGCCACATCTGGTCCGGCTGGCAGGACGTCCAGGCCCACAACGACGACCTCCCCGACCCGGACTCCGCCGAACGCCGCAACAGCGGTGTACGGGGCAGCACCGCGCCCCTGTGGGTCGGCGCCTCCGACGCCGTACAGCTGCGCATCGCACCCGAGACCGGAACCGGGGCCGAGACCGAGGCCGGCACCGGGACCGAGGCCGGCGACCGCGACCATGTCCCCGAGACCGGCAGCCGCGCACCGGCCACCTTCCCCGGCGGCCTGCAGCTGGAGCTCGTCGACCCGGGAGCGGCGCCGCAGGCCGCGCAGGGCACCGCCGAACTCCCGCCGCTCGGCCGGGCCGCGGCCCAGGCGGAAGCCCAGGCGGACCACCCGACCGCCGAGGGCCGCAGCACCGCCGGCAAGGCGTACATCGGGCCGCGCCCGCGGATCGTCACCCGGGCCGGCTGGGGCGCCGACGAGCAATTGCGCGAGCCCACCACCACCTACACCGGCGACGTACAGGCCGCGTTCGTCCACCACACCGCGACCGGCAACGACTACTCCTGCGCGGACGCCCCCGCGGCGATCCGCGCCATCTACCGCTACCACGTCAAGAGCAGCGGCTGGCGGGACATCGGCTACAACTTCCTCATCGACAAGTGCGGAGTCATCTACGAAGGCCGCGCGGGCGGCGTCAGCAAAGCGGTGCTCGGCGCGCACACCCTCGGCTTCAACACCGACACCACCGGCATCGCCGTCCTCGGCACCTTCACCGACGCCGAACCGTCGAACGCCGCCCTCGAAGCCATCTCCGCCCTGACGGCCTGGAAGCTCGGCCTGGCCGGCGTCGATCCGCGCGACACGGTGCGCCTGACCTCCGACGGCAGCAACCTCTACGACAGGGGCGAGGTGGCCCAACTGCACGTCATCTCCGGCCACCGGGACGGCTACAAGTCCGCCTGCCCCGGCGATCTCCTCTACGACCAGCTCGATGGCGCCCGCGCCGCCGCGGCCAAGCTTCAGGGCCGCTGACCGGGCCCAGCCAGTTACCGTCCGGTACCGTCCGGTTGTGTCCCCAATGAACCACCTCCGCGCGCACGACGTCCTACTGGCCCCGGCCGCGCGGGCATCCGCACCCCGGCACGTCCCGTGGAGCACGGCCGCGATACCCGTCTGCCTACACTGGTCGGCCGTTCGCCGACCCCAGCAGGAAGCAGAGAAGACAAGGTGACTGAAGCGATCCTCCTGGTCGGCGGCAAAGGCACCAGGCTGCGCCCACTGACGGTGCATACGCCCAAGCCGATGGTCCCGGCGGCCGGTGTGCCCTTTCTCACCCACCAGCTGGCGCGGGCCCGCGCCGCGGGCGTGACGCACATCGTCCTGGCCACCTCCTACCTCGCCGAGGTCTTCGAGCCGTACTTCGGCGACGGGTCGGCGCTCGGCCTGCACCTGGAGTACGTCACCGAGGAGGAGCCGCTGGGCACCGGCGGCGCCATCCGCAACGTCGCCTCCCGGCTGCACTCCGCCCCCGGCGACCCGGTGCTGATCTTCAACGGCGACATCCTCACCGGCCTGGACATCAAGGCCCTGGTCCAGACCCACCGCACCAGTGGGGCGGACGTCTCGCTGCATCTGACCCGGGTCGAGGATCCGCGCGCCTTCGGCCTGGTCCCCACCGACGGGAGCGGCCGGGTCACCGCCTTCCTGGAGAAGCCGCAGACCCCCGAGGAGATCGTCACCGACCAGATCAACGCCGGCGCCTACGTCTTCAACCGCTCCGTCATCGACTCCATCCCGGCCGGCCGCCCGGTCTCCGTCGAACGCGAGACGTTCCCCGGACTGCTCGCCGACGGCGCCCATCTCCAGGGCATGGTCGACTCCACCTACTGGCTCGACCTGGGCACCCCCCAGGCCTTCGTGCGCGGCTCCGCCGACCTGGTCCTGGGCCGCGCCCCGTCCCCGGCCGTGCCCGGCCGCTGCGGCGACCGCCTCGTCCTGGAGACCGCCGAGGTCGCCGCGGACGCCAAGCTCACCGGCGGCACCGTCGTCGGCCCGCGCACCGTCATCGGCGCGGGCGCACGCATCGACGGCAGCGCGGTCCTCGAAGGCGCGGTGATCGAACCGGGCGCCCAGGTCCACGACTCCCTCATCGGCGCCGGGGCGCACATCGGGGCCCGTACGGTCCTGGACGGCGCGGTCATCGGCGACGGCGCCCGGATCGGCGCCGACAACGAGCTGCGCGACGGCATCCGTATCTGGTGCGGCGCCGACATCCCGGCGGGCTCGGTGCGCTTCTCCTCCGACCAGTAGCGGCTGCCCGGTTCCCGGCCGCCCTGCCACCGGCCGGATCGCCTAACCTGGCCGCATGCCCGCCCGCAGCTGGGTCCCGCCCGGCCCGTACGACCTGCACCGCACCCTGTGCGTCCTGCAGCGCGGCCCCGGCGACCCCGCCTACGCGGTGCGCGGCGAGGAGGTGTGGCGCTCCTGCCGTACGCCCCAGGGCCCCGGCACGCTGCGCCTCGCGGCCCGCCCGGCCGCGGGCACCGTCGAGGCCGAGGCCTGGGGGCCGGGCGCCGACTGGCTGCTGGACCGGCTGCCCGCCCTGCTGGGGGAGTACGACGAACCGGACCGGCTCACCGCCCGGCACCGCATCGTCCACGAGGCGCGCCGCCGCCACCCCGGCGTCCGGCTCGCCCGGACCGGCCTGGTCCTGGAGTCGCTGATCCCCTCGATCCTGGAGCAGAAGGTCACCGCCGACGAGGCCTACCGCGCCTGGCGGCTGCTCCTGACGCGGCACGGCGAGCCCGCCCCCGGGCCGTGGGACCGGATGCGGGTGATGCCGGATGCCCGTACCTGGGCGGTGATCCCCTCCTGGGAGTGGCACCGCGCGGGCGTCGACGCCAAGCGCTCCGCCGCGATCCTGCGCGCCGTACGCGTCGCCCGCCGCATGGAGGAGGCCGCCCTGATGGACCTCGCCGACGCCACCCGCCGCCTGACCGCCCTCCCCGGCATCGGCCCCTGGACCGCCGCCGAAACGCTGCAGCGGACCCTCGGCGCCCCCGATGCCCTCACCGTCGGCGACCTCCACCTGCCGAAGATCATCGGCTACGCCCTCACCGGCCGCCGCGGCACCACCGACGAGCAGATGCTCGAACTCCTCGCGCCCTACGAGGGCCAGCGGCACCGCGCCGCCCGCCTGATCCTGCTCTCCGGCATCACCCCACCGCGCCGCGCCCCGCGCTTCCCGGTGGGGGACATCGCCCGGCTGTGACGCTCAGCGCACCGCGATGAAGTCCGCGCCGTCCCGCGCCGGCCGCTCCTTCGGCGGCGCCGCCGGACGCCCGATCGCCACCGCCCCCATCGGCTCCCATGCGGCGGGCAGCCCGAGCACCTCCCGTACGGTGTCCCGGCAGAACATCGTCGAGGAGATCCAGGCGGAGCCGAGCCGTTCGCCCGCCAGCGCGACCAGGAAGTTCTGGATTCCGGCGCCGCCGGCGACCACGAACATCTCCCGCTCCGCCGCATTGCGCCGCGCGTCCGGATACGTATGCGAGCCGTCCATCACCATGCACGGCACCGCCAGATACGGCGCGTTCCGCAGCACATCGCCGCGCCGCACCCGCTTGGCGATGGACTCCTCCGACTTGCCGTCATCGCGCAGATCCGCGATCCAGGCATCCCGCATCGCATCCAGCAGCCGCGTCCGCGACTGAGCCGACTCCAGCAGGACGAACCGCCACGGTGTGGTGTGGTGCGGCGCCGGGGCCGTGATCGCCGCCGCCACCGCGCGCCGGACCGCCCCCGGATCGACCGGTTCGTCCGTGAAGGCGCGTACCGTACGCCGCGCCGTCACCGCCTCCCGCACGGCCTCCGACGTGCCCAGGCGGAACATGTCGTCCTCGGAGGCCCGCACCATCGCCCGCGCCCCGTCGCCGTCGCCCGCCTCCTCGACGACATGCGGCAGCCCGCGCACCACCGCGACCGGCAGCCCGGCGGCCTTGCCCTTCACCAGGTCGCCCGCAGCGGCCAGTTCGTCGGCGGTGGCCACCACCGTCGCGCTGAGCGGATTGCCGTACGCATCCGTGCCGCCGCGCAGATCGTCCAGTACGCGTACCCCGGCCGCCCCGATGGCGACATCGGTGAGCCCGGCGCGCCACGGCCGCCCGAAGGTGTCGCTGATGACGACGCCGACCTCGACGCCGAGCGCCTCGCGGAGCCCGGCACGCAGGGCGCGAGCCGAAGCGTCCGGGTCCTGCGGCAGCAACAGGACGGTCCCCGAAGGGGTGTTGGAGGCATCGACCCCGGCCGCGGCCATCACTAGGCCCTGCCGGTTCTGCACGATCCGCAGCGTGCCACGGCGCGCCACCACCCGTACGGTCTCCTGGTCGATCGCCGCCTCGCGGTCGGTGGCCTCCACCACCCGGCCCTCCGCCTTGCTGACGATCTTCGACGTCACCAACAGGACGTCTCCGTCCACCAGTTGGGGCAGTCCGCTGCCGGTCACCGCGGCCGCGATCAGCTTGACGAGATCGTCGCCGGGCCGCACCTCGGGAATCCCCGGCAGCGCCCACACCCGGTAGCCGGGCACCTCGGCGGCGCCGGTCACGCTCTTACCTCCTCGGCCAGCGTCAGCGCCTCGCGCACCATCGCGGCCGTGGCGTCCACATCCGTCATCATCAGCGGCACGGCCCGGCAGCGGATCCCGGCCGACTCGACCTCGGCCACCGCGCCCTCGTCGACGGAGTCGACCAGCCAGCCGTCCAGCAGCCCCGAGCCGTAGTGCTGGGCGACCGCCGCGGCCGTCGCCTCCACCCCCACCGCCTCCAGGACCTTGTCGGCCATCCCGCGTACGGGGGCGTCCCCGACGATCGGCGAGAGGCCGACCACCGGCACCCCGGCGTCCGCGATGGCCTCCCGGATACCCGGCACGGCCAGGATCGTGCCGATGCTCACCACCGGGTTGGACGGCGGGAAGAGCACCACATCGGCCTCGGCGATGGCCTCCAGCACGCCCGGCGCCGGCTTGGCCTGGTCGGCGCCGACCGGCACCACCGCGTGCGCGGGCACCGAGGCGCGCAGCCGCACCCAGTACTCCTGGAAGTGGACCGCCTTGCGCTCGCCCTCCTCATGGATGGCGACATGGGTCTCGACCCGGTCGTCGGACATCGGCAGCAGCCGCACGCCGGGCTTCCAGCGGGCGCACAGCGCCTCGGTGACGGCGCTGAGCGGATAGCCGGCGCTCAGCATCTGGGTGCGCACGATGTGCGTGGCGAAGTCCCGGTCGCCGAGTCCGAACCAGTCGGGGCCCACCCCGTAGGCGGCCAACTCCTCCTTCACCCGGAAGGTTTCGTCGGTGCGGCCCCAGCCCTGCTCCTCGTTGATGCCGCCGCCGAGCGTGTACATCACGGTGTCGAGGTCGGGACACACCTTGAGCCCGAACAGATGGATGTCGTCACCGGTGTTCCCGATGACGGTGATATCCGCGTCCGGAACCGCTGCCTTCAGTCCCCGCAGAAAGCGGGCGCCGCCGATACCGCCGGCCAGAACCACAATGCGCATGGCCCCAGCATGTCAGGGGGCCGACACCTCTTGCGAGGCGGCCGCGGCCCCGACGGAGTCGGCCTGGCTCGGGTGCATCGGCATGTTGGTCAGGCCCGGGAAGTAGACATGCAGGCTGACGGCCGGCGTCAGGGAGTCGTTGACGACCTCGTGGACGTACCCGGGTGCGAAGACCCGCTGGGCGCCCGCCGCCAGCGTGCGGTGGGAGTCCCCTCCGCGCTCGGTCAACTCGCCCTCCAGGACGGTCAGCACCCCCGAGGAGCGCCCGTGGTCGTGCCGGCCGCTGCCCTGGCCGGGCACCCAGCTCAGCAGCCACACCTCGTAGCCAGGGCCCGTGCGCAGCCGGTGGTACCAGCGGGTGGTGGCGTCGTAGCGGACGAGCGGGGCCCAGGCGTCGCGGTCGGCGGCGAGGGAGCGGGCCAGGCCCACGAAGCCGGCGACGGTGGTGGGGTGGGCGGGGACGGGCGGCAGCAGGTGGGGGATGGCGAGCGGGTCGCCGGCGATCTGGACGTCGCTGTTCATGGGATTACGGGTTCCTCGGCACAAGAGCTGGGGTGTCGCGCTGGGGGAGGGGTGCCGACAGGGCGCGGGCTCCTGGGGAGCATGGGCGCTGCGGGCGGGGGTGGCTGGAGCTCAGTGGCTTCAACAGCTGGAACAGCGACAGCGAGCCTGCGCAGCGCAGAGCGACCCGTAGGCACGGGTCAGTCGGGGCGCGGCAGTCGCTGGCATGCGGTCAAGGAGACCGGGTTCTCGGCGCGATGTCAACCGGATGTCGGGTTTGCCGCGGATGTTTCACCTCATCCGGTTGCGGTGTCCGGCGAAAGGTTTGTGCAGCTGCTGACCAGGAGATGTCGCCCATCAACCGCGCATCCAAACGCCGTTGCGGTCTCGTGATCCGTCTGTGATCTTTCCCGCTTCGGCGCGCGGGGTGCAACGCGGAGGGCGTCCGATCGCGTCTTGAACGGCAAGAAGGAAGATCCGGGCGGCACGCCCGGGGAAGTGTCCTGGTTTTTGATGATTTGAACACTTTCCGCATACGCTTGGTTCCACAGAGTGAATAAGAGGCCCAATAGCAGATCTCGGCTTGACTGGCCCGGATCAGCACACTTGTAATTTCACTCGTGTCGTTCAGCCAAAAACGATCACGGCTGGATCACGGGGACGTAAAGACAGACGAGGGGCGCACATGACCGAGCTGTTCCAGGAATTGCTGGTCGAGGAGGCGGACGAGGAGCTCGGCTGGCAGGAGCGCGCACTGTGCGCCCAGACCGACCCCGAATCCTTCTTCCCGGAGAAGGGGGGCTCCACCCGCGAGGCCAAGAAAGTCTGCCTCGCCTGTGAGGTCCGCTCCGAGTGCCTTGAATACGCGCTCGCCAATGACGAGCGCTTCGGCATCTGGGGCGGTCTGTCCGAGCGCGAACGGCGCCGGCTGAAGAAGGCCGCCGTCTGACGATGTCACGGCAGCCCGCAACGCCCGCGGCGCGCGGCTTCACACGGCCCGCCGCCGTACCACGCCAACTCCCCATATCCCCCTATAGCGAACCCTCCGCCTCCAGTGCCCTGAGCGCCGGAGGCGGACTGCTGCGTACGGACCCGGTCGGCGGGCCGGAGGGAACCATTAGTGTGGGGCACCGTCCGAGATGCGCCGCCGCCCTACGGGACGCGCGCGTCGCCTCGTAGTCCGTCGCAGTGTTTCCGGGGGCGGGGGCCTTGAGCGACTTCGCCGCGGGCCCCGGACTCCCGGGTCCGGAGGGCCCGTACCTCGATGTCCGTGCACAGCCAGTCGGCGGCCCAGGCCGCCTCATACACAGCTGACACCCCAGAGTTCCCACGGCATGTCGTCACCGCCGTGATCGTCTCCCACGACGGTGCCCGCTGGCTGCCCGACGCGCTCGCCGGGCTGCTCGGCCAGGAGCGCCCGGTGCAGAACGTCATCGGCGCCGACACCGGCAGCGCGGACCACTCCGCCCAGCTGCTCGCCGACGCCATCGGGGACGAGCGGGTGCTGCATCTCGCCCGCCGCTCCGGATTCGGCACCGCCGTCGACGAAGCCGTCCGTACGGCCCCCGTACTCACCCCCGACGACCTGGCCTATCTGCGCCGCCCCAGCGGCTGGGACCCGGTCAGCCGCACCTGGCGCGACGACGCCTACGACATGCCGGAACTCCCACACGGCGAGCCGGTCCAGTGGCTGTGGCTGCTGCACGACGACTGCGCGCCCGAGCCGGACGCACTCGCCGAGCTGCTGCGGGTCGCCGACGCCGGCCCCTCCACCGCCATCGTCGGCCCCAAGCTGCGCAGCTGGTACGACCGCCGCCAGCTCCTCGAAGTGGGCGTCAGCATCGCGCGCAGCGGCCGCCGTTGGACCGGCCTGGACCGCCGCGAACAGGACCAGGGTCAGCACGACCAGATCCGTCCCGTGCTGTCCGTCTCCACCGCCGGGATGCTCATCCGCCGCGACGTCTACGAGCAGCTGGGCGGCTTCGACCGCCGGCTGCCGCTGATGCGTGACGACGTCGACCTGTGCTGGCGCGCCCAGGCGGCCGGCCACCAGGTCCTCATCGCGCCCGACGCGATACTGCGGCACGCCGAGGCCGCCGCCCGCGAACGCCGCCCCATCGACTGCGTCGGCCGCTTCGTGGCCAACCCCCACCGGGTGGACAAGTCCGGCGCCGTCTACACCCTGCTCGCCAACACCCGCGGCGCGCTCCTCCCGTACGTCCTGCTGCGGCTGCTGCTCGGCACCTTCCTGCGGGTCCTGGCGTACCTGGTCGGCAAGGTCCCCGGCCAGGCGCTCGACGAGCTCGCCGGACTCTTCGGCACCCTGCTGCGGCCCGGCAAGATCCTCGCCGCACGCAAACGCAGAGGCCGGCCCGCGGTGGAGGCGAGCGAGCTGCGGCCGCTCTTCCCGCCGCCCGGCGCGACCGTGCGGGCCACCGTCGAACAGGTCGCGGGCAACCTCGCGGGCCGCGCCGCGCCGGACGTGGCATCGGCCGGCCGGCACGGCGCCGTCGAGTCCGGGCCCGGCGGCGACGACGCCGACTTCCTGGAGATCGAGCAGTTCGCGCGGCTCAAGCGGATCGGCCGCAAGCCCGGCCCGGTGCTCTTCCTCGTCCTTCTCATGGTCTCGCTGATCGCCTGCCGCGATCTGCTCGGCTCCGGGGCGCTGACCGGCGGCGCGATGCTCCCCGCACCGGGCAGCGTGTCCGACCTGTGGTCGGCGTATCTCGACAGCTGGCATGCGGTCGGCACCGGCGACGCCGCCTCCGCGCCGCCCTATCTCGCCGTCGTCGCCCTGGTCTCCACGCTCTTCCTCGGCAGCACCGGCTTCACCGTCACCCTGCTGCTGGTCTGTTCGGTCCCGCTGGCCGGCCTCACCGCCTACTTCGCCTCCCGGCCGCTGGTCACCTCCCGGCTGCTGCGCGCCTGGGGGAGCATCGCGTACGCCTTCCTGCCCGCCGCCACCGGCGCGCTCGCGGGCGGCCGGCTGGGCACCGCCGTCCTCGCCATCCTGCTGCCCCTCATGGCCCGCGCCGCGGTCGCCGCGAGCGGGCTGCGCCTGAACCCCGGCACCCGCCCCAGCTGGCGCGCCACCTGGGCGTACACCCTGCTGGTCACCTTCACCATGGCCTTCACCCCGGTCGTGTGGCCGGTCGCCGTCCTGCTCGGCGTCGGCCTGCTGGTGCGGCGCGCCATGGACGGCAGCCGCGACCTCCTGTTCGGCTATGTGCTGCGATTCCTCGCCGTGGCCGTCGTGCCGGTCGTGGTGCTCGCCCCCTGGTCCCTGTCGCTGTTCGGCAGCCCCGCGCGCTTCTTCCAGGAAGCCGGACTCGACTACGGCGCCGGCTCCGCCTCCGTGCTGGACCTGATCGGCCTGAGTCCCGGCGGCCCGAAGGCGGTCGGCGGGCTGCTGCTGACCGGCGTCGTACTGGCCGCGCTGGCGGCGACACTGCGCGACGAGCGGCAGACGGCGGTCCGTACCGCCTGGGTGGTGGCCGTCGCCGGACTGCTGTGCGCCGCGCTGGGCAACGGCTCCGGCTGGACCGGGCCCGCGATGCTGGTCTACGGGCTGGCGCTGCTGTGCGCCGCGGCGGTCGGCGCCGAGGGCATCCGCACCCGGATGGCCACCCTGGGCTTCGGCTGGAAGCAGCCGGTCGCCGTGCTGATCGCACTGGCCGCCCTGCTCGCCCCGCTCTACGCCGCCGTCAGCTGGATGATCACCGGCGCGGCCGGCCCGCTGGAGCGGCGCGCGCCCGCGCAGGTCCCGGCCTTCGTCGCCGAGGAGTCCGGCACCGTCGACCGGGCCCGCACCCTGGTGCTCGACGGCACCACCGGCCATGTCGACTACGCCCTGGTCCGCGGCTCCGGCGCCCAGCTGGGCGACGCCGACCTGGCCGCCACGGCCGGCGAGGACCAGCGGCTCGGCGGCATCGTCGCCCACCTGGTGGCGGGCTCCGGCGCCGACCAGACCAGCCAGCTCGGCGGCTACGCCGTCCGCTACATCCTCGTGCGCAACGGCGCGCCCCGGGAGATGGGCCGCGTACTGGACGCCACCCCGGGCCTGACCCGGCTCAGCCAGGACGACGGCAGCGCCCTGTGGCGGGTCGACCGCCGCGTCTCGCGGATCTCCATCGTGCCGGGCGGGGCCACCGACGGCACCCGCGCGGGCCAGGCCGCCGCCCCCGTCGCCGTACCCTCCGGCCCCGTCGAGGCGCACACCGACAAGGTGCCCGCCGGCCCCGCCGGCCGGGTGTTGCGCATCGCGGACACCGCCGACCCGGGCTGGCAGGCCACCTTGAACGGCACCGCGCTCAAGCCCGTCACGGTCGACGGCTGGGCGCAGGGCTTCCAGCTCCCTGCGAGCGGCGGCCGGCTCGACCTCACCCACGAGAACCCGGTCGGCCACACCGTCTGGCTGTGGGTACAGGGCCTGCTGGCCGTCGTGCTGGTGGTGATGGCGCTGCCGGGCCGCCGCCGGGAGATCGACGACGACCTGCCCGAGGACGCCGCCGTGGTGGCCGCCACCCAGGAGGCCACCGGGGACGGCCGCCGGGCCCGCCGGCTGCGAGCCGCCGCCGAGGCGGCCGGTCAGCAGGCCGCGCCGGAGGCCGGCATGCCGGCGGCGCACGAGGGCACTTCGGCCGATGCCGTTCCGGCGGCGGGGGACGCGGCGCAGGCACCGGCCGCCGACCCGATGGCCGGGGCGGTCCCGGGCCAGGAGACCGGTGACCCGTACGCGGCCGTGCCCCAGCAGCCGTCGTACGAGCAGTGGCAGACAGCCCAGCCCGGCGAGCAGCCCTACGCGCCCGCCGACCCGTACCAGGGCGGGCAGTACGCGCAGCCGCATGCGCAGCCGCCGTACCCGCAGGCCGACCCGTACCAGGCCCCCGACCCGTACGCGGCGGACCCCTACCAGGCGGGCGCCTACGACCCGTACGGCTACGCCCAGCAGCAGCCCCAGCAGCCCCAGCAGCAGCCCTACGACGACGGCACGACGTACCCCGGCTCCTACCCCGAGCCGCGCCGTGACGGGAGCGACCAGCAGTGAAGCGCACGATGATGTCCCTGATCGGCGCGGCGGCCGCGCTCGCCGCCGTCACCGGTGTCGCCGCCGTCGCCGCCCCGGACGGCGCGGCCAAGGCGGCGCCAGGGAGCGGCACCCGGCTGCCCGTCCAGCGGTCCTCGCTGCTCTGCCCGGCCCCGACATCCTCGGAGGTCGGCACCACGACGTACACGTCCTTCGCCCCCACGGGGGCGGCGGCGGGCGCGGACGCCAAGAAGGGCACCGCGAAGCTGCTGCCGGCCGGGACGGTGCAGGACGCAGGCAGCGACGACAGCACGTCCGGCAAGTCCAAGAAGGACGGCAAGGGCAAGGGCAGGGACAGCGGGGGCGGCTCCGGCACCACGACCGTCCCGCCCCGCGACACCAAGCCCGTGGCGCCCCTCCAGGAGGCCGGGAAACCGGCCACCGCGACGACCGACGCCGCCGATGCGCCCGCCCTCGTGGGCGACGCCGACGGCACCCTCGCCCCTGGCTGGACCGCCCAGCAGACCACGTCCGTCGCCGCCGGCAACGGCCGCGGACTGCTCGGGCTGAGCTGCACCGCCCCGGACACCACGTTCTGGTTCCCCGGGGTGAGCACCGACAAGGACCGCCAGGATTACGTCCATCTGACCAACCCCGGCCCGGACGACGCCGAGGTCGACCTCGAACTGCGCGGCAAGGACGGCGCATTGAGCGGCGCGACGGCCGAGGGCATCACCGTTCCGGCGCACACCACGGTCACCAGGCTGCTCTCCACCCTGACCGGCAGCCCGACCACCAACGCCGCGCTGCATGTCGTCGCCCGCGAGGGCCGGGTCGGCGCCGCCGTCCAGGCCTCCGACGCCAAGCTCGGCAGCGACTGGCTGCCGCCCGCCGCCGATCCCGCCACCACCGTGGTGCTGCCCGGCATCCCCAAGGACGCCACCGCCGTCCGCCTGGTGGCCATCGCGCCCGGCGAGGCGGACGCCGACCTCAAGGTGCAGCTCGCCACCCCGACCGGCCTGATCACCCCGGCCGGAGTGGAGACGCTGCACGTCAAGAGCGGGATGACCACGGCGGTCGACCTCAAGGACCTCACCAAGGGCGAGGCCGGATCGCTGGTCCTCACGCCCGCCGACGGCGGCTCCAAGGCCCCGGTCGCGGCGGCGCTGCGGGTGATCCGGGGCAAGGGCGTCCATCAGGAGATGGCGTTCATCCCGGCGACCCGCCCCGTGGACAAACGCGCCACGGTCGCCGACAACCGGGCCAAGGGCACCACCCTCTCGCTCGTCGCCCCCGAGAAGGGCAAGGACGCGAAGGTCAAGGTCACCGCGTCGGCCGGGAGCGACGGCGGTACGCCGGTGTCCAAGACGTACACGGTCAAGGGCGGCAGCACGCTCGCCGTCGACCCGCCGCGCCCGCAGGGGCTCAAGGGCTCCTACGCGCTGACGGTGGAGCCGCAGCCGGACAGCGGCCCCGTCTACGCGGCGCGCACCCTGGCGCAGCCGATGGGCGCAGTCCCCGCCTTCACCGTGCAGACCCTGCCGGACGACCGCGGCTCGGTCGTCGTCCCGACGGCGGGCCAGGACCTGTCGCTGCTCAACGACTGACGCGCGGGGTACCCGCGCCGCGGCCGCCGGCCGCGGCGCGGGAGCACTCCCGGCCACCGGGCGAAACCACCAACGGCTCCTGCCCCGGACGACCACGCCGCACGGGATCAGTCCTGGCCGTACCGCGGGTCCACCGACTCCGGGGCCAGCCCGAGCAGTTCGGCGACCTGCTCGACCACCACCTCATGGACCAGCAGCGCGCGCTCGTCGCGGCTCTTGGTGCGGATCTCCACCGGCCTGCGGTAGATCACGATCCGGTCGCGATATCCGCCGCCGGCCGGCAGTACCCGGCCCAGCGGTACGGTCTCGCCGTCCGTGTCCGCATCCGGCCATCCGTCCGGGCCGAAACCGGGCACCTCCAGGACCATGAAGTCGACCTCCGAGAGCTGCGGCCAGCGCCGCTCCAGGCGGTCCCGGGAGTCATAGACAAGATCTACGAAGGCGTCGGCGCGGCTCACCGACAGCGGCACCTGCGGAGGCGCGATCGGGCCGCGCATGCCGCGGCCGTGCCGGTCGCGGCGGCGCGGCCGCGGCTCCGACGGTCGGGGAGGTACGGGGCTGTCCATCAGCATCGAGCGTAACCGTCACGGGCCAGGTGGCACCGTGAAGCGCAACAAGACGCACGATGTCGCCGAGTGACCGGTCCGCTCCGCGTTCCGTTCGTTTGCCTCCCCCTATGGGATCGCGGATCGCCCGCAGAATGACATGAATTGCGCCGACTGATGGCGTCTTCCGTGCCGCGCGCCGCCCGTCCCGGCCTGCCCGCTCCGGCGCGATGTCGCAGCAGCGCGAAGCGCTTCCACTCGGGGCGGTGGCGGGCGACGGGAGGGCGGGTGCAGGTCAGACGCATCGGACGAAGCGGGACGACACGGTTGGGTGAGCCGGGGGAGAGTCGTCGCGGCCCGGTCAAGAGTGCGGTACCGTCCAACGTCGTGAGCCCTGTACGTCGCTGTTCGCGCACTGCGTGCGGCCGCCCCGCCGTCGCAACGCTGACGTACGTCTATGCGGATTCGACCGCCGTGCTCGGGCCGCTCGCCACCTACGCCGAGCCACACTGCTACGACCTGTGCGCCGAGCACTCCGAGCGGCTGACCGCGCCCCGCGGCTGGGAAGTCGTCCGCCTCGCCATCGACTCCGGCCCCGCCCAGCCCAGCGGCGACGACCTCGAAGCGCTCGCCAATGCCGTGCGCGAGGCCGCCCGGCCCCAGGAGCGGGCCGACGGACCGCAGACCGGCGGTCCCACCGGGCGCGACGGCCGGCCCATGGAGGTCGCCCGCCGCGGCCATCTGCGGGTGCTGCGCTCGCCCGACTCCTGAGCACCGGGCTCGCCCGACTCCTGAGCACCGCTCGCCCGTCTCCTGAGCACCGGCCCGATCCGGCACCGCGCCGGAAACTCTTCGCGATCAGTCGATGACGGAGCATTGACGCCGGCTTGGCGCGGACACGACCATGCCTCCACTCCCGCGTGATCCGCTTTCGCATCGTGGAACCCAGATCGTGCAACCCAGATCGCGGAACAGACGACGGGAGCCGCCCACGCCGGGAGGCCCTGTGTACGTCCAACAGCTGGAGCCCATAGCCGACTCGCTCGCCCTGTCCGCCCTCGTCGCCGCCCTCCCCCTGCTCACCGTCCTCGTGCTGCTCGGCGCCGTACGGATGCGCGCCCATCTCGCCGGCCTCATCGGCCTCGCCGCCGCCGTCGCGGTCGCCTGCCTCGGCTACGGCATGCCGGCCGGCCAGACGCTCTCCAGTGCCGCCCAGGGCGCCGTCTTCGGCCTCTTCCCCATCCTGTGGATCGTCGTCAACGCCCTGTGGATCTACCGGATGACGGTCCGCACCCGGCACTTCGACGTCCTGCGCCGCTCCTTCTCCCGGCTCTCCGCCGACCCCCGCATCCAGGCCCTCGTCATCGCCTTCTGCTTCGGCGCCCTGCTCGAGGCGCTGGCCGGGTTCGGGGCACCGGTCGCGATCAGCGCGGTGATGCTCGTCGCGCTCGGCTTCGACCCGGTCAAGGCCGCGATCGTCGCGCTGGTCGCCAACACCGCACCGGTCGCCTTCGGCGCCATGGGCACCCCGGTCGTCACCCTCGCCCAGGTCACCGGGCTGCCACTGGACTCCGTCGCCTCCGTGGTGGGCCGTCAGACCCCGCTGCTGGCACTGCTCGTGCCGCTGCTGCTGACCGTCCTGGTCGACGGGCGGCGCGGCCTGCGCGAGACCTGGGTGCCCGCCCTCGCCTGCGGAGCCGCCTTCGCCGCCGTCCAGTTCCTCGCCGCCAACTTCGTCTCGGCGCAGCTCGCCGACATCGGGGCGGCGCTGGCGGGCGCCGCGGCCCTGGTCGCCGTGCCGAGCGCCCGCAGACCGGCCGCCGAGCCGGTACGCGCCGCGGTGCTCACCGGCGCCCGCAGCCAGGACCTGGACGTACGCGACGAACGCCGCGAGGTCCTCCGCGCCTACGCGCCCTACACCCTGATCGTCGTGATCTTCTCGCTCGCCCAGATCCCGCCGGTCAAGGACCTGCTGGCACAAGCGACCCGGACCTTCGACTGGCCGTTCCTGGACGTCGCGGGCCCCGACGGCACACCCGTGGGCGGCAATGTCTTCTCCCTGCCGCTGATCGCGACCGGCGGCACCCTGGTGCTGCTGGCCGGCCTCCTCACCGCCCCGGTCCTCGGCGTACGGGCCGGCGCCGCCGTACGGGAATGGGCCGCCACCGTCCACGAGTTGCGCCGCGCCGTGCTCACCGTGACCTCCGTGCTGGCCCTCGCCTACGTCATGAACCTCTCCGGACAGGCCGCCACCATCGGCCACTTCGTCGCCGCGGCCGGCGCCGGGCTCGCCTTCCTCTCACCCGCCCTGGGCTGGTTCGGCGTCGCCGTCTCCGGCTCCGACACCTCCGCCAACGCGCTCTTCGGCGCCCTCCAGGTCACCGCCGCCCAGCAGTCCGGACTCTCCCCCGAACTCCTCGCCGCGGCCAACAGCTCCGGCGGCGTGCTCGGCAAGATGATCTCGCCGCAGAACCTGACGATCGCCTGCGCGGCCGTCGGCCTCGCGGGACGGGAAGGGGATCTGCTGCGCAAGGTACTGCCGTGGAGCCTGGGACTGCTGCTGGTGATGTGCCTGATCGTGGTCGCCCAGAGCACCGCCGTACTGGGCTGGATGCTGCCGTGAGCGGCGGCCGGAACGCCGTGTCCCGGCACCGGCCGGTTCCCGGCCTCCGCACAGGACGGGCGGGTAGGTTGGGGACTCCGTAGCGACTCAGCAACCCAGGAGGGCCGGCTGTGACTGATCTGTCGCAGATCGTCAAGGCGTACGACGTGCGCGGAGTGGTCCCCGACCAGTGGGACGAGACGCTGGCCGAGCTGTTCGGCGCGGCCTTCGTCCAGGTCACCGGAGCGGACGCCATCGTCACCGGGCACGATATGCGGCCCTCCTCGCCCGGCCTCTCCCGCGCCTTCGCCCGCGGCGCGGCCGCCCGCGGCGCCGACGTCACCGAGATCGGGCTCTGCTCGACCGACGAGCTCTACTACGCCAGCGGCGCGCTGAGCCTGCCCGGCGCGATGTTCACCGCCTCCCACAACCCGGCTCAGTACAACGGCATCAAGATGTGCCGGGCGGGCGCCGCACCCGTCGGCCAGGACACCGGCCTGGCCGACATCCGCGCGCTCGTGGAGGAGTGGACCAAGACCGGCGCCCCCGAGCCCGTGGCCGCCACCGGAGCCGTCACCCAGCGCGACGTCCTCGCCGACTACGCCGCCCATCTGCGCGGCCTCGTGGACCTGACCGGCATCCGCCCGCTGAAGATCGTCGTCGACGCGGGCAACGGCATGGGCGGCCACACCGTCCCCACCGTCTTCGAGGGCCTGCCCCTCGAACTGGACTCCCTGTACTTCGAGTTGGACGGCTCCTTCCCCAACCACGAAGCCAACCCGCTGGACCCGAAGAACATCGTCGACCTCCAGGCCCGGGTCCGCGAGACCGGCGCCGACCTCGGCATCGCCTTCGACGGCGACGCCGACCGCTGCTTCGTCGTCGACGAGAACGGCGACCCCGTCTCCCCGTCCGCGATCACCGCCCTGGTCGCCGCCCGCGAACTCGCCAAGCACCCCGGCGGCACGATCATCCACAACTGCATCACCTCCTGGTCGGTCCCCGAGGTCGTCAAGGAGAACGGCGGCAAGGCGGTCCGCACCCGGGTGGGCCACTCCTTCATCAAGGCGGAGATGGCCAGGACCGGCGCGATCTTCGGCGGCGAGCACTCCGCGCACTACTACTTCCGCGACTTCTGGAACGCCGACACCGGCATGCTCGCCGCCCTGCACGTCCTCGCCGCCCTCGGCGGCCAGCAGGGCCCGCTCTCGCAGCTCGTCGCCCAGTACGACCGCTACGCGGCCTCCGGCGAGATCAACAGCACCGTCGACGACCAGACCGGCCGCCTCGCCGCCGTCCGGGCCGCCTACGAGAAGCGGGAGGGCGTCACCATCGACGAGCTCGACGGCCTGACCGTCAGCGCCGACGACTGGTGGTTCAACGTCCGCCCCTCCAACACCGAGCCCCTGCTCCGCCTGAACGCCGAAGCCCGCGACGCCGCCACCGTCGACCGGGTCCGCGACGAGGTCCTGTCGATCATCCGCGCCTAGCACCTGTCCGGTGGATCATGGCCGGGGCCCAGAGGGGTGGCGGCCGCACCGCCGCCACCCCCGCCCACCGCCGTACATCTCCTCCGAGCAGGACCTCGCCCCCCGTACGGCGGTACGCTGGCACAGCCGCAGTCACCCCGAAGGAGCGCCCCCCATGCCGGTCGAAGCCAGCTTGATCGAGATCCTCGCCTGCCCGGCGTGCCACGCCCCGCTCGAGGACCGCACCGCGGCCCACCCGTCTCCCGCCACCACCCCGGCCGGAGACCCTACGGGTCGCGTGTCTGACTCCGCCGAGCTGACCTGCACCTCCGCCGACTGCGGTCTCGCCTACCCCGTCCGGGACGGCATCCCCGTACTCCTCGTCGACGAGGCCCGCCGCCCCGCCTGACCCGGGAAGCGCCGGGCCCGCCCCGGCGCCGCCCGGCGATCCCCCGCCCGTACCGGCGAACGGAGGCCGCGCACACCATGCTCGACGAGTCGCTCCTGGACACTCCTGAGGCGCTGTCCGGCGCCGACCGTTACGGACTGCTGCGCGGCGTAGCCGAATCCGGCGCCCGGGTCCGTACCGCCGCCCGCAGCGCCGCCGAGGCCGGCATCCCCGACCTGACGCCCGACGGACGGCCACGCGCCGTCCTCGTCGCCGGACCGGGCCCGGCCGCCTCCACCATCGCCGAACTCCTCAGCGCCCTCGGCGGCGGCAGCGCCCCGGTCACCCTCATCCCGCCCACCGGCGTGGCCCCGCTGCCCGGCGCCCTGCGCTGGACGCTGCCCGGCTGGACCGGCCCCCTGGACCTGCTGCTGCTCGCCGGCCCCGACGGCTCCGACCCCGGCCTCGCCGAGCTGGTCGAGCAGGCCTACCGCCGTGGCTGCGCGGTCGTCGCCGTCACCCCGGCCGGCGGCCCGCTCGCCGACGCCGTCACCCAGGCCCGCGGCCTCACCGTCCCGCTAGCCACCACCCCGTACGACGCCGAATTCGACGTCGAGGGCGCGCCCCCGGCCGCCCCCGGCACCCTCTGGTCGCTGCTGATCCCGCTGCTCGCGCTCGCCGACCGGATCGGCCTGCTCAGCGCGCCCCCCGAGGAGCTCGGCCGCCTCGCCGACCACCTCGACCAGCTCGCCGAACGCTGCGGCCCGGCCATCGCCACCTACACCAACCCGGCCAAGACCCTGGCCGCCGACCTCGCCGAGGCACTGCCGCTGATCTGGACGGAAGGCACCGTCGCCGGAGCCGTCGGCCGGCACTTCGCCACCGTCCTCGCGGGACTCGCGGGCCTGCCCGCGCTCGCCGCCGAGCTGCCCGAGGCGCTCACCACCCACCGCCCGCTGCTGGCCGGCTCGCTGGCCGCCGGCGCCGATCCGGACGACTTCTTCCGCGACCGCGTCGAGCAGCCCGCCGCCCTGCACGCCAGGATCCTGCTGCTGCGCGACCGGCGGGAGCCGGGGGCGCACTCCGCCACCCGCGCCGCCAACGAGCTCGCCGACGAAAGCGAGACCGCCCTCACCGAGCTCCAGCCGGAGAGCGGCACCGAACTGGAAAGCGCCACGGAACTGCTCGCCATCACGGATTTCGCCGCCGTTTACCTGGCGCTCGCCGACACCGAGTGATCATGGGGTGGGCCACGCGGCCCGACCAGCCACCGGCACGTACGACACCTCAGGAAGCAGCAGCTCCATGGACCGCCTCGCCAACACCGTGCGCCCCTACGCCTGGGGCTCCGCCACCGCCATCCCGGAGCTCCTCGGCGTCGCGCCGACCGGCGCACCGCAGGCCGAGATGTGGATGGGCGCCCACCCCGGCGCCCCCTCCCGTATCGACCGCGGCGCCGGCCCCATCTCCCTGGCCGAGGTGATCGACGCCGCCCCCGAGACCGAACTGGGCGCCGACACCGTCCGGGCCTTCGGCCCCCGGCTGCCGTTCCTGCTCAAACTGCTCGCGGCCGGCTCCCCGCTCTCCCTCCAGGTCCACCCCGACCTCGCCCAGGCGCAGGAAGGTTTCGCCGACGAGGAGCGGCGCGGCGTCCCGATAGCCGCCGGCCACCGCAACTACAAGGACGCCAACCACAAGCCCGAGCTGATCGTCGCGCTCACCCCCTTCGACGGCCTGTGCGGCTTCCGGCACCCGGCCCAGGCCGCCGACCTCCTGGACGGCCTGGGCACCGACGACCTCAAGCCGTACGTCGACATCCTGCGCGCCGGCCCCGAGGAAGCCGCGCTGCGCGAGGTGCTGACCGCCGTCCTGAGCGCCGAGCACGGCGCGATGGCCGACACCGTCGAACGCGCCGCCGCAGCGGCCGGACAGCTCGGCGACCAGGAAGGCCCGCACGCCGCCGACTATGCCGCGTACGCCGGCATCGCCCACCACTACCCGGGCGACCCCGGCGTCATCGCCGCCATGCTCCTCAACCACGTCCAACTCCAGCCCGGCGAAGCCCTGTTCCTCGGCGCCGGCATCCCGCACGCCTACCTGAACGGCCTCGGCGTCGAGCTGATGGCCAACTCCGACAACGTCCTGCGCTGCGGCCTCACCCCCAAGCACGTCGACGTCCCCGAACTGCTGCGCATCGTCCGGTTCGAAGCCGGCGACCCGGGCGTCCTGCGCCCCGAGGCGGTCGACGGCGAGGAGGTCTACGAGACCCCGATCGACGAATTCCGGCTCTCCCGCTTCGCCCTCGCCCCCGGGGCCGCGCCCCGCCCGCTGGACCCCCGTACGCCACAGGTCCTGCTGTGCACGGCGGGCACCGTCCGCCTGGAGAGCGACACCTCACAGGACCTGACCCTCACCCCCGGCGCATCGGCCTTCGTCCCGGCCGGCGAACGGATCACCCTCTCCGGAGAGGGCACCCTCTTCCGCGCTACGGTCGTGGCCTAGGGCCTGTCGTCAAACTCCCGTTCGCCCGAAGGGCGGGCCCCGCGGCGTCTGGTACGTGCGATCGCAAGGCGGAGGGCCGCCCCGATACTGGGCGTATCGGGGCGAGCCCGACAACGCAGCGAGCGTGCGTGCCAGGCGTCGCGGGGCAGGCGGGAGTTTGACGACAGGCTCTAGGAGCGCCGCCGGGACGGCCGCATGTCGGCCTCCTGGCACCGCCCCCGCGCCGGGCTGCAACAATGACCGCCGCACGGCATTAAAGGGGCGGTAAAGCGGTAGCGCTCCGTCGACGGAAGGGACACGCGGCACACATGAGCGCATCAGGCGGGACAAAGGCGATCGTTGCGGCGCTGGGCGCCAACCTGGCGATCGCCGTAGCGAAGTTCGTGGCCTTCGCCTTCAGCGGCTCGTCCTCGATGCTCGCCGAAGGAGTGCACTCCATCGCGGACTCCGGCAATCAGGGCCTGCTGCTGCTCGGCGGCAAGAAGGCCCAGCGCGCGGCGACCGCGGAACACCCCTTCGGCTACGGCCGCGAGCGCTACATCTACGGCTTCCTGGTCTCCATCGTCCTGTTCACCATCGGCGGCGTCTTCGCGCTCTACGAGGGCTACGAGAAGATCCACGACCCGCATCCGCTGGACAACTGGTTCTGGCCGGTCGGCGTGCTGATCTTCGCCGTCATTGCCGAGGGCTTCTCCTTCCGCACCGCCATCAAGGAGTCCAACGAGCTGCGCGGCCGGCAGACCTGGGGCCAGTTCATCCGCCGCGCCAAGGCCCCCGAGCTGCCGGTCGTCCTCCTGGAGGACTTCGGCGCGCTGGTCGGTCTGGTCCTCGCGCTCGGCGGCGTCGGCCTCACCCTCGCCACCGGCGACGGCGTCTGGGACGGCGTCGGCACCATGTGCATCGGCGCGCTGCTGGTCGTGATCGCCTTGGTCCTGGCCGCCGAGACCAAGTCGCTGCTGCTGGGCGAGGCGGCCGGCCCCGAGCAGGTCGCCAAGATCCGCGAGGCGATCGTCGACGGCGACGTCGTCACCCGCGTCATCCACATGCGCACCCTCCACCTCGGTCCCGAGGAACTGCTGGTCGCCGCCAAGATCGCGGTCGAGCACGACGACACCGCCACCGAGATCGCCAGGGCCATCGACGCGGCCGAGGCCCGCATCCGCGAGGCCGTACCGATCGCCCGCGTCATCTACCTCGAGCCCGACATCTACAACGAGGCCACGGCCGCCGCCGGCCCCGCCCCGGAAGCAACACCGGGCGGCCACTGAACCACCCCCGCCCCGTAAGCACATGGGCCCCCGCACTCCTGGCGAGCGCGGGGGCCCTTCGCCGCACTGCGCACGGTGCCATCGGGGGCCGGACCAGCGCCTTGCCGATCAGGCGGGGAGGCGCGGGGGAGACCTCTTGGACGTGCCGGCTATGCGGGGGCGAGGAGTTCCTCCTCAAGGACGCGCCACGTTGCGGCGAGCCACGGAATTCCCCCACCCGGACCCGCCGCATCCAGGCGCCCCACGGGAATACCCCC
Organism: Streptomyces sp. NPDC028368; assembly: GCF_055565615.1. Lineage (NCBI taxonomy): Bacteria > Bacillati > Actinomycetota > Actinomycetes > Kitasatosporales > Streptomycetaceae > Streptomyces > Streptomyces sp. NPDC028368. The sequence continues at coordinate 7,359 of NZ_JBVHTY010000012.1, read as the reverse complement.
CAGACCCCGCCGCGTTGTGGACCCGCAGGGGGCCCTCGCACCCCCTACGGGATCTGTTCGCCCACCCCCTAGTGGATCTCGCCCAGGACGCGCAGCACCGCCGCCTCGTCCTCCGCCGCCTGGAGCCGCGCCCGGAAGTCCGTATCCATCAGCTTCCGCGACAGCATCGCCAGGATCCGCAGATGCTCGTCCCCGGCCGCCGCCTCCGGCACCGCGATCAGAAACACCAGCCTGGCCAGGGTCCCGTCCAGCGAACCCCAGTCGATGCCCTCCGCGGACCGCGCAAACGCGACGACCGGCGCCGTCACCGCATCCGTCTTGGCATGCGGAATCGCGATCTCCTCGCCGAGCCCGGTGGTCCCCTGCGCCTCCCGGGCCAGCGCGACCCGTACGAGCTCCGCGGCATCCGTCACCTTGCCCGTATTGGCCGCAAGTTCAGCCATCTCGCGGATGGCCGCCTCCTTGCCGGCGGCCGCCAGGCGGGTCTTGACGGTCTCTCGGGTCAGGTACCCGGAGAGGACTTCGGACGCGTCGTCGTCCCCGGTACGAGAACCCGCCGGGGCACCGGAACCCGCCGGGGCACCGGAAGCCCCGCCACCGGAAGCCCTGGCCCCCGCCGTTACGCCCCTGGCCCCCGCCGTTACGCCCCCGGCCCCCGCCGTTACGGCCCCAGCCCCGACCCCCGCTGGAGCCGGCGCCGGCGCCGGCACCGGCTCTGCCACCAACGGCCGAGCGGGCACCGCCGCCGTGGCCCGCCCCTTCCGCCGCTCCGCACGATCCACCAACGCGACCGTCGCCAGCGCCGTCACCGCCGCCCCGGCCAGCACGGCGACAAAGAACATCGGCACCCCGGCGACCGCGCCCAGCACCGCCACGATCGGCCCGCCGTGCGGCACCGCGTCCGACACCCCGGCCATTCCCGCGATCGCACCGGCCACCGCGCCACCGAGCATGTTCGCCGGAATCACCTGCGCGGGCCGCGCCGCCGCGAACGGGATCGCGCCCTCGGAAATCCCGAACAGCCCCATGAACAGCGAGGCCATCCCGGTCTCCCGCTCCTGCTCCGTATACAGCCGCCGGCGGATCAGCGTGGCCAGCCCCTGCCCCAGCGGCATGACCGGAATCGCGGCGGCACACATGCCCATCACCGTCTGGTTGCCGGACGCGATCAGCCCCGAACCGAACAGAAACGCCGTCTTGTTGACCGGTCCGCCCATATCGAACGCGATCATCAGCCCGAGGATCGCGCCGAGCACGATCGCGCTGGTCCCGGTCATTCCGCTGAGCCAGCCCGTGAGATGCGTGAACACCCACGAGATCGGCTTGCCGAGCACGTAGATGAAGAAGAGCCCGAGCGCCGACGCCGCCACGATCGGGATCACGATGATCGGCATGATCGGCTGGACGAACCGGGGGACCCTGACCTTCTTGATCCACACGACCAGATAGCCGGCGAGGAAGCCGGTCACGATCCCGCCGATGAAGCCGGCACCGGCGCCCTTCATCCCGTACAGCTCGCCGTGGGTGGCGATCCAGCCGCCGATCATGCCCGGTACGAGCGCGGGCCGGTCCCCGATCGCGTACGCGATGTAGCCGGACAGGATCGGCACCATCATCGTGAACCCGATGGTCCCGATGTTGTTGACGTCCGCCCAGAACGACCCCGGCGGGATCTGCAGCCCTTCCGGCGTCGGATGGCCGCCCAGCGCCAGCGATATCGCGATCAGCAGTCCGCCGACCACCACGAACGGGATCATGTAACTGACCCCGTTCATCAGCGCCTTGTACCCGACGCTTCGCTCCTTGCCGCCGCCACCGCTCTCCGGGGCCGCCGCACCGCCTCCCTCGTACACCGGCGCACTCCGCACCCGCTCGATCAGCTGCTCGGGATGGTGGATGCCCTCGGCGACCCCGACGGCCAGGACCCGCTTGCCGGCGAACCGCCCGCGGTCCACATCCTTGTCCGCGGCGATGATCACCGCATCCGCCTCTCTGACATCGTTGTCAGAGAGAACATTCTCAGCCCCGATGGAGCCCTGGGTCTCCACCTTGATCTCATGCCCGAGGGATTGCGCGGCCTGCGTCAGCTTCTCCGCGGCCATATACGTGTGGGCGATACCGGTGGGGCAGGCGGTCACTGCGAGCAGCTTCAGCCCCTGCCCGCTCTTCCCCGCGCCCTCGGGGGGATCGGCTGGACTCGTCGTCACGTGTTTCTCCTTACGAACGTACGCGCGGCCGTACAGGCGTTCTCGTGCTCCCGCGCTCCGGGCATCCTGCAGCACGCGGAACCGCAGTCAAAGCCCCCAGGCCCCGTCTCCATGCCACGTACCGCGGCGACACCGGGAACCCGCGGCGCCCCCCGCCATGGCCGAGACCGCACGGAAGCGGCCCTCATCGGCCCATCCGGGCTGGGGTTCACTGGGCCGATCGGTGTAGATTCGTGACCAGTGCCAGACGTCGCTGCTGATGGCGGTCGGGCGGCCCGCCCCGCGGACCGGCCGAGGGAGAGAGGGCCTCCGACGGACTGCGCTGCGGCCAGGGGGAGAGGTGTGTGCGCTTCCGCGTACGCTCCTGCCTGCCCGCGCCGCAGACTGCCCAGCCCCAAAACCACGCGACGCTCGAGGAGCAGCCCGCATGACGACAGCAGCCACCGGCCAGGACTTCAAGGTCGCCGACCTGTCCCTTGCCGCCTTCGGCCGTAAGGAGATCACCCTCGCCGAGCATGAGATGCCCGGTCTGATGGCGATCCGTAAGGAGTACGCCGCCACCCAGCCGCTGGCCGGCGCCCGGGTGACCGGTTCGCTGCACATGACCGTGCAGACGGCCGTCCTGATCGAGACCCTGGTGGCGCTCGGCGCCGAGGTCCGCTGGGCGTCGTGCAACATCTTCTCCACCCAGGACCACGCCGCGGCGGCCATCGCGGTGGGCCCGAACGGCACCCCCGAAGCTCCCCAGGGCATCCCGGTCTTCGCCTGGAAGGGCGAGAGCCTGGAGGAGTACTGGTGGTGCACGGAGCAGGCGCTGACCTGGCCCAACTCGCCCACCGGCGGCCCGAACATGATCCTGGACGACGGCGGCGACGCCACGCTCCTGGTCCACAAGGGCGTCGAGTACGAGAAGGCCGGCAAGGTCCCCGCCATCGAGACCGCCGAGAGCGACGAGCACCGCTCCATCCTGGAGCTGCTCACCCGCACCCTGGCGGAGAGCCCCGAGAAGTGGACGAAGCTGGCCTCGGAGATCCGTGGTGTGACGGAGGAGACCACCACCGGTGTGCACCGTCTGTACGAGATGCACCGTGACGGCGACCTCCTCTTCCCGGCGATCAACGTGAATGACGCCGTGACCAAGTCGAAGTTCGACAACAAGTACGGCTGCCGGCACTCCCTGATCGACGGCATCAACCGCGCCACCGATGTCCTGATCGGCGGCAAGACCGCCGTGGTCTGCGGCTACGGCGATGTCGGCAAGGGCTGCGCGGAGTCCCTGCGCGGCCAGGGTGCCCGGGTGATCATCACCGAGATCGACCCGATCTGCGCCCTGCAGGCGGCGATGGACGGCTACCAGGTCACCACCCTCGAGGACGTCGTCGAGACCGCCGACATCTTCGTGACCACGACCGGCAACAAGGACATCATCATGGCGTCGCACATGGCGCGGATGAAGCACCAGGCGATCGTCGGCAACATCGGTCACTTCGACAATGAGATCGACATGGCCGGCCTGGCCACGCTCCCCGGCATCGTCAAGGACGAGGTCAAGCCCCAGGTCCACACCTGGACCCACCCGGACGGCAAGGTCCTGATCGTGCTGTCCGAGGGCCGCCTGCTCAACCTCGGCAACGCCACCGGCCACCCCTCGTTCGTGATGTCCAACTCCTTCGCGGACCAGACCCTGGCCCAGATCGAGCTGTTCACCAAGCCCGAGGAGTACCCGACCGACGTCTACGTGCTCCCCAAGCACCTCGACGAGAAGGTCGCCCGCCTCCACCTCAACGCCCTCGGCGTCAAGCTCACCGAGCTGCGCCCGGAGCAGGCCGCCTACATCGGTGTCCAGGTCGAGGGCCCGTACAAGCCCGACCACTACCGCTACTGAGCCGACCGCTGATCCCCAGCGATCAGCGACTGGCAACCACCAGCAGCCGGTGAACCCCGGAAGCCAGGCCCTCGCCTCTCGCGGCGGGGGCCTGGTCCGTAAGGGGCCCGCCCCAGGCCCACCGAGCTCATCCCCCACCGGCCCGCCCGAAGGACTGCAAGCCCCATGCCCCGCGGCCACTACTCCCTCCACGACCCGCACGATCACACCCCCCTCGGTGAAGAGCACTTCCACTGCGCCACCGGCCCCTCCGGCTGGCGCTATGTCTCGCAGATCACCACCCCCTCCGGCGATCACGCCGGCTCCGTCGACCTCACCCTCGACGAGCTCGGCCGACCCCTCCGCCTCGAACTCCACGCTTCCGCCTGGCAGGTCCGCGGCGCCGCCCTGGAAGGCGTCACCTGGGTGCGCACCGACCCCACCGGCGAACACGCCACCGAAGGCAACGTTCCCGCCCACGCCTTCACCGGCGCGTCCCCCGCATTCCTCGTCGCCACCGCCCGGCTGCTCCGCCCCGCCCTCGGCGCCGGAGCCGTCCGCACCCGCCTCGTGGCCTTCACGCCCCCCGTCCTCGCCCCCCGCACGCTCGACCAGTCCTGGGCCCTGCGATCCAGCACACCACACGCCACTGACAACGCCCCGCTGATCGCCGACGAATACCAGGTCAACGACCTGGAAACCGGTGAACAGCACACCGTCCACATCGCCGGCGACGTCGTCCTCTCCGCCCCCGGCATCGAACTCGAATCCCTCGAATCCCCACCGTCGGCGTTCCCGTAAAACCCTCGTACGAGCCCGTCCCCGGTGCCCCGCCGCCCCCTCAGGCAGGCGGCGCAAACCCCGTACGCGATGCCTCACCGGCCCCGTCGGCCCCGCCCGTTCCCGCCACCGGCTCCATACGCCCGGCCCCGCCCCCGGCCACCGGCGGTCCGTCGGCCGCCGACGCGCTGCCTCCGGGCGCCGCCCACCGCCCCCCGCCAGCTGCATCACCTGCGCGCACCGAGGACGCCCCCGCCGAGACCGCTGCCGTGACCCCCGCCGGAGCCGCCGAGTCCCCCTCACCCGGTACCGGCCAAGACGCCCCGAACGCCCGCTGTGCCTCGCGTGCCTGCCGCTCACCCATCACCGCGGACAGATAGGCCGCCGGATGCACCCCCGCCGGCGCCGTCACCCCCGTGAACCCCCGAAGGTCCTCGGCAAGCCGCCCGGCCATCGCCCCGCCGACCTGCGGATCCAGCTGCCCCATCCGCGCGAGGTACTGCCGCACGGTCAGCCACCACCGGTCCGGCACCCGCGACAGATCCAGCCCCTCGACCTCCGCCGCCAGCCACGCATCCGGCGGCGGCAACGCCACGCCCGGCTCCTCCACCGGAATCCGCTCCCGTACGACGAGAGTCCCGGCGAACACGTCCCCCACCCGACGCCCCCGCGCCGACACCAGCGACGCGATGGACGCCACCACACCCATCGTCAGCACGATCTCGATGGCCCCCATGGCACCCCGCACCAACGCATGCCGGAACCGGATCGGCCCCCCGTCCTCCCGCACCACCCGCAGCCCGCAGATCAGCTTCCCCAGCGACCGCCCATGGCTCAGCGTCTCGATCACAATCGGTATCCCGACCTGCACCAGAATGAACGCCGCCACCGATGCCGCCGCCAGCGCGGCACTGTCCAGCGACGACATCGCGCCCACCAGGACCAGCGACACCGCTATATACGTCCCCCAGGCCACGGCCAGATCCACCAGCACCGCCAGCCCCCGACTCGGCAACCTCGCCGGCCGCAGCCCCAGCACCACTGCTTCACCCGTTACGAGCTCACTCACCGCGCCCCACTCCTCTCAACTCCCGCCCGCCCCACGCCGGTCACGCCCAGTCTGCCAAGCTGGCCGCACACCAGCTCACGGCGCTACGAGGAGCGAGACCGACACATGGACCTCGATGTCTTCATCACGGCACACAGCGCCGAATGGGACCGCCTCGAATCCCTCCTCCAGCGCAAGCGCCGTCTCACCGGCACCGAGGCCGACGAACTCGTAGCCCTCTACCAACGCACCACCACCCACCTCTCCCTCCTCCTCTCCAGCGCCCCCGACCCCGCGCTGACCGGCCGCCTCACCTCCCTGGTGGCCCGCGCCCGCAGCGCGGTGACCGGCGCCCGCAAGGCCTCCTGGCGCGACGCCGCCCGCTTCTTCACCACGGGGTTCCCGGCGGCGGTCTACCGCCTCCGCCACTGGTGGATCCCCACCGCGGTGCTCTCCACCGCCGTCGCCGCCCTCCTCGGCTGGTGGATCGCCACACACCCCGAGGTCCAGGCCACCATCGGCGCCCCGGAGGACCTCCGCGCCATGACCCGCCCCGGTGGCGAGTACGAGACGTACTACTCCAGCCACCCCGCGGCATCCTTCGCCGCCCAGGTATGGACGAACAACGCCCAGGCCGTAGCCCTGTGCCTCGTCCTCGGTGCCTTCGCCTGCATCCCTGTCCTCTGGATCCTCTTCCAGAACATGCTCAACCTGGGCGCAGGCATCGGCCTGATGTCCTCGGCAGGCCGCCTCGACACCTTCCTCGGCCTGATCCTCCCGCACGGCCTCCTCGAACTGACCGCCGTCTTCATCGCCGCAGGCATCGGCCTACGCCTCGGCTGGACCCTCATCGACCCGGGCCCCCGCCCCCGCCGCACGGCCCTGGCCGAGGAGGGCCGCTCCGCACTGGGCGTCGCCATCGGCCTCGCCGCCGTCCTCTTCATATCCGGCGCTCTGGAAGGCTTCGTCACCCCCTCAGGCCTGCCCACCTGGGCCCGCATCACCATCGGCGCCACCGCCGAGCTGGCCTTCCTCCTGTACGTCTACGTCCTGGGCGGCCGCGCCATACGCGCCGGCGAGACCGGCGACCTCGCCCCCACCGACCGCGAAGCCGGTCTGCCGACCGCCGCCTGATGTGCGTCCAGGGCCGCTGACCTGCTAATCTCCTCTTCGCCCCAGAAACCCATTGACATGGGTGGCAGGGGGAGGTAGATTCAAACGGTTGCCACGAACTAGACAGGTTCGACCGCAACGGTTAGTCTCTTCTCCGCTTCGGCCGGAAAATCAATACGGCGAGGCGCTCCGATCATTTACCGGAAGTCCGGTCGATTAATTCGACCGATCATCTTCTGCTAAAGTCGGAAGAGCCGAAAGGCAGCCCCCTCCGACGGGGAATCGGAACCGAAATTCGACCGGAAACGGCGAGGCCCGGATCTGATAAAGTCGGAAAGGCCGGAAAG